>NZ_VWXG01000010.1:0-211492 GCF_011752515.1 Pantoea sp. Ap-870
CCTTACAACGCCAGAGGCGTTTTGGTCCGAGAGACCGAAAGAATTTTCAGCTTTGTTCACCGGATTACGTCCAGTGGATTTTGTGCTGTGACAAGGCGGCACGCGAGACGACGTGAAGGAGCATACACGAGTATGTGACTGAGCGGCGCGAGCGGGGCAACGCAGTCAGAGCGCGAAAGACACGGACGAAAACAGAATACGCCTGGCGGCAACAGCGCGGTGGTCCCACCTGACCCCATGCCGAACTCAGAAGTGAAACGCCGTAGCGCCGATGGTAGTGTGGGGCCTCCCCATGCGAGAGTAGGGAACTGCCAGGCATCAAATAAGTAAAGAAGCCCCGGACGAGAGTCCGGGGCTTTTTTACGTCCGTACTCCGGCAAATTTCCCGCTAAAAACCCCTCCATAACGACTTATTTAATCCTGAAAAAATTCTGACGCGCTTTTATTCCGACCTTATTGCTGCTGCTCACCGCGCGGCGCTCGCGGCCATTGCCGCTCAATGCTGAAACATTTTCATAAACCGCATGAAGACTCGACATCCAGCGGCAGCCAGGCTAATCTCGGGCATCTGGATGTCTAAACGTTTATATGGTTATCAGCAAGAGGTCAGCAGGTTATGCCAATCAGGATCCCCGACGAATTACCGGCAGTGAATTTTTTGCGTAATGAGAATGTCTTTGTCATGACCTCATCGCGCGCCAGTGTTCAGGAGATTCGTCCGCTTAAAGTATTGATTCTTAACCTGATGCCCAAAAAAATTGAGACCGAAAACCAGTTTCTGCGCCTGCTCTCTAACTCGCCACTGCAGATCGATGTTCAGCTGTTACGCATCGACAGCCGCGAGTCGCGCAACACGCCAAGCGAGCATCTGAACAACTTCTACTGCAACTTCGACGATATCGCTAACGATAACTTTGACGGCCTGATTGTCACCGGCGCGCCGCTGGGGCTGGTTGATTTCAATGATGTTGCCTACTGGCCACAGATTCAGCGCGTGCTGCACTGGGCGAAAGAGCACGTCACTTCTACCCTGTTCGTTTGCTGGGCGGTGCAGGCGGCGCTTAACATCCTGTATGGCATTCCTAAACAGACGCGACAGAACAAGCTGTCTGGCGTCTATGAGCATCAGATCCTTCATCCGCACGCGCTACTGACGCGCGGTTTTGATGACAACTTCCTGGCACCGCATTCACGCTATGCTGATTTTCCCAGCCAGCTGATTCGTGACTATACCGATCTCGAGCTGTTTGCCGAATCAGAGAGCACCGGTGCCTATCTGATGGCGAGTAAAGACAAACGACTGGCGTTTGTCACCGGCCATCCGGAATATGACGCTCTTACGCTGTCGGGTGAGTACCATCGGGACTACGAGGCCGGCCTGCACCCTGAGGTGCCGTTCAACTACTTCCCGCAGGACAACCCGGAATTGCCGCCGCGCGCCACCTGGCGTAGCCACGGCAACCTGCTGTTCTCCAACTGGCTCAACTACTACGTCTACCAGATTACACCATTCGATCTGCGCCACATGAATCCAACGCTCGAGTAAAACGCCTGCTAAAAGCGCGTTTAAACCTGCCGTGACAGCCGCGTGTTGTCGCGGCTTTTTTTTGCCTTTTTTCTATGATGGAACGTATTGCCTTTATTTCGTGAGATTAAATTACAGTTAAATCAGATAAATAAAATCAAATAAACACCAAAATGGAAATAGCTTTTGAAATTAAAATAAAAATGATTATGCTCTGATCTTGCCGGTTAAAAAACACCCTACAGCCCGATCCTGTTGTTAGAAAAAGGATCAAACCAGGAGGCAGCCCGCATGACAGACACGGTTATCAGCCCGACACTGACCTTTAGCCAGCCCTTTACCCACGCGGAAAAGCAGCTGCTGACGCCCGAAGCCATTGATTTCCTGCACTCGCTGGTAGTGCGCTTTGCACCCGAGCGCGAGCGTCTGCTGAAAGCGCGTCAGCAGCGCCAGCAGCGCTACGATCAGGGGGCGTTGCCAGACTTTGATTCGGAAACCGCTTCCATTCGGCAAAGTGACTGGCAGGTGAGGCCCATTCCTCAGCTGTTGCGCGATCGCCGCGTCGAAATTACCGGTCCGCCAGATCGCAAAATGGTGATCAACGCGCTGAACGCTAACGTCAAAGTGTTCATGGCCGATTTTGAGGATTCGCTGGCACCGACCTGGCAAAAACTGCTTGATGGCCAGCTGGCGCTGCGCGATGCGGTTAACGGCACGCTGAGCTTCACCAGCGAAAACGGCAAGATCTACCAGTTACGATCCGATCCGGCGCTGCTGATGTGCCGGGTTCGCGGCTTACATCTGGATGAGAAGCATGTTGAGTGGCGCGATCGGGCCATTCCCGGCGGGTTATTCGACTTTGCGCTCTATCTGTTTCACAACGTCACCGCGCTGCTGGAGAAGGGCCACGGTCCGTGGTTCTATCTGCCGAAAACCGAGCATGCGGCGGAAGTGGCATGGTGGCGGGAAATCTTCCGCTTCAGTGAAGATCGTTTCGATCTGCCGCGCGGCACCATCAAAGCCACGGTACTGATCGAGACGCTACCCGCGGTATTCCAGATGGATGAGATCCTGTGGGAACTGCGCGATCACGTGGTTGGCCTCAACTGTGGTCGCTGGGATTACATCTTCAGCTACATCAAAACGCTGGGCCAGCATGGTGACCGCATTCTGCCGGATCGTCAGCAGATCAGCATGGACCAGCCGTTCCTCGAGGCTTATTCGCGCCTGCTGATCAAAACCTGCCACCGGCGCGGTGCGCTGGCGATGGGCGGCATGTCGGCGCTGATCCCGGCCAAAGACGCTGAACGCAACGCCTGGGTGATGCAGAAAGTGCAGGAGGACAAAGCACGGGAAGCGGGCAACGGCCATGACGGTACCTGGGTCGCCCATCCTGGCCTGGCGGATATCGCCATGGCGGAGTTTGACCGTCAGCTGGGCGATCGCCCCAATCAGCTGCACGTCAGTCGTGAACAGGATACGCCGATCACCGCCGAGCGCCTGCTGCGCCCGTGCCGTGGTCAGCGCACCGAAGCCGGAATGCGCGCCAACATCCGTGTTGCGCTGCAGTATCTGGAAGCGTGGATCAGCGGCAATGGCTGCGTGCCTATTGATGGGCTGATGGAGGATGCCGCTACCGCGGAGATTGCCCGCACCTCCATCTGGCAGTGGATTCACCACAAGCAAATCCTCAGCGATGGTCAGCTGGTGACCGCCGCGCTGTTCGAACAGTTTCTTGATGAAGAGCTGGCGGCCCTGCGCCACAGCCTGGGTGACTCGCGCTTTGACGCCGGTCGCTACAAAGATGCGGCTGCGCTGATGGCGCAAATCACCACCGACGAACAACTGGTTCCTTTCCTCACCCTGCCGGGCTACCGCCTGCTGCCCTGACTCTGGAGATACTGCTATGTCAAATCGTACCCAACAGATCGCTCAACTGGAAAATAGCTGGCTGGCATCACGCTGGCAGGGCATTACCCGTCCTTACAGCGCCGAAGAGGTCATTAACCTGCGCGGCTCCGTTAATCCCGCCTGCACGCTGGCGGATCGCGGCGCGAGAAAGCTGTGGGCACTCCTGAACGGTGACGCGCGCAAAGGCTATATCAACAGCCTCGGTGCCCTGACCGGCGGACAGGCGGTGCAGCAGGCGAAAGCCGGCATTGAGGCGATTTATCTCTCCGGCTGGCAGGTGGCGGCCGATGCAAATCTGGCCGGGCAGATGTATCCGGACCAGTCGCTCTACCCGGTCAATTCGGTGCCGAACGTGGTGGAACGTATTAACCAAAGTTTTCAGCGCGCCGATCAAATCCAGTGGACGAGCGGACTGTCGCCGGACGATGACGGCTTTATCGATTACTACCTGCCGATTGTCGCCGATGCGGAAGCCGGATTTGGTGGGGTGCTCAATGCTTTTGAGCTGATGAAAGCGATGATTCAGGCCGGCGCCGGCGCGGTGCACTTTGAAGATCAGCTGGCGGCGGTGAAGAAGTGCGGGCACATGGGCGGCAAGGTGCTGGTGCCGACGCAGGAAGCGATTCAGAAACTGGTGGCGGCGCGGCTGGCGGCCGATGTGATGGATGTGCCCACGGTGCTGATTGCACGCACCGATGCCGACGCTGCCGATCTGATTACCTCCGATTGCGACGAGCGCGATGCGCCGTTTATTTCCGGGGAACGGACCGCTGAAGGCTTCTTCCGCACCCATGCCGGTATCGAACAGGCGATAGCCCGTGGCCTGGCGTATGCGCCGTATGCCGATGTGCTGTGGTGCGAAACTTCCACGCCGGATCTGGCGCTGGCGCAGCGCTTCGCCGAGGCGATTCACGCGCAGTATCCCGGCAAGCTGCTGGCTTACAACTGCTCGCCTTCGTTTAACTGGAAGAAGAATCTCGACGATCGCACCATTGCCCGCTTCCAGCAGGCACTGAGCGAGATGGGCTACCGCTTTCAGTTCATCACTCTGGCCGGCATTCACAGCATGTGGTTCAACATGTTCGACCTCGCGCACGCTTATGCGCAGGGCGAAGGCATGCGCCACTACGTGGAAAAGGTGCAGCAGCCGGAATTTGCCGCACGCGAACGCGGCTACACCTTCTCTGCGCATCAGCAGGAAGTGGGCACCGGTTATTTTGACCGCATAACCACGGTGATTCAGGGCGGCAGCTCGTCAGTTACCGCGCTGACCGGCTCCACCGAAGCCGCACAGTTCTGATCAGCGTACTCGCGGTGCGCAGCATGGCGCACCGCTTCACTGGCTCACGCTTGCCGGAGATTGCAGATGTCACCGAGAGAATCCCTTATCGCCCACACGATTCTGCAGGGTTTTGATGCGCAGTACGGTCGCTTTCTCGATATTACCGCAGGCGCGCAGCAGCGCTTTGAACAGGCGGACTGGCAGGCGGTGCAGCAGGCGATGAAAGCGCGTATCCATTTGTACGATCATCACGTCGGACTGGTCGCCAATCAGTTGCGCATCCTCAACGAGATGGCCGACTGGGATGACGCCTTCTGGCTGCGGGTGAAAAGCCATTATGCCACACTGCTGCCGGGCTATCCGCGTCATGAAATTGCCGAAAGCTTTTTTAATTCTGTCTATTGTCGCTTGCTGGGGCACAGCCACTTACTGCCTGAGCGGCTGTTTATCCTGCCGTCACAGCCGTACGCGCCCGCGCCGCCGGCGCAGCGACCGCTGTCGCGCCTGTACCGGCCGCAGCACAACTGGCATGAGACGCTGCGTCAGGTATTGAATGACATTCCGTTGCGGCTGACGTGGCAGGATCAGACGCGCGACATCGGCTGGATTGTGCGTCATTTGCACGAGCAGTTCAGCGCGGCACAGCTGGCCCATGCCACGCTGGACGTCGCCAGCGAGCTGTTTTATCGCAACAAAACCGCCTGGATTGTGGCGCGGCTGCAGCTGAGCGCGGGCGAGATTGTGCCGTGTCTGCTGCCGATTCAGCGCGACGACGCCGGCCGGTTGTGGATCGATACCTGTCTCACCGACAGCAATGACGCCAGCATCGTGTTTGGCTTTGCCCGCGCCTATTTCATGGTGTACGCGCCGGTGCCAGCCGCGCTGGTGGCCTGGCTGCAGCCGATTTTGCCGGGCAAAACCCTTGCCGAGCGTTACATGGCGATTGGCTGCCAGAAACACGGTAAAACCGAATGCTATCGCGAATATTTAGATTACCTGGCGCATAGTCAGGAAGCATTCACCATCGCACCCGGCGTGCGCGGTATGGTGATGCTGGTATTCACGCTGCCCGGTTTTGATCGGGTATTTAAGGTGATTAAAGATCGCTTCGCGCCGCAAAAAGAGGTGACGGATGCGCAGGTGCGCGCCTGTTACCGGCTGGTCAAAGAGCATGACCGCGTCGGGCGCATGGCTGACACCCAGGAGTTTGAGCATTTCGCCATCCCGCGCGCGCGCATTCCGGCGGCGCTGATGGCGGAATTTGAGCGCGAGATTCCGGAAAAAATCGAGCTGCGCGATGACGTAGTGATCATCCGCCACTTATGGCTGGAGCGTCGTATGCAGCCGCTTAACCTGTGGCTGATGCAGGCGACGCCGGAACAGCGCCAGCACGCCATTGAGGAGTACGGCGATGCGATTTGTCAGCTGGCGGCGGCCAATATCTTCCCCGGCGATATGCTGTTTAAAAACTTCGGCATGACGCGCCATGGCCGCGTGGTGTTTTACGACTATGATGAAATCCGCCCGATGACCGAGCTGGTGTTCCGCGATGTCCCGGCGGCGCGTTACGAAGAGGATGAGCTGCAGGCCGAGCCGTGGTACAGCGTCGGGCCGGATGATGTGTTTCCGGAAACCTTCCGCTACGCGCTGTGCAGCGAACCGGCGACCGGAAAACTGCTGCAGGCGCTGCATCCGCAGTTGTTCGATCCCGGCTGGTGGCGCGCACTGCAGGCGCGGATCCGTGCCGGGCATATCGAAGAGGTGATGGCGTGGCGCGCCGGACAGCGTTTCAGCGCGCGCTACGCGTCAGTGGCCGCCTAGCGGCCGGCATAGCTCAGTGTTACCTGCTTCGCCGCGCGGATCACCAGCGCCCCGAGTTCAGTAATGCGGTCGTCGGTCATGCGCGCCAGCGGGCCGGAGATGGAGATGGCGGCAAACGGTTCGCCGTGTTCATCATAAATCGGTGCCGCCACACAGCGCAGGCCGAGCGCGTGCTCTTCGTCGTCGTGCGAAAAACCCATCTTACGGATCAGCGCCAGATTCTCCTTCAGGCTATGCGGCGACATCAGGGTTTTCGGCGTGTAGTGATGTAATCCCTTCTGATGCAGCAGAGCGGTGACCTGATCATCGCTAAGGTGAGCGAGAAACGCTTTGCCGGCACCGGACGCATGCATCGGCAACTTGCCGCCAATCGGCGCTGACATGCGCATCAGCTGGGTGCACTGTACCTGGTCAATAATCACCGCCTGATAATCACTGAGATCCAGCACCGCCAGATTCACGGTTTCGCCGGCTTCTTCCATCAGCCGGCGCAGGATCGGGTGCACGATCGCTAGCAGATTGCGGCTCTGCAGAAAACTGCTGCCGACCACAAAGGCATGAGCGCCAATGGTCCATAAACCGAGGTCGCCCACCTGATGCACAAATCCCTGCTGCTGCATGGTAGTCAGCAGGCGATGAGTGGTGGAGTTGGGAAGCCCGGCCTGTTGCGCCAGCTCGGTCAGCGCCACGCTACCGTGTGATTCGGCAATCAGCTCCAGTAAACGCAGCCCGCGCGTCAGAGATTGTACCTGGCCGCCGGCAGGGGCACTGGCCACCGGAGCCGTACGGGGTTTTTTGCCGCGTTTCGCGGGCGCAGGGGTTGCCATAACATCTCCACAGTCATTGCAGGTATGGAAACCATTTTCGTTTTTAATGGTATGAATGCAAACGCTGGCTGACTGGTCGGATCTGCTGGTCGTTTTGCCGCCGGTGGCCGTAAACGGGTGACTTTTGCTCATTTGAAAGTTGTGCCAGTATGACTGGCTGGCATTTAGCCAGCGTAATGACGTGGATGGGGCAAGAGTGAGCAATAAAACCGCAACGCTACAGCAGCAGCTGGCACAACGCATTATGATTCTGGACGGTGGCATGGGCACCATGATCCAGAGTTACAAACTGGATGAGCAGGATTTTCGCGGCAGCCGCTTCGCTGACTGGCCGTGCGATGTGAAAGGCAATAATGACCTGCTGGTGCTGAGTAAGCCGGACGTCATTCGCGAAATCCACGATGCTTACCTGGCGGCTGGTGCGGATATTCTCGAAACCAACACCTTCAACGCCACCCCGATTGCCATGGCCGACTATGAAATGGCCGCGCTGTCGGCGGAGATCAACTTCGAAGCGGCGAAACTGGCGCGCGCCTGCGCCGACGCGTGGACGGCAAAAACGCCCGATCGCCCGCGCTACGTTGCTGGCGTGCTCGGCCCGACCAACCGCACCTGCTCGATCTCGCCTGACGTCAACGATCCCGCGTTTCGTAACATCACCTTCAATCAGCTGGTGGACGCCTACCGCGAATCGACCCATGCGCTGATTAGCGGCGGTGCTGACATCATCATGATCGAAACGGTGTTCGATACCCTGAATGCCAAAGCGGCGATCTATGCGGTACAGAGCGAGATGGAAGCGATGGGCGTGACGCTGCCGCTGATGATCTCCGGCACCATTACCGATGCGTCAGGCCGTACGCTCTCCGGCCAGACCACGGAAGGATTCTACAACTCACTGCGCCACGCGGAGCCGCTGTCGTTCGGCCTCAACTGCGCGCTTGGCCCGGACGAACTGCGCCAGTATGTGCAGGAGCTGTCGCGCATTGCCGAAGGCTATGTCAGCGCCCACCCTAACGCCGGTCTGCCGAATGCCTTCGGCGAATATGACCTTGATGCGGCGACGATGGCGGCGCAGATTGGCGAGTGGGCGCGCGCCGGTTTCCTCAACATTATTGGTGGCTGCTGTGGCACCACGCCGCAGCACATTGCGGCGATGGCGGCAGCGGTCGAGGGCGTGCCACCGCGACCGCTACCGGAAATAGCCGTCGCCTGCCGTTTGTCTGGCCTCGAACCGCTCAATATTCAGGCCGATTCACTGTTCGTCAACGTGGGTGAGCGCACTAACGTGACCGGCTCGGCCAAATTTAAGCGCCTGATTAAAGAAGAGAAGTACAACGAAGCGCTGGACGTGGCGCGCCAGCAGGTGGAAAACGGCGCGCAGATTATCGATATCAATATGGATGAAGGCATGCTGGATGCGGAAGCGGCCATGGTGCGCTTTCTCAACCTGATTGCCGGTGAGCCGGATATTGCGCGTGTGCCGATCATGATCGACTCCTCGAAATGGGAGGTGATTGAGAAAGGCCTGCAGTGCATTCAGGGCAAAGGCATCGTCAACTCCATCTCGATGAAAGAGGGCGTCGAGCCGTTTATTGAGCACGCGCGCAAAGTGCGGCGCTACGGCGCGGCGGTGGTGGTAATGGCGTTCGACGAAGTGGGCCAGGCGGACACCCACGCGCGCAAAATTGAGATCTGCCGCCGCGCCTACCACATCCTCACCGAAGAGGTCGGTTTCCCGCCGGAAGACATCATTTTCGACCCCAATATCTTTGCCGTGGCCACCGGCATCGAAGAGCACAACAACTACGCGATGGATTTCATCGGTGCCTGTGAAGACATCAAACGCGAACTGCCGCATGCGATGATCTCCGGCGGCGTCTCCAACGTGTCGTTCTCGTTCCGCGGTAACGAACCGGTGCGCGAGGCGATTCACGCGGTGTTCCTCTACTACGCCATCCGCAACGGCATGGACATGGGCATCGTCAACGCCGGTCAGCTGGCGATTTATGACGATTTGCCGGCGGAGCTGCGCGATGCGGTTGAGGACGTGATCCTCAACCGGCGCGACGATGGCACCGAGCGACTGCTGGCGCTGGCGGAGAAGTATCGCGGCAACAAAGGCGAGGGTGAGCAGGACAAGCAGCAGGCCGAATGGCGCAGCTGGGACGTGGTGAAGCGGCTGGAATATTCGCTGGTGAAAGGCATCACCGAGTTTATCGAGCAGGACACTGAAGAAGCACGCCAGGCTGCGGCACGGCCGATTGAAGTCATTGAAGGGCCGCTGATGTCCGGCATGAATGTGGTCGGCGATCTGTTTGGTGAGGGCAAAATGTTCCTGCCGCAGGTGGTGAAATCGGCGCGCGTGATGAAGCAGGCGGTGGCCTACCTCGAACCCTTTATCCAGGCGAGCAAAGAGGCCGGCCGCAGCAACGGTAAAATCGTGCTGGCGACGGTAAAAGGCGACGTGCATGACATCGGCAAAAACATTGTTGGCGTGGTGCTGCAGTGTAACAACTACGAAATCATCGACCTGGGCGTGATGGTGCCGGGCGACAAAATCCTGAAAACCGCGCGTGAGGAAAACGCCGACATCATCGGACTTTCCGGCCTGATTACCCCGTCGCTCGACGAGATGGTGAACGTGGCGAAAGAGATGGAGCGCCAGGGCTTTACGCTGCCGCTGCTGATTGGCGGGGCCACCACCTCGAAAGCGCACACGGCGGTGAAGATTGAGCAGAATTACAGCGGCCCGACGGTTTATGTGCAGAACGCCTCGCGCACCGTCGGCGTGGTCTCTTCGCTGCTGTCGCCCACGCTGAAAGAGGCGTTCGTGGCGCGCACGCGTAAGGAGTACGAGACCGTGCGGATTCAGCACGCGCGTAAAAAGCCGCGCACGCCGCCGGTCACGCTACAGGCCGCGCGCGATAATCATTACGTCATTGACTGGCAACGCTACACGCCACCGGTGGCGCATCGTACCGGCGTCAGCGCAGTGGAGGCCAGTATCGATACGCTGCGCAACTACATTGACTGGACGCCGTTTTTTATGACCTGGTCGCTGGCCGGCAAATATCCGCGCATCCTGGAAGATGAGGTGGTGGGCGAAGAAGCCACGCGGCTGTTTGCCGATGCCAATGCGATGCTGGATAACCTCAGCGCGCAGGGCACGCTCAGGCCGCGCGGCGTGGTCGGTATTTTCCCGGCTAACCGGGTTGGCGACGACATTGAAATCTACCGTGACGAGACCCGGCACGAGGTGCTGTGCGTCAGCCATCATTTACGTCAGCAAACGGAAAAAACCGACTTTGCCAACTACTGTCTGGCGGACTTCGTGGCGCCGAAATCCAGTGGTAAAGCGGATTATCTCGGCGCGTTTGCCGTCACCGGCGGGCTGGAGGAGGATGCGCTGGCGGCGGCGTTCGACCAGCAGCACGATGATTACAACAAAATCATGGTAAAAGCGGTGGCGGATCGCCTGGCGGAGGCGTTTGCCGAATATCTGCATGAGCGCGTGCGTAAGGTGATCTGGGGCTATGCCGCCCATGAAAATCTCAGCAACGACGAGCTGATTCGCGAAAATTACCAGGGCATTCGTCCGGCGCCGGGCTATCCGGCCTGTCCGGAACACACCGAGAAGGCACAAATCTGGCAGCTGCTGGATGTGGAGCATCACACCGGCATGAAACTGACCGAATCTTTTGCCATGTGGCCCGGTGCCGCGGTGTCCGGCTGGTATTTTAGTCATCCGGAGAGTAAATATTTCGCCGTGGCGCAGATTCAGCGCGACCAGGTGGAAGATTACGCGGCGCGTAAAGGCATGAGCGTCAGCGACGTGGAACGCTGGCTGGCACCGAATTTAGGCTACGACGCGGATTGATGAATTGCCGGCGCAGCGCGCGCAATCAAATGCTGGCAGGCGGTCGCCATCAATGGCGACCCTACATGGTTCACGTAGGGTGCGCATTAATGCGCACCGTTAAATGGCGCGGGTTTAACCCCGCGCTACGATTTAATAAAAACGCGCATCGCGATCGGCGGTCAGATCGTACAGCTGGTACTTACGGCCCAGCATCTGACCGCCGTCACGCGTCAGCGGCACCCAGTTCACCTGCGCACGGCCACGGGTTGGCGTGACGGTAAACAGATCCATCGGAATCGAAATATAGAAACCTTTGGTGAAATCCCCTTCGCCATACGCTTCGGCTGACACGTTGGTTTTGGTGGCGTAGAAGCCGACCATCACGCCGCTGTCAAAGCGCTTCGACACATCCAGCGTGACCCCTTTGTCCTTCGCCAGATATTCACCGACGCTGGCTTTCACCAGCACATCCTGCATGAACCACGGACGCCAGTAAGCGGTAAGGTGCCCGGTCGGCGCCTTGTAATCGGTGAACTGCATCATGTTGTCCCAGTCACGCTGCTTCACGTAGTTCGCATCGAGACCAAAAGCCCAGTTGCTGTCCACCGGGCGATACAACAGTTCGCCGCCCACGCCGCCGTACATGGTTTCCAGATAGCCACCGTACACCTGGCCGTAGAAGCCATTGCCGAGATAGCGCATGTAGTTGGCCTGCAGATCATTCACGTAAACGTTGTTCTCCACGTAGTCGCGAATGTGGGTGCGCACGCGCGGCAGCGTCGAGTCGGCTGGCGCGCCGTTGTAGTTGAACTTGTCATAGTTATTGGCGATGTTGCCAAACAGGCTGCCGCCAATCAGCCAGTGATCGGTCAGCCAGTAATCGACATTGCCCATTACGCCGAGCTGGTACATGTAGAAGCTTTCCGGACCGCCGACCGACTGGTTCAGCACCGGCGACAGGCTGTAGTTGAGGCGATCCTTACGGATGAAATAGCCCTGTTCGGTGGTGCCCGGATCGATCGGTTCTTCACGCGTCTGCTGCAGCGGCTGCTCGTGGCCGAGCGGATAGCCGCGCAGTTCGTTATTCAGGCTGGCCACATCGGTGCGCGTGGTGACCTGCGGCATGTTAAAGCGCGACTCGGTGACTTCAATCGTATCAATGCCCGCCGGCAGATTGTTCATGATGATGCGGTTAGCGCGGTCAACGCCTTCGCGCGTGTCGCGATATTTGGTCTGCTCACCGGAAACGTATAGCGTGCGGCCTTTGGTCTGGATGCGCGGACCATCCAGTCCGGCATTGTATTTCAGATCGGTAAGCTGATTAGCGACCACCGTCGGCTGCAGCAGATCGCCCTGCGGCTGTGGCTGATAAGCCGGTTTTGCGCTATCAAGGTGCGACTGGTGTAAGGAATTAAAGTTGGTGCGTACGGTCACGCCAAACATAAAGGTATTGCCGCGCTCGTAGCTGGCGTTGATATCCGCCCAGTCGGTAAGGCGATAGATTGCGCCAACGTTGACCTTACTGCGCTGCTCCAGCCGGCCGGCAAAATCGTCCTGATAATCGTTGCCTTCATACTCCAGCTTCAGACGCAGCGGCTGCCACGGCGTCTGGTATTCGATGCCACCAAACAGTGCCGCCGGGCCGTGGAACATCTGCGAGCCGTTAATGGAACCCGCCGAACCGCCGCCGGTGCGGCTGCAGAAGCTATCGCTGTAGGAGCAGAACGGGTTTTTGATGGTGCCGCTGTTGCCGAGATAGCCCCAGCCCAGCCCGAGGCTGAAATCAAACGGTCCCCAGGCTTTACTCGCCACCAGATATTCACTGTCGAACAGGCCGGTACCGCCCAAATCGCGCGAACCGACCGCCACTTCCGGCAGCCAGAAGCTCTCCTGCCACAGGCGCAGCTTCAGGTCGAAGGCTTTGTCTTTATAGCTCTGGTTGCCGCTGAAGCCTTCCACCGCACTGTAGCGACGGGTGCGTACGTCGGTATAGCGCACCGTGGTTTCCAGCCACGGGAACAGCTGCAATGACGCAGAATAGTAGCGATATTGATCGTTATCGCGGAAGTTCAGGCTAAATTCGCCCTCTTTTGCCATGCGCGCGGTCGGCGTTTGCATCAGGCCCACGCCGCCAAAATCAGATTGTGAAGGACCGACCGGTTCCGGCCAGGTTTCCGCCTGCACCTGGCATGCGGCGGCGACAGAAGCAGCCAACAGGCTGAGGAGTAATTGTTTTTTCATCAGTCTGGCATCCGGTGAGTCAGAACGGAAAGCATGCGCGCATTCAAATCAGGCTGGCCCCAGGGCAGGCTCCATGTGGAGAAGCCCAGCCAGATGGTGCTGCCAGGCTCGACTTCAACATGCCGCTGATTCCAGTAGGCGATCGGCACCTGTTGCGTCTCACCTGACGGCGCAATCACCGTGGCCACGCTGCGTTCGGCACCCGATAAACGCGCATGCGGCGCGAGGTAGTCACGCACCGTGCGTCCTGGCTGCCAGCTCTCACTGCCGGGATGGCTGAGTGCGCCCATCACCCGTACCTGCGTCGGCGCTGCCACGATGTACAGGTCGTAGCTGCCCTGCAGTTTACGGTTGGCTTCCGGACGCAGCCGCACCCAGTCGGGATCGAGCGAAGTAAACTGGCGCCCGGTAACCTGCAGGGCGCTGAGCTGCTGGATTACGCTGCCGATGGTTGCGGCCAGTGAAGTACCGCTGTCGGCCTGCCAGGCGCGCAGATCCGCCAGCAGCTGAGCGTGCTGCTGCTGCGCCACGGCGGTCGCACCGCGTTCGGCAATCACCGTGCCCGGCCACCAGCTGTGCAGCGCCGGGTTCGTTACCAGTTCGCTCAGCGTGCTGGCATGATCGATCTGGAAACTGCGCTGATCGTGCGCAGGGTGTACCGTCACCTGGCTATCCGCCAGCGCGTGGCTGGCCGCCGTGAGGGCGAATGTCGCCAGCAAAGAATTGATTTTTTTCATGATTTCGCCGGCTTCAGAAGGGTAGTTGCAATCGGGAACTGGTCAGCCGCCAGCATCTGCTGCGCCTGCAGCACCGTACCGTCGCGGTTATCGATCCAGAAGGTGTTCTGCCAGCTGACGCCGGGGCTCTCCATCTCTACCGTTTCGTGCCAGACGCGGCAGGGCACCCGCTCGCCGGCGAGGTTCAGCACTTCATCGTCGCCGCGCTGAAAGGTGGAGTGGGCGGTGGCGGCGCGCACGTTGTCCTGCTCGCGCCACTGCACGACGCGCGTCCACTGCGCGCCATTTTGCAGCCGCAGCGCATCGGCCAGCGGATCCTGCGCCAGGTTACTGACGGCCTGCAGGTTGTCGCGCAGGCCGAGGGTTTTCACCAGGCGGCCGTGCTGCATCACCAGCATGGCTTTATCCTGGGTCACCCATTTCTGCTGGCCGTTTTCCAGGTAGCCCAGCACCACAAAGATGCGCGGACCGTTGTCGACGCGCGCATACAGGCTGGCGTAGGGCAGATTAGCGATTTGTTCATCGCTGACGGTGACATCGTCCGGACCGCTGATGGCGAGCATCACGGTCTGTTCGAGGCCTTTTTGCGTTTGTGTGCAAGCCTGCAGCAACAGGCAAAGAAGCAGCAAAGTGAGTCGGCGCACTGTGTATCCCTGTCTCAATAGAGGCAAAAAACAAAAAATAACCACACGACTGTGTGGTTATGTTTAAAGGTGCTACATCAACGAGTGGTGCTCGTTGTGGTAGTGGTTGTTGTACCGGTATTTGCACCGTCGCCACCGCCAGCAGCGGCAACGCCGAGACCCACTAACGCACCGAGTGCGCCGATACCCACAGCGGTGGTCGCACCGGTCGAGATTGCTCCCGCCTGCGCGCCTGCTGCAGCACCGGCTTCTTCCGGTGCGGCAATCGCAGCGGAAGAAACGGCAACGTAAAGTAAGGCTGCACCGGCAACCATCAGTTTTTTCATAACAACGTTTCCTGCATCTTGATAAAACGTGAATGAAGGATATTACCCGTCATACCGTACGCTGCCGTCCGATGGCCGCTGGGCCGCATGCAACTGGCTAACCGTGGTCAGCGCGCAATAATGTTTCCCGGGCCGCCGGGCGACAGCGGGGGAGTATTCAGGGCAGCCTTGAAGGCGCGTTCAGTATAGGGCAACAAATTACCAGAGTTCAGCGCCAGAAAAAGAGGGGGATTAAGCAGGACATTTCTGGTGATAAATAAGGCGAATTGGCGTTAGCTGCTTTTTTTAATTGCGCTTTTTTCGCTGGCTGGAATATTTGCGCAGGACGTTATAGCACAGCAGCATTTTTCACTTTTGCATTAAAAAATGGCACGGAATAGGAATAATCAGATTTTCCTGAAAGGGTTAAAATAGAAAGACAAATTTAATCAATTGCTTAGGTGGGTGAGGCGGACAAATCAGATCCATTTTTTATCAGATAAGCCCGCCACTTATGATGGCATCTTCCGATTTTCCTTAGGCCATTTTAAGAATTATCTAACCGCAGCGTGGCAGCAAAATCCGCTTATTTGCCACGGGGCAGTTCATCGGAGCAAAAAAAAGGCGGCATGTGCTGCCGCCTGATGAGCCTGAGCGTGAAATTAACGCCAGGATTTGTAGCGATTAATTAAGCCATTGGTGGAGCTATCGTGGCTGTTAATCTGCGCATCGTTTTCCAGCTCCGGTAGAATGCGGTTAGCCAGCTGTTTGCCCAGCTCAACGCCCCACTGATCGAAGGTGAAGATGTTGAGAATCGCGCCCTGAGTGAAGATCTTGTGCTCGTACAGCGCAATCAGCGCGCCGAGGCTGAACGGAGTGATTTCACGCAGCAGAATCGAGTTGGTCGGGCGGTTACCTTCAAACACCTTGAACGGCACGATATGCGCGACGGACTCCGCCGATTTACCGGCATCGGTAAACTCTTTCTCTACCACCTCGCGGGCTTTACCAAACGCCAGCGCTTCGGTCTGAGCAAAGAAGTTGGAAAGCAGCTTCTGGTGGTGATCGGCCAGCGCGTTGTGAGTCTGCGCCGGCGCAATGAAGTCGCATGGAATCAGCTTGGTGCCCTGATGGATCAGCTGATAAAACGCGTGCTGCCCGTTGGTGCCGGGTTCACCCCAGATAATCGGACCGGTCTGGTAATCCACCGGGTTGCCGTCGCGGTCGACGTACTTACCGTTGGACTCCATGTTGCCCTGCTGGAAGTAAGCGGCAAAACGGTGCATGTACTGGTCGTACGGCAGAATCGCTTCGGTTTCGGCACCAAAGAAGTTGTTGTACCAGATACCGATCAGCGCCAGCAGCACCGGCAGGTTTTGCTCCGCCGGCGTGTTCGCGAAGTGCTGGTCCATGGCATGCGCGCCGCTCAGCAGCTGTTCGAAGTTTTCGAAGCCGATGGACAGGATGATCGACAGACCGATGGCGGACCACAGTGAGTAGCGGCCGCCGACCCAGTCCCAGAACTCGAACATGTTGGCGGTATCAATACCAAATTCGCCGACCGCTTTCGCGTTGGTTGAGAGCGCGGCAAAGTGCTTCGCCACGTGCTGCTGATCGCCGGCGGTGTTCAGGAACCAGTCGCGCGCGCTATGGGCGTTGGTCATGGTTTCCTGCGTGGTAAAGGTTTTCGACGCCACGAGGAACAGCGTGGTTTCCGGGCTAAGCGGTTTCAGCGTTTCGGCAATGTGCGTGCCATCAACATTGGAAACAAAGTGCATGTTGAGGTGGTTTTTATACGGACGCAGCGCTTCGGTCACCATGAATGGGCCGAGGTCTGAACCGCCGATACCGATGTTCACCACGTCAGTAATCGGCTTGCCGGTGTAGCCTTTCCACTCGCCGCTGATGATGCGCTCTGAGAAGGCTTTCATCTTCGCCAGCACCGCGTTCACTTCCGGCATTACATCTTTGCCATCCACGAGGATCGGCGTATTGCTGCGGTTGCGCAGGGCCACGTGCAGCACGGCGCGATCTTCGGTGCGGTTAATCTTCTCACCGGAGAACATGGATTTGATGGCGCCCGCCAGATCGGTCTCTTTCGCCAGCGCCTGGAGTTTGTCGAGGGTTTCCTGGGTGATGCGGTTTTTTGAGAAATCCACCAGCATCTGATCATCAAAGGTGGCAGAGAATTTCGCAAAACGATCGGCATCCTGCGCAAACAGGTCGGCAATCTCTACCGATTTCATCTGATCAAAATGCTGCTGCAGCGCTTTCCAGGCTGCGGTTTGTGTCGGATTGATATTTTTCATGGCAACACTCTTGTTGATATAAGAACCGTCATTCCATCCGGGCGCATCCTGTCTGGCCCGGCATGCTGAGCATTTGTTACGGCTTGCACGCGTTTCAGTATGACCACAGTTGCAACTGAAAGGAAAAAATTTGTGACGCCAGCCGCAGCGTTTCAGGTAAATCCGGCGGCGATTGTCGGCCGGTTCGCCGCGCATTACTCTGCGCGGCATCAGCAAAACACCGGTTTTTTCGCACCGCTGACTACTTTAGGCGGCTGGCGGCTTCCGGGTTTGTTTAGCAATGCGCTGCATAAGTGTAAAAATGAATTTTCCCGGCGCCGCAAGGCTGGACAGCGGAACAATTAATCAGTATTTTGTGCGCGCGACTTGTACCTCCGGGTGCAAGCCAGAAGAGGCGCGTCGCCCAGGCAGTGTGTTTGAGGATCCGTATCCAGCGAGAACACATCAGGGGGTGCGACGCCGAGGTGGTGCAACACGCGGAGTGTTGTGCTGTCGGCTGCAGGGGCTGAATCCTCTGGGTTGTCACCAGAAGCGTCCGCAGTCGGACGTTTCGCAAGGTGAAGTGCTTTTGGTGACTCATCTCCTGATCTTGTCTGTCCAATTCTGCTCTTCTCTTGTGCCAAGGCTGTTACCCGATCTTCTCTTCCGCGAATGGGAGGAGATAACCTGACACGAGGTTTTGTTACATGTCTCAATCGTTGATCGTGGCAAAATTTGGCGGCACCAGCGTTGCCGATTTCGATGCCATGAACCGCAGCGCGGACGTCGTGCTGTCTGATGCCAATACCCGTCTGGTGGTGCTCTCTGCCTCGGCGGGCGTGACTAACCTGCTGGTTTCGCTGGCTGAAGGCCAGGAACTCGAGCAGCGCGCTTATCTGCTGGATCAAATCCGCACTATTCAATATGCCATCATCGATCGCCTGCAGTCGCCGGACGTCATCCGTCAGGAGATTGATCGCATGCTGGAGAACATCATCATGCTGGCGGAAGCGGCGGCATTAGCCCGTTCGACCGCGCTGACCGATGAGCTGGTGAGCCACGGCGAACTGATGTCGAGCCTGCTGTTCGTCGAGATCCTGCGCGAGCGCCAGGTGAATGCCGAGTGGTTTGACGTCCGCAAAGTGATGCGCACCAGCGACCGTTTTGGCCGCGCCGAGCCGGATGTGGCCGAGCTGAAAACGCTGGCAGCGGCTCAGCTGCAGCCGCGCACCGCAGAAGCGCTGGTGATCACGCAGGGCTTTATTGGCAGCGAAGGCAAAGGCCGCACCACCACGCTGGGCCGTGGCGGCAGCGATTACACCGCTGCGCTGCTCGGCGAAGCGCTGCAGGCGACGCGTGTGGATATCTGGACCGACGTGGCGGGCATCTACACCACTGACCCGCGTGTGGTGCCGCAGGCGAAACGCATCGAAGAGATCACCTTTGAAGAAGCGGCGGAGATGGCGATCTTCGGCGCGAAAGTGCTGCATCCGGCGACGCTGCTGCCGGCGGTGCGCAGTGATATTCCGGTGTTTGTCGGCTCCAGTAAAGATCCGGCTGCGGGCGGCACGCGCGTCTGCAACGAGACTAAAAATCCGCCGCTGTTCCGCGCGCTGGCACTGCGGCGCAAACAGACGCTGCTGACGCTGCACAGCCTGAACATGCTGCACGCGCACGGCTTCCTGGCGGAAGTGTTTGCTATCCTGGCGCGCCACAGTATTTCGGTTGATCTGGTTACCACCTCGGAAGTGAGCGTGGCGCTGACGCTGGATACCACCGGTTCGACCAGCACCGCCGACAGTCTGCTGACCCAGGCGCTGCTGACCGAGCTCTCATCCCTGTGCCGGGTGGAAGTGGAAGAGAATCTGGCGCTGGTGGCGATCATCGGCAACAACCTGTCGAAAGCCTGCGGCGTCGGCAAAGAGGTATTCGGCGCGCTGGAGCCGTTTAACCTGCGCATGATTTGCTACGGCGCAAGCAGCTACAACCTGTGCTTCCTGGTGCCAACGCCTGACGCGGAAGAGGTGGTGCGCGCGCTGCATAAGAATCTGTTCGAATCTTAATTGACGCGTAAGTCACCCGAAGCCGGACAATGTCCGGCTTTTTTTATCTCTGCTGTTCAGCCTGACGCTATTTCGGACAAATGCCAGCGGAATGCCCGTGTCTGCCCGGCGATCTTTAGCAGCCGATAGGCATTTTCTGTCGTCGGCCACGCTTATGATAATGAAATGTTATGATCCGGCGCAGGTCGCTGCGGTCGTTCCCCGCACGCCTTTTCATCTGTGGCAAAAAACCAATTAAGTAAAACGCTAAGGACATTTCTTCATGCTCGCCAAACTCACCCGCCTGTTTCCGCTCTGGGCCGTACTGCTGTCCGTTGCAGCCTATTATTCGCCGTCCACCTTCCTCGGCATCGGGCCGTGGGTAACCTACCTGCTGATGCTGATCATGTTCGGCATGGGCGTGACGCTCAACATTGACGATTTCAAACGCGTGCTGGTGCGTCCGGCACCGGTGATTGCCGGCACGTTCCTGCACTATCTGGTAATGCCGCTGGCGGCCTGGGCGCTGGCGAAACTGTTCCAGATGCCGCCGGATCTGGCCGCCGGGATGATTCTGGTCGGCAGCGTGGCCAGCGGGACAGCCTCGAACGTGATGATTTATCTGGCGAAGGGCGACGTGGCGCTGTCGGTGACCATCTCGTCGGTTTCGGCGCTGGTGGGCGTGTTCGCGACGCCGCTGCTGACGCGCTTCTACGTAGATACCCACATTCAGGTCGATGTGGTGGGCATGCTGCTCAGCATCGTCAAAATCGTGGTGATCCCGATTGGGCTTGGCCTGATTATTCACCACTCCATGAACAGCGTGGTGCGCCGCGTTGAGCCGTATCTGCCGGCGTTTTCGATGGTGTGTATTCTGCTGATCATTAGCGCGGTGGTCGCCGGTAGCCAGGGCTTTATCGGCTCGGTAGGGCTGATGGTGATCGCGGCGGTGATCCTGCACAACGCCATTGGGCTGCTCGGCGGCTACTGGGGTGGCAAGCTGTTTGGCTTTGACGAATCCACCTGCCGCACGCTGGCGCTGGAAGTCGGTATGCAGAACTCCGGACTGGCGGCCACGCTAGGCAAACTGTACTTCTCACCGCTGGCCGCACTGCCCGGCGCACTGTTCTCGGTGTGGCACAACCTGTCCGGTTCGCTGCTGGCGGGTTACTGGTCGGGTAAAACGATTGAGAAGAAGCAGAAATAACGGGGCATGCGTACCGGTGGTCATCAATGACGATCGGTTACGCACCATCGTCCTGTTGATGCCGGTGCGCATAAATGCGCACCCTACAAAAAACACGCGATAACCTTGCAGAGGGGCAATAAATGCGCCCTCTGCAAAACGTGCGATAACTTTGTAGGGGCGCCATTCATGGCGACCGTAAACGCTCAACGGTCAAGGGTTCCCCCATAAATGCGCCCTCTGTAAAAACGCGCAATAATCTTGTAGGGTCGCCATTCATGGCGACCGCAAACGCGAAACATTACAGTTTCAGGTAAACCCGAATCCCGTCCAGGAACATCTGCGTCGCCAGCATAATCAGGATCAAACCCATTAATCGCTCCAGCGCATTAACGCCTTTATCCCCCAGCAGGCGCAGGAACAGGCCGGACATCAGCAGAATCACCACCGTGACGCCCCAGGCAATCAGCAGGGCGCCGACCAGGTGCGTCATCTGGTTGGGATACTGATGTGACAGCAGCATCAGGGTGGCGAGCAGCGAGGGCCCGGCGACCAGCGGGATCGCCAGCGGCACCAGGAACGGCTCTTCGCCGGCGGGCAGGCCGCTGGTGCTGGTCTCGCCGGACGGAAAAATCATGCGAATGGCGATCAGAAACAGAATGATGCCGCCGGAAATCGACACCGTTTCGGTGCGCAGATTAAGAAACGCCAGGATGCGTTCACCGGCGAACAGGAACAGCAGCATCAGAATCAAGGCGATCAGCATCTCGCGCATCAGCACCACGCGGCGGCGCTTCGGCTCCAGGTGCTTCAGCACCGACATGAAAATCGGCAGGTTGCCCAGCGGGTCCATAATCAACAGCAACAATATGGTCGCGGATATCATTTCAGTCATCAGAGGTAAACCATCCCTTCAGGTCGGCCACAGCCGTTATAAGTTGTACTGCTGAAAAAGTTAGCGCAATCGAATTAATTCACTTGCCAGAAGTGCTGCATTTTGTAGAGTTGTGGGTCATAGGTAAACCTGATTATTACGCAGACTGGCGCATTGCTGGCGCTGGTCTTTTTTCGCACCACCCAGGCCCCGGCCCGAGTTCCTGAGACGGACAGAAAATGAAGAATGTAGGTTTTATTGGTTGGCGTGGCATGGTCGGCTCTGTGCTGATGTCACGTATGAGCGAAGAACGCGATTTCGATGTGATCAATCCGGTCTTCTTCTCCACTTCGCAACTGGGTCAGGCTGCGCCGACGTTTGGCGGTAAGTCGACCGGTGCGCTGCAGGATGCGTTTGATATTGAGGCGCTGAAGGCGCTGGATATCATCATCACCTGCCAGGGCGGCGATTATACCAGTGAAGTCTACCCGAAGCTGCGCGAGAGCGGCTGGCAGGGCTACTGGATTGATGCGGCCTCCACGCTGCGCATGAAAGATGACGCCATCATTATTCTCGATCCGGTCAACCATCAGGTGATTCGTCAGGGCCTCGACAGCGGCATCAAAACCTTTGTCGGCGGTAACTGCACCGTCAGCCTGATGCTGATGTCGCTGGGCGGACTGTTCGCTAACGATCTGGTCGAGTGGGCCTCCGTCGCGACGTATCAGGCGGCCTCCGGCGGCGGCGCGCGCCATATGCGCGAACTGTTGACCCAGATGGGCATGCTGCACGACCACGTTGCGACTTCGCTGCAAAATCCGGCCTCCGCCATTCTCGACATTGAGCGCAGCGTGACTGACTTTACCCGTTCCGGCACGCTGCCGACCGACAACTTCGGCGTACCGCTGGCCGGCAGCCTGATCCCGTGGATCGACAAGCAGCTGGACAACGGCCAGAGCCGCGAAGAATGGAAAGGCCAGGCGGAGACCAACAAAATTCTCTCGACCCGTCACACCATTCCGGTCGATGGCCTGTGCGTGCGCGTCGGCGCGTTGCGCTGCCACAGTCAGGCGTTCACGTTGAAGCTGAAGAAAGATGTGCCGCTGAACGAAATCGAACAGCTGCTGGCCGCGCACAACGAGTGGGTGAAAGTGGTGCCGAACGATCGCGACATCACCATGCGTGAACTGACGCCTGCTGCGGTGACCGGCACGCTGACCACGCCGGTGGGCCGTCTGCGTAAGCTGAACATGGGGCCGGAGTATCTGTCGGCCTTTACCGTCGGCGATCAGTTACTGTGGGGCGCTGCCGAACCGCTGCGTCGCATGCTGCGTTTGCTGATCGACTAAGCGCAGCGCGAATCCAGACAGGCCGGGGTTTCCCGGCCTTTTTTCTTTCCCCGGGAGTGCAAAACTTAACCCAAATTGCGCCCGACAAGTGATCAGCTTCCCCTTTTTGCTCGCCCGATAACAATTTTTTGCGTTCCACCCTGGCTTCTGCCAACCCCAAGCTATGATTTAACAGTGATGTGCCGGTTGTTAACTGTTTTTACTTTGCGAATGGAATAGTTGTTGTACACGGCCAGGATCTTTCCCACGGAGGGTGTCCTTCCTTGCTGCTGTATGTATGGCTCATGAAAAGCAGCGCACCTATAGCGACAATCCTGTCTCTCCGGTCGCCTGCGCAAAAAATCATAGGAAGAAAGTCATGTCAGAGCTTCCCGATCGCCATGCGATCAATGCCCTTTTCGCCGGGAATTATGCCGACCCCTTCTCAGTACTGGGGATGCACCAGACCACACAAGGTCTCGAAGTGCGTGCGCTGTTACCGGATGCATCCGAAGTCTGGGTGATTGAAACCAACACCGGCCGCAAATGCGCCCAGCTTAAATGTCTTGATTCGCGCGGCTTCTTCAGCGGCGTGATCCCGCGCCGTAAAAACCTGTTTCGCTACCAGCTGGCAGTCAACTGGCACGGCCAGCAAAACCTGATCGACGATGCCTACCGCTTTGGCCCGCTGCTGGCGGAGATGGATGCCTGGCTGCTGGCCGAAGGCACGCACCTGCGGCCGTATGAAACGCTCGGCGCGCACGGCACCACCATTGATGGCGTTGCCGGCACGCGCTTCGCCGTATGGGCCCCGAACGCGCAGCGCGTTTCGGTGGTAGGCGAGTTTAACTTCTGGGATGGCCGCCGCCATCCGATGCGTTTCCGCCGCGAGCTCGGCATCTGGGAGCTGTTTGTCCCCGGCGCGGTTAACGGCCAGCTGTACAAATTCGAGATCATTGATGCGCACGGTCAGATGCGCATCAAAGCCGATCCGTTCGCCTTCGAGGCGCAAATGCGCCCGCAGACCGCCTCGATGATTTGCGGCCTGCCGCCGAAGCTGGAGATGCAGCCACAGCGCAAAATCGCCAACGGCTTTGACCAGCCGATCTCCATTTACGAGGTGCATCTCGGTTCGTGGCGTCGCCACACCGACAACAATTTCTGGCTGAGTTACAAAGAGCTGGCCGAACAGCTGGTGCCCTATGTCAAAGAGATGGGGTTTACCCATATCGAACTGTTACCGATCAACGAGCATCCGTTCGACGGCAGCTGGGGCTATCAGCCACTCGGCATGTACGCGCCGACGCGCCGCTTCGGCACGCGCGATGAGTTTCGTCACTTTATCGCCGCTGCCCACGAGGCAGGTCTCAACGTGCTGCTCGACTGGGTGCCGGGCCATTTCCCCAGCGACGATTTTGGCCTCGCCAAATTCGACGGTACCGAGCTGTACGAGCACAGCGATCCGCGCGAAGGCTACCATCAGGACTGGAATACGCTGATCTACAACTTTGGCCGGCGCGAGGTCAGCAACTATCTCTCCGGCAATGCGCTGTACTGGATGGAGCGCTTTGGCATTGATGGCCTGCGCGTCGATGCGGTGGCGTCGATGATCTATCGCGACTACAGCCGCAAAGAGGGTGAGTGGGTGCCTAACCAATTTGGCGGCCGTGAAAACCTCGAAGCCATCGCCTTCCTGCGCCATACCAACCGCACGCTGGGCCGCGCCGCACCCGGCAGCATCAGCGTGGCGGAAGAGTCTACCGATTATCCCGGCGTGACGCGGCCATCCGAAGATGGTGGCCTGGGCTTCTGGTTCAAATGGAACCTCGGCTGGATGCACGACACCCTCGACTATATGAAGCTCGATCCGGTGCATCGCCGCTACCATCATCAGCTGATGACCTTCGGCATGCTGTACAACTACACGGAAAACTTCGTGCTGCCGCTGTCGCACGACGAAGTGGTACACGGCAAAAAGTCGATCCTCGACCGCATGCCGGGTGATACCTGGCAGAAATTTGCCAACCTGCGCGCCTATTACGGCTGGATGTGGGGCTTTCCCGGCAAAAAACTGCAGTTTATGGGCAACGAATTCGCTCAGGGGCGGGAATGGAACCACGACACCAGCCTCGACTGGCATCTGCTGGAGGGGCTGGATAACTGGCACCACGGCGTGCAGCGACTGGTACGTGACCTGAACCACAGCTATCGCCACTTTTCGCCGCTCTATCAGCTCGATTTCGATGCCAGCGGCTTCGAGTGGCTGGTGGTCGACGATCACGAAAACTCGGTCTTTGTATTTGTGCGCCGCGACCGCGAGGGCAACGAACTGATTGTCGCCAGTAACTTTACGCCGGTGCCGCGTCACAACTATCGCTTCGGCGTGAATCAGCGCGGCGGCTGGCGCGAAGTGCTGAACACCGACCAGCATGATTATCACGGCAGCGATCTGCGCAATCACGGTATCGTCCATACCGATGACATCGCCAGCCACGGGCGCGCGCAGTCGCTAAGCCTGACGCTGCCGCCACTCGCCACGCTGTGGCTGGTGCGGGAGGGCGATTGATGCTCCAGCCGGGCCAGCCGGTACCGCCGGGTGCCCATTATGACGGGCGCGGCGTCAACTTTACGCTGTTCTCGCGCCACGCGGAGCGGGTGGAGTTGTGCCTGTTTGATGAACAGGGGAGTGAACAACGCTTCCCTCTGCCGGCGCGCAGCGGTGACATCTGGCACGGCTATGTTCCGGCGCTAAAGCCGGGCCAGCGCTATGGCTACCGCGTGCATGGGCCGTGGCAGCCAGAGCGCGGTCATCGTTTCAATCCGGCCAAACTGCTGGTCGATCCCTGTGCCAAAGCGGTATGCGGCGCGGTGCCAGACGACGCGCGCCTGCTGGGTGGAGAGTGGCAGCAGGATGATGCCGACAGCGCTGGCGTTGCCCCCAAATCGCTGGTGATCGCCGACGATTTTGACTGGCAGGACGATTGTGCACCGCGCACGCCGTGGGGCAAGACGGTGATTTACGAGGCGCACGTACGCGGTCTGACGCAGCAGCATCCGGAAATTCCGGAAAGGCTACGCGGGACATATGCGGCGCTGGGGCATCCTGCTATGGTGAGCTATCTGCGCCGGCTGGGTATCACCGCGCTGGAGCTGCTGCCGATAGCCGCGTTTGCCAGCGAGCCGCGCCTGCAACGGCTCGGCCTGAGCAACTACTGGGGCTATAACCCGTTTGCGCTGTGGGCGCTGCATCCGCATTACGCGGCGGGTGAAGCGGGCCAGACGCCGCTGCAGGAGTTTCAGCAGGCGGTAAAAGCGCTGCACGCGGCGGGCATTGAAGTGATTCTGGACGTGGTGTTCAACCACAGCGCCGAACTGGAAGAGATTGGCCCGACACTGTCGCTGCGCGGCGTCGACAACGCCAGCTATTACTGGCTGGGCGATAACGGTGAATATCACAACTGGACCGGCTGCGGTAATACGCTGAACCTCAGCGATCCGCAGGTGCTTGACTGGGCGCTGGGCGCGCTGCGTTACTGGGTGCAAACCTGCCATGTTGACGGCTTTCGTTTCGATCTTGCCAGCGTGCTCGGGCGCACGCCGGATTATCGTCAGGATGCGCCGCTGTTTGTGGCCATGCAGGCCTGTCCGGTGCTGTCGCAGGTGAAACTGATCGCTGAACCCTGGGATATTGGGCCCGGCGGCTATCAGGTGGGCAACTTTCCGCCCGGCTTCGCCGAATGGAACGACCACTTTCGCGATACGGCGCGCCGCTACTGGCTGCACGGTGAGTTGAGTAACGGTGATTTTGCCCGCCGCTTTGCCGGCTCCAGCGATGTATTTCAGCGCGCGGCGCGTCTGCCGCACGCCAGCATTAATCTGATCACCGCGCACGACGGCTTCACGCTGCGTGACGTGGTGAGTTATAACCAGAAGCATAATCAGGCCAACGGCGAGGATAATCGCGACGGCAGCAGCAGTAATTTCAGCCATAACCATGGTTTTGAAGGGCTGCAGGGCAACTTCGATGTGGTCGAGCGGCGGCGGCGCAGCGTGCACGCGTTGCTGACCACGCTGCTGCTGGCGCAGGGCACGCCGATGCTGCTGGCCGGTGACGAACGCGGTCACAGCCAGCACGGCAACAATAATGCGTACTGTCAGGATAACCCGCTCACCTGGCTGAACTGGCAACAGGATGATTTTGGACTGGTCGACTTCACTGCCGCGTTAATCCGGCTGCGTCAGCGTATTCCCGCGCTGACGCAGGACAGCTGGTGGCAGGAGGGCGATGGCAACGTGCAGTGGTTGAATGCCAGCGGCAAACCACTGGAAAGGGATGAGTGGGAACAGGGGATGCACAGACTGCAGATCCTGCTCTCCGGCCGCTGGTTACTAACGATAAACGCCACGGATTCGGTGAGTGACCTTGCCTTACCAGACGGAGAATGGCGAGCCATTCCTCCTTTCGCCGGGGAAGATAACCCCATCCTGACAACTGTCTGGCACGGGCCCGCACACGGCGTGTGTGTGTTCCTAAAGCAATCATAAGGAGTCAGACATGGTGAAATTAGATAGAAACGACCCCCTGATGCTGGCGCGCCAGCTCCCTACACAGACGGTTGCCCTGATCCTTGCTGGCGGGCGCGGTACGCGCCTGAAAGATCTTACCGCTAAACGCGCCAAGCCTGCCGTGCACTTCGGCGGCAAGTTCCGCATCATCGACTTTGCGCTCTCCAACTGTATCAACTCCGGGATTCGGCGCATCGGCGTCATCACCCAATATCAGTCACATACGCTGACGCAGCACATTCAGCGCGGCTGGTCCTTGTTCAACGAAGAGATGAATGAGTTTGTCGATCTGCTGCCGGCGCAGCAGCGCGCCTCGACCGAACACTGGTATCGCGGTACCGCCGATGCGGTCACGCAGAATCTCGACATCATTCGCCGCTACAACGCGCAGTACATCGTGATTCTCGCCGGGGATCACATCTACAAAATGGATTACTCGCGCATGCTGCTCGACCACGCCGATCGTGGCGCCAAGTGCACCATCGCCTGTCTGCCCGTACCGCTGCATGAGGCCACCGCGTTTGGCGTGATGGCAGTCGATGCGGACAACAATGTAATCGATTTCGTTGAGAAACCGGCGCAGCCGCCGTCCATGCCGGGCGACGACAGCAAAGCGCTGGCCAGCATGGGCATTTACGTGTTCAACGCCGATTACCTCTATGAGCTGCTGGAGGAGGATTTACAGATCGCCGACTCGAGCCACGATTTCGGTAAAGATCTGCTGCCGAAGATCGTCGCCAGCGGCGAAGCCTACGCGCACTCCTTCACGCTGTCGTGCGTACAGAACGACGAAAACGCGGAACCTTACTGGCGCGACGTCGGTACGCTGGAAGCTTACTGGCGCGCCAACCTCGATCTGGCCTCGGTGACGCCCGAACTCGATATGTATGACCACGAATGGCCGATTCGTACCCACATGGAGCCGCTGCCGCCGGCCAAATTTGTCCAGGATCGATCCGGCAGTCACGGCATGACCATGAACTCGCTGGTCTCCGGCGGCTGCATTATCTCCGGCTCGGTGGTGGTGAATTCGGTGCTGTTCCCGCGCGTGCGCGTTAACTCGTTTTGCAATATTGATTCGGCGGTGCTGCTGCCCGATGTGGTTATCGGGCGATCGTGCCGTTTGCGTCGCTGCGTCATAGACCGTGCCTGCGTCATTCCGGAAGGCATGGTGATTGGCGAAAATCCGGATGAGGATAGTCGCCGTTTTTACCGTTCAGAAGAGGGCATCGTACTGGTGACGCGCGCCATGCTGGCCAAATTGGCCGCTGCGGGTCAGTAAGTGACGAAAGGCAAAGAACATTGCCGCGTGGAACGCGGGCGATAACACAATAGGGGTTCAGGATGCAGGTTTTACATGTCTGTTCAGAGCTTTTCCCGCTGCTAAAAACCGGCGGACTGGCTGATGTCGTCGGCGCATTGCCTCAGGCACAAATTGCCGAAGGTATGGACACGCGGGTGCTGATTCCGGCGTTTCCGGATCTGCGTAAAGGGATTCCTGATACCGAAGTGGTGGCGGAGCTGCAAACCTTTGCCGGGCCGGTCCGCTTGCTGTTTGGGCCCTTCAACGGCGTGGGGATATATTTGATTGATGCGCCGGGACTGTACGATCGTCCCGGCAGCCCGTACCACGATACGTCGCAGTTTGCCTATGTCGATAACTACCTGCGCTTTGCGCTGCTCGGCTGGATGGCGGCCGAGCTGGCCAGCGGGCTGGATACTTACTGGCAGCCGGACATCGTGCACGCGCACGACTGGCACGCCGGTCTGGCTCCGGCCTATATCGCCGCACGCGGACGTCCGGCGAAAACGGTGTTTACCGTGCATAACCTGGCGTATCAGGGGCTGTTTTCCGCGCGGCATCTGGACGAAATCCAGATCCCGCGCGCCTATTTTGAAATGCACGGGCTGGAATTCTACGGCCAGATTTCTTACCTAAAGGCCGGCCTGTTTTATGCCGATCATATAACTGCCGTCAGCCCGACCTATGCGCTGGAGATCACCCGGCCGGAGTTCGGCTACGGCATGGAAGCGCTGCTGGAGCAGCGGCTGCGCGAAGGACGGCTGAGCGGTATTCTCAACGGGGTCGATCCCGGCATCTGGGATCCGGCACACGACCTGCTGCTGACCGCCCGCTACGACCGCGACACGCTGGAGAGCAAAGCGGAGAATAAACGTCAGCTGCAGATTGCCATGGGGCTGAAGGTCGATGACAAAGTGCCGGTGTTCTGCGTTATCAGCCGTTTAACCAAACAGAAAGGGCTGGATCTGGTGCTGGAAGCGCTGCCGGGACTGCTGGCACAGGGCGGGCAACTGGTGCTGCTGGGCCAGGGCGATGCGGAACTGCAGCAGGGCTTCCTCGCCGCAGCTGCTGAGCATCCGGGCAGCGTCGGCGTGCAAATTGGTTATCACGAAGCGTTCTCGCACCGCATTGTCGGTGGTGCGGACGTCATTATGGTGCCCAGCCGTTTCGAACCGTGCGGTCTGACGCAGTTGTACGGCCTGAAATATGGCACGCTGCCGCTGGTCAGGCGCACCGGTGGACTGGCGGATACCGTACAGGACAGCTCGCTGGAAAACCTCGCCGACGGCGTAGCCAGCGGTTTCAGCTTCGAAGACAGCAATGCCTGGTCACTGCTGCGCGCGATTCGTCGTGCTTTTGTTTTATGGTCCCGTCCTTCACTCTGGCGTTATGTTCAGCGCCAGGCGATGGGGATGGATTTTAGTTGGCAGGTGGCAGCACAAGCCTACCGCGATCTTTATCAACGCTTGCTGTAATGAGAGATTGGGATACCGCATATGAACGCACCTTTCACCTATGCCTCACCCACGCTGACGGTTGACGCCCTCAAGCACTCAATCGCCTATAAGCTGATGTTTACCATTGGTAAAGATCCGTCGATCGCCAACAAGCATGAGTGGCTGAACGCCGCGCTGCTGGCGGTACGCGATCGCATGGTGGAGCGCTGGCTGCGCTCCAGCCGTGCGCAACTGTCGCAGGATGTGCGCCAGGTTTATTACCTGTCGATGGAGTTCCTGATGGGGCGCACGCTGGGCAATGCCTTGCTGGCGATGGGTATCTATGACGATCTCAACCAGGCGCTGGATGAGATGGGACTCGACCTCAGCGAGCTGATGGAAGAAGAGAACGATCCCGGGCTCGGCAACGGCGGTCTTGGCCGGCTGGCGGCCTGCTTCCTCGACTCGCTGGCCACGCTGGGCCTGCCCGGACGCGGCTACGGCATTCGCTACGATTACGGCATGTTCAAACAGAACATCGTTGACGGCCAGCAGCGTGAATCGCCGGATTACTGGCTGGAGTACGGCAACCCGTGGGAGTTCCAGCGCTTTAACACCCGCTACAAAGTGCGTTTTGGCGGGCGGTTGCAGCATGAAGGCAGCCGGGTGCGCTGGGTTGAGACCGAAGAGATCGTAGCAATGGCCTACGATCAGATCATCCCTGGCTTCGACACCGATGCCACCAACACGCTGCGGCTGTGGGGCGCGCAGGCCAGTAACGAAATCAACCTCGGCAAGTTTAATCAGGGCGATTACTTCGCGGCGGTGGAAGATAAAAACCACTCGGAGAACGTGTCGCGCGTGCTCTATCCCGACGACTCGACCTACTCCGGGCGCGAGCTACGCCTGCGCCAGGAGTATTTTCTCGTCTCCGCCACGGTGCAGGATATCCTCAATCGCCACTGGCAGATGCATGAAACCTGGGACAACCTGGCCGACAAAATTGCCATCCACCTCAACGATACCCATCCGGTGCTGGCGATTCCCGAGCTGATGCGCCTGCTGATTGATGAGCACAAGTTTACCTGGGACGACGCCTTTGAAGTCACCTGCCAGGTGTTCTCGTACACCAACCATACGCTGATGAGCGAAGCGCTGGAGACCTGGCCGGTGGACATGATCGGCAAGATCCTGCCGCGTCACCTCAGCATCATCTTCGAAATCAATGACTACTTCCTGAAGACCATTCAGGACTACTATCCGGATGACTGGGATCTGATGGCGCGCATCTCGATCATCGACGAAAACGATGGTCGCCGCATCCGCATGGCGTGGCTGGCGGTGGTGGTTAGCCACAAGGTCAACGGCGTGTCGGAGCTGCACTCTAATCTGATGGTGCAGTCGCTGTTCGCCGATTTTGCCCGTCTGTTCCCTGGGCGCTTCTGCAATAAAACCAACGGCGTGACGCCGCGCCGCTGGCTGGCGCTGGCCAATCCGGCCTTGTCAGAGGTGCTGGATGACGCCATTGGCCGCACCTGGCGTACCGATCTGGCTCAGCTGAGCGAGCTGGTGCCGCACATTGACTATCCGGCGTTTATTGAACAGATCGCCGATGCCAAGTTCGCCAACAAAAAGCGCCTCGCGGAGTGGGTGGCGAAGAATATGGATATCGTGCTGGATCCGCAGGCGCTGTTCGACGTGCAGATCAAGCGTATTCACGAATACAAACGTCAGCTGCTGAACGTGCTGCACGTCATCACGCGTTACAACCGTATCAAAGCCGATCCGACCGCGGAGTGGGTGCCGCGCGTCAATATCTTCGCCGGGAAAGCGGCGTCGGCCTATTACGTCGCCAAGCACATCATTCACCTGATCAACGATGTCGCCAACGTGATCAACAACGATCCGCAGGTGAAGAACAAGCTGAAGGTGGTATTTATCCCTAACTACGGCGTCAGCCTGGCGCAGATCATCATTCCGGCGGCGGATCTCTCCGAGCAGATCTCTACCGCCGGCACCGAAGCCTCCGGCACCAGTAACATGAAGTTTGCGCTAAACGGCGCGCTGACCATCGGTACGCTGGACGGGGCCAACGTGGAGATGCGCGAGCACGTCGGCGCAGAGAATATCTTTATCTTCGGCAACACCACGCCGCAGGTGGAGAAGCTGCGCACTGAGGGCTATAACCCGCGCAAATACTATGAAGAGGATGCGGAACTGCACCAGGCGCTGACGCAAATCGCCAGCGGCGTCTTCAGCCCGCAGGAGCCAGGGCGCTACCGTAACCTGTTCGACGCGCTGGTCAACTTTGGCGATCACTATCAGCTGCTGGCGGATTACCGCAGTTATGTGGATACCCAGGATAAGGTGGATAAGCTCTATCGCCAGCCGGAAGAGTGGCAGCGGCGTGCGGCGCTGAACATCGCCAATATGGGCTATTTCTCCGCCGACCGTACCATTCAGGAGTACGCGGATGAGATCTGGCATATTTCGCCGGTGAGGTTATAAAAAAGGTCGCCATGAATGGCGACCCTACAAAATATGGCCCGATGCGCATTGATGCGCATCGGGTACAATCCCACAACCGTTGCCGTTTGTCACAGGGTGCGCATTAATGCGCAACGGGCACAATCCCGCAATTGTTGCCGTTTGTCACAGGGTGCGCATTAATGCGCACCTGGCACAATCTCACAACCGCTGCTGTTTGTCGTAGGGTGCGCATTAATGCGCACCTGGTAACGTCTTACTTCAGGGTAATGCTCTTCACAATCGCATCGGCATCGCTCTGCGCCTGCTGCTGATTGTCGGCGGGCAGGGTGATCTGCAGCGTCAGCAGTTTACCGTCCACCTTCGCCAGAATAACCGAGGACCAGGAGGTCTGGTTATTGGCGGAAATCACCGTATCCAGCTGCTGTGCCGGCTGGTCTTTCAGCGTCACCGCTTTATTCGACACCACCTGCAGCTGCGGATCGCGGTTGCGCTGCTGCTGCTCCAGACGCTGAGCCAGCGCATCCAGTCCTTCACTGGTCGGGTCGCCCGCAATCACGATAATTGCGCGCTGGCCGGTTTCATCGGCATACACGTGCATATTGGTGGATTCCGAACCCAGCTTGCCGCTCTTATCTGACATGCCTGCTGGCAGGCTGAAACTCAGCTTACCGTCCATCAGGTTTACTGTCTGTGCTGACTGACTGGCGCTGGCGCCGTTGCTGTTTGCCGCCGTGTCGTCTTTCTTCTGATCACACGCCGCCAGGCCTAACACCAGCAGGCCGATGCCCGCATATTTCACTAAGTTACGCATTCTTATCCCTTCGTAAGGTTTCCATCAGCCGTTATCAAAACGGAATCGGTGCTTAAAAGCAATCAGCGCTTTGTCAGGAAATCTTAGCGTGCCGTGGCGTTTCGTCTACGTTCAATTAGCCGAAATTCATCTGGCGCTGAGCCGAACGTTCCGCCAGACGCTTAAGTGCCGCATTAAGCAGAACACCGTAAGCAGGCAGGAAGAAAATCATGCAGATCAGCACTTTGAAGCTGTAATCCACCAGTGCGATCTCCACCCAGTGGCTGGCCATGAACGGGTCCGGACTCTTATAAAAGGCGATAAAGAAGAAGGCCAGCGTATCGCTGATATTGCCGAGGAACATGGCACAGGCAGGCGCAATCCACCACTGCGGCAGTTTACGCAGGCGGTTAAACACGTGCACATCAAGGATCTGCCCCAGCGCATAGGCCATAAAGCTGGCGCAGGCGATACGCGCCACGAACAGATTGACCTCCTGCAGCGAGGCCCAGCCCTGCCACGCGCCCTGATAAAACACACACGACACGATGTAGGAGATAAACAGCGCCGGAATCATCACCGCAAGGATAATGCGCCGTGCCAGCGGTGCGCCAAAAATACGCACGGTGAGATCGGTGGCGAGAAAAATAAACGGGAAGCTAAACGCACCCCAGGTGGTGTGGAAGCCGAAAATCGCGACCGGCAGCTGCACCAGATAGTTACTGGAGGTAATCACCAGCAGGTGAAACAGCGATAGCCAGAATAGCGCATGCATGCGCTGACGAGCAGAGAAGTTGATCATAAAGGCCTTTTTTTAAAAATGGGGTGAGGGAACCCATCCTCTTCATACTTCAGGTTTTATGTGCGTTGGCTGCGCCTGCTCACCCCAGTCACTTACTTCAGTAAGCTCCTGGGGTGAGCAGGCTTGCCGCCTTCCTAAAACCTGAATTATTTTGAGGAATTGGCAGTAACATTAAAAAATCGGACGGCATCTTAGCGTGTTGCGCAACAAATGCAATGGTTAATTTTAGCGCAATCGTTCTCGCCTTGCGCGCGCGCTGTAGCGCGTTAGAATGAGCGCCCACCCTGAATAAAGACAGAGAATCATGAGCGATCCTTTTTCCGCTGCGGACCATACGCTTGATGCGCTTGGGCTGCGCTGCCCGGAGCCGGTGATGATGGTGCGCAAAACCGTGCGTACCATGCAGGCGGGCGAAACGTTGCTGATCATCGCCGACGATCCGGCGACCACGCGTGATATTCCCGGCTTCTGCCGCTTTATGGAGCATCAGCTGCTGGCACAGCAGACCGAGAGCCTGCCGTACCAGTATCTGATCCAGAAAGGCGCGGATGCCTGATCGCGGAATCCGCCCGCCTCAGCGCTGACGCAGCAGGCGCAGCGCGTTGGCGGTGACCAGCGCGGTAGCACCCGAATCGGCCAGCACCGCCAGCCACAGGCCGGTAAAGCCGAGCAGCGTGGTGACGAGGAAAATCGCCTTCAGCCCCAGCGCCAGCGCAATATTCTGACGGATAATGGCGCGCGTGCGGCGTGCCAGCTGCACGGTGCGCGGCAGAATCGCCAGGTTATTCTGCGTCAGAGCCGCATCGGCCGCTTCCAGCGCCACATCGGTGCCGCTGCCCATGGCAATCCCCAGCGTTGCGGCCTTCATGGCTGGCGCATCGTTGATGCCATCGCCGACCATCGCCAGCGACTGCTGCTCGCCCAGTTCACGCACGGCGGCTACCTTATCCGCAGGCAACAGACCGGCGCGATAGCTGATGCCGAGTTCGGCGGCAATCGCGGCGGCGGCGCGCGGATTATCGCCGGTCAGCATCACGCTGCGAATTCCCAGCGCCTGTAGCGCCGCCAGCGCACTGCGGGCCTCCTCGCGCAGCAAATCCTGCAGCGCCAGCAGCCCGAGCGGCTGTGCTTCGCGCAACAGCACCACCACGGTTTTGCCCTGTGCTTCCAGCTGCGCAATCTGCTGCTGCTGCGCGTCACTCAGCGCCGCCGCATCACGCGGTGCCAGCAGTTGATGCATCACGCCGTCGATCTGCGCGCGAATGCCGCTGCCGGCCAGCGTTTGCTGATGCTGCGCCGGTGGAATCACCTGCTGCTGGCGCTGCGCTTCCGCGACTATCGCCCGCGCCAGCGGATGGCCGGAGCCCTGCTCAATGGCGGCCGCAAGGCTGAGCAGCTGTTGCTGTGCATCCGCGCCAAACGGCTTTACGTCGGTGACCTGCGGTTTACCGGCGGTCAGGGTGCCGGTTTTATCAAACGCCAGTGCCTGCACCCGGCTGAGGCGTTCCAGCGCCGCGCCGCCTTTAATCAGCGCGCCCTGGCGAGCCGCCGCCGCCAGGCCGGAAGTGATAGCGGCAGGCGTGGAGATCACCAGCGCGCACGGACAGCCAATCAGCAGCAGCGTCAGCCCTTTGTAGATCCACGGCAGCCAGGCGCCGAATCCGAGCAGCGGCGGCAGCACCATCACCAGCAGTGCCAGCAACATGATGGCCGGCGTGTAGAGGCGGCTGAAGCGATCGATAAAACGCTCCACCGGCGCGCGGTGACTTTCAGCTTCTTCTATCAGCTGCAGAATGCGGTCGATAGCGCTGTGGCCCGGCTGTGAGGTCACGCGCAGCGTCACCAGCCGATCCACGCTGGTGGCGCCTGCCATCACGGCATCGCCCGGCTGATGGGCCACCGGTAGCGATTCGCCGGTCAGCGCGCTTTCATCAAAGCTGGCGCTGGCGTGCAGCAGCTCGGCATCGGCGGGCAGACGACCGCCTGCCGCCACTTCAATCACATCGCCGGGCTGCAGCGCCGCCAGTGCCACCTGCTCACGCTGTGTGCCATTGACGCGCGTGGCGGTGTCCGGACGCAGCGCCATCAGCGCGGTGACGCCACGGCGCGCCCGCGCGGCGGCATAGGCTTCCAGCCGTTCCCCCAGCTGGAACAGCAGCAGCACCATGGCAGCTTCGGCGTGGGCGCCAATCACCAGTGCGCCCGCGGCGGCGAGGGTCATCAGGGTTTCAATGCTGAACGGTGAGCCGCTGCGTATGGCCTGCCACGCGCTGCGGGCTACCGGCACCAGACCGACCAGCGTGGTAAGCACAAACAGGCGATCGCCCCACAGCGGCGTGAGCTGGCTCAGCAGCCAGCTGGCAATCATCAGCAGCGTGAGCAGTATGAGCGAGGCATTATCGCGCCAGCGGCGCGCCGCCGGTATGGGGCTGTCTTTAGAAATCAGGCTAAAGCCGGCGTGGTTAACGGCCTGTTCGATAGCCGGACGAATATCGCTGTGCGCCTCCACCAGCAGATTTTCACTGGCGAATATCACCCGTGCGCTGGCGACCTGCGGCAGCTTTTGCACGGCGGTTTCGATTTTGCGTGCGCAGCTCGGGCAGTCCATGCCGGCAATCTGCCAGCGAAACTGGTATGACGCGGACGTGCGCCTGTCGCTGTCGGCGTCGCCGCCGCCGGGACTGTCGTCATCGCTGGTGCAGCAGCCGCAATCACTGGACGCGGCCACCGGCTGCGCGGCGGAAATCTTCAGGGATGCAGGCTGAACGCTGCGTACCGCGCACAGCGGTTTTGGCTGACGGTGTGATTTGCCACAGCGGCAAGAGTGGGCATGTTGATGCATGTGACCTCCGGTTGCAGAAGCGGGCCGATGCCCGCAGTCTGCATGCTACACTCTGGAGTGGACTCCAGAGTCAAGCGGTGAGGTCAATTTTTTCAGTACAGCCACAGTGAACGCACAATCATGAAGTGACCGGCGAAGTAGCAGGCGGCAACGATGGCGCTGTCAGCGCTGAAGCGACGGCGATAGTGCGAGATAAACCACACGATGTTAGCCAGCAACAGCAGCACGGCACCCACCAGCAGCGAGAAACTGTAATCGGTCGGACGGAAGAAGTAATTTTCCGCCGCCATCCAGTTCATCACCAGCGTCATGCCAATCAGCGTACAGATCGGCCAGCGCAGCGTATCCAGTTTTGACCAGATGATGCCGATCACGATGATACCAATAACCAGGAAGGTGAGCGGAATCGGCCAGAAGAAGCTCATGGTCATGTGCGCGGCAAAGCTGATGGTGTACAGCAGATGCGAAAGGAAAAAGGCGCCGAGCGCATATAGCATCTGCTGACGCGGCAGCAGGGTTAACGCATCGCCCACCAGCGTAGCGACCAGGCCAGCCAGAATCAGGTAGTCGGTGGTGTTAAGCGTGGGAGCCTGCCACGCCCAGGCAACCAGCAACAGCAGCGTAACGGGTTTGAACAGCCAGCGCTGCCACCGCGGGCCGCGGTAGGAGGCATCTACATACAGCCAACCGGAAAAAAGGACTGCAAGGAAAGACCAAAGCATTTTTTCTCCCTTTTGTGAACGTGTCGCCCACATTGATGAATTTTCCCAAAATCGCGATCTCAGTTTAAGTTACTGGCGGCAAATGTGACAATCGGGCAACTCTGGTTGTATGCTTTGGCGTCTTTTATCTGTTAACCCCCGACGTAAAGTGCGAGAGAAAACATGAGCAAACCACCGCTAATCTTTTTTATCGTCCTGGCTGTAATTGCCATCCTGGCAACCCGTCAGTTTATCAAGCAGCGCCGCGAAGCCGCGGTCAACGACGCTTCACCGGTGCGCTCAATGAGTGTGGAAGTGAAAACCAAGCGAGAGTTCCCGGCCCCCAATCGCCGTTCGCGTCAGCGCGAAGAGATTGTGGCGGAAGAGATGAAGTATGAAGCCTGGTTCCATCCGCTGAACGGCGCCGGTGATTTTAAGGTCAACGTCAGCGCCAGCGATTATCACCAGATGGACAAGGGCGTGAAGGGTGAGCTGAAAATGCAGGGCACGCGCTTTGTCAGCTTTACCCCGGCGCAATAGGCGCTAAAGCGCACGGGGCTGAAGCCGCGCGCGCTGTCTTACGTTACGACGGATAGTGCTTTTTCTGCCACGCCAGCAGTTCAAATACGCCAAAGAAGAAGATTTTCGCCTGCGTGGCGCGGCTCAGTTTTGGCGCTTCCTTTGGTTGCGTGGCACGCAGCAGCACCAGCTGCAGGCCGTGCATCACCACCATAAAGAACAGCGCAACGTGGACAAAGTAGCGCAGCGGCGTCGGGAAGGGGTGCACCAGGTTAAGCAGCAGAAATGCCCAGACGCAAATCATCAGCAAACGTCCCAGATTAAGCCACATCATCGGTCTCCTGTTGGCGTTGATAGAGGCGATAGGCCACCTGACCGGCAATCTTCTCGCGATACAAATCCCAGTTAGCCGGGGCCAGCGGGGTGCCGTGTTCCACTTCGCTCTCAACATAAATCAGCGCGTTGGCGGCGAGCCAGCCATTGTTCTCCAGCAGCGTTAGTGTCTCCTGCAGCAGGCCTTTGCGGAACGGCGGATCAACAAACACCACGTCAAACGGCTCGCCGGGCTGGCTTAGCCACTGCAGCGTATTGGTCTGGACGACGCTGGCGTTACTGGCGCGCAGCGTGTGCAGGTTTTGCGTCAGCTGCTGCGCCACGTGACGTTCCAGTTCCAGCAGGGTCGCGGAGGCGGCATAGCGTGACAGCGCTTCTAAGCCCAGCGCGCCGCTGCCGGCATAGCAATCGAGGCAGCGCGCCTGCTGGATATCCGGCGCCAGCCAGTTAAATAGCGTTTCACGCACGCGGTCGGTGGTCGGGCGCAGGCCGGCGCTGTCCGGCACCGGCAATTTGCGGCCGCGCCACTGTCCGCCAATCAGGCGAATCTGGCCTGCCGCGCCGCTGTTGCGGGGGGATTTACTCATTTCGCTCACAACTCGTCATAATTTGTTGCGTAGTTTAACGGGCGTAGCAGGCAGAAGAAACGTTAAAAAAGGGTGCTGTGGTGCGCTGGCAGGAAAGTGTTAGACTACTAAGTTGATAAAGCGGACGTAATTGCCTGATTTTTACGCCGCTCACGCGCGAAAAAGTGAATTTTTTATCCCCTGGGAACAGCGTGCTACCGGGAATAAGCCATCGAGGAGTGTGGTCACACAATGGCAAAAGAGAAAAAACGCGGCTTTTTTTCCTGGCTGGGCTTTGGCAAAGAAGAGCAGCAGCCAGCGGAAGAGCAGGCGCAGCAGCAGCCGACCGATCAACCGGCACCCGCCGCTGAAGAGAGCGCGTTAGCAAGCGCCGAAGCGCAGGCCGCCGAAACCGTGATCGTCACTGAACAGGTGGCAGAACAGCAGGCCGAATCGCCGGTTTACGCCGACGCTGAAACGCATCCCGTTGCGGAAGCAGAAACCGCAGTCGAATCCGACGCTAACGCTGATGACGCAGAAACCGCTGCCGTCAGCGCGATTGAAGAAGAGGTACTGCCGGAAGATCATCCGCAGCCGGAGCTGATGCCGGTTGAGGAGGAGCCGCAGGCGGAAGAACTGATTATTGAAGCACCGGTCTTATCTGAGGAGCCTCAGCCAGAGGACGCAGAGGACGCAGAGGACGCAGACGCACCGCTGAGCGATAAAGAGCTGGAAGCGCTGGCGTTAGCGGAAACCTATGCCGAAGACGCGGCAGAAGAGCGCGTGGCGACAGACACCGTGAGCGATCTGCCGCTGGCGGCCGCGCCGATTGTGGCTCAGGAGCAGGAGCGCCCCACCAAAGAGGGCTTCTTTGCCCGCCTGAAACGCAGCCTGGTCAAAACGCGTGAAAACCTCGGATCCGGCTTTATCAGCCTGTTCCGCGGCAAAAAAATCGATGACGAGCTGTTTGAAGAGCTGGAAGAGCAGCTGCTGATTGCCGATGTCGGCGTGGAAACCACGCGCCGCATTATCACCAGCCTGACGCAGCAGGCCAGCCGTAAGCAGCTGCGTGATGCCGAAGCGCTGTATGGTCTGCTGAAGGCTGAAATGGCCGGCATTCTGGAAAAGGTCGATGCTCCGCTGGACGTGGCGGGCAAAACACCGTTCGTTATCCTGATGGTCGGCGTTAACGGCGTGGGTAAAACCACCACCATCGGTAAGCTGGCGCGTCAGTATCAGGCGCAGGGCAAGTCCGTCATGCTGGCGGCGGGGGACACCTTCCGCGCGGCGGCGGTAGAGCAGCTGCAGGTCTGGGGCCAGCGCAACAATATCCCGGTGGTCGCGCAGCATACGGGCGCGGATTCCGCGTCGGTCATTTTTGACGCCATCCAGGCGGCGAAATCGCGCCACGTTGACGTGCTGATCGCCGATACCGCCGGCCGCCTGCAGAACAAAGCGCATCTGATGGAAGAGCTGAAGAAAATCACCCGCGTGATGAAGAAGCTGGACGAAGAGGCACCGCATGAGGTGATGCTGACGATTGACGCCAGCACCGGCCAGAACGCCATCAGCCAGGCGAAGCTGTTCCACGAAGCGGTCGGCCTGACCGGCATCACCCTGACCAAGCTCGACGGCACTGCAAAAGGTGGCGTGATCTTCTCGGTGGCCGATCAGTTTGGCATTCCGATTCGTTACATCGGTGTCGGGGAAGGCATCGAAGATTTACGGCCGTTTAAGGCCGCCGACTTTATTGAGGCACTGTTTGCCCGAGAGGAATAATTGGCATGATTCGCTTTGAAGAGGTCAGTAAGGCTTATCTGGGAGGACGCCAGGCGCTGCAGGGCGTGGATTTCCATTTGCGTCCCGGTGAGATGGCGTTTCTGACCGGCCACTCAGGCGCGGGGAAAAGTACCTTACTGAAGCTGATTTGTGGCATTGAGCGCCCGAGCGCCGGGCAAATCTGGTTCAGCGGTCACGATATTTCCCGGCTGCGTCACAGCGAAGTGCCTTTTCTGCGCCGCCAGATCGGCATGATTTTCCAGGATCACCATCTGCTGATGGATCGTTCGGTCTACGACAACGTGGCGATCCCGCTGATTATTTCCGGGGCCAGCGGCGAGGATATTCGCCGTCGCGTGTCGGCGGCGCTGGACAAAGTCGGCCTGCTCGACAAAGCAAAAAGTTATCCGATTCAGCTCTCTGGCGGTGAACAGCAGCGCGTTGGCATTGCCCGCGCGGTAGTGAATAAACCGGCGGTGCTGCTGGCGGATGAACCGACCGGTAACCTCGATAACGCGCTGTCGGAAGATATTTTGCGCCTGTTTGAAGAGTTCAACCGCGTGGGCGTTACGGTACTGATGGCGACGCACGACATCGGGCTGATCGCACGCCGCAATTATCGCGTGATGACGCTTAATCAGGGACGTCTGCACGGAGGCCACGATGGTCAATAAACGTAACAAGCGTCCGGCTGCGCCGAAAGCGGCGAAGCAGCCGTCAAAGAGCAAAGCGCTGAAGGGCGGCTGGCAGGAGCAGTGGCGCTACGCGTGGCGCGGTACGCTGTCCGACATGTATCGTCAGCCGCTGGCGACGCTGCTGACGGTAATGGTGATCGCGATTTCGCTGACGCTGCCCAGCGTGTGCTACATGGTGTGGAAAAACGTCAGCCAGGCCGCCGCGCAGTGGTACCCGGCGCCGCAGCTGACGGTTTACCTCGACAAAGCGCTGGATGACACGGCGGCAGAGAACGTGACCGCCGAACTGAAAAAGCTTGATGGCGTGGACAAGGTGAACTACCTGACGCGTGAAGAGGCGCAAAGCGAGTTCCGCAACTGGTCCGGCTTTGGTGGTGCGATGGATATGCTGGAGCAGAACCCGCTGCCGGCGGTGGCAATCATCACGCCGAAGCTGAACTTCCAGAACTCCGATACCATGGCCAATCTGCGCGATCGCGTGGCGAAAGTGCAGGGCGTGGATGAAGTGCGCATGGATGACAGCTGGTTTGCGCGTTTAGCCGCGCTCACCGGGCTGGTGGGTCAGGTGGCGTCAATGATCGGCCTGCTGATGGTGGTGGCGGTGTTCCTGGTGATTGGCAACAGCGTGCGTCTGAGCATTTTTGCCCGGCGCGACACCATCAATGTGCAGAAGCTGATTGGCGCGACCGATGGCTTTATTCTGCGGCCCTTCCTCTACGGCGGCGCGCTGCTCGGTTTCAGCGGTGCGGTGCTGTCGCTGATTCTGTCGGAAGTGCTGGTGCTGCGCCTGCAGTCGGTGGTGGCGCAGGTCGCCTCCGTCTTCGGCACCAGCTTCGCGCTGGAGGGCTTTTCGTGGGATGAAGGCCTGCTGTTGCTGTTAATCGCGGCCATCATCGGCTGGATTGCCGCGTGGCTGGCGACGGTGCAACATTTACGTCGTTTTACGCCGCAGTAACCCATAGCAACGATTTTTTGATATACTCTTCCTCTGCTGCCGACGACCTGGGAGCAGAGGATTTCTCCGATTTCCCCCGCCGTCATCTGTGTGTAAAATATTCACTGCTATAATTGAACTTGTGGATAACTTTGACGTCCAAGTAGCACAGATTGCTTTTGGTTTTCACGCGTCGTTGACATAATGTAACGGCTGCGCAGGGAAACGAGCAGCAAGTCCATTGAATTTGTGAGGGTTTGAATGACCAAAGAAATGCAAACTTTAGCGATTGCTCCTCTGGGCAACCTGGAATCTTACGTCCGGGCTGCTAACAACTGGCCGGTATTAACGGCAGAAGAGGAAAAAGCACTGGCTGAGCGGCTGCATTACCAGGGCGATCTGGATGCAGCTAAGACGCTGATCCTGTCTCACCTGCGCTTTGTTGTTCATATCGCTCGTAACTATTCCGGTTACGGCCTGCCGCAGGCGGACCTGATCCAGGAAGGTAACATCGGCCTGATGAAGGCGGTGCGTCGCTTCAACCCGGAAGTCGGGGTGCGTCTGGTGTCGTTTGCCGTGCACTGGATCAAAGCGGAGATTCACGAGTACGTGCTGCGTAACTGGCGTATCGTGAAAGTTGCCACCACCAAAGCACAGCGCAAACTGTTCTTTAACCTGCGTAAAACCAAGCAGCGTCTCGGCTGGTTCAATCAGGATGAAGTCGAAATGGTGGCGCGCGAGCTGGGTGTCAGCAGCAAAGACGTGCTGGAAATGGAGTCGCGCATGGCGGCCCAGGATATGACCTTCGACATGTCGTCTGATGACGATGCGGGCGAAGGCAAGCCGATGGCACCGGTGCTGTATCTGCAGGATAAAACCTCTGACTTTGCCGACGGCATTGAAGAGGATAACTGGGATGCGCACGCCGCTGACAAGCTGAGCGATGCAATGCTGAGCCTCGATGAGCGTAGCCAGCATATTATCCGCGCCCGCTGGCTGGATGATGATAACAAAACCACGCTGCAGGAGCTGGCCGACCAGTACGGTGTGTCTGCCGAGCGCGTGCGTCAGCTGGAAAAGAACGCCATGAAGAAACTGCGCATGGCGATTGAAGCCTGATTAACGGCTGACAGATAAATGGGGCGACCAGCGGGTCGCCCTTTTTTATGCGCGCAATAACCGGCGACGACGTATGACCTGTGCGGATTACAGCACGGTCGCCATGAATGGCGACCCTTCAGGACACGCATGCATATGCATCGTTAATCACGGCCCCACGCAATCTGTACGCTCGTTCGCAATCCCCGTAGGGTGCGCATTCATGCGCACCGTTAATCACGCTCCTGCGCCACATACGTATTCATGCGCACCGCTCTGCACAGCGTAATTCGCCGCTCAACGCACCCACCCGTCGCTCTGCGCGCGAAAGCCACACGCCTGCATAAACGCCGCGCGTACGCGCTGATCGTCTTCGCCGTCATCGGCAACCCACCAGTGATCCAGCGCGCTGTTCTGCGCTATCGTCTCTTCCAGCAGATACTGCCCTACGCCGCGCCGCCGCGTAACTTCACGCACTTCCAGCTGCGTAATCTTGCCTAGCGTGCCGCGAATCTCCAGCCGCAGCGCCCCAAGCAGGCGATCGTTAAAGCGCGCTGCATACAGCCGCTGCGCTTCACTGAGGCTGGCTTCCAGCTGCGCGATATCCTGCTGCGGCCAGACTTTGGCTAAATCCAGTCGATCCTGCGGCGTCAGCGTGCTGATGCGCTGAATAGTGAGCTTCATAACCCTTACCTGTACTGGCAGAAAGGCCTTAGTGTAGCGAATTTAGACAGTCAGAGCGCTGTCACTTTTTTGCGATGAAAAGAGGTCAAATGCCAGCCACTTTGCCAGGATTGTGGAGTAAGCCAGCATCGATCGCTGAAAAAGCCAGCATAACGCGCTGGCCTGGTGGTGAAAAACCGGCCATAAAAACCAGAGTAATCTGCTGTTCCCGTCAGCTTTTACTGAATATGTCAGTTGATTTACAGAAGAAAGTTCCTGTTTAATAACCTGAAAAATAAAGCCTTCTTAACAAAAAATGCCAGAAAAGAGCGCTAACTCATTATTCTCAAATCAGTTTTGCTCTTTGACTGGCAGATAAATAACCAATCACAACAGACACGACACAACAGATGGGGAAGTTCGCATGAAAATGAGTAAAGGACGCGCATTACTGGCGGGTTGCGTAGCGCTGGCGATGAGCCATGCGGTACTGGCGAAAGACATCAAAATTGCGATTGTCGGTGCGGCAACCGGCCCGGTGGCGCAGTACGGTGACATGCAGTTCACCGGTGCGGCCCAGGCGATCAAGGACATCAACGCCAAAGGCGGCGTAAACGGCGACAAGCTGGTCGGCGTAGAATATGACGACGCCTGCGACCCGAAACAGGCGGTTGCGGTGGCCAACAAAGTGGTCAATGACGGCATCAAATACGTTATCGGCCATCTGTGCTCATCCTCCACTCAGCCAGCATCAGACATTTATAACGATGAAGGCATTCTGATGATCACCCCGGCGGCTACTGCGCCTGAACTGACCGCGCGCGGCTATGCCGACGTGATGCGTACCACCGGTCTGGATTCCGATCAGGGCCCGACCGCTGCCAACTACATCCTCGATCAGATCAAACCAAAACGTATTGCCGTGGTGCATGACAAGCAGCAGTACGGTCAGGGCCTGGCGGAATCCGTGCAGAAAACCCTGAAGGCGAAAGGCGGCAACGTGGTGCTGTTCGAAGGGATCACCGCTGGCGATAAAGACTTCTCCACGCTGATTGCGCGCCTGAAGAAAGAGAACGTCGACTTCGTTTACTACGGCGGTTACTACCCGGAACTGGGCCAGATTCTGCGTCAGGCCAAAACCGCCGGTCTGAAAGCCGGCTTTATGGGACCAGAAGGGGTCGGCAACGCTTCCCTGTCTAACATCGCGGGTGACGCCTCTGAAGGCCTGTACGTGACGCTGCCGAAGCGCTACGACCAGCTGCCAGACAACAAAGCGATTGTGGACGCGATCAAAGCCAACAGCGCATCAAACCGCAAAGATCCAACCGGCCCGTTCGTCTGGACCACCTATGCGGCTATTCAGTCACTGGTGGCGGGCATTGAGCGCAGCAAAAGCGATGAGCCTGATGCGATTGCTAAAAACCTGAAAGAGGGTGCGCCGGTACCCACCGTGATGGGTAACCTGAGCTGGGACCAGAAGGGCGATCTGAAGGGCTTCGAATTTGGCGTCTTCAAATGGCACAAAGACGGTTCTTCTACCGCAGTTAAGTAAGCACGCTCCTGAATTGTCCCTCTCCCGATGGGCGAGGGCAGGGTGTGGCACCGCGCGCACGCGCTGAATGAGGCGCTGCGACGCGGTGCTCTCACCCTAACCCGGTGCCGAACGCACCGGGGATTTCCCGTTTACATGCAGGTCCTCACTATGTCCGAGCAGTTTCTCTATTTCATTCAGCAGATGTTCAACGGGGTCACCCTCGGGAGCACCTACGCGCTGATCGCCATCGGTTACACCATGGTTTACGGCATCATCGGCATGATCAACTTCGCCCACGGCGAGGTATACATGATCGGCAGCTATGTCTCCTTTATCGTGATCGCCGCCCTGATGATGATGGGTATCGACACCTCGTGGCTGATGATTGCCGCCGGGTTCGTGATGGCGGTGATTATCTCCAGCGCCTACGGCTGGAGCATTGAGCGCGTGGCGTATAAGCCAGTGCGCTCCTCCAAACGCCTGATCGCGCTGATCTCGGCGATTGGTATGTCGATCTTTCTGCAGAACTACGTCAGCCTGACGCAGGGCTCGCGCGATCTGGCGCTGCCCAGCCTGATCACCGGCCAGTGGACGCTGGGTGAGAGCAACGGCTTTGCCGCCACGCTCACCACCATGCAGCTGGTTATCTGGGTCGTCACCTTCCTCGCGATGCTGGCGCTGACGCTGTTCATCCGCTATTCGCGCATGGGCCGCGCCTGCCGTGCCTGCGCTGAAGATCTGAAAATGGCCAGCCTGCTGGGCATCAACACCGACCGCGTCATCTCACTGACCTTTGTGATCGGCGCAGCGATGGCGGCCGTGGCTGGCGTGCTGCTGGGGCAGTTTTACGGCTCCATTAACCCGTTCATCGGCTTTATGGCCGGCATGAAAGCCTTTACCGCGGCGGTACTGGGCGGCATCGGCAGCATTCCGGGCGCGATGATTGGCGGCCTGGTGCTGGGCATTGCGGAAGCGCTGACATCAGCCTATCTGTCGACCGAATATAAAGACGTGGTGTCGTTCGCGCTGCTGATCGTGGTGCTGCTGGTGATGCCAACCGGTATCCTTGGCCGTCCGGAGGTGGAGAAAGTATGAAACGCCTCGGTCTGGTTAACGCCGTGGTCTCCACGGTGATGCTGCTGGTACTCGCCAGCTTCTTTATGGGTATGCGCCTCGATCTCGACGGCACCAAACTGGTGGTGGCGAATGCGGGCACCGTGCGCTGGAACTGGATCTTCCTCGGCTGCGCAGTGGTGTTTGTATTCCAGCTGCTGCGTCCGCTGTTGCAGGGCAAGCTCAAACGCAGTGGCAAAGGGCTGGTGCTGCCGGGTTTTGACGGTTCGACACCAAAGCAAAAACTGCTGATGCTGCTGGTGATTGTTGCCGCCGTCGCCTGGCCCTTCTTCGTGTCGCGCGGCAGCGTGGATATCGCCACCCTGACGCTGATCTACGTGATGCTCGGCCTCGGCCTGAATGTGGTAGTGGGCCTGTCCGGCCTGCTGGTGCTGGGCTACGGCGGCTTTTACGCCATCGGTGCTTATACCTTTGCGCTGCTGAATCACTATTACGGCTTTGGCTTCTGGGAGAGTCTGCCGCTGGCGGGTATTGTCGCCGGTGCCTTTGGCCTGCTGCTGGGCTTCCCGGTGCTGCGGCTGCGCGGTGACTATCTGGCGATTGTGACGCTCGGCTTTGGTGAGATCGTGCGTATTCTGCTGCTGAACAGCACATCAATCACTGGCGGTCCCAATGGAATCGCGCAGATCCCCAAGCCGAGCCTGTTTGGTATTGAATTTGGCCGGCGCGTCAGTGAAGGCGGCTGGACCACCTTCCACGAGCTGACGGGCCTGGCGTACGATCCCAATCATCGCGTAATTTTCCTTTATCTGGTGGCGCTGCTGCTGGTGGTGCTGACGCTGTTCGTCATCAATCGTCTGCTGCGCATGCCGCTGGGGCGCGCGTGGGAAGCGCTGCGTGAAGATGAGATCGCCTGCCGTTCGCTCGGTCTCAGTCCGACGCGCATCAAGCTGACGGCCTTTACCATCAGCGCGGTGTTCGCCGGTTTCGCCGGTACGCTGTTTGCCGCGCGTCAGGGCTTTGTCAGCCCGGAATCTTTCACCTTTGTCGAGTCCGCGTTTGTGCTGGCGATTGTGGTGCTGGGCGGCATGGGTTCGCAGCTGGCGGTGATCCTGGCCGCGATTCTGCTGGTGGTGTCGCGCGAGCTGATGCGTGATTTGAACGAGTACAGCATGCTGGTGCTCGGTGGGTTGATGGTACTGATGATGATCTGGCGTCCGCAGGGGCTGCTGCCGATGAAGCGTCCGCACCTGAAGCTGAAACAGGCAAAACAAGGAGAGCAGGCATGAGTCAGCCTTTATTAGCCGTTGAAGGCCTGATGATGCGCTTCGGCGGCCTGCTGGCCGTCAACAACGTGGCGCTGGAACTGCATCCGCAGGAGATCGTCTCGCTGATTGGCCCGAACGGGGCGGGGAAAACCACGGTATTCAACTGCCTGACCGGTTTCTATAAGCCAACGGGCGGCACCATCAAACTGCGCGATCAGCCATTGCAGGGCCTGCCGGGGCAGAAGATCGCGCGCATGGGCGTGGTGCGAACTTTCCAGCACGTGCGCCTGTTCCGTGAGATGACGGTGATTGAAAACCTGTTGGTGGCGCAGCATCAGCATCTGAAAAGCGGCGTGTTCTCCGGGCTGTTTAAAACCCCGGCGTTCCGGCGCGGCGAGAGCGAAGCGCTGGACTGCGCGGCCAGCTGGCTGGAGCGCATTGGTCTGCTGGAGCTGGCTAACCGCCAGGCCGGCAACCTGGCTTACGGCCAGCAGCGCCGGCTGGAGATCGCCCGCTGCATGGTGACGCGTCCGGAAATCCTGATGCTCGACGAACCGGCCGCCGGCCTCAATCCGCGTGAAACGCACGAGCTGGATGAGCTGATCGCTGAACTGCGCGGCGAACACAAGGTGACGGTGTTGCTGATTGAACACGATATGAAACTGGTGATGGGCATTTCTGACCGCATTTATGTGGTGAATCAGGGAACGCCGCTGGCCAACGGTACGCCGGAAGAAGTGCGTAACAACCCGGATGTGATCCGTGCTTATTTAGGTGAGGCGTAACATGGCGAACCCGATTTTAACTTTACAGGGTGTCAGTGCGCACTATGGCCCGATCCAGGCACTGCATAACATTAATCTGCACATCAGCCAGGGCGAAATCGTGACGCTGATTGGCGCTAACGGCGCAGGCAAAACCACGCTGCTCGGTACGCTGTGTGGCGAACCGCGCGCCACCAGTGGCACCATCACCTTTGATGGCAAAACCATTACCGACTGGCAGACGGCAAAAATCATGCGTGAAGCGATTGCCATCGTACCGGAAGGCCGGCGCGTGTTTTCGCGCATGACGGTGGAAGAGAACCTGGCGATGGGCGGCTTTTTCGCGACGCGTCAGCAGTATCAGGAGCGCATTGAGCGCGTTTATCAGCTGTTCCCCCGGCTGGCGGAGCGCAAAGTGCAGCGCGCCGGCACCATGTCCGGCGGTGAGCAGCAGATGCTGGCGATTGGCCGCGCGCTCATGAGCCAGCCGCGCCTGCTGCTGCTGGACGAGCCGTCGCTGGGTCTGGCGCCGATCATTATCCAGCAGATTTTCGACACCATCGAACAGCTGCGTAAAGAGGGCATGACCATCTTCCTCGTCGAACAGAACGCCAACCAGGCGCTGAAGCTGGCCGATCGCGGTTACGTGCTGGAGAATGGTCACGTGGTGCTGGAGGATAGCGGTGAAGCGTTGTTATCCAATGAAGCGGTGAGAAGCGCGTATTTAGGCGCCTGACCGGGCTTTGGTCATGACGTTGGTGCGGTAATTTGCCCTCACCCTAACCCTCTCCCGCACGCGGGAGAGGGAACCGTACGGCAGCGTTTTTCAGGCCAGGTTGCTATCCTGGCATCCTCCCGGACTTCTCTCGCCCTGCAGAAGAAGGCATCAGCGCGCACGGCCTTTCATCTCCCTCTCCCTGTGGGAGAGGGCCGGGGTGAGGGCATCAGCGCGCACTAACCCCGTCATATTCCCGTCATAATCCTGTTATTTTTCCGTCATTTCCTCGTGTCATGTTACTTCGCGAACAAAAAATGCGTGATATCGCGCGCGCCACAAGCACAGGAAACCCTTATGTCCGCTTTTACGCTTCGTCCCCGCCTGATGAGTCTGCTGCTCGGTCTGGCGATCAGCGGTAATGCGCTGGCTGCTACCGAAATTCCTTTCTGGCACTCAATGGAAGGCGAGTTAGGCAAAGAAGTCGATTCTCTGGCACAGCGTTTTAACCAGGCTCACCCGGATTACAAAATCGTTCCGACCTACAAAGGCAACTACGAGCAGAGCCTGGCCGCGGGTATCGCTGCGGTGCGCAGCGGTAAGGCACCGGCCATTCTGCAGGTTTACGAAGTGGGCACCGCCACCATGATGGCCTCTAAAGCCATCGTGCCGGTGCATGAAGTGTTTAAAGACGCTGGCGTGCCGATGGACCCGAAACAGTTTGTCCCTGCCGTTGCCGGTTACTACAGCGACAGCAACGGCCAGCTGATCTCACAGCCGTTTAACAGCTCCACGCCGGTGCTGTACTACAACAAAGACGCGTTCAAAAAAGCCGGTCTTAACCCGGATCAGCCACCGAAAACCTGGCAGGCGCTGGCGCAGGATGCCGCCGCGCTGCGTAAAGCCGGCATGAGCTGCGGCTATGCCAGCGGCTGGCAGGGCTGGATTCAGATCGAAAACTTCAGCGCCTGGCATGCTCTGCCGGTTGCCACCAAAAACAACGGCTTTGACGGTACCGACGCGGTGCTGGAGTTCAACAAACCCGTGCAGGTGCGCCACATCCAGCTGCTGGAAGAGATGAATAAGAAAGGTGATTTCACCTACTTTGGCCGTAAAGACGAGTCGACGTCCAAGTTCTACAACGGCGACTGCGGTATCACCACCGCCTCGTCCGGTTCGCTGGCCGACATTAAGCATTACGCCAAATTCAACTTTGGCGTGGGCATGATGCCGTACGATGACACCGTGCCGAACGCACCGCAGAACGCCATTATCGGTGGCGCCAGCTTGTGGGTGATGAAAGGCAAAGATGCAGCGACGTACAAAGGCGCGGCGGAGTTCATGAAGTTCCTCGCCCAGCCGGATATTGCGGCAGAATGGCACCAGAAAACCGGTTATCTGCCGATCACCACCGCGGCTTATGAGCTGACCAAACAGCAGGGCTTCTATGACAAAAACCCGGGCGCGGACATTGCCACGCGGCAGATGCTGAATAAAGATCCGCTGCCGTTCACCAAAGGGATGCGTCTGGGCAACATGCCGCAGATTCGTACCATCGTCGACGAAGAGCTGGAAGGCGTGTGGACTGGCAAACAGTCGCCACAGGCAGCGCTGGACAACGCGGTGAAACGCGGCAACGAACTGCTGCGTCGCTTTGAACAGCAAGTGAAGTAACTCCGTAATGGCGGGATGGACGGTAAGTCCGTCCCGCTGTCTCTTTCTGACGAGCCTGCTATGTCCTCATCATCACGTCCGGTTTTCCGCGCCCGTTTGTTGCCGTATCTGCTGGTGGCCCCGCAGCTGGCGATCACCGCGATCTTTTTTCTCTGGCCCGCCGGAGAGGCGCTGTGGTACTCGCTGCAAAGCATCGATCCGTTTGGCATCTCCAGCACCTTTGTTGGTCTTGATAACTTCCGCCGCCTGTTCAGTGACGACTACTACCTTGATTCGTTCTGGACCACCCTCGTGTTTAGCGCGCTGGTGACGGTATGCGGCATGACATTCTCGCTGCTGCTGGCGGCGCTGGTGGATTACGTTATCCGGCTGAAAAAGCTCTATCAGACGCTGCTGCTGCTGCCCTATGCGGTAGCGCCGGTGGTTGCGGCGGTGCTGTGGATGTTCCTGTTCAATCCGGGGCTGGGGCTGTTCAGCCATCTGCTGAACCAGCTTGGCTACAACTGGAACTATGCGCAGAACAGCGGTCAGGCGATGTTCCTGATTGTATTAGCGTCGATCTGGCAGCAAATGAGCTACAACTTCCTGTTTTTCTTTGCCGCGCTGCAGTCCATTCCTAAATCGCTGGTGGAAGCCGCGGCGATTGACGGTGCCGGACCGGTGCGCCGTTTCTTTAATCTGTCGCTGCCGCTGATTACGCCGGTCAGCTTTTTCCTGCTGGTGGTGAATCTGGTTTACGCCTTTTTCGACACCTTCCCGGTGATCGATGCCGCCACCGGCGGCGGGCCGGTACAGGCCACCACCACGCTGATCTACAAAATCTACCGCGAAGGCTTCACCGGACTCGATCTCTCGTCGTCCGCCGCGCAGTCGGTGGTGCTGATGTTGCTGGTTATCGGCCTGACCATTCTGCAATTCCGCTTTGTCGAGCGTAAGGTGCAATACCAATGATTGAAAACCGACGCGGGCTGGATATCTTCGCCCACACGCTGCTGGCGCTGGGGGTGCTGACCATTCTGTTCCCGCTGTACGTGGCGTTTGTCGCCGCGACGCTGGATAACAACGCGGTGTATCAGGTGCCGATGACGCTGGTGCCGGGCCCGCATCTCATCGACAACATCACCCACATCTGGCGCGATGGCGTCAACGGCAGCGCGGCGTTTGGCCTGATGATGCTGAACAGCCTGATCATGGCGCTGGGCATCACCGTGGGCAAAATCACGGTGTCGATGCTCTCGGCGTTTGCGCTGGTGTGGTTTCGCTTTCCGCTGCGCACGCTGTTTTTCTGGCTGATCTTTATCACCCTGATGCTGCCGGTAGAAGTGCGTATTTTCCCGACGGTGGAGGTGATCTCCACGCTGCACATGCTGGACAGTTACAGCGGTCTGACATTGCCGCTGATGGCCTCCGCGACCGCCACGTTCCTGTTCCGCCAGTTTTTTATGTCGCTGCCGGATGAGCTGATTGAAGCGGCGCGCATTGACGGCGCCAGTCCGATGCGTTTCTTCTGGGATATCGTGCTGCCGCTGTCAAAAACCAATCTCGCCGCGCTGTTTGTCATCACCTTTATTTACGGCTGGAACCAGTATCTGTGGCCGCTGTTGATCATCAACGATGCCGGACTGAGCACTGCCGTGGCGGGGGTGAAAAGTATGATCAACACCAGCGGCGGTCCGACGCAGTGGAACGAAGTGATGGCGGCGATGTTATTAACCCTGATCCCACCGGTGGTGGTGGTGCTTGTGATGCAGCGCGCCTTTGTGCGTGGCCTGGTGGAGAGTGAGAAATAGATGGCAGCGGTAACCCTTCAGACCGTTACTAAATCGTATGACGGCAAAAACCAAATCATTCAGCCGCTGAACATCACCATCAATGACGGTGAATTTATGGTGATGGTCGGCCCATCCGGCTGTGGAAAATCGACGCTGCTGCGCATGGTGGCCGGGCTGGAGCGCGTCACGTCGGGCGATATCTACATTGATGATCGGCGCGTCACCGACATGGAGCCGAAAGATCGCGGCATCGCCATGGTATTCCAGAATTACGCGCTCTACCCGCACATGACGGTGGGAGAAAACATGGCTTACGGCCTGAGAATCCGCGGCATGGGCAAGGAACAGATTACCCAGCGGGTGATGGATGCGGCGCGCAGTCTGGAGCTTGATCACCTGTTGCAGCGCCGTCCGCGCGAGCTCTCCGGCGGCCAGCGTCAGCGCGTGGCCATGGGCCGCGCCATCGTGCGGGAACCGGCGGTGTTTCTGTTTGATGAGCCGCTGTCGAACCTGGATGCGCGCCTGCGCGTGCAGATGCGTCTGGAGCTGCAGCAACTGCACCGCCGGCTGAAAACCACCAGCCTGTACGTCACGCACGATCAGGTTGAAGCCATGACGCTGGCCGAGCGCGTGATGGTGATGAACAAAGGCGTGGTGGAGCAGGTGGGCACGCCGGTGGAGGTGTATGAGCGTCCGGCCAGTCAGTTTGTTGCGTCGTTCATCGGCGCGCCGGCGATGAACCTGCTACCCGGTCAGATTAACAGCGATGGCTCGCGCTTTACGCTCGACGCGCTCAACAGCCTGCCGCTCGGCGCCGGCAAAGCGCGATGGGCCAACCGTCCGCTGACGCTCGGCATTCGTCCCGAGCATATTCAGCTCAGCAGCCGTGAGGCCGGCGGTGTGCCGCTGGTGGTGGATACGCTGGAGATCCTCGGCGCGGACAATCTTGCGCATGGCCACATTGGCAACACGCGGCTGGTGGTGCGTTTGCCGCATAGCGAGCGGCCGCAGGCTGGCAGCAGCCTGTGGCTACAACTGCCGCCAGATGCGTTACACTTCTTCGATTCTACCCATGGAAAGCGTCTGGAATGAGTGTAAAAAACTGGCCCTATCCGCACATTGTTGCGCATCGCGGCGGCGGCAAGCTGGCCCCGGAAAACACCCTGGCGGCGATTGATGTTGGCGCGCACTACGGTCATACCATGATCGAATTCGACGCTAAACTGTCACAGGATAAGCAGATTTTCCTGCTGCACGATGACACGCTGGACCGCACCAGCAACGGCTGGGGCGTGGCGGGCGATCTGCCGTGGCAGCAGCTGGCGCAGCTGGATGCCGGCAGCTGGTTTAGCCGTGAATTTGACGGTGAACCGCTGGCATTGCTGAGCGAGGTGGCCGCGCGCTGCCGCCAGCATCAGATGATGGCCAACATTGAGATCAAACCCAGCAGCGGTACCGAGGTGGAAACCGGACGTGATGTGGCGCTGGCCGCCCGAACGCTGTGGCAGGGACAAACGGCACCGCTGCTGTCCTCGTTCTCGTACGCGGCGCTGGAAGCGGCGATGCAGGCCGCGCCGGAGCTGCCGCGCGGCCTGCTGCTGGATGAGTGGCACGACGACTGGCAGGCGCTGACCGCCGCGCTCGACTGCGTCTCAATCCATTTAAATCATCGCTTGCTGGACGCCGGACGCACCGCCGCGCTTAAAGCCGCCGGTCTGCGTATTCTGGTGTATACCGTGAATCAGCCCGCGCGGGCGCGCGAGCTGCTGAGCTGGGGCGTGGATGCCATCTGTACCGATCGCATTGATGCTATCGGCCCGGACTTCCGTTAATTGCCGTACTGCGTCTGCGCATTGCTGTTCTGCTGGCCCGGCTGCGACTGAATCACGCGCTGCCGGGCGCTATCGCGCCGCTCCTGCAGCTTACGCTGCATCTCCTGATTTTGCTGCTGCTGATCCTGACGCAGCTGCTGCTGCTGTTGCTGCTGCTGGATCTGCATGCGCGTCTGCATGCGCTGCTGGCTTGGGTTATAGCCGGGTTGATTCGGTTGGTTAGTGTTGTTCAGCATGTTCGCCATGCCACTCAGCGGCATCAGTGCCGCGATAACAATCAGCCATTTTTTCATGGTGTTCCTCCATCAGTGCGGCCTGCTGTGTGAGGTTGCTCGCCACCCGGCAGCAACCGCCGCAACCATAAGTTTATGCGATATCACAAACCCCAAAACCAGGAGTGCACCTAATTTGGCTTAACTGCTATCTTTTTTACAGTATTTGCAAACACTTGCAGCAATCAATAACAAATGTAAACAACTGAAAGGATGGTGGCGGGATGAGGATACATAACGGTGTGCGCCAGTTTGGCTGGGCGCTGTTAATGAGTTTTACCGTGGTGCAGGGGGCGCAGGCAGCGCCAGCCAGCGCACCGCCGGTGTCATATGGCGTCGACAGCGACACCTTTCACCCGGTGAAAGCGCAGCACGGAATGGTTGCGTCAGTGGACGCCATGGCAACCCGGGTGGGCGTCGATATCCTCAAACAAGGGGGTAACGCGGTAGATGCAGCGATTGCGGTGGGCTTTGCGCTGGCGGTCACTCACCCGCAAGCGGGCAACCTGGGCGGCGGCGGCTTTATGCTGCTGCGCACCGCTGCCGGCCGCACCACCGCCATTGATTTCCGCGAGATGGCGCCGGCGCGTGCCTCGCGCGATATGTTCCTGGATAAGCAGGGCAACGCGGATAGTAAGTTATCACTCACTTCTCATCTGGCTTCCGGCACGCCGGGAACCGTAGCCGGTTTTGCCCTGGCGGCGCAGAAGTACGGCACGCTGCCGCTCAGCACGCTGCTGGCGCCGGCGATCAAACTGGCGCGCGACGGCATCATCGTTAACGATGCGCTGGCTGACGATCTCGCTACCTACGGTAAAGAGAACCTGATCAACCACGACAACAGTCGCGCCATTTTCTACAAAGCCGACGGTCAGCCTTACCAGAAGGGCGATCGCCTGGTGCAGAAAAACCTCGCGCACAGCCTGCAGCTGATTGCCCAACAGGGGCCGGATGCTTTCTACAAAGGCAAAATTGCCGATGAGATCGCTGCCGAAATGGCGCAGCACGGCGGACTGATTGGCAAGGCGGATCTGGCGGCCTACCGCGCAGTGGAACGCAAGCCGGTAAGCGGCAGCTACCGTGGCTACGAGGTGTTCTCCATGCCGCCACCGTCGTCCGGCGGCATTCATATTGTGCAGATCCTCAATATCCTGGAAAACTTCGACCTGGCGAAATGGGGCTTCGGCAGCGCGGACGCGATGCAGGTTATGGCCGAAGCGGAAAAATATGCCTACGCCGACCGCTCCGAGTATCTCGGCGATCCCGACTTCGTTAAAGTGCCGCAGCAAGCGCTGACCAGCAAAGCCTACGCCAAAACGCTGGCCCAGCAGATTGACGTTAACAAGGCGCGCCCATCAGCCGACATCAAGCCCGGCAAGCTGGCGCCGTACGAGAGCAATCAAACCACCCACTTCTCGGTGGTGGATAAAGACGGCAATGCGGTGGCGGTGACCTACACGCTGAACACCTACTTTGGCAGCGGCGTGGTGGCCGGTAACAGCGGCATTCTGATGAACAATGAAATGGATGATTTCTCTGCCAAGCCGGGCACGCCAAACGTCTATGGCCTGGTGGGCGGTGAGGCGAACGCGATCCAGCCGGCCAAACGTCCGCTGTCATCAATGTCGCCAACCATTGTGGCGAAAGACGGTAAAACCTGGCTGGTGACCGGCAGCCCGGGCGGCAGTCGGATTATCACTACCGTGCTGCAAATGGTGGTGAACAGTATCGATTTCGGCATGAACGTGGCGGAAGCCACCAATGCGCCGCGCTTCCATCATCAGTGGCTGCCGGATCAGCTGCGCGTCGAGAAGGGCTTCAGCCCGGATACGCTGCGTCTGCTGGAAGCAAAAGGTCAGCATGTCAAAGTGCTGCCGGCGATGGGCAGCACGCAGAGCATCATGATTGGCCCGGACGGCATGCGCTACGGCGCGTCCGACCCGCGCTCGGTGGATGATTTGAGTGCCGGGTATTAATCCAGGCTTTTAAAAAGAGCACCCTTAAGAGCGGGTGCCCTGCCTGATGCATACATTTCCGGTCGCCATAAATGGCGACCCTACAACGAGATGGAGACGTTTTTTGTAGGGGCGGATTCATGCGCACCGGCATATTTCTCCGGTCGCCATAAATGGTGCCCCTACAACGAGATGGAGACGTTTTTTGTAGGGGCGGATTCATGCGCACCGGCATATTTCTCCGGTCGCCATAAATGGCGACCCTACAACGAGATGGAGACGTTTTTTGTAGGGGCGGATTTATGCGTACCGGCATATTTCTCCGGTCGCCATAAATGGCGCCCCTACAACGAGTGGAGACATTTTTTTGTAGGGTGCGCATTCATGCGCACCGGCATCAGATAGTGCAAATCCCCTTTAACATCAGGGAATTCGAGCGCAGCGTCAACGGTAAAAAAATCGGGAAAGGGCTTTACAGACGCGAATGATAATGATTATTATTGTCAACGCGAATCCGGCTGCGTCTCCTGACAAACCGGGTAAGCACGACATTGCTCACATTGCTTCCAGTGTTTCTTAGCCAGCTCGGGTGCTGGCTTTTTTTTTGCCTGCGCCTCAGGCGAACGCCGTCCTTGGCACTTTATCCCTCTTCTCCTTCCGTGGCCGCAACGGCATAACATGACAAAAAAATGATAAACTCAGCGTATCTCTGACCTCAGGCGCACACGATGAAGAAGAAAAGACCGGTATTACAGGATGTTGCCGATCGCGTCGGCATCACAAAAATGACCGTCAGCCGCTATTTGCGGAACCCCGATCAGGTCTCTGCGGCGCTGCGCGATAAAATCGCCGTGGCGCTGGATGAACTCGGCTATATCCCCAACCGTGCGCCCGACATGCTCTCTAACGCCACCAGCCGCGCGATTGGCGTGCTGCTACCCTCGCTCACCAACCAGGTATTTGCCGACGTGCTGCGCGGCATTGAAACCGTGACCGATGAAGCGGGCTATCAGACGCTGGTGGCGCACTTCGGCTATAACCCGCACAAAGAGGAGCTGCAGCTGCGTTCACTGCTGGGCTGGAATATTGATGGCGTGATCCTCACCGAACGTTCCCACACGCCGGGCACGCTGCGCATGCTGGAAGTGGCGGGCATTCCGGTGATCGAAATGATGGATTGCGTCACGCCGTGTCTTGATATGGCCGTGGGCTTCGACAACGTCGAGGCGGCGCGGCAGATGACGCATGCTATCCTCAGGAAAGGCCATCGTCACACCGTCTATCTGGGCGCGCGCCTCGATGAGCGTACGCTGCAAAAGCAGCAGGGCTACGAACAGGCGATGCGCGAAGCCGGGCTGACGCCACACAGCGTCATGATGGAAGATGCCTCCTCCTTCAGCGCCGGTGCCCAGTTGCTGCGCGAGGCGCAGAAGCGCTATCCGCACACTGACAGCCTGTTCTGTACCAATGATGACCTGGCGGTAGGCGCGATGTTTGAGTGCCAGCGCCAGGGGTTGCGCGTGCCGGAGCAGATGGCGATCGCCGGCTTTCACGGCCACGACATCACGCAGGTGGTCAATCCGCGGCTGGCTACGGTGCTGACGCCACGCGAACGCATGGGGCGTGAATCAGCCGCCATGCTGCTGGCGCGGATTGGCGGCGATCGCAGCGTGACCGCGCCGCTGGATGTTGGTTTTGAGATTGCCGAAGGTGGCAGCATCTGATTTTGGCGATTTTTTGAGTCAGTTCACACTTTCGTGCTTTTCCGCCTGACAAGGGTTGCCAGCGTCTGAGCGCGCTCGGACAATGGCAATCAAAATTGTTATCGGTAACATTGGCAGCTTAACCTGCCGGAGCGCAAAACCATGACCACGCCATCTCCATCGCACCACGTCTTTATCCTGATGGGTGTTTCCGGCAGCGGAAAGTCTGCCGTCGCCAATCAGGTGTCTCATCAGCTCAGCACCGCGTTTCTGGATGGTGATTTCCTGCATCCGCGCAGCAACATTACCAAAATGGCGGAAGGCCATCCGCTGAACGACGACGATCGCCAGCCGTGGCTGCAGGCGCTGAATGATGCGGCGTTCGCGATGCAGCGTACCCAGGCGATCTCGATCATCGTCTGTTCAGCGCTGAAAAAGTCCTATCGTGACATCCTGCGTCAGGGCAATCACAACCTGAAATTCATCTATCTGAAGGGTGATTTTGCCACCATTGAGTCTCGTCTCAAGGCGCGCAAAGGCCACTTCTTCAAACCGCAGATGCTGGTGACACAGTTTGAAACCCTGCAGGAACCGGGTGCCGACGAGCCGGATGTACTGGTTGTCGATATCAATCACTCACTGGATGAGGTAGTTGCGGCCACGGTTGCGACCATCGAGGGCGCAATCAACAAGGGCTAGTCATGAGTACCGCAACGCTGGTGTTAACCGCAGCAGGCTCTGTCCTGCTGCTGCTGTTTTTGGTGATGAAAGCGCGTATGCACGCCTTTGTCGCCCTGATGTTAGTGTCGATGGGTGCCGGTCTGTTCTCCGGTATGCCGCTGGATAAAATTGCCGAGACCATGCAAAAAGGCATGGGCGGCACGCTCGGCTTTCTCGCCATTGTGGTGGCGCTGGGCGCCATGTTCGGCAAAATTCTGCACGAAACCGGTGCGGTCGATCAGATCGCCATCCGCATGCTGAAAACCTTTGGCGAACGGCGCGCGCACTATGCGATGGGCATTGCCGGGCTGATCTGTGCGCTGCCGCTGTTCTTTGAAGTGGCCGTAGTGTTGTTGATCAGCATCGCCTTTGCCGTGGCGCGTCGCACCCACGATAATCTGGTCAAACTGGTGATCCCGCTGTTTGCCGGCGTCGCCGCCGCGGCGGCCTTTTTGCTGCCCGGACCGGCACCAATGCTGCTGGCGGCGCAGATGCACGCTGACTTTGGCTGGATGATCCTGCTGGGATTGTGCGCGGCGATTCCCGGCATGCTGATTGCCGGTCCGCTGTTCGGCAACCTGATTGCACGCCATGTGACGTTCAGCGCGCCGCCGGAAGATCATCAGCCGGACGTCAGCGAGGGCCAGCTGCCGTCGTTTGGCTTTAGCCTGTCGCTGATTCTGTTCCCGCTGCTGCTGGTCGGGCTGAAAACCATCGGCGCGCGCTTTACCACACCGGATTCACGTCTGTATGCGTGGCTGGAGTTTATCGGCCATCCGTTTACCGCCATCCTGCTGGCGCTGCTGGTAGCGATTTACGGCCTGGCTTACCGTCAGGGCATGGATAAAGAGAAGGTGATGCAGGTATGCGGCAGCGCGCTGCAGCCGGCGGGGATTATTCTGCTGGTGATTGGCGCGGGCGGCGTGTTCAAACAGGTGCTGGTGGATTCCGGCGTTGGCCCGGTGCTGGGCCACGCGCTGACCGGTGCCGGCATGCCGATTGCGCTGGCCTGTTTTATTCTCTCCGGCGCGATTCGGGTGATTCAGGGCTCGGCCACGGTGGCCTGTTTAACCACCGTCGGGCTGGTGATGCCGGTGATTGAACCGTTGCATTACAGCGGTGCGCAGCTGGCGGCACTGTCGATCTGCATTGGCGGCGGCTCGATTATTATCAGCCACGTCAACGATGCCGGTTTCTGGCTGTTCGGCCGCTTCACCGGTGCCACCGAAGGCGAGACGCTGAAGACCTGGACGCTGATGGAGACGATTCTCGGCACCACCGGCGCCATCGTCGGGATGATCGCGTTTAGTTTGTTGTCGTAATGGCAATGCGCAATAAATTGCGCCGTTACAGATTAATGCACAGCCTGTAGCGGCGCGATTTATCGCGCGTTGTAAAAATGATTAATCCACCTCGCGCTCATCGTCCGGCTGATCCAGCACGGTGTACGCCACCGCACAGAACAGCGAATTCAGGCGCTTCATATCTCCCAGCAAACCTAAATGCAGCGAACTGGTTTCGATGCTTTGCACATTCTGCCGGTGCAGGCGCTCGACGTGGGCGTGGGAATAACGGCGAATCAGGATGCGGAAACGGTGCTTGGCACGGCGCAGGCGCTTGGCGCTGCTGACGTCGTGCGACAGAAACACCGACAGGCTCAGGCGTAGGTTGCTTAACACTTGCTCCTGCAGCGAATTCAGCTCCTCCAGCCCTTCCGGCGAAAACGCCCGGCGCGCCTGCAGCGATTTGTCCGCCACGTCGGCGCTCATGCGTTCGATAATGTCGCCTGCCTGCTCCAGATTCAGCGCCATCTCAATCACCTCGGCCCAGCGGCGTGAATCCTCTTCCGCCAGGTCCTCCTTCGGCATGCGCGCCAGATAGAGCTTAATGGCGGTGTACAGCACATCCACATCATCATCCAGCCGCCGCACTGCGCGCTCCTCGCGCAGTTCGCCCATCACCACCTTGTTGAAGCTCTCCAGCATCTGCTCCACCACATCGCCAATGCGCAGCGTCTCCCGCGCCGCGTTGGCCAGCGCCAGCGCCGGGGTATCCAGCGCGCTGCTGTCGAGGTGCTTAGGTTTGAGATGGGTCTGGTTTTCCGCATCGTCGGCGATCATGCGGCGGCACAGGCGCGCCATCGGTTCGGCAAACGGCACCATTACCAGACAGCGCACCAGGTTGTAGAACACGTGGAAGAAGATCACCATCTCTTCATCGTTAACCGGCAGCTTATCCAGCAGGTCGGCGATGTAATCGACAAACGGCAAAATAACGATGCTGCCAATCAGCTTGAACAACAGGCTGCCGAGCGCCACCCGCTTGCCGGCAGCATTCGATCCGCTGGCGTTGATCATTGCCAGCAAGCCGCTGCCGAGGTTAGCGCCAATCACCAGACACAGCGCCACTTTGAACGAGATAACGCCGGTGGCGGTCAGCGTGGCGGTAATCAGCACCGCAGCCAGGCTGGAGTAGCTGATGATGGCGAATACCGCGCCAATCAGCGCATCCAGCATGATATCGCCGGTCAGCGTGGAGAACAGTACCTGCACGCCGGCGGCCTGGGTAATGGGTTTGGCGGCGGCGACAATCAGCTGCAGCGCCAGCAGAATCAGCCCGAGGCCGATGGCCGCGCGTCCGATCTGACCGGCGCGCGTCTGTTTGCGGCTGAGGAAAAATACCACGCCAAAAAAGATAAACAGCGGCGACAGCCAGGAGAGATCGAAGGTCAGGATGCGCGCCATGATGGCGGTACCGACGTCGGCACCCAGCACCACCACCAGCGCGGGCGTCAGGCTGACCAGATTCTGCGCCACAAACGAGGTGACTAATAACGTGGTGGCGTTACTGCTCTGCACCAGCGCGGTAACGCCGATCCCGGCAAGAAACGCCATCGGTTTTTTTTCCACGCTGCGGCTTAACACGCGACGCAGATCGGCACCGTACACGCGCATCACGCCGGTGCGGACAATGTGGGTGCCCCATACCAGCAGGGCGACGGCGGAGAGAAGGTTAAGCAGGGTTAGCACGAATAAAGGCTCCTATGCGCCAGGCAGAAAACAGGCGGCTGCCTGCCTGGCGATAAGCACAGCCGATAAATACCTGCGTCGCGCTGCGTTGCCAATTTTTCGTTTAATTTAAGCGACCTGGCGCAACGTCGACATCTCTAACTGTAGTCCAATCTGCATGCCGGCGGGGTGTAAATCTGCCACGCTGCGGTTGAGCACATCCACCGACAACTCGACCTGATTTGCCAGCACGCGATAGCGGATCACGTTCCCGAGCAGGCTATGGCTGAGAATGGTGGCCGCGATGCCTGCCTGCGGTGCGCACAGCTGGATGGATTCCGGACGAATCGCCACCTGGCTGCTGAACGGCTGGCCGGTCAGCTGCGTTGCCTGTTCGGCGCTCAGCAGGTTGTAGTTGCCAATAAAGCCGGCGGCGAACAGATCCACCGGCTGGGTATAGAGCGTTTCCGCGTTGCCGTTTTGCACAATGCGACCGCGGTTCATCAGCACAATCCGGTCCGAGAGCGTCAGCGCCTCTTCCTGATCGTGGGTGACAAAAATGGTGGTCAGCTTCAGCTCCTGCTGAATGTGGCGAATCTGCTCGCGCAGATGGCGGCGAATGCGGGCGTCCAGCGCCGACAGCGGTTCATCCAGCAGCAGCAGGCGCGGCCGCGTCACCAGCGAACGCGCCAGCGCCACGCGCTGACATTGACCACCTGACAGCTGGTGCGGATAGCGGCGCGCGAAGTCGGTCAGCTCCACCAGCGCCAGCGCTTCCATCACGCGTTGCTGAATCTCACCGGCGGGCAGTTTCTGCATCTTCAGGCCAAAGGCGACGTTCTTCTCTACCGTCATATTGGGAAACAGCGCATAGCTCTGGAACACCATGCCAATGGTACGTTTCTGCGGCGGCAGCGGCACCAGATCCTGGCCCTGCAGCAGAATGGTGCCGCTGTCGACATCGGTCAGGCCGGCGATGCAGCGCAGCAGCGTTGACTTGCCGCAGCCGCTCGGGCCGAGCAGGGTGACAAACTCACCTTCGTCGGCGCTGAAATCGATGTTTTCAAAAATGGTGGTCGGGCCGTAGCTTTTATTCAGTTGGGTAACGTTCAGGTAACTCATGGTCAGCCTCGTTCAGGATTGAGGGCATTGGCCAGCCAGGTGACCAGCAGGACAACCGCAAAATAAGAGATCACCAGCGCGCTGGTGAAATGCCCGCTGCCGTTGCGCATGTTGTAGAGATAAACCTGCAGCGTTTCATAGCGGGTGCCGACCAGCAGGTTAGCAAAGACAAACTCACCAATCAGAAACGAGAAGGAGAGCAGCACGGCAATGAACACCCCTTTGCGCAGATTTGGCAGCACCACAAACAGGGCTGCCTGCCAGGTGCTGGCGCCCAGCAGATGAGCCGCGTCAATCAGCTCTTTCAGGTTGATGGCCTGCATGTTGTTGGCAATGGCGCGGTAGATAAACGGCAACGCAATGGTGAAGTAACAGCCGATGAGAATCCATGGCGTGCCGGTCAGCATCAGCGGGCCTGAGGAGTAGAGCTGCAGCAGCCCGACCGACGAGACCACCGGCGGCACGGCAAACGGCATCAGAATCAGCACGTTCATCACCGCGTCCAGTTTTGGATAATAGTAAGCGATTACAAACATCGCAGGCAGCACCAGCAGCAGGGAGAACAGCAGCGCACCCAAGCAGATCAGCAGCGAATGACCGAGCGCAGTGAGGAAGCGCGGATCGCTCCACAGCTGCGTCAGCCACTTCAGGGTAAAGCCCTGCGGCAGAATGGTATCGCTCCACTCGCTGGAGATGCCGTACAGCAGCGTCGCCAGCAGCGGTGCGGCGAGCACGATCAGCAGCAGCCAGACAATCAGGCGATGGTAGAGTTTTTCGACGCGAGACATGTCAGGACTCCTGTACGCGGGCATGCAGATAGCTGCGACGCACCAGATACTGCTGCACCATGGTAATCAGCGCCATAATCAGCACCAGCAGCATCGCCAGCGCGCCGCCGGTATTGGGATCGAGCGAGATATCGCCTGACACCAGCGCGGCGATGCGCACCGGCACCACGTTGAAGTTGCCGGTGGTCAGCGCGTAAATGGTGGCGTAGGCGCCCAGCGCGTTGGCCAGCAAAATTACAAAGGTGCCGAGCAGTGCCGGAAACAGAATCGGCAGGCCGATGTGCCACCAGTAGCGCCAGCGGCTGGCACCGAGCAGTGCCGCCGACTCTTCCCAGTCTTTCCGCAGCCCGTCAAAGGCCGGGTAGAGCAGCAGAATACCGAGCGGAATCTGGAACCAGGTGTAAACCAGCACCATGCCGTCGCGCGAAAACAGCTTAAAGCTGTCCAGCCAGCCGTAGTGGCGCAGCAGCAGCGTCAGGCAGCCGTTCAGTCCGAGCAGGATGACAAAGGCGAAGGCCAGCGGCACGCCGGCGAAGTTGCTGGTCATATTGGTGAACGACAGCAAAAAGCGCTGAAAACGCCCGGTGCCGAGCTTGTGCAGCGAATAACCGGCAAGCAGCGCGATCAGCAGGCCGTAAACGCTCGACCATAGCGAAATATCCAGCGACAGGCGAAAGGCCTGCAGGTAGAACGGTGAAGTGAGGATATCGCTGTAGTTATCGATGCCCCAGCGCTCGTTGATATCACTCCAGAAGCTGTTGATGGCAATCCACAGCAGCGGCGCGAGCTGGAAGGCGATCCAGAACAGCACGAACGGCAGCAGCAGCAGCGAGGCCAGGGTTTTGCCCTTCATCAGCGCGGCTCCGCCAGCAGACCGCGACACAGCGGTTTGTCGTGCGGGACGCCGAGCAGGGTGCAGACGGTGCCGCACAGGTCGGTTTGCTGCGGTTCCAGGTCGGGCTGCAGCGAGAAGCCGCGGCCAAAAACAAACAGCGGCACCTGCGTCTCTTCCGGCAGAATACCGCCGTGCGAGCGATCGTCGTTCATGCCGTGATCGGCGGTGACAATCACCTGATAACCGGCGGCCAGCCAGCCGGGCATCCACTGCGACAGATAGCCATCCGCCATTCGTGCCCGGTTACGGTACTGCGGTGATGACAGGCTGTGCTTGTGCCCGGCATCGTCGATGTTCATTGGGTGAATCAGCAGGAAATCGGGATCGTGCTGCAGGCGCAGGCTTTCGGCATCCTCAAACAGATGCGAGTCGGGGTAACCGTCGTCCCAGTAGAAATGGCCGTACTGGATCGGCAGGTCGGGTGCGTTAGTGTGGCGATCGCGCGCAGCGTTGAACGGCGAGCGGTTATACAGTTCGCTCACCCAGTGATAAGCGGCAGCGGCGGTAGTGAGTCCGGCGTCGCGCGCATAGTGGAAGATGCTGCGCTGATTGCTCAGGCGATTGACGCCGTTGTGAATGATGCCGCTGCGCACCGGTGGAATGCCGGTCAGAATGCATTCGTACAGCGGACGCGACAGCGACGGCAGTTCGCAGGTCAGCGTGTAATAGTGGCCGTTGCCCTGTTTGCATTCGGCAAACAGATAGCCCATGGCGTGCTGCGCTACCTGATTACTCAGCCCATCGAGTACCACCAGGATTGTTTTCATCCCCGCTCCCTCAGGTGCGCATGAATGCGCACCCTGTAAAAATTGGTGATAGGTACCGGCGCAATGTATCGCGCATTGCCGGAAAACGGATGCGCGATACATCGCGCCGCTACGGTATGTGCGACTGGCAGAACGTCTGCGTTACTGCTTCATGTTAATAACCACATTCTCCTGCCATAGGCGCGGCAGCAGTTTTGAGGTCTTATCCCAGGCAGCCTGATCTTTGATCGGACGGGCATTTTTATATTCCGACTGCGGCAGCAGTTTGGCCTGCACGTCTGCCGGCAGCGTTAAATGCTCGGCGCGAATCGGGCGCGCATAGCCTTTCGCCAGGTTGATCTGGCCCTCATCCGACAGAATGTATTCACGCGCCAGCTTCGCCGCGTTCGGGTGGCGGGCGTATTTGTTGATAATGGTGGTGTAGCCAGAAGTCACGGACCCGTCCGACGGAATCACCACTTCGTAGCGATTTTTATCAATCTGATCGCGGTAGTTCAGGCCGTTGAAGTCCCACACCACGGCGACCTGAATCTCACCTTTTTCGATGTTGGCGATCACCGGGTCGGTCACGCCAAGGCGGCCCTGTTTCGCCAGCTCGCCAAAGAACGCCAGCGCCGGCTTGATGTTCTTCTCGTCACCGCCCAGCGCATAGCTGGCGGCGAGGACGCCGTTTGCCGCCTGAGCAGCCGTGCCGACGTCCCCGATAGTGACCACATACTTACCTTTTTTCAGATCGGCCCAGCTGTGCGGTGCGTCTTTCACCTGCTGCTTATCGATCAGGAAAGCGATGGTGCCGGTGTAGGCCAGCATCCAGTTGCCATCGGCGTCTTTCGCCCACGCCGGAATCTGATCCCAGTGCGTCGGTTTGTAGGGTTGCGCCACGCCTTTGGCGACGGCAATCGGACCGAAAGCGGCGCCCACGTCGCCGATATCGGCGCTGGCGTTATCCTGCTCGGCGGCAAACTTCGCCAGCTCCTGCGCCGAAGACATATCGGTATCGCTGTGCTTGAGACCGTATTTGGTGCTGAGATCGTTCCAGGTATCTTTCCAGTTGGCCCAAGTGTCAGGCATACCGACGCTGTTAACCTGGCCTTCGGCGCGCGCGGCTTTTTCCAGCGCGGCAACATCGTTATCGGCGGCATGCGCGGCGGGCAGCGCAAGCAGAACGGCACTGGCTACTACAGAAGAGATAAACGCTTTCATCTCGGTTGCTCCGGGTGTAAGTTGTGGGTCGTCGTGGTCTAGTCCAGCAAGAACCGAGCCAATGTAGCCCGGATAGATGAAGGTTTTATGACCGGGGTGTTGAAATGGGATGTGGCGCGTCGTTCCACATGCGGTTACAGCGCGCTAAAGCGTGGGATGTGCCTTGTCACATTGTAGTCATCGAACTGTCATAGTGCAGATTTGCCCCAAAATGAGGCTGAAAAAAATGTCGTCGAAAACCGCAGATGTGATCGCCGCCGCACTATGCGAACGGATTGAAAACGGAGAGTTTGTCACCAGACGATTGCCGGCCGAGCGCGCGTTGAGCGAACAATATTCCACCACGCGCATCACGCTTCGTGAAGCGCTTGGCCTGCTGGAAGCGCAGGGCGTCATCTACCGCGAACTACGGCGCGGCTGGTTTATTGCGCCGCCGCGCCTCATCTATAACCCGGCACATCACAGTCACTTTCATGCCATGGCGCTGCAGCAGGGGCGCATTGCCAGCACTGAGGTGATGGAGGCGCGCGAGGTGCCGGCGCAGCTGGCAATTGCGCGTCATCTGCAACTGCTGGAAGGCGATCAGGTGTACCGCATTCGCCGCCTGCGCCGCATTGATGGCCGCGCGGTGTTGTACGTCGAGCATTACCTCAATCCGGCCTTCTTTCCCGGTCTGCTGCGTGAAGATCTCACCCGCTCGCTGACCGATCTGTATGACCAGCGCTACGGCATTCACTACGGCGGTGCGCGATTTACTATTGTACCCGGCCCGCTACCGGCACGGGCGGCGCCAGCGCTCAATGTGGCGAGCGGTACGCCCGGCCTGCTGATTACGCGTATCAACCGTGACCAGCATAAGCGGGTGATTGACTGCGACTGCGAGTACTGGCGTTATGACGCGCTATGCGTTGATGTTGAGGTGTAATGTATTGTGATTTAGATCACATTACAGCATGATAGCGCCAGAAGAATCTCGTCATCTGAGGCGCAAAATAATGACAACAAAACCAGCGGCGGGGCAGCTTATTGCTTCGGTATTACAGTGGGTACTGAACATTGGCCTGGTGATTCTGGCCGTTATTCTGGTGGTGTTTCTTGGTAAAGAGACCATTCACCTGGCGAATGTGCTGTTCAGCACCGGTGAGCAGGCGTCCTCGTATCTGCTGATCGAAGGCATTGTGATCTACTTTCTCTATTTCGAGTTTATCGCGCTGATTGTGAAGTACTTTCAGTCCGGCTATCACTTTCCGCTGCGCTACTTCGTCTATATCGGGATCACGGCGATTATTCGTTTGATCATTGTCGACCATAAAAATCCTTTCGATACGTTGTGCTACTCGGCGGCCATTTTGATTCTGGTGGTGACGCTGTGGCTGGCCAACAGTAACCGCCTGAAACGCGAGTAATTCCTCCCGTGACGCCAGCGTGGCACAAGCAGATGTGTCACGCTGAGCGCGGTGCGCTACACTAGGGCAACTTTTTTACCGGAGATGTCCTGATGTCGCATGACGCGCTGCGCCAGTTACGCGCACTGCACTGGCTGCCAGCCTCTTCCCCGTTACTTTCACCGCCGCTGCTTGACTGGCTGCTGGAAGAAGACTCAATGACGCGCCGCTTTGAGCAGCACTGCCAGCAGGTTACCGTACAACTGCTGCGGGAAGCGTTCATTACCGCCGATGAGATGCCGCAGGAAGCAGCGTTTCTGCCTGCCGACACGCGCTTCTGGCTGCGTGAAATCGTGCTGTGCGGTGACAATGAACCCTGGCTGATTGGCCGTACCGTGGTGCCGGAGAGCACGCTGAACGGCCCGGAACAGATGCTGCAAAATCTCGGCACGCGACCGCTGGGACGCTACCTGTTTTCCTCCTCGACGCTGAGCCGCGATTTTATCGATCCGGGCCAGATTGATGACCTGTGGGGACGCCGCTCGCGGCTGCGCCTGTCCGGCAAACCGCTGCTGTTAACTGAACTGTTTTTACCGGCGTCGCCGCTGTACCGCGCGCTGAAGCAAGGATAACGCCCCGTGCAAAAGACTTTAACCATGAGCAAATGGCAGGCCTATAGTCGCCTGATGCGTATTGATAAACCGATTGGCACGCTGCTGCTGCTATGGCCGACGCTGTGGGCGTTGTGGCTTTCCGGCATGGCGATTCCGCCGCTGTCGGTGCTGCTGGTGTTCGTACTGGGGGTGTTTGTGATGCGCGCGGCGGGCTGCGTGATTAATGATTACGCCGACCGTAACGTCGACGGCCACGTGAAACGCACCGCCGCGCGACCGTTAGCCAGCGGCGCGGTAACGGAGAAAGAGGCGAAGCTGCTGTTTGCCGGCCTCGGTCTGCTGGCGTTCCTGCTGGTGCTGACCATGAACCGCATGACCATTCTGCTGTCGTTTGGCGGGCTGGCGCTGGCGTGGGTTTATCCCTTTATGAAGCGCTATACCCATCTGCCGCAGGTAGTGCTGGGCGCGGCGTTTGGCTGGGCGATTCCGATGGGCTGGGCGGCGGTTAGTGAGTCCTTACCCTTTGTCTGCTGGCTGGTGTTTCTTGCCAATATTTGCTGGACGGTGGCTTATGACACCCAGTACGCCATGGTTGACCGCGACGACGATCTGAAGATTGGCGTGAAATCGACGGCGATTCTGTTTGGGCGTTACGACAAGCTGATTATCGGGCTGTTACAGCTGGCCGCGCTGGGCCTGATGGCGCTGGTGGGCATTTTACTGCATCTGAACGGTGCGTTTTACTGGTCGCTGCTGCTGGCGGGCGGGCTGTTTGTGCATCAGCAGAAACTGATTGCCGGGCGTGAACGTGAGCTGTGCTTCCAGGCATTCCTCAACAACAACTACGTTGGCCTGGTGCTGTTTATTGGCGTGCTGCTTAATACCCAGCCGTTTGTTGCGCTGTTTTGATGACGGGGTGATTAACCCCGGCGGCGCGCCGGTCGCCGTAGTGGGAAGCGCGTTCTTTTCACGCCTGAATTCTGACAACAAAAACCGCGGCGCAATCTGGCGTGTGACAGATGCGCCGCGGTTTTCAGTCGCCCATTAGTCGTGCGCTACGGCACTCTCAATGGTCAGACGGACATCGCTGGTGACCAGTTCGGCCAGCATCTGCCACATCATATTGGTACGTTCAGCATCCGCATCACCGGAATCACTGATATAGCCTTCATCACGCAGCGACAGCACCAGCGCGGTAAAGACCGCCTTGTCGAAGAACTCCGGCGCATTGATACCGTGCAGCACTGACAGACGCTGAGCCAGCGTGCGGCTCTCTTTCTCCAGCGTGCCACGGTTAATGGTCGGCTTGGCGCTGAGAATGGCGAAGGTGATGGCGAAACGCTGCAGCGTTTCACGAATCCCGGCCGCCAGCAGCTGCAGCGTACGGTAACGCGCCGCACTCATTTTCAGCTGGCCTTCCTGTACGGTGATCAGCCCCTGCCGCGCCATTTCGGCGCAGAGCGCATTCAGCAGGGCTGGCAGTTCGGCACTGTCCCAGCGCAGGAACAGTTCGCTCTTCAGCATCGGATAGACCAGGCTGACCTGGCGCAGCAGTTCCGCCTCGCTGATCTCCCGATGCTGCTGCACGATAGCGGCAATCAGCGACGGCATCACCAGCATATGGTGGATGTTGTTGCGATAGTAGGTCATCAGCACCGCCTGCTCGCGCGGCAGAATGATGATCTCGCCAATACTGTCCTGCTCGGTCTCGAACTTGTTCATGCCCATGGCGTGATCGAGCAGCGCTTCAGCGCTGAGATCCGGCACGGTTGACTCGGGTGAGTACGGCACATTGCGCAGCAGCTGGGTGTAGCACTCCAGCTGTTCCGTCAGCTGTTCACGCGTCAGCGAACGCTGGCGCGATGCCAGCAGCGCGGTCACGCACAGGTTCATGGCGTTGGCCGCGCCGGCTTCGTTGATGCGTACCATCAGACGTGCCGCGATATCGTTCACTACCGGCGTCATCCACGCCGGACGCTGAGGATCGATAGGGTCAATCGCGTCGCGCCACTCCGGAACCTGTTTGTTAAGATAGTTAACCAGCGACAGCGGCTCACCGAAGTTCACATAGCCCTGACCGAGGTTACGCAGCTTGCGCAGGCCGCGCACCATCTGCATGAAACCCTCTTTCTCTTTCGCGGCACCGCGCAGCTCTTTGGCATAAGTGCCGACTTCCATCACGTGCTCATAACCGATGTAGATCGGCACAAAGGTGATAGGACGGCTGCCGCCGCGCAGCAGCGCCTGTAACGTCATCGACAGCGTGCCGGTTTTCGGGTCGAGCAGACGGCCAGTACGTGAGCGCCCGCCCTCAACAAAATACTCAACCGAATAGCCGCGGCTGAACAGCTCGCCCAGATACTCGCGGAACACCGTGGAGTAGAGCTTGTTGCCTTTAAAGGTACGACGAATAAAGAAGGCACCGAGGCGACGGAAAATCGGTCCGGCTGGCCAGAAGTTGAGATTGATACCGGCAGCAATGTGCGGCGGCACCAGGCCCTGATGATAGAGCACGTAGGACAGCAGCAGATAATCCATGTGGCTGCGGTGGCATGGCACGTAAACAATTTCGTGACCATCCTGCGCCAGCTGGCGCACGCGTTCGCCGCCGTGCACGTTAATGCCCTGATAGAGTCGACTCCACAGCCAGCCCATCACACGGTCAGTCACGCGGATCGCTTCGTACGAGAAATCCGCCGCCACTTCTTCCATCATCTCGATGGCGTTCTGCTGCGCTTTTTCATGCGAAATTTTCTTGCTGCGCGCTTCGTCTTCAACCGCTTTCTCAATCGCTTTGGATTGCAGCAGCTTGTTGAACAGATCCTGGCGTGCCGGCAGACGCGGGCCGACGGCTGCCAGCCGCTGGCGGGCAAAATGAATGCGCGCGACACGTGCCAGCTTCTGCGCGATCGACTGATCGGTACCGTGTTCGGTGGCCATCTGACGCAGTGAAACCGTGGGCGAGAAGCGGACAAAGCTGTCGCGACCGTGCCACAGGATGGCAAAGAACTTCTGTATACCGTTAAGAATACGCAGATGTGGCGTCGGTTCGCCCTGAATTTCACGGCCTGGCGCACGGCCAAACATCACGGAAACCGGCAGCATCTGTACGTCCAGCGCCGCATTATTGCGGTGCAGATCGAGGTAGTCATGGAAAAGCTTGACCGACTCCGGGTTCGCCACGAAATAGGGGAAGACGCGCGGCCCATCGTGAATAAATACGTGGCGCGGCAGCAGGGTGCCGTCAATCTCCAGCGGCGCCAGCGGATCCGGCAGATCGTGCTTCAGGCACTGTGCGCGTAGCGTGAGCAGGTCCGCCTTTGAATCATAAGGCAAAACATACATCACCGGACGGGTCGGATCGATACCGTGTTCCGAGATCGGATCGGTCGGAATGACCTTACTTTTTACCAAAATAGAGAGTGGTAAATTCAACAATTTGTAATAGAGTTTACGCCAACCTGACATAGACAACTTGAAGCCTCTTGTTAGCAAAGCGCGGCAAGCATACCAGAAAGTGCGGCGAAGATCTGTGGCTGTGCCACCTCGCGCGCCCAGACATTGACGTCAAAAACAGTTAAGGGTTCCACAACATGGCAAATAACGTCACCGGTTTCCTGAGAATCATTAAAGCCGCCGGTTATTCCTGGCAGGGGCTGCGCGCTGCCTGGCAGCATGAAGCCGCTTTTCGCCAGGAGGCGATTGCCGCACTGGTCGCGGTTGCCATTGCCTGCTGGCTGGATGTCGATGCCATCACGCGTGTGTTGCTGATTGGCTCGGTGGTGCTGGTGGTCATTGTTGAGATCCTTAACAGTGCCATCGAAGCCGTGGTGGACCGCATCGGTCAGGAGCGCCATCCGCTGGCAGGACGCGCCAAAGACATGGGCTCGGCGGCGGTACTGCTGGCTATCTTACTGGCTCTGTTTGTCTGGATCGCGCTGCTTTGGTCGCATTTGCGATAAACATTCCACATTCATCAAGCCGCTGATTTTTCCCTCTGTTTCGGTTTTCATTTCGCCAATACCTGTATATACTCACAGCGACTGTATAAACAACCAGGGGGCGGGATGAAAGCGTTAACCAGCAGGCAGCAACAGGTCTATGACCTGATTCGCGACCATATTAATCAGACCGGCATGCCGCCAACGCGTGCTGAAATTGCTTCGCAACTGGGCTTCCGCTCGCCTAACGCTGCTGAAGAGCACCTGAAAGCGCTGGCGCGTAAAGGTGTCATTGAAATCGTCTCCGGTGCATCGCGCGGTATCCGCCTGCTGATGGAAGAAGAGGCGAGTGAAGGGCTGCCGCTGATCGGTCGCGTCGCCGCCGGTGAACCGCTGCTGGCGCAGGAACATATCGAAGCCCACTATCAGGTCGACGCCAACCTGTTCAAACCCTCTGCCGATTTCCTGCTGCGCGTCAGCGGTATGTCGATGAAAGATATCGGTATTATGGACGGCGATCTGCTCGCAGTGCATAAAACGCAGGAAGTGCGCAATGGCCAGGTGGTGGTTGCGCGTATCGATGATGAAGTCACGGTGAAACGCTGGAAGAAGCAGGGCGCGATTGTCCAGCTGCTGCCGGAAAACAATGATTTCCAGCCGATTGTCGTGGATACCCGTGAACAGTCGCTGACCGTGGAAGGGCTGGCCGTAGGCATCGTGCGCAACGGCGAGTGGCTCTGAAACCCGGTTGATCTCCCCCGCTGCGGCGGCGCACGCGCGCTGGCCGCAGTCTGCTTTAATCATACTTTTGTTCCCGGCCCGTAAGGCGCTCGCTCAGGCCGACTACCGTAACCCTCGGGATGGGGCTGATGCAGCTATTTTCCTCTTCTGATAAAGCGCTGTGGCGACTGGCGTTGCCAATGATCCTCTCCAATATCACCGTGCCGCTGCTCGGCGTGGTCGATACCGCCGTGATTGGCCATCTTGATAGCCCGATCTACCTCGGCGGCGTGGCCGTAGGCACCACGGCAACCAGCTTCATCTTTATGCTGCTGCTGTTTCTGCGTATGAGCACCACCGGTTTAACCGCGCAGGCGTTCGGGGCCGGCGATAAACAGGCACTGGCGCGCGCACTGATGCAGCCGCTGCTGATCGCCCTCGCCGCCGGGTTGCTACTGGCGCTGCTGCGTTCTCCTGCCAGTAGCCTGGCGGCAACGCTGATGGGCGGCAGCGCGGAAGTCCAGCAGCAGGCGCAGATCTTCATTGAAATCCGCTGGCTGAGCGCACCGGCTACGCTGGCTAACCTGGTGATTCTCGGCTGGCTGCTGGGCGTGCAGTATGCGCGTGCGCCGATGGTTCTGCTGATTGTCGGAAACCTGGTTAACATCCTGCTCGATCTGCTGCTGGTGCTGAAACTGCACTGGGGCGTTGCCGGTGCCGCCGCCGCCACGGCGCTGGCCGAATACGTGACGCTGGCAGTGGGATTAAGGATGGTGGCGCGCGTGTTGAAACTGCGCGGCATCGATTTCAAACTACTGAAACACAGCTGGCGCGGTGACGCGGCGCGGTTATTTCGCCTTAATCGCGACATCATGCTGCGCTCGCTCATGCTGCAGATTTGCTTTGCCTCACTGACCCTGCTGGGTGCACGCATCGGACCGGATGTGGTTGCGGTTAATGCGGTGCTGTTGATGTTCCTGACGTTTACTGCCTATGCGCTGGACGGCTTTGCTTACGCGGTGGAAGCCTGCTCGGGTGAAGCGGTAGGGGCAAAAGATCGCAGCCGGCTGCTGCTGATCTGGCATGCCGCCTGTCGCCAGGCGGGTATCGTTGCGCTGCTGTTTGCGGTTATTTATGCGCTCAGCGGCCCGCACATTGTTGCACTGCTTACCTCGCTGCAGCCGCTGCGTGAGATGGCCGATCGCTTTCTGCTGTGGCAGGTAATTTTACCGCTGGTCGGCGTCTGGTGTTATCTGCTGGACGGCATGTTCATCGGCGCGACACGCGGCCGCGAAATGCGTAACAGCATGATCATGGCAGCAGCCGGTTTCGGTATCACTTTGCTGACGCTGCCGTGGTTAGGGAATCACGGTTTATGGCTGGCGATCACGGTGTTTCTGGCGCTGCGCGGCCTGACGCTGGGATGGATGTGGCGCCGCCACTGGCAGCGTGACAGCTGGTTCAGTCAGCCATAAGCGCAGCGCAGGCACCAGAATAATCTGTAATTCCGTGCACAATCCGAAGCGGCTACTATAATTATCTCAAACGGCGCAGATAAGTAGCGCGTTATATGGTTATTTCCGGCATTACATGAGAAATACACCATCTCACTCAGGAAGACGTGGAGGATTGTTATGAACAAAGACGAAGCGAGCGGAAACTGGAAGCAGTTTAAAGGGAAGTTTAAAGAGAAATGGGGCAAGTTAACCGATGACGATTTGACCGTGATCGAAGGGAAACGCGATCAGCTGGTGGGTAAAATCCAGGAACGTTACGGTTACGCCAAAGATGAAGCTGAACGTGAATTGAAAGACTGGGAAAGTCAAAACAAAGATTACCGCTGGTAAGTCTCCCGCTTTAAGGATGATGCTCCTACCCGCTGATCGTTACAATCGGCCTGGCACACGGACGTGCCAGTTACCCTTTACGCACCTTCTTCTTACTTTCCACTTCATGATCGTGCTGACAGCTACCCGGCTGCGTGCAGGCCGCCACTTCGGCACAGTTTTCACACAGGCCGTGCGCCTCAATAACGCTATGACGTAAGGTAAAACCTGCCTGATCGGCCAACCCGGCAATGATCTTTTCCACGCCGTGCGCGTGCTTCTCACTGACGGCGGCACAGTTGTCGCACACCAGCATCACCGATGTGTGCGCCGGCTCGTCGAAATGGTGGCACACCACATAACTGTTATTTGACTCTACCCGATGAATAAATCCCTGCTCCAGCAGGAAATCCAGCGCGCGATAAATAGTCGGTGGTTTCGCCTGGGGTTCACTGATGCGCAGCTGGTCCAGCAAATCGTAAGCGCTAATGGAACCGTTCTGCTCCGCCATCAGGCGCAGCACTTCTGCGCGCTGCGTAGTGAGGCGCACGCCACGGTCAAGGCACAGAGATTCAGCCTGCGTGAGCAGTTTTTCGGGCGTGAGGTTTGGCATAAGCATTCTCCAGGTGATGGGTGATGTTATTTTATCACACAAACTTTTACGCTGCTGCCATTGCTTTTTTACCTTATATCATCCAGGAAATGTCCGGCTTTCAGCCACTTATCTGCCGCGTTACGTCCTGGTACCTCCTTCTGTTAAGCCATGCTTTTCCTTCCCGAGTTTTTTCTCACAGATTAACCCATCTTTTTGCTTTGCAACTCACTGACTTAGTGGCTATGGTTCAAAAGGTTTTAAGTAATTTCTGGCATCAATTTAGCTGACGTTCATATTTCTGCATAAAACAACAGCAGAATGGTGCGGGCGTGACCAATTCTGCGAATAGCAATGCTAATTCCTTTCAATTCACAGCAATAAAGCGTTAGCCAGCGTTCAGAATAGGGCTAATAAACTATTCCGTCGTAGAGACAGTCCACGACAATTAAAAGGTGATGGCAGACTCATGGTGAAGACATTATTCAGACGCAAGAAAATTGCTTATGTTGTTGGTTTTAATGCGGTATTTGTTACCTCATCAGCATTTGCTGCTGGCACCTGGTACGATGCGCGTAACGATGCCATGGGGGGAACCGGTGTCGCTTCCTCAACCTGGAGCTCGGCAGTGCTGGCTAACCCGGCATTGATGACCAAAGCGCAGCCTGAAGATAACGTCAGCATCATTTTTCCTTCAGCAGGTGTGCAGATTACTGACAAAGACAAATTAGTGGATCGCGTAGACGAAATTACTGATACGGTGGACCGCTATCGTGACGTGATCAACAACATCACGCTGCCGGAGATCATCAATGGCGCGCCTCAGGTCAGAGCCGCGGCAGGTGATATGGCCAATCAGCTGCGCGATCTGCGCGGTGATAAAGCGAATGGCACCGCAGGCGTGGCGTTAGCCGTCAGCATTCCCAACGAGACCCTTCCTTTCGCCTTCATCACCAAAGCCTACGGCACGGCGCACATCCGCGCTAACGTCGTACAGAGCGATATTGATTATCTGGATCAGGTCGCAAATGGCCGCATTCCTTTGCCGGGCGACCAAAATAATCTGCGATCCAGCGCCAACGGCTTGGCTGCGCTGATCACCGATTACGGTGTCGCAATGGCACATGAGTTCACCATCGCCGGTCACCCGGTCTCCGTTGGCGTCACGCCGAAGCTGCAGAAAACCTGGCTGTATAACTACACCGCCAGCGTTTATAACTACGACAAGAATGATATTAACGACAGCCGCTATCGCAGCACCGATACCGGTTTCAACGTCGATGCCGGTATCGCTACCGACTTCGCGGAGAACTGGACCTTCGGCGTGACCGGGCAGAACCTGGTCTCGCGCGATATCGACACCAAAGAGGTTAACGGCTATCGCGATACGTATCAGATTCGCCCACTGGTAACCACCGGACTGGCGTGGAATCGCGGACCCTTTACTCTGACCGGCGATGTCGATCTGACCGAAACCAAACGTTTTAAATCGCAGGAGAGCAGTCAGTACGCTGGCGTGGGTGGTGAATATCGCGTGCTGGACTGGCTGGCGCTGCGTGCCGGCTATCGCGCGGATATGAAGTCGAATGACACCGATGTGTTTACGGCCGGTCTCGGCGTGTCGCCGTTCAACAACGCGGTGCATCTGGACCTAGCCGGTTCGGTCGGCAAAGACAATACCTGGGGGGCCATGGTGCAGCTCGGGTTTAACTTCTGACCACACGATGACGGGCGGCTGTGTCGCCCGTCACAGCTGTGATATCATTGCGCAGTTTCTCATCACTTAACTGCGGATTTACTGCGTTTCATGACCGATACATTCTCTTCGCAACGTTTCTCCATCGCCCCAATGCTGGACTGGACCGACCGTCACTGTCGCTATTTTCACCGTCAGCTGAGCGGCGACACGCTGCTGTACACCGAAATGGTGACCACCGGGGCCATCATCCACGGCAAAGGCGACTATCTGGCCTATAGCGAGGCGGAGCATCCGCTGGCGCTGCAGCTGGGCGGTAGCGATCCGGCTGCGCTGGCAACCTGTGCAAAGCTGGCAGAAGCGCGCGGATACGATGAGATCAACCTGAACGTCGGTTGTCCGTCCGATCGGGTACAGAACGGCCGTTTTGGCGCGTGCCTGATGGGTGAGGCGGCGCTGGTCGCGGACTGTATCAAAGCGATGCGCGATGTGGTCAGCATTCCGGTCACGGTGAAAACCCGCATCGGTATTGACGACCAGGATAGCTACGCCTTCCTGTGCGATTTTGTCGGCACCGTGGCGCAGCAGGGCGGTTGTGATACGTTCATTATTCATGCGCGTAAAGCGTGGCTATCGGGTCTCAGCCCGAAAGAGAACCGTGAAATTCCACCGCTCGACTATCCGCGCGTGTATCAGCTGAAGCGGGATTTCCCGGCGCTGACCATAGCCATTAACGGCGGCGTTAAGACGCTCGATGAGGCCAAAGCGCATCTGCAGCACCTGGACGGCGTGATGATGGGGCGCGAGGCCTATCAAAATCCCGGCATTCTGGCGCAGGTTGATCGCCAGCTGTTTGGCCGCGAGACACCGGTGGCCGATCCGGTCGCCGTGGTGCGTTCCATGTACCCTTACATCGAAGCCGAACTGGCACAGGGCACCTATCTGGGACACATTACGCGCCACATGCTGGGCCTGTTCCAGGGCATTCCCGGCGCGCGCCAGTGGCGCCGTCATCTGAGCGAAAATGCCCACAAACCGGGCGCAGACGTCCGCGTGCTGGAAGCGGCGCTGGCGCTGGTGGCTGACCGCATCGTGCAGGAAGCCTGATCCCGCGAGCGGGCCTGGTCAGGCTGGCAGGACGGTTTAAACCGCACGGTTTCGTCGTGCGGTTTTTAATTCACCACCAGTTAGTCAATTTCACCAAATTAACTTCTCCTCTGTCCTGCATCAAAGCGATAATTCAATGGCTTAGCGATTGGCACGACCTGGCACGTATCTTGTAATACCTTCTGCATTACTGATACAGGAGAGCGCTCGTGGAAATATTATTCGTTATCGGCTTTTTTATGATGCTGCTGCTGACTGGCGTATCGCTGCTGGGCGTGATCGCCGCGCTGCTGGTGGCCACCGTGGTGATGTTTCTCGGCGGGCTGTTTGCGCTTGTTATAAAATTGTTGCCGTGGCTGGTGCTGGCGGTGGTCGCCGTGTGGCTGTATCGCGCATTTACCACGCCGCAGGGAGAGGTGAAACTTAACCGGCTGAAAAGGAAAATCAGCGACTTAGAGAAGAGAAGCTGGCGCTAAATGCGGTTACGATCACAGAGTTGGTGATTGCTTAGTACGAATTCGCAATTAAACATATTTTTTACTTATGTTTTCTGTCAGGATAGGTAAAGAAATTCAGACGAATTCATCGCCGCTGTCCCTACACCAGCGCGAACTATAAAAAAGAAAGAAAAGGGCTTCCTTCGGGAAGCCCTTCGTCATTTCTGCTATCAGGGAATCAACAGGCTGGAACCCTGAGTGGCACGACTCTCCAGCACCTGATGCGCACGTACCGCATCGCTCAGGGCAAATTTCTGCTGCTCCGGCACGTTAAGCTGAATAGCGCGGCTGGCGATGAGCGAAAACAGTTCGCCGCTGGCGCGATCGAGCTCTTCACGGTTGGTGATATAGCCAAACAGGGAAGGGCGGGTGACAAACAGCGAGCCTTTCTTGTTGAGAATGCCGAGGTCAACGCCGGTCACCGGGCCGGAGGCATTACCAAAGCTCACCATCAGGCCGTGGCGGCGCAGGCTGTCGAGGGAGGGTTCCCAGGTATCTTTACCCACTGAGTCGTACACTACCGCCACTTTTTCACCGTTGGTCAGTTCGCTGACGCGCTGGGCGATATCCTCTTCGCGATAATTGATGGTGGCCCAGGCGCCGGCATCTTTGGCGATCTGCGCTTTCTCCGCAGACCCGACGGTGCCAATCAAATGCGCGCCCAGCGCTTTCGCCCACTGGCAGGCAATCAGGCCCACGCCGCCTGCGGCGGCATGAAACAGGAAAATTTCATCAGCTTTTACTTTGTACGTCTGACGCAGCAGATATTGCACCGTCAGGCCCTTGAGGAAAGAGGCCGCAGCCTGCTCAAAGCTGATGCTGTCCGGCAGAATCACCAGCCGATCTTCTGCCACATTGTGCAGCTCGCTGTAGGCACCGAGCGCGGCCTGGCAATACACCACGCGATCGCCCGGCTTGAAACGCGAAACCGCGCTGCCCACTTTTTTCACGATGCCTGCCGCTTCAGTGCCCAGGCCGGACGGCAGCGAGGAGACCGGATACAATCCGCTGCGCACGTAGGTATCGATGTAGTTAATACCAATCGCCTTGTTCTCCACCTGAACTTCATAGTCGGCGGGATCGGCTGGTGTGAAATCGACCCAGTGCAATACTTCCGGGCCGCCGTGCTGGTTGAACTGAATTCGCTTTGCCATTCTGACTCCTGTGATTGTTCATCCTGGGACGGTATACTTGCGCGTCCCTTTCACGATCGGTAATGCATTCACTATGGCAGGAAATAAACCCACCAACAAATCGAACGAACCCCGCGATCGGCAGCTCGAAGGCGTGAAAATGCCGCCGCATTCTCTCGAAGCGGAGCAGTCGGTGCTCGGTGGGTTGATGCTGGATAACGAACGCTGGGATAACGTCTCCGAGCGCGTGGTCGCGGAAGATTTCTTCAACCGTTCGCACCGCATGATTTTCTCTGAAATGCAGCGCCTGCTAGAAGCCGGTCAGCCTATCGATCTGATCACCCTGTCAGAGTCGCTGGAAACGCGTGGCGAGCTGGAGATGGCGGGCGGCTTTGCCTATCTGGCCGAGCTGGCAAAAAATACCCCAAGTGCGGCAAACCTCGGTGCTTATGCCGACATCGTGCGTGAACGTGCGGTAGTGCGTGAGATGATTTCGGTGGCTAACCAGATCGCTGATGCCGGTTACGATCCGCAGGGCCGCAGCAGCGAAGAGCTGCTGGATTTCGCCGAATCGAACGTCTTTAAAATCGCTGAACAGCGCGCGAATAAAGATGAAGGCCCGCAAAATATTGAGCAGATCCTCGAAGCGACGGTATCGCGCATTGAAGCGCTGGTATCAACGCCGCATGATGGCGTCACCGGCGTCGATACCGGCTATCAGGATCTCAACAAGAAAACCGCCGGTCTGCAGGGTTCAGATCTGATCATTGTCGCGGCGCGTCCGTCGATGGGTAAAACCACTTTCGCCATGAACCTGTGCGAAAACGCCGCCATGCTGACAGACAAACCGGTGCTGATTTTCAGTCTCGAGATGCCCAGCGAACAGCTGATGATGCGTATGCTGGCCTCGCTGTCGCGCGTTGATCAGACGCGTATCCGTACCGGTCAGCTGGAGGATGAAGACTGGGCGCGCATCTCGGCCACCATGGGCATCCTGTTAGAAAAGAAGAACATGTTCATCGATGACTCGTCCGGTCTGACGCCAACCGAAGTGCGTTCACGCGCGCGCCGCGTGTTCCGTGAAAACGGCGGCCTGAGCATGATCATGATCGACTACCTGCAGCTGATGCGCGTACCGGCGCTCTCTGACAACCGTACGCTGGAGATCGCCGAGATCTCACGCTCGCTTAAAGCGCTGGCGAAAGAGCTCAATGTACCGGTGGTGGCGCTGTCGCAGCTTAACCGCTCGCTGGAGCAGCGCGCCGATAAGCGTCCGGTTAACTCGGATCTGCGTGAATCGGGCTCGATCGAGCAGGATGCGGACCTGATCATGTTCATCTATCGTGACGAGGTGTATCACGAAAACAGCGATCTGAAAGGCATCGCCGAGATCATCATCGGTAAACAGCGTAACGGCCCGATCGGCACAGTACGTCTGACGTTCAACGGCCAGTGGTCACGCTTTGATAACTACGCCGGACCGCAATACGACGACGAATAATCGCGCTTCCGCAGTTGCATGCACGATTTGTGCATGCATTTCACGTCATCAGAAAATAGTGTTGGACAACCTCGTCAATTATCAGGTTATCTGTAGCAAAGCGAATCCTATAACGCTGTGGATACAGAATGACTCAGGTAGACGATTACGACCTTAAGATACTGACACTACTACAATCTAACGGCCGCCTTACCAACCAGGAACTCAGTGATTTAGTCGGACTTTCGGCGTCGCAATGTTCACGCCGGCGCATTAATCTCGAACAGGCAAATCTTATTCTTGGCTATCACGCGCGGCTCTCGCCAGACGCGGTAGGGCTGGGCATGGTCGGCTTGATCGAGGTGCGACTAAAAAATCACACGCCCGATTACGAAGAGAGTTTTCACCGCATGGTGGAGCAGGAAACGGCGATTGTCGACGCGTTCAAAACCACTGGTGACGCCGACTATCTGTTAAAAGTCGCGGTGGCCGATTTAGCGGCGCTGAGCGCGCTGATCAGTCAGCTCGTCGCTGGCCATCAAAGCGTGGCGCACGTGAAAACCTCGGTGGTACTCAACCGTTTAAAAGAGAACGGCTTGATGATGATCCCCGAGCACAAAGTGCGCCAAAAGAGTGCATGATGTGCCAGTGTGGTGCATATTTGTGCCGTTTTTCGCGCAAAGCGCGCACCAAAAACCGAATTTGTGCATGAATCGATTATTTTACAGCAGATTGATGCACATAAACCTGCAATAAAGCGCCTTAGTTATCAATTGGATAATCGCTGGCACCCATCGGCGGCGACAGGAAGCCGCCGATGTGGTGCGTTTTTTGCAAATGAACGCCATCATTTGCAAAGAGATCGCGCCATGGATAACGCTGTACAACCTTCCCGCATTCCCCACACCCGTACAGAAGATGCGCTGGCTATCGTGCTTGGCACGCTGATGGTGTCGTTTGGCGTCATTTTGCTGAAACAGGCGGGCGCGCTGACCGGCGGTACGGCGGGCGTGGCTTTTCTCATTAGCTACCTGTCGCCGCTCTCGTTCGGCAGCGCCTTCTTTCTGATTAACCTGCCGTTTTACTGGCTGGCCATTCGCCGCATGGGCTGGGAATTTACCCTGAAAACCTTCTGTGCGGTGGGGCTGGTATCGCTGTTCACCCATCTGCACCCGCTGTTTATCCATTTTTCTGCGCTAAATCCGTTTTATGCGACATTGTTCGGTAACGTGGTGATGGGGATTGGGTTTATAGTGTTGTTTCGTCACAAAGCCAGCCTCGGTGGTATCAATATTCTGGCGCTCTGGCTGCAGGATCGCTCTGGTCTGCGCGCCGGCAAACTGCAAATGGCGCTGGATACCTGTGTGGTACTGGCCTCGCTTTTTGTGGTATCGCTGCCGATGCTGCTGGCCTCCATTGCCGGCGCGGTGATGCTCAATCTCATCATCGCCATGAATCACCGTCCCGGCCGCTATTTTGTTTGATGACGTCGACCCACACATTTATGAATAATCATGGAGATCTGCACCGTGTTTCAAAACGTTGATGCCTATGCTGGCGATCCGATTCTGTCGCTGATGGAAACCTTCAAACAGGACCCGCGTGACCACAAGGTGAATCTGAGCATCGGCCTCTATTACAACGAAGCCGGCATCATTCCTCAGCTGCAGGCGGTGGCCGCCGCGGAAGAGCGTTTGCAGGCGCAGCCACATCAGGCTTCGCTCTATCTGCCAATGGAAGGGCTGGGTCCGTACCGTAACGCCATTGCGCCGCTGCTGTTTGGTAAAGAGCACCCGATGCTGCAGGCGGGGCGCATTGCTTCCATCCAGACGCTGGGCGGATCCGGCGCGCTGAAAGTGGGCGCAGATTTCCTGAAGCGTTACTTCCCGGACGCCAGCGTATGGGTCAGCGATCCGACATGGGAAAACCATGTGGCGATCTTTAACGGTGCCGGTTTTAACGTTAACACCTACCCGTGGTACGACGACGCCACCAACGGCGTGAAGTTCGATGCCTTCATCGCCAAACTGAAAACGCTGCCGAAGCAATCCATCGTGTTGCTGCATCCGTGCTGCCACAACCCGACCGGTGCGGATCTGACCAACGCGCAGTGGGATCAAACCGTTGAGGTCCTGAAAGCGCAGGAGCTGATTCCGTTCCTCGATATCGCCTACCAGGGCTTTGGTGCCGGTATGGAAGAGGACGCTTACGCGATTCGCGTGATTGCCGCGGCGGGCCTGCCGGCGCTGGTGAGCAACTCCTTCTCGAAAATCTTCTCGCTGTACGGTGAGCGCGTGGGCGGGCTGTCGATTGTCTGCGACAGCGCAGAAGAGTCGGCACGCGTGCTGGGTCAGCTGAAAGCGACCGTACGTCGCAACTACTCCAGCCCGCCGAACTTCGGTGCTCAGGTGGTTTCCTGCGTGCTGAACGACGAAGCGCTGCTGAACAACTGGCTGGCGGAAGTGGAAGCGATGCGCCTGCGCATCATCGAAATGCGCCAGGTGCTGGTCAATGTGCTGAACAGTAAACTGCCCGGCAAAAACTTTGATTATCTGCTGAAACAGCGCGGCATGTTCAGCTATACCGGCCTGAGCGCGCAGCAGGTGGACCGCCTGCGCGAAGAGTTCGGTGTGTACCTGATCGCCAGCGGCCGCATGTGTGTCGCCGGTCTCAACAGCCGTAACGTCAATCAGGTGGCCGAAGCCTTTGCTGCCGTAATGTAACCGACGCGGTGCCTGTCAGCCCGCGGCTGGCAGGCACTCGTTCAGCCATCCACACATTGTCTGTTCCCGCTGTACCTTCTGCCGCACCCCGCTTTTCCACGCTTCTCTTTGCCGGCGATGCTGGCTGACGGCCGCATTCCGCATGGGTATAACACCTTAACCCCGGGTAATCGGGACGGGTCTTGTGTGTTCCTGTTAGTGAGGGCGCTATTTTTTGCCGGCGCGCTTTGGCGCACTGCCAGAGCGCTCGCCAATCACAATAAGGAACCGCCCATGAGCTATTTCCCTTCCGCACTGAAACCCCTCTGCATTGCCATGACGCTGGCGCTCGCACTGCCTGCTGCGGCCGTTGAGCTGACGCGTGATAACGGCGCGCCGGTCGGCGATAACCAGAATTCACAAACTGCCGGCGCCAATGGCCCGGTGCTGTTACAGGACGTGCAGCTGATTCAAAAGCTGCAGCGTTTTGATCGTGAACGTATTCCGGAACGTGTGGTGCACGCACGTGGCACCGGCGCGCACGGTGAATTTCGCGCCAGCAAAGATATCAGCGATCTGACTATCGCTGAGGTGTTTAAACCGGGAACGGTGACGCCGGTCTTTGTGCGCTTCTCCAGCGTGGTGCACAGCAAGCATTCGCCGGAAACGCTGCGCGATCCGCGTGGTTTTGCCACCAAATTCTATACCAGCCAGGGCAACTGGGATCTGGTGGGCAACAACCTGCCGGTGTTCTTCATCCGCGATGCGATCAAGTTCCCTGATATGGTGCACGCGTTTAAACCGGATCCGCGCACTAACCTCGATAACGATGCGCGCACCTTCGATTTCTTCTCCCACGTGCCGGAAGCCACGCACGCGCTCACCATGCTGTTCTCCAACATGGGCACGCCGGCAACCTATCGCGAAATGGACGGTAACAGCGTGCACGCCTACAAATTTGTGAACAGCAAAGGCGAAGTGCACTACGTGAAGTTTCACTGGAAAACGTTACAGGGCGAACGCAACCTCGATCCGGCTGAATCGGCAGCGATCCAGGGGCGCAGCTACAGCCACATGACAGAAGATCTGGTGGCGGCGATTAACCGCAAAGCGTTTCCGAAGTGGGATCTTTACATTCAGACCATTAAAGCCAGCGAAGTGGATAAGTTCGATTTCAATCCGCTCGACTCCACCAAAATCTGGCCGAACGTGCCCGAGGTGAAAGTCGGGCAGATGGTGCTGAATCGCAACGTCGACAACTTCTTCCAGCAAACCGAGCAGGTGGCGATGGCCCCGTCCAACCTGGTGCCGGGCATTGAGCCGTCTGAAGATCGCCTGCTGCAGGGCCGCCTGTTCTCCTATGCTGATACCCAGCTGTACCGCGTGGGCACTAACGGCCTTAGCCTGCCGGTGAATGCGCCGCGCGTACCGGTCAGCAACGGCAATCAGGATGGCATGATGGACAGCGGTAATGCTGATGACAAGGGCGTCAATTATCAGCCCAGCCGCATCTATCCGCGTGAAGAGCTGCAAAGCGCGCGTTACAGCCATACGCCGCTTAGCGGCAGTACGCAGCAGGCGATGATCGCCAAACCGCAGAATTTCCGCCAGGCAGGGGAGCTGTATCGTTCCTTTAACGCGAAGGAGCGGGGCGATCTGATCACCTCGCTCGGTGGCGCGCTGAAAAGCGCCGACGCGCAAAGCCGGCTGGCGATGCTCTCGTTCTTTTATAAGGCCGATAGCGAGTACGGCACGCGTCTGGCGGCGGTAACGCAGGACGATATCACCACGGTAAAAGCGCTGGCTGACAAGCTGAGCGACTGATGCGCCGGCGGCAGAGCAAGCGCTCTGCCGCTTTTTCCCGCTGAAGGGTTTACCTTTCGCCGACATGCTGCACACTTAAGTAAACGGTTTAACCCAGGAATGTGGCATGTGGCAGCAACAAACTCTCACGCTGAGCGCGAAGGCGCGCGGCTTTCATCTGATCACCGACGAGATTGTCGGCCAGCTTAATGGCTTAACGGACCTGCGCATCGGCCAGCTGCATCTGCTGTTGCAGCACACCTCAGCGTCGCTGACGCTCAATGAAAATTGCGATCCTACGGTGCGCAGCGACATGGAGCAGCACTTTCTGCGGCACGTTCCAGAGGATGCGCCCTATCAGCACGACTATGAAGGCGCTGACGACATGCCGGCGCACATCAAATCGTCACTGCTTGGCGTATCGCTGCTGATCCCGGTCAGCCGCGGCAAACTGCTGCTCGGCACCTGGCAGGGGATCTGGCTGGGCGAACATCGGGTACACGGCGGCGCGCGGCGCATCGTCGCCACCTTACAAGGGGAATAAAACATGAACACGTCGGATTTACTGACCTACTGCATGAGCAAACCGGGCGCTTCACAAAGTTATAAAGATGAGTGGGACGCAACCCAGGTGAAAAGCGATGGCGTGCTGTTTGCCATGGTGCATGACGTTGAAGGGCGACCAGCGTTGTCGCTGAAGACCTCGCCCGCGCTGGCGGAGTTATTGCGCGATGAACACCACGATGTGTTTCCCAGTGAACATCTCAATAAGTCGCACTGGAGCACGCTGTGGCTGGATGGATCGCTGAAGGATTCGCAGATTTACTATCTGGTTGATGCATCGTGGCAACAGGCTGACGCCACGCGCGCGGCGGGCGTCAGCCATGATGATGAGACGCGCTGATTAAGCCGCAGACTCTTCACGCAGGGTGTTGATATCAATCACGAAGCGATACTTCACGTCGCTTTTCAGCATGCGCTCGTAGGCGTCGTTGATCTGGTTCATAGCGATCAGCTCGATATCCGAAGTGATACCGTGCTTGCCGCAGAAATCCAGCATTTCCTGGGTTTCGGCGATACCGCCAATCAGTGAACCGGCAATGCTGCGACGCTTGAGGATCAGGTTAAACACCTGCGGTGCCGGGTGATCGTGCTCCGGCGCGCCAACCAGCGTCATGTTGCCGTCGCGCTTCAGCAGGGCGATAAACGGGTTGAGATCGTGCTGCGCGGCGACGGTATTTAAGATGAAGTCGAAGCTGTTGGCGTGCTGCGCCATCTGGTCAGCATCTTTCGAAATCACCACTTCGTCAGCGCCGAGGCGTTTGCCATCTTCAATTTTTGACGGTGAGGTAGTGAACAGCACCACGTGCGCGCCCATCGCATGCGCGATCTTCACGCCCATATGGCCGAGGCCGCCCAGACCAACGATACCAACTTTTTTGCCGGGACCGACATTCCAGTGACGCAGCGGGGAATAGGTGGTGATACCGGCGCACAGCAGAGGCGCAACGCCCGCCAGATCGAGGTTTTCCGGTACGCGGAGCACAAAGCTTTCATCAACCACCATGCTGGTGGAGTAGCCGCCGTAGGTGATGGCGCCGGTTTCACGATCCTGGCCGTTGTAAGTGCCAACAAAGCCGTTTTCACAGTACTGCTCGAGTCCTTCCTGACAGCTTGGGCAGCTGCGGCAGGAGTCGACCATACAGCCGACGCCGACTAAATCGCCCACTTTATATTTGTGCGTGTGCGCGCCAACGGCGGTGACGCGACCCACGATTTCATGGCCTGGCACCACCGGGAATACGGTGTTGCGCCATTCGTTGCGCGCCTGGTGCAGGTCCGAGTGGCAGACGCCACAGTACAACACTTCAATCTGCACATCATGAGCGCGCAGTTCGCGCGGCTTATAATCGAACGGGGCGAGTTTGGCTTTCGCGTCCTGTGCGGCATAGGCATGCGTAATATTCATGGTGTCTCCAGTCAGATGTGTCGTGAGTATTTTTTGCGAGGGGTCCGTTCAGTGATGACACTGAAGGACAGAGGCGCGTCAGCGGCGCCAAAAAGGAACGCAGTAAGAATAGTCAGCGGGACGCGATGCGTATATGCCTGAAGTTGTCTGTTTCTTGCCTGTTTCTGCATTTGCTAAGGCATTCAGACAATGGCATCGGCTGGCGAGTAACCGGAGCGGTGAGCCGTGGCGAGATCAGAAAAAACGCGCCGCAACAGCGGGTGCGGCGCGTTAAACCTATTTTTTCAGCATCGGCTTGAGGAAGCGTGCAGTATGCGATTTTTCGCACTGTGCAACGGTTTCCGGCGTACCGGCCACCAGGATTTCACCACCGCCGCTGCCGCCTTCCGGACCGAGATCGACAATCCAGTCAGCGGTTTTGATCACGTCAAGGTTGTGCTCAATCACCACGATGGTATTGCCCTGATCGCGCAGCTGATGCAGCACTTCCAGCAGCTGCTGGATGTCGGCAAAATGCAGGCCGGTGGTCGGTTCATCGAGAATATACAGCGTCTGACCGGTACCGCGCTTCGACAGCTCACGCGCCAGCTTAACGCGCTGCGCTTCACCGCCGGACAACGTGGTTGCCGACTGGCCAAGACGAATATACGACAGGCCGACATCAATCAGCGTCTGCAGCTTACGCGCCAGCGCAGGTACCGCATCAAAGAACTCACGCGCCTCTTCGATTGTCATCTCCAGCACTTCGTGAATGCTCTTGCCTTTGTATTTAATCTCCAGCGTTTCGCGGTTATAGCGTTTGCCTTTGCACTGATCGCACGGCACATAAATGTCCGGCAGGAAGTGCATTTCGACCTTAATTACGCCGTCGCCCTGACAGGCTTCACAGCGGCCGCCGCGCACGTTAAAGCTGAAGCGGCCCGGATTGTAGCCGCGCGAACGCGCTTCCGGCACGCCGGCAAATAGTTCACGCACCGGGGTAAAAATCCCGGTGTAGGTGGCCGGGTTTGAGCGCGGCGTCCGGCCGATCGGGCTCTGATCGATGTCGATCACTTTATCGAAGTGCTCCAGCCCGGCGATCTCGCGATACGGCGCAGCTTCACCGCTGGTGGCACCATTCAACTGGCGCTGCGCAATCGGGAACAGCGTATCGTTAATCAGCGTTGATTTGCCGGAACCGGACACGCCGGTGATACAGGTAAACAGCCCAACCGGAACCGTCAGCGTGACATCCTTGAGGTTATTACCGCGTGCGCCGCTCAGTTTCAGTACTTTGGACGGATCGCCTTTCACCCGCTCTGCCGGCACCGCGATTTCACGCTTGCCGCTGAGGAACTGACCGGTGAGAGAATCTTCGTGCGCCATGATGGCATGCACATCGCCCTCGGCTACCACCTGGCCGCCGTGCACGCCAGCGCCCGGACCGATATCGATAATATGGTCAGCGGCGCGAATCGCGTCTTCATCATGCTCAACCACGATCACGGTATTACCGAGATCGCGCAGGTGAATCAGCGTCGACAGCAGGCGCTCGTTGTCGCGCTGATGCAGACCGATGGACGGTTCATCCAGTACGTACATGACGCCAACCAGACCGGCACCAATCTGGCTCGCCAGACGAATACGCTGTGCTTCACCGCCGGACAGTGTTTCCGCTGAACGCGACATCGACAGATAATTCAGGCCGACGTTGACCAGGAAGCTCAGACGGTCGCCAATTTCCTTCAGCACTTTCTCGGCGATTTTGGCGCGCTGGCCGCTCAGCTTCAGATTGCGGAAGAAGTCCATAGCGTGGCCGATGCTCATATCCGAGATGGTCGGCAGGTTGGTGTCTTCCACGAACACATGGCGCGCTTCACGACGCAGGCGCGTCCCTTCGCAGCTGGCGCAGGCGCGGTTGCTGATAAACTTCGCCAGCTCTTCGCGCACCGCGTTGGATTCCGTCTCTTTGTAGCGGCGCTCCATGTTATGCAGCACGCCTTCGAACGGATGACGACGCACCGAGGTATCGCCGCGATCGTTGATATATTTGAACTCAATGTTCTCTTTGCCGGAGCCGTACAGAATCACCTCGCGCGCTTTGTCGCTCAGGCTATTGAACGGCGCTTCGACATCGAAATCCAGATGTTCCGCCAGCGAGCGCAGCATCTGGAAATAGTAGAAGTTACGGCGATCCCAGCCGCGAATGGCGCCACCGGCCAGCGACAGCTCCGGATTTTGAACCACGCGATCGGGATCGAAATATTGCTGAACGCCGAGGCCGTCACAGGTCGGGCAGGCACCGGCCGGGTTGTTGAACGAGAACAGGCGCGGCTCCAGCTCACGCATGCTGTAACCGCACACCGGGCAGGCAAAATTGGCCGAGAACAGCATCTCTTCGGTATCGGGATCGTCCATATCCGCGACGATCGCCGTGCCGCCACTCAGTTCCAGCGTCGTTTCAAAGGATTCGGCCAGACGCGTCGCCAGATCGTCACGCACGCGGAAACGATCGATCACCACCTCAATGGTGTGTTTCTTCTGCAGCTCCAGCTTGGGTGGATCCGACAGATCGCACACTTCGCCATCAATACGTGCGCGGATGTAGCCCTGCGCCGCCAGATTTTCCAGCGTTTTGGTGTGCTCGCCTTTGCGATCTTTTACCACCGGCGCCAGCAGCATCAGGCGCCGACCCTCTTCCTGCGCCAGGACCTGATCGACCATCTGGCTGACGGTTTGTGCCGCCAGCGTGACGTTATGATCCGGACAGCGCGGCTCACCCACGCGGGCAAACAGCAGACGCAGATAGTCATGAATTTCAGTGATGGTGCCGACGGTCGAGCGCGGGTTGTGCGACGTCGATTTCTGCTCAATGGAAATGGCAGGCGACAGCCCCTCGATGTGGTCTACGTCCGGTTTCTCCATTAAGGAAAGAAACTGGCGCGCATAGGCAGAAAGCGATTCAACATAGCGGCGCTGGCCTTCGGCATACAGCGTATCAAACGCCAGCGAAGACTTACCGGAACCCGACAGACCGGTCACTACAATGAGCTTGTCGCGTGGGATGATCAGGTTGATATTCTTCAAATTATGGGTGCGAGCACCGCGGACTTCAATCTTATCCATTCACCTTTCCCGGATTAGGCAACGCTCGCCATGCCTTGCCAGCACGACCAGCAGAAACGCATCATTATGGCACAAAAAATAAACTGAATAAATATCCAGTGTTTTTGCTATCCTGTCACGGTCGAAAAACTGGAATCCCGCTCGAAAGTGGGAAGCGTCATTGTGACGTGATACAATTTTTCGCTTAGACTTTTAGCATCAACTCATCGGGAGACAGCAACATGGCCAGTCGTGGCGTAAACAAAGTGATTCTTGTCGGGAATCTGGGTCAGGATCCGGAAGTGCGCTACATGCCGAATGGTGGCGCGGTAGCCAACATTACGCTGGCCACGTCAGAGAGCTGGCGCGACAAGCAAACCGGTGAAAACAAAGAGATCACCGAATGGCACCGCGTCGTGCTGTTCGGCAAGCTGGCCGAAGTAGCCGGCGAATATCTGCGTAAAGGTTCGCAGGTCTACATTGAAGGCCAGCTGCGCACCCGTAAATGGCAGGACCAGAGCGGTCAGGACAAATACACCACCGAAGTGGTGGTGAACGTGGGCGGCACCATGCAGATGCTGGGTGGTCGTCAGCAGGGCGGCAACGGCGGTGGCGCACCCATGGGTGGCCAGGGCGGCGGCAACAATAACGGCTGGGGCCAGCCGCAGCAGCCACAGGGTGGGGGCAACCAGTTCAGCGGCGGCGCGCAGCAGCGTCCACAGCAGCAGAGCGCACCGGCGAACAACGAACCACCAATGGATTTCGACGACGATATCCCGTTCTGATTGGCGTACCGATCACCGCGTTATCCAGCCCTCGCTTCTGCGAGGGTTTTTTATGTCCTGATAAGCCGGCGATCAAACATAAACGGTAACGCTTTCACACCCGGCAGATAGTCACTAAATGCAGGATGGAGAGGGTTCAGGATGGCGTTGTTTTCCATCGGGATAATCGTGGAAGGTAGCATCAGCGCGGCACCTTCAGCGGATTGCAGCCAGCCGGTGCCGAGATCCATTGTCGACAGTGGCGCTGGATCATGACGCCAGTCCGGCGGTAAAAATGCTTCAGCAAGATAGGCAACTTCAGCATCCGGGATGTCGATACTGAATAAGGTGTACTCATCCAGCACCGACTCTCTTCCGATATGGACCAGCACTTCCAGTGCTGCGAGTGACACCGACGTGGCAACATAAACGGTGGGATAGCCTTTATGATTCCAGCGTCCACCATACTGTTTTGCCCCATAACCGGACCAGGCTTCAGCCGCATACTGGCTCTTCGTCAGCCGATAAAAAATCACGAGAAAACACCGTGCTCCAGACGGCCGATCAGATCGAGCACATCCAGCGCACCGCTCTCCGTCGTCAGTAAGGTGATGGGCGCAACATTGCCTAACCCTTTCACCGGTCGGCTCAGCCACTGGGTGGCCTCTTCTTTATTACCAGCAAAAAGCTGAACGGCGGCATCCATCACGCGGACGAAGCGGGCGACACGTTCACTCTCGTCGGGTGACAGACTTTTACCCGTGCTTTTACGACGGGCAATGTTGCGTTCATTAATCCCTGTGACCTTCATGATTTCGGCACGCGTCATGGCCGACCAGTGACGGATATCATCAATGACGGCCACCGGCAAACCGGCTTCCAGCATACGCGTTAACTCAATACCACGTGGAGGCAGGCCTGCAACCCGCCACAGCGCGTTGTCATTGGCTCCAGGCTGAGGAACATAAGCTCGCATCTGAAAAACTCCATGCAGACAAGTGTCATGCTCTATTATTGACACTTGTCAGATTATTTCAATAGCGCAACCCTTAATGCGCGCGCCACTCCCGCAGTAATTCTTCCGTGGTTTTAACCCGCACCGGTTTGCCCGGCATGATCAAATCCGCCCACACTTCGTTGTGCTGATTAATCAGCTGCTGCGCCGACACATAAGTGCGATCGGCGGTGGTGTGGGCGTCGGCCGCCACGGTGATGTGATAGCCAAGGCTGGCCCCGACTTTGATGGTGGTATCGACGCAATAATCGGTGGCGCAGCCGCAAATGACAAAGCTTTCAATCTGATGCTGTTCAAGCTGCGCCGCGAGCCCGGTTTGCCAGAAGCTGTCGCAGGCGGTTTTGGTGATGTAAAGCGCGCCGGCGGGTTGTTCCAGTTCGGCGACTATGTGCCAGTCTGCGGAGTCAACGGCTATATCCGGCCCGCTATGCTGAATAAAAATGACCTGATCGGCGGCGGCCATCAGCTGATTAATGCGCGCGCAGCGTCCGGCGCGGTCGTAACGCGGCGTTGCCAGCACGCCATTTTGCATATCCACTACCATTACCACCCGTTGTGCCATTGTCGCCTCCTTTATAGGTCAGGCCCCAGTGTCGCGCTGAAGGGGTAGGCGCGTAAAGCGATTGGGCTTTGCTTTTTTTGTGCGCGCCGCGCATGCTTACTGCCTGATAGCGTATGGAGGTGTGTGGTGACGGTGGTTCCCGAAGTCTTTCCCTGTGAGCAGGATCGTGCGCAGTTTCAGCACTTTGCTGAGCTGCCGGGCATTGAGCTTTATCAGGCGCACATCTCCCGCTACGCTTTTGAGCCCCATACCCACGAAGCCTTCGGGATTGGCACCATTGAATCCGGCGCGCAGCGCTTTCGCTACCGCGGCACCAATTATGTCGCGCCGGTGCATTCGCTGGTGATGATGAATCCCGATGAACTGCACACCGGTGAATCGGCCTGCGCCGAAGGCTGGCGTTATCGCATGATCTATATCGATCCGGCGGAGATGGATCGGCTGACCGGCGATCGCAACTGGTGGTTCAGCGATGCGCTGCGCACCGATGCGCGCCTGGCACAACCTTTCTCCCACGCGCTGGCACAGATGTGGCAGGCGCAAAGTGCGCTGGAGCGGCAGGGCGCGCTGCTGGATCTGCTGGAGTGGCTGCGTCCGCTGGCGCAGCAGGGCGTCGCGCGGCCGCGCGAAGGCGCCCACCGCTTTGATGTGGTAAAAGCCTGGCTGCGTGATAACCTGGCAGAACCGGTGCGGCTGGAAGAGCTGGCGGCGCTGGTATCGCTGTCGCCGTGGCATTTTCTGCGCAGTTTCAAACAACACTTTCACGTCACTCCCCATCAAATGCTGATGGCCTTCCGCCTGTTCGAGGCCAAGCAGCGGCTGGCGCAGGGCGAGAGCGCCGCCAGCGTGGCGGCGGCGGTTGGCCTCACCGACCAGGCGCATCTGACGCGGGCGTTTGCCCATCGCTACGGCATTACGCCGGGACGCTATCAAAAGCAGGTGTTCAGCGGACGTTAACCGCAATCTGCTACAAGCCTTTCACCTTTTCCTGCGCCACACTGTGGCGGATTAAAGATAAAGGAAAGGTGTATGTTTGCAGGAATAGTGTTTGCCCTCGCGGCGGGGCTGATGTGGGGCATGATTTTTGTCGGGCCGCTGCTGATACCCGATTATCCGGGCACGTTGCAATCGGCGGGTCGCTATGTTGCCTTTGGTCTGGTGGTGCTGCCGCTGGCGTGGCTCAGCCGGCGCCGGCTAAAACAGCTGACGCGCCCGGACTGGACGGAGGCGGTGAAGCTGTCGCTGGTGGGCAATCTGCTCTATTACGCCTGCCTCGCCAGCGCGATTCAGCGCACCGGCGCACCGGTCTCCACCATGATCATCGGCACGCTGCCGGTGGTGATCACCGTCACCGCTAACCTCTGTTACGGCCATCTCGAAGGGCGCCTGCCATGGCGCCGGCTGATGCCCGCGCTGGTCATCATTGCTGCCGGTCTGGGCTGCGTTAACGCGGCGGAACTGCACGGGCAGGGGCCGGCATTTGAACTCTGGGGCTACCTGAGTGGCCTGCTGCTGGCGGTGCTGGCAGTGGTGTGCTGGACCTGGTATCCGTTGCGCAATGCGCGCTGGCTGCGCGAACATCCTCAGCACAAACCGTCGAGCTGGGCCACCGCGCAGGGACTGGTGACATTGCCGCTGGCGCTGGTGTTTTATGGGCTGGTGAGCCTGCAGATTCACTGGCAGCAGCCCGATTTCGCTTTACCGTTCGGCCCGCAGCCGGCGCGCTTTATCTGGCTGATGCTGGCGATTGGTTTGTTCTGCTCATGGCTGGCGGCGCTGTGCTGGAATGCCGCCAGTCAGCGTTTGCCAACGGTAGTGATGGGGCCGCTCATCGTATTCGAAACGCTCTCTGGCCTGCTGTGGACCTTTATTTACCGCCAGAGCTGGCCACCGCTGCTCACCAGCATCGGTATCGGCTGTCTGATTGTTGGCGTGATCTATGCCATGCGCATTAAACCGCAGCGGCTGACCGCACTTTCTTAACTCTGCCTCGCTGCTGAGTCATCCACTCAGCAGCGCTTTCCCCTGATATTTTAGGAATTTGACCAGCCGATAATTCCGCCTCAGTGACCTGATGCTGGCCGGCACGCGCATGCTATATAACCGACCAGCGCTACGGCCGCCCGGTTTTCATTCTCTTCCGCTATAAAACTCTCTGCCGTCAGCACGGTAAAAGGTCGACTTTCGCTGCCTTATAGCGTTCCGGTGGGATAAAAAAAGCGCATATCGGGCAACAATTCGCCGGTTTAGCGCGTAAAAAACTCTTCGCCAGTCGGATTTTTACCCGGCTGTGGCACTGAAATACCAGCGTGAGAAGCCACCTTAGCCTTAAGCGTTACCGGCATTGTTAAGAATGATTCCCAACAGCTGCCAGAAAAAAAGATTAAAGATGACGATGGATTTAAGCACAGTATTTACCGTGGATAACCGTTTTCGGCATTATAGTTTAAACATCATAACGTTTTTGAACCGGAGTATTCCTGGTGTGGTTTAAGAGTTAGCCGACTAGCGCTGATCGTCAAAGCGATCATAAACGCAGCGGCCAGATCCAGTTTAAAACTGAGCCAATGTGTGTGAGCGGTTACACCGTGTTGTTCATTAACGCTTAACAGAATTGTCTGTGATCAGGTCTGATTATTAGTAATCGTGAAGTAATAGACTAAGCACCAATCTCACCAAAATGAGATTGGGCTAAGTCTAAATGGCTTGAAACGCGAGGCTTTTGCTGGTGTGAATCAATTTTACCGCAAAAAAGGAAGTGATTCCGTGATGGCATTCATCAGGAAAAAGTGGTTCGAATTGTTATGTAGCGAATGCCGAATTTAATGATCTTCATCTCTTCTGGTAAGAACAAATCTCAGCATTAAGTCATATAACATCGGCCTCAATGGTATTAGCGATTATCGGAACCGGAAGGGTAATGATAAACGCTACGGCTAATATCCAGTAAACGACAGCTGCGACGGGTACCGATGTCGAAAGTGGTTTGCAGGAAGTTGACCGCCTGACGCTTTTCATTCGTAGTGAAGAAGTTTTTCAGCACGCTTTGCAGCATCTCCTTGTCGGAGCTCAGGGTCTGCAGTTCGCGCGTAAGGTTCTGCAGTTTATCCTCCAACTCCTTGATTTTTCTACCCTCCTCTGAAGAAAGTCCGGAGAACTTCTTCTTCCAGCTATAGAAGGTGGCCTCGGAAATGCCCAGCTCCTCACAAATCTCCCTGACTTTCACTCCCGTTTCAGAAGCTTTAATGGCATTTGTGATTTGCTCTTCGCTATATCGTGACTTTCTCATAAATGCTCTTACCTTTCTTATCAATTAGTGGATGAGAATTACTGTATTAATATCTGGTACTGCAAAAACGGTATTAATGCAGTATTAAAGTGCGCGATTAGAATTGCGAGGGTTAAATTAAGTTATTTAGAATAAATATCATCATGGGATAAATCTTATTTTATTCTGAATGCCATTGAACGCCTTCCTGGTGCTGGGTTTTTGATATAGATTCATTCCATCCCAAATGTAGAAAAATACGACAATCATTGGAAATTCGGCATAGCCTGCTTGCAAAAAACTCAGGATATGCCTGTGAACTTTTGTCCTGAATTCGGGTTGAAATCGTTTACATCCATCGGGCTTCGCACCAGGTTTAATCGGAATTTTCCTGAATTTAATCGCTAAACTCTGACGCGAGTCTCATTTTTCGGACCAGCCTGGTTTGAAGTTATTAAATTGTGTCAGGCCCACTGAGCGCTAGTTAATTCATTTCAAGGACGTTGTACCGAAAAGCAGTTGCTGTACGTAATACTAAGGACCAGTCAATGAAATTGAGCGTAATGTCTAATGCCGCCTGGATGATGTCTGAGAAGATCGTCTCGGTATTCGGCGTCATATTTGTGACCTCCTACGTGGCAAAATCCTTTGGCCCAACGGTGTTTGGCCAAATGGCATTTTCGACCTCGCTGTTCTCCATGGTGCAAACCGTGGCGATTTTTGGTACCGAAACCATCCTGTTCAAGCGCATCAGCAAAAGTGCGCCGAAAGGCCTGCGGTTAATGGCCGTGGCGCGGACCATGCGCCTGGTGCTGCTGTTGCTGACATCAATCCCGGTGTTGATTTGGGTCTGGTACAACATGCAGGAAAACTTCCTTGCGTTTGCACTGGCCTCGTTTATCTCGTCGGTGTTTGTTACCCAGGACACCTTCAGCGTTTATAACAATGCGCGGCTGGCGTCACGGCTCAATACCATTGCCAACTCGGCCGGCTTGCTGCTGGGCTTTGCCATGAGCTTCACCATCGCCTGGCTGCACCTCAATCCACTGTGGCTCACCGCCTCGATTGTGGCCGTCACGCTGGTGCCGTACGCCATCAAGCGCGTCAATTTCTATCGCGAACATCAGGATCTGGCGCCGCCGCAGGACAAGCGCACCACCTACCTGCGCTACCTGATGTATGCCGGCCTGCCGCTGGCTATCTCCAGCATCTTTATCTCGGTGCAGGTGAAAGCCGCACAGATGTTCCTCGCGGGCATCGCCTCAGCGCGCGACCTTGGCCTGTTCGCCGCCGCGAATACCATTTCGGCTTCCTGGATTTTTATCCCGGTTGCCATCATCACTTCCTGCTTCTCGGAGATTTTCCGCGAGCGTGGAGCAGCCGCGATCAAGCTCACCGCGCGGCTGAACGGCTATGTCATGGGAGTTTCATTGCTGTTATTAGCGGTGATCGCCTTGTACGGCGAAAAAATCATCATCGCTTTATATGGTCACGAGTACACACAGTCCGGAAGTCTCATTACGTTACTGTCGTTAGCAACCTGCTTTTCGGCAATGGGGACCGTCGCTTATCGCTACATGGTGAAAGAGGGCGGGTTTAACTATCTGTTGAAGAAGATCATTTGTCTGATGGTCATCAGCCTGCCGCTGTCGTGGTGGCTGATCCAGGGCTACGGCATCATGGGTGCCGCCTGGAGCGTCTTCATCACGGAGTTACTGTCCCTGACCGTAATGAATTACTTCTTCAAAAACGGCGTCATCCAAAAAATTCAGGTTTCCTCACTCAACTACAAAACCTACAAATGAGGTCAGATATGATCAGGTTGAAAGACGAACTCAGAAGAAGCGTACAGTATTTCATCAAAAAGATGCCCTGGGCTTACCAGGATCGCATCTACTACTTTCACAAATTCCGTAAGCTGCCGAACCTGCGTCAGCCGAAGGTGTTCAATGAGAAAGTGCTGTATCGCAAATTCGTCTACGGCGACTACCAGTGCTATGGCCGCCTGTCGGACAAATTTTCGGTGCGTGAGTACATTGCCGAAAAGGTGGGCAGTGAGTATCTGATTCCGCTGGTTTATGAGACCAGCGATCCGCACTCACTGCATACGCTGCCGAGCTGGAAGAACACGGTTATCAAGCCGAATCACGGCTCCAACATGGTCGAGATCCTGCTGGAAGAACCGGATGCGCTGAAAAAACAGCAGATTATCAGCGACTGCCAGCGCTGGCTGAAGACCGATTTCGCCAACGAGGCGCGCGAGATTCACTATCGCTATATTAAGCCGCGCATTCTGGTGGAGAAGTACATCGGCGATGGCAAAACCGCGCCCATCGATTACAAGTTTCACATGTTCAACAAGCGCGACGGCAATTTTGAATATGTGCTGCAGGTGATCTACAACCGCTGTAATCCGCTGCTGTCGATGAACTTTTACGTCAACAATCTTAACGAGGCGTATCACAAAATCCGTGATACCGGGCTGGATGTGTCACCGCTGCTGCCACAGCTGCAGCACGCGCTGGCACTGAGTAAAACGCTGGCCAGCGATTTCGATTATGTGCGTGTGGACTGGTATATCGATGGCGAACAGATCTACTTCGGTGAGCTGACGTTCACGCCAGGCGCCGGGCTGGTCACCGGGTTGGATCGGGGGCTTAATCAGATGATGGGTGATATGTGGATTCAGGATCGTCGCGATACGCAGAGATCGGACGTCACGGTGCCGGAAGTACCACTTCCAGCCGTATTGAAGAAAATTTGAAATCACACAGCAAAATAAAAAACCCCGCTTAGCGGGGTTTTTTATGCGCCGCGTTTACGGCATTGGCCAGTCGGCTGGTGTCTGGCTCATCACCTGAATAAACGCTTCTTTGGTGATGGACATAAAGTTATGCACGTTTTCCATGCTCAGCGTAATGCCGAGCAGACCGGTAACGAACCAGCATGACATCGCTACGCCCACGCCGCCGCACATCAGCGCCATCACGTGGTGGCTGTTCTGCCGCAATTTAATTTTCATGGTGCTGGCGAAGAACATCATTAGCGCGCTGAGCAGTTCCCAACGCATGACGATCAGACTGGTAGTTAACGTAGCCATCGGCGAAAAACCTCTTGAGATCAGTAATATCCCTGACATTCATCGGACATCACTGGCGGCAGAAAAGGGAGGTCAGGGAAGCCCTTCTGTCGTCTTAATACAGCTCGAATCTGTGACTTGGGTCACATTATATCACTGGATTTGAAAATTTGAACAAAATTTAGACCTGGTATGGCACGCTAAGAAAGGGCTGGAGGAAGGTGAAGAGGAGGGGAAAGGCGCGCCCGCGCGGGGCGCACTGACTTCAGCGTACCGGGCAGCACTCGCCGGTGGTGCGCTGGGCAAAGCTGTTCATGCCTTCGCTGCAGTCAAAGTTGACCAGACGCGGACGCTGCACCATCGCCTGGCGACGCATGCTGTGACGATAAGCGGTAGGGGTTTGCGAGAACTGACGGCGGAACACGCGCGAAAAGGTCTGCTGCGAGTCGTAGCCGTACTGCATCGCAATGTCGAATACCGGACGCTGCGTCTGACGCAAGGCTTCGGCGGCCAGCGTGAGACGGCGTTCACGAATATAACCACCCAGCGTTTGTTTCGTAACCGTACGGAACATACGCTGCAGGTGCCATTTCGAGTAACCCGATTTTGCCGCCACTTCATCAATCGACAATGTTTTATCCAGATTCTGATCGATCCAGTTAGTCAGTGAATGGATGATTTCCTGTTGCATCATAGCCTGTTCCTTCTGCAAGGTTATCGCCTGGTTTGAAATTCGCTGTTTTGCTGGGGTGCGAGTATAATTCCTCAAGTTAACTTGAGGTAAAGGCCCTAAATGAAAAAAGAACGCAATTACCCGAAACCGGTGCTGACGCCGGGCGAAGTGGCGAAACGCAGCGGCGTGGCGGTATCGGCACTGCACTTTTATGAAAGTAAAGGCTTGATCAGCAGCACGCGCAATGGCGGTAATCAGCGCCGCTACAGCCGTGATGTGCTGCGCCGCGTGGCGATTATCAAAATTGCGCAGCGCATCGGGATTCCGCTGGCGACGGTCAGCGACAGCCTGATGCACGTGCCGGCGAATAAGCGCATGTCGACGCAGGAGTGGGACGCGCTGACGCAGCACTGGCGCGAAGAGCTTGATAAACGCATCGAAACCCTGACGCGTCTGCGCAACGATCTTGACGGCTGCATTGGTTGCGGCTGCCTGTCGATGCGCGACTGTCCGCTGCGCAATCCGGGTGACCGCCTGGGGCAGCAGGGCTCCGGAGCGGTCCTGCTCGATCCGCAACAGGACGAGCCGCAGCGTTAATCCGCTATACTAGATGCCAACCCTTAGCAGCAAGGAATCGCGCATGATTACCGTTCACCATCTGGAAAACTCCCGTTCTCATCGGGTGCTGTGGCTGCTGGAAGAGCTGGCGGTGCCGTATCAAATCAAACGCTATCAGCGGGAAAATACCCTGCTGGCGCCGGACGAATTAAAGAAAGTGCATCCGCTGGGTAAATCGCCGGTGATTACCGATGGCAATCGGGTGATCGCCGAATCGGGCGCCATCCTCGAATATCTGCAGCTGAAATACGACAGCGAGCATCTGCTGGCGCTGCATGAGGAAGAGGAGCAAATTCAGGCGCGCTACTGGCTGCACTATGCTGAAGGTTCGCTGATGCCGCTGCTGGTGATGAAGCTGGTGTTTGCGCAACTGGGCAAAAAGCCGGTGCCATGGCTGCTGCGCCCGGCCGGCGTGGCGCTGAGTAAAGGCATTCAGAAAGCGTGGCTGAACAAGCAGCTGGCGCTCCACGGGCGCGTGATTGAGCAGCATCTGAGCCAGCAGCGCTTTTTTGCCGGTTCACGCTTCAGCATTGCCGATGTGCAGATGAGTTTTCCGCTGCTGGCGTTGCAGATGCGCGGCGCGCTGGGTGAGATGCCCGCCACGGCGCGCTGGCTGGAGAATATGCAGCAGCGCGCCGCGTGGCAGCGCGCGCTGGAGCAGGGCGGCCCGATTCAGTTCAATAACGGCTGAGGCGCAGCGGTAACGCAACGAAACAGGACGCCGCGACGCGCTGTCGCGGCACCGCAGCAAACCATCTGAAATGCCAGCCTTTTTCCTCCATGATTTCCTGCTCCCGCTAGCGTAACGCCAGCCATAATGGCGCCAGAGCTGCGCATTATCCTGCCTGCCAGGTGATTAGCAGTTGAAAACGCCACCCCAAACGCCAGATAATCGTTTGCCTTTTTTCCGCGTCACCCCTTTTTGACCTGGAATACGCGGCCACGTAATCGTTTGCCTGCTTTTCTCTCTGAGACATCTTCACCAGGATGATGCGCAAACGCGAGCCGCGCGGTGACCTATATCTTAAAAAACACAGAGGAATAACTATGTCTGGCGAATCACGCCCGGCCAGGGGAAAACTGGACGCCTGGTTCCACATTTCAGCACGCGGCAGCAGCGTGCGGCAGGAAGTGCTGGCTGGCCTCACCACCTTTTTAGCGATGGTCTATTCGGTCATCGTGGTGCCTGGCATGCTTGGTAAAGCGGGCTTCTCACCGACGGCGGTGTTTGTCGCCACCTGTCTGGTGGCCAGCTTTGGCTCCCTCATCATGGGACTGTGGGCCAACCTGCCGATGGCGATTGGTTGTGCCATCTCCCTGACCGCCTTTACCGCGTTCAGCCTGGTTCTGGGCCAGCACATTAGCGTGCCGGTGGCGCTGGGCGCGGTCTTCCTGATGGGGCTGCTGTTCACGCTGATTTCCGTGACCGGCATTCGCGCGTGGATTCTGCGTAACCTGCCGATGGGCGTGGCGCACGGCACGGGCGTCGGTATCGGCCTGTTTCTGCTGCTGATTGCCGCCGATGGCATCGGTCTGGTGGTAAAAAACCCGGCGCCGGGCCTGCCGGTGGCGCTTGGTCACTTCACCTCTTTCCCGGTGATCATGGCGCTGATCGGGCTGGCGGCGATTTTTGGTCTGGAAAAACGGCGGGTACCGGGCGGCATTCTGCTGACCATCATTGCGATTTCGCTGCTTGGGCTGATTTTCGACCCGGCGGTAAAGTGGCAGGGGCTGTTTGCCATGCCAAGCCTGCGTGATGCCAGCGGCCAGTCGGCAATGTTTAGCCTGGATATCATGGGTGCGCTGCAGCCGGTGGTGTTACCGAGCGTGCTGGCGCTGGTGATGACCGCGGTGTTTGACGCCACCGGCACCATTCGTGCGGTGGCCGGGCAGGCGAACCTGCTGGATAAAGAGGGCCAGATTATCAATGGCGGTCGCGCGCTGACCACCGACTCTATCAGCAGCCTGTTTGCCGGACTGGTGGGTGCCTCGCCCGCCGCAGTGTATATCGAGTCCGCTGCGGGTACTGCCGCCGGCGGTAAAACCGGCCTGACAGCGATTGTCGTGGGTCTGTTGTTCCTGCTGATTCTGTTTATGTCGCCGCTGGCTTATCTGGTTCCGGCCTATGCCACCGCACCCGCGCTGATGTATGTCGGCCTGCTGATGCTGAGCAACGTGGCCAAAATCGACTTCAATGATTTCGTCGATGCGATGTCTGGCCTGCTGACGGCGGTATTCATCGTACTGACCTGCAACATCGTCACCGGCATCATGCTCGGCTTTGCCGCGCTGGTGATTGGCCGCCTGTTTGCCGGCGAGTGGCGCAAGCTCAACGCTGGCACGGTGGTGATTGCTGTGGCGCTGGTGGCGTTCTACGCGGGCGGCTGGGCTATCTGACCGCAATCCGGGCGTCAGTCCGGATTATTCTCTTTATCGCACACGCCGCACATCGGGTAGCCCCGCCGGGCGGCGTTTTGTTTTACACTTTCCGACGCAACATCGCTTCGATTAATATGATTCGCCTAAGGAAAGCATGGAAATCTTCTTTACTATTCTCATCATGACGCTGGTGGTTTCGCTGTCCGGCGTTGCGGCACGTATCCTGCCGTTTCAGATCCCGCTCCCGCTGGTACAGATCGCGGCCGGCGCGCTGCTGGCCTGGCCAACCTTTGGTCTGCACGTCGATTTTGACCCCGAACTGTTCCTCGTGCTGTTTATTCCGCCGCTGCTGTTTGCCGATGGCTGGAAAACACCGATCAACGAGTTTCTGCATCACGGCCGTGAAATTATCGGCCTGGCGCTGGTGCTGGTGCTTATTACCGTGGTCGGTATCGGCTACCTGATTTACTGGCTGGTGCCGGGCATTCCGCTGATTCCGGCGTTCGCGCTGGCGGCGGTGCTGTCTCCGACCGATGCGGTGGCGCTCTCCGGCATCGTTGGCGAAGGGCGCATCCCGAAAAAGATCATGTCGATTGTCCAGGGCGAGGCGCTGATGAATGACGCGTCGGGCCTGGTGTCACTCAAGTTTGCCGTCGCGGTGGCGATGGGCACCATGGTGTTCACCTGGGGCGGCGCCAGCGTCGAATTCCTTAAAGTGGCGATTGGCGGCCTGGTGGCCGGTGTCGCCGTTTGCTGGCTGTATGGCCGTTCGCTGCGTCTGCTCAGCCGCTGGAGCGGTGACGACCCGGCAACGCAAACCGTACTGCTGCTGCTGCTGCCGTTCGCCTCTTACCTGATTGCTGAACACCTCGGCGTCTCCGGCATTCTGGCGGCGGTAGCGGCCGGTATGACCATCACCCGTTCCGGCATCATCCGTCAGGCACCGCTGGCAATGCGCCTGCGCGCCAACAGCGTATGGCAGATGCTGGAGTTTGTGTTCAACGGCATGGTGTTCCTGATGCTGGGCCTGCAGCTGCCGGACATTCTCTCCACCTCGATTGCTCAGGCGAACGCCGATCCTAACGTCGAGCTGTGGATGCTGTTCGCCGACGTCGGGCTGGTCTATGCGGCGCTGATGATCGTGCGCTTCGGCTGGCTGTGGATCATGAAGCGCACCAGCCTGCGCCTGCTTAAGAAAAAGCCGCTGGAGTTTTCCAGCTACTCGCTGCGTGAACTGCTGATCGCCTCTTTTGCCGGCGTGCGTGGTGCTATCACGCTGGCCGGTGTGCTGTCGATTCCGCTGTTCCTCAGCAACGGCGAACCTTTTCCGGCGCGCTACGAACTGGTGTTTATCGCCACCGGCGTGATTCTGTTCTCGCTGTTTGTCGGCGTGATTCTGCTGCCGATTCTGCTGCGCGGCATGGAGAGCCACGACAAAGTGGGACACCGTCGCGAAATCCAGAGCGCGCGTGCCGCGATGGCCGGCGTGGCGATCGAGAGCCTGCACAAAATGGAGCAGCGGCTGGAAAACGACGCTGAAGAGAACATCGATCCTGAGCTGCTGAAAGAGGTCAGCCTGCGGGTGATTGGTAATCTGCGTCGTCGCGTCGATGGCAAAGATGATATGGAACAGGCGCTGTTTGCGGAAAATCTGGAGCGCCGTTTCCGCCTGACCGCGCTGCGCGCCGAACGTGCCGAGGTTTATCATCTGCGCGCCACCCAGCAGATCTCCAACGAGACCATGCAGCGCCTGCTGCGCGATCTCGACCTGCTGGAAGCGTTGCTGATAGAGAAAGAGGAATAGCCGCCGCGTTTTGCTGCTCTCCGATCCCGCGGCCGCCTGACAGACAGGGCGGCCGCTTTGCTACAGCGATAGCCGTGGCGCGTTATCCGGCCAGTGTTCGCGGCAGCAGGCAATCCACGCCTGCGCGCTGCGCGACAGATAACTGCCTTCGCGCCAGATTAGCCCCAGACGCCACTGCAGCTCCGACTCCAGCGGCAGCCACAGCAAGGCCTGTTTATCCAGCCGCTGGCAGATCGGCTCCGGCAGGATCGCCAGCCCCATATCCGCCTGCACCATCGCGGCAAGAAAATCCCACTGCGCGCTACGCAGCGCGATATCCGGCATCACTCCCTGGCGCTGAAACGCTTTCATCAGCTGGCGGTTAAGCGAAAACTCTTCGTTGAGGATCAGCAGGGGATGCTGAGCCAGCTCGGCCAGCGTCAGGCTGGTGCGGTTGAGCCAGCGCGCGCTGCGCGGCAGCAGCACGCACAGCGGATGGCGCATCAGTTCCAGCGTATTCAGCGGCAGTTCCGCATCAATCGGCAGGGCGGTCAGCGCAATATCCAGCCCGCCGCTCAGCACCGCCTGCTGCACCGTCAGGCCACCAAATTCGGAGATTTTCAGCTGTACGCCGGGATAGCGGCGGCGGAACGCGGAGATCGATCCGGCAATCTGCATGCCGACCATTGGCGGAATGCCCAGCCGCAGCTCACCGGTTTTCAGCTGGTTGATGTCACTGATTTGCGCCTCCAGCTGATGAAACTCCTGCAAAATCGCCAGGCCGCGCTGATATACCGCCTGGCCGCTGTCGGTGAGATGCAGCTTGCGTCCCTCGCGCAGCAGCAGCGTACAGCCCAGCTCTTCTTCCAGCTGGCGCAGCATTTTGCTGATGGTGGGTTGCGTGACGAACAGCTTCTCCGCCGCGCGGGTAAAGCTCTGCTGACGCACCACTTCGGTAAAATATCGCAGCGCACGCACGTCCATAAACATTCCTTTTTTGCATAGTTTGAATAATTTTAATTCATTTCTTTCACACTCTGGCGCGGATTTATACTGAAACCCTGAATTTTGAGGGGGGAAGAGAGAAATGGCGTCCGCGCTTCGTCCGCGCACCACGGATATCCTGCAACGCGTCACGGTGCCGCTGCAGCTGGTGCTGTATATCGCCCTGTTCGTTGCCAGCGGTCAGCTGGTGAGCTGGCTGCATCTGCCGTTACCGGCCAACGTTGTGGGTATGGTGTTGCTGTTACTGTTGATCGTTAGCGGTATCGTGCCGCTGCGCTGGGTTAAAGCCGGGGCCAACTGGCTGCTGGCCGAAATGCTGCTGTTTTTTATTCCGGCGGTGGTGGCGGTGGTGAATTACAGCGACCTGCTGCGCAGTGAAGGCTGGCGCATCTGTGTGGTGATCGCCGTCAGTACGCTGATGGTGCTGGCGGCCACCTCGCTGGTGGTCGATCGCTTATACCGTTTCGAACTGGCGCGCGCCGCGCGTAAGCAGGGCGATCGTGACTGACTTTATCATTAGCCTGTTATGTCTGGCGCTGACGCTGCTGGTTTACTACCTCAATAAACGCCTGTACCGGCGCAGACCCACACTGCTGCTGATGCCGTTGGTGTTAACGCCGCTGGTGCTGGTGGCGCTGTTGCTGCTGACGCACGTCAGCTGGCAGGATTACATCGCCGAAAGCCACTGGCTGCTGTGGCTGCTGGGTCCGGCGACGCTGGCCTTTGCGGTGCCGGTTTACGAAAACCTGCACATTATCCGCCGCCACTGGCTGTCGCTGAGCGTGGGCGTGATCACCGCCACGCTGGTGGCCGTATGCAGTTCGGTGTGGCTGGCGCGGCTGCTGACATTACCGGAGAGCATCCAGCGTAGCCTGGCGGTGCGCTCCATCACCACGCCTTTTGCGCTGGCAGCGGCCCAGCCGATTGGCGGCCAGCCCGATTTGGTCGCGCTGTTCGTGGTGATTACCGGAGTGTTTGGCATGGCGGTGGGCGACGTGCTGTTTTTACGCATCGCGATTAAGCAGGGCGTGGCGAAGGGCGCCGGCTTTGGCGCGGCCTCGCACGGAGCCGGCACGGCACGCGCCTATCAACTCGGCCAGCAGGAGGGCGTGGTCTCCAGCCTGGTAATGATGCTCTCCGGCGTGCTCACGGTGTTGCTGGCCCCGCTGCTGGGTCAGCTGTTGTGGCATGCCTGACGGGCAAATTTGAGCCTGGGCTCATATCAGAGTTTCCTCGCTTTGCTTACCGTTTGCGCGCGTAAACAACAAGGAAGCGAGAATGAAAAATACCACATTAGCATTAGGCCTGCTGCTGGCCGCCACCGGGAGCAGTGCCGCTGAGATCGGCGGGCAGGGCGGCAGCCATTTCTGGACAGCCCGGATTAACAGCGACCGCACCGCACCAGGCGTGCAGGCAGCACTGGAGTATGTGCATGGTCATCAGCAAACCCATCTGCTCGACGCCAGCCTCGGCTACGGCTTTTCCCTCGGCGCGCTGCAGGTAGCACCGCGTATCGGTGCATTCTGGGCCGATGTGAAAACCACCTCAACATCGAGTCGCGGCATGAATGGCGGGATTCGTCTGATGGCGCCTCTGCCGCGGGCAGGGGCCACCTGGCTCTATCTGGATTACAGCCTGTCGCCTGATTTTGCCAACCACAATCTGCATGCGCTGCATCAGCTGGAAGCGGGCGTCTATTACCAGCCGGCGAAGTGGTTATCACTCAGCAGCGGCTATCGCTACCTCTCCGTCAACGGTGATTATGGCCATGCCGATCAAAGCCTGATGGATGGCTTGTTTATCGGCGCAGCCGTGCGCTTCTGATCCCTCCACGGCCGTTCGCGGCCGTTTTCTGCCCGCTGTAACCCATTTTTACGTAAAGCTTTCCAAATAAAGTTGTGTCACGTCGCCGCGCTGTTTACCCTTTGCGCCGAATTATGTGTCCTTCATGGAGTGGATTGTTATGTTTAAGCAACTTGTTACGGGAAGCGTTTTAGGTCTGGCACTGCTGAGCAGTGGCGCGCAGGCAATTGAGGGCAGTGTTGACGTGGGTGAGCACAGCACCAACCTGAACCTTGGCCTCGGCACCGCCTCACCGGGTCTGTTTCTGAAAGGCAACTGGCTGCGCAGCGATCACGACGGCAGCACCTACGGCCTCGGTATGGGTTATAACCTGGATGTGGGTGATTTCCGCCTGGCACCGACGGCGAAAGCGCTGTTCACCCATCCGGAAGATGGCCGTGATGGCTTCACCGTGGCACTGGGTGCCGGTGCGCAGTATAACTTCAACAGCATGTGGGGCCTGTACGGCGAATATTACTATGCGCCGGAAGCGTTCTCCGATCGTCTGGACAGCTATAAAGAAGCCTCAGGCGGCCTGAGCTTTACGCCGATTTCACTGCTGAACCTGCGCGTTGGCTATCAGTACATTGAGCTGAACAACAAAGGCGACCGCAAAGATAACGTGCTGGTCGATGGCCCGTACGTCGGTGCGTCGCTGCGTTTCTGATGACTGGACCAGGTGCGCATGAATGCGCACCCTACGAAATTCCGTAGGGTCGCCATTTATGGCGACCTGGTCAATCACCGCACTACGATCATGGCGACCTGGTCAATTACCGCACTACGTTCATGGCGACCTGGTCAATCACCGCACCCTCTCAATCTTAATGCGCTTTCCCCTGCGAAATGCCGACGCCCGTTTGTGAACGGATAAACTGTCCGCGGAATTTCGCGCGCTCCAGCGCCCCCTGCTGGGAATGATCGGTAATGGAAAACAGCCAGGTGCCGACAAACGCGACCAGCATCGAGAACAGCGCCGGATACTCATACGGATAGACTGGCGTTGCGTGTCCCAGTACCTGCACCCAAATGGTCGGGCCGAGAATCATCAGCACCACCGCCGTCAGCAGGCCCAGCCAGCCTCCCACCATGGCGCCGCGCGTGGTCAGCTTTGACCAGTACATCGACAGCAAAATAATCGGGAAGTTACAGCTGGCGGCAATTGAGAACGCCAGGCCGACCATGAAGGCAATGTTCTGTTTCTCAAACAGAATCCCCAGCGCAATCGCCACCACGCCCAGCACCAGCACGGTAATTTTCGACACCCGCAGCTCTTCACGCTCGGTGGCCTGGCCTTTGCGGATCACGCTGGCATACAGGTCATGCGACACCGCCGAAGCACCGGCCAGCGTCAGGCCGGCCACCACCGCCAGAATGGTGGCGAAGGCTACCGCCGAGATAAAGCCGAGGAACAGGCTGCCGCCGACCGCATTGGAGAGATGCACTGCCGCCATGTTAGTACCGCCAATCAGCGCGCCGCTGGCGTCTTTAAAGGCCGGATTAGCGCCGACCAGCAGAATCGCGCCGAAGCCGATAATAAAGGTCAGGAAGTAGAAGTAGCCCATAAAGCCGGTGGCCCAGAACACGCTTTTGCGTGCTTCCCGCGCATCGGCGACGGTGAAGAAACGCATCAGAATATGCGGCAGGCCGGCGGTGCCAAACATCAGGCCCAGACCGAGCGACAGCGCGGAGATCGGGTCTTTCACCAGACCGCCCGGCTGCATGATCGCGCTTCCTTTCGGATGCGCCGCCATCGCCTCGGTAAACAGCGTATTAAAGCTGAAACCGGTGGCTTTCATCACCATGATGGCCATGAAGCTGGCACCAAACAGCAACAGCACCGCTTTGATAATCTGCACCCAGGTGGTGGCCAGCATGCCGCCAAACAGCACGTACAGCACCATCAGAATGCCGACCAGCACCACGGCGATGTGGTAGTCGAGACCGAACAGCAGCTGGATCAGCTTACCGGCACCCACCATCTGCGCAATCAGATACAGCGCCACCACCACCAGCGAACCGCAGGCGGAAAGGGTGCGGATCGGCTTTTGCTGCAGGCGATAGGACGCCACATCGGCAAAGGTATAGCGGCCCAGGTTACGCAGGCGTTCGGCAATCAGGAACAGAATCATGGGCCAGCCGACGAGGAAGCCGAGCGAGTAGATCAGCCCGTCGTAGCCGGAGGTGTAGACCAGCGCGGAGATACCGAGAAACGAGGCGGCCGACATAAAGTCACCGGCCATCGCCAGGCCATTCTGAAAACCGGTGATGTTGCCGCCGGCAGTGTAGTAATCGCTGCGCGAGCGGGTGCGTTTGGACGCCCAGTAAGTAATGCCGAGCGTGGCCGCCACGAAGACCACGAACATGATGATCGCTTCGTAGTTGGTGGCCTGTTTTTGCACCGCGCCGGTAATGGCATCGGCGGCAAATACGCTGGCTGGTACGATAGCCAGCGAGGCGGAGAGCAGGCGCTTCATGATTTCACCTCGCTGACAATCTGTTTGGTCAGACGATCAAACTCGCCGTTGGCGCGCCAGACATAAACGCCGGTCAGCAGAAACGACACCACAATCAGGCCGACGCCGATGGGGATGCCGCGCGTCACATTGGTGCCGGCGTGCAAGGGCGTGCCGAGCCAGCCGGGCGCGAAAGCAATCAGCAGAATAAAGCCGACGTACAGTACTAGCATGATGAGGCTGAGCAGCAGCGCAAACGACTGACGTTTGTGCACCAGCTCCTGAAAACGCGGATTGCTTTCGATTTGTTGCCAGACGGCTTCCTGTTGGTTCAGGGCTTCGTTCATCACATTTTCTCCAGAGGCAAGGCAGACAGAAAACTCACGGCAACGTGATTTAACTGGCTGAATATTCTAGTTATTAAGGTTGTGCGATGGTGAAAAGCATACGGCGTAAGGATGGAAGAGCGGAGAGCTGCCTGCCGGGGACAGGCTGATACTCTCCGCCGGGTCAATGCCGGTTATGGCATGGTGATCGACTGTTTCTCCTCGAGCAATTTCTCCACCACGCCCGGATCGGCCAGCGTTGAAGTATCGCCAAAGTTGCTGGTATCGCCGGCGGCGATCTTGCGCAGAATGCGGCGCATGATTTTGCCGGAGCGGGTTTTTGGCAGCGAATCGGTCCAGTGCAACACGTCTGGCGTGGCAATCGGGCCGATCTCTTTACGCACCCAGTTGCGCACCTCACTGTACAGCTCTGGCGACGGCTCTTCGCCGTGATTCAGCGTGATATAAGCATAGATCGCCTGGCCTTTAATGCTGTGCGGTATCCCCACCACCGCGGCTTCGGCAATTTTCGGATGCGAGACCAGCGCGGACTCGATCTCCGCCGTGCCAAGCCGGTGGCCGGAGACGTTCAGCACGTCATCGACGCGGCCGGTGATCCAGTAATAGCCATCGTCGTCACGGCGCGCGCCGTCGCCACTGAAGTAGCGATTTTTAAACGTCGAGAAGTAGGTTTGCTCAAAGCGATCGTGATCGCCAAACAGCGTGCGTGCCTGGCCGGGCCATGAGTCGACGATCACCAGGTTACCCTCGGTGGCACCGTCCAGCGTATTACCTTCGTTATCCACCAGCGCCGGCTGGACGCCAAAGAACGGTTTGGTGGCCGAACCGGCCTTCAGCTCGGTGGCACCGGGCAGCGGCGTAATCATGAAGCCGCCGGTTTCGGTCTGCCACCAGGTATCGACGATCGGGCAACGGCTGTCGCCAATCTTTTTGTAATACCACTCCCAGGCTTCCGGGTTGATGGGCTCGCCGACCGATCCCATGATGCGCAGGCTGCTGCGCTGGGTGCCGGCAATCGCTTTATCACCCTCGGCCATCAGCGCGCGGATAGCGGTTGGTGCGGTGTACAGCAGCGTGACCTTATGTTTATCCACCACTTCCGCCATGCGGCTGGGCTGGGGCCAGTTGGGTACGCCTTCGAACATCAGCGTGGTGGCCCCGCAGGCCAGCGGACCGTAGATCAGATAGCTGTGCCCGGTAATCCAGCCCACGTCGGCGGTGCACCAGTACACATCATCGTCATGATAATCAAAAACATATTTGAAGGTGGTGGCAGCATACACCAGGTAACCACCGGTGGTGTGCAGCACGCCTTTCGGCTTGCCGGTGGAGCCGGAGGTATAAAGGATAAACAGCGGATGTTCGGCCTCGACCGCTACCGGCTGATGCTGATCGCTGGCTTTCGCCATCAGTTCATGCCACCACAGATCGCGGCCTTCGCGCCAGCCGGTCTCTTTGCCGGTGCGCTGGAACACCACCACGTTTTTCACGCTGGTGACGTTTGGATTGTTCAGCGCATCATCCACGTTTTTCTTCAGCGGAATGCTGCGTCCGGCACGCACGCCTTCGTCAGCGGTAATAACCAGTTTTGCACTGGAATCCACTACGCGTCCGGCCACCGCTTCAGGTGAGAAGCCGCCAAAAATGACCGAGTGCACGGCGCCGATGCGCGCGCAGGCCAGCATGGCGACCGCGGCTTCCGGTACCATCGGCATGTAGATCGCCACCACATCGCCTTTCTTCACGCCAAGGCCGGTCAGCACGTTGGCGAAGCGGCAGACGTCGGCGTGCAGTTCACGGTAAGTCAGGGTTTTGCTCTCGCTGGCGTCATCGCCTTCCCAGATAATCGCCGGGTGATCGCCGCGCGTAGCCAGGTGGCGATCGAGACAGTTGGCGGCAAGGTTCAGCGCGCCATCTTCATACCAGCGAATCGAAATATTGCCGGGGGCAAACGAGGTATTTTTCACTTTGCTGTAGGGCGTCATCCAGTCGAGGATTTTGCCCTGTTCGCCCCAAAAGGCCTCAGGATCGTCAACCGACTGTTGATACAGCGCCGCGTACTGATCGGCATTTATCAGGGCATTCGCTGCAATGGCAGCGGGTACGGGATGCTTGTGTATTTGGCTCATGGCTGACCTCCTTGAAGATGTTAATCATATGTCAATCAAAGGTTAATTGAAGAGTGAGGCCGGGCTTTGTTTCTGTTTTGCAGTCTGGATCACGACCTTGTGTAAGGCTGAAAAGTCACCCAATTCAATCTGTTTACCGGCGCAGGAAATGAGGCAAAACCACTGGCTGGATCAATAAAATTATGAACCAGCCGGTTAAATAAGCAGCAAACAGACCGGCACGTTTTTCAGCAATCCTGAGTAGCTATGCGGAAAATTATCGAATTAACACTTTTCATAACAGCGAGTTATGACAGGCGCATGTCAGCAGCATTTTATGCTGCCTGGCTGTGCAGGATTTAAGCTATTGCCCCAGGGGTTGCATTTACCGTAGTGAAAATGGTACTTATCTCGGCCCTGTTCAGCAGGTATCAACTCAGGCTGCATCATCGCGCGGGCGCATAATGCCGGCGCAGCGGTAACCGATGCAGTCCATTATAACCCTCTATTTTATCGGGCTTTTGCTCACTTCCCTGTGTGTAATGTCTTCTGCACCTTCGCAGCAGAGCAAAGGGGTTTTAACTGAGGAAATAACGCGTTATGAAAGGTTTTAAACTCACCCTCGCGTGGCAGATTCTGATTGCCCTGATTCTCGGCGTTATCGTCGGAACCGTGCTGCATAATCAGCCAGACGATCGTGAATGGTTAATCACTAACATTCTTACTCCTGCCGGCGACATCTTTATTCATCTCATCAAGATGATTGTGGTGCCGATTGTTATTTCCTCACTGATTGTCGGCATCGCCGGCGTGGGTGATGCGAAAAAGCTCGGGCGGATTGGTGTGAAAACCATCATCTATTTTGAAGTGATTACCACCATTGCCATTGTGGTCGGCATCACGCTGGCCAACGTATTCCAACCCGGCAGCGGCATTGATATGTCAACGCTGGCAACGGTGGACATCTCTAAATATGAAGCCACCACGGAAGCCGTGCAGGGTGCGCCACATGGCCTGGTGACTACGATTCTGTCACTGATCCCGCAGAACATTTTCGCCTCGCTGGTCAAAGGCGACATGCTGCCGATTATCTTCTTCTCGGTACTGTTTGGCATGGGACTGTCGGCGCTGCCGTCGGAGCATCGCGATCCGCTGGTGACCGTATTCCGTTCCATTTCCGAAACCATGTTTAAAGTGACGCACATGATCATGCGCTATGCGCCGGTCGGGGTGTTTGCGCTGATTGCCGTCACCATTGCCAACTTCGGTTTTGCCTCGCTCTATCCGCTGGCCAAGCTGGTGCTGCTGGTGTACGTGGCGATTCTGTTCTTTGCGTTCGTGGTGCTGGGTGCGGTGGCGCGCTTCTGCAAGCTGCGTATTACGACCCTGATGCGCATTCTGAAAGATGAGCTGATTCTGGCGTATTCCACCTCCAGCTCAGAGACCGTGCTGCCGCGCATCATGCAGAAGATGGAAGCTTACGGTGCGCCGAAGGCGATCACCAGCTTCGTGGTGCCAACCGGCTATTCGTTCAATCTGGATGGTTCAACGCTGTATCAGAGCATTGCGGCGATCTTTATCGCCCAGCTGTACGGCATTGACCTGTCGCTGACCGATGAAATCATTCTGGTGCTGACCCTGATGGTGACGTCAAAAGGCATCGCAGGTGTGCCGGGCGTCTCGTTTGTGGTGCTGCTGGCCACGCTGGGCAGCGTCGGTATTCCGCTGGAAGGCCTGGCGTTTATCGCCGGCGTCGACCGTATCATGGACATGGCGCGCACCGCGCTCAACGTCATCGGTAACGCGCTGGCGGTGCTGGTTATTGCCCGCTGGGAAAACCAGTTTGATACCAAACAGGCCGCCGCCTACGAGCTGCAGTTGCGCACGCAAAACGCCAGCTAAGCGACACGCTCTCTGACTGAACCCGCCTTCTGGCGGGTTTTTTTATATTTTGCAGACAAGTCCTGTCGTGGTGAGCGGCTGAAGAAAGTTTAAATTTATACCCACCATAACCACTAAAATTGAATCGGTGGTTATGGTGGGTATATAATATTCACGATGACATCAGGAGGTTGTGTTGAGCAGCAGGGAGCTGATTAGGATGTTGCTTGAACGAGGGTGGATTCTGGATCGTGTTAAAGGAAGCCATCATGTGTTTGTCCGTGCAGATAAGCCATATCACATCTCGCTTCCTCATCCTGAAAAAGACCTGGCAACCGGAACATTACGTAAGCTATTGAAAATTATGGACTGATATACGGGGGCTTTGCCCCCGATTTGGAACAATTAGCAATGTCAGGTGCAGCAGGCATTGCAATGCTTTTCATGTCCGCAGTAGATAATCAAGAAGGCAATTTACATAAGGACTCACCATGAGATTCCCCGTTTATTTGCACAAAACAGAAAACGGCAGCTGGTCAGGTTTCGTACCCGACGTACAGGGATGTTTTTTTGCGGGCAACACCGTTGACGAGGCATTGAGCGATGCATTTGGTGCAATCGATGCGCATGTGGAATCGTTAGCGGACGCAGGCAAGGCCATTCCAAAAGCAGCCAGCGTTGAAACCCATATTAATGATGAAGAGTGCCAGGGAGGTTACTGGGCTTTCGTTGAGATTGATCTCAGTCGTTACGAAGGTAAAGCGGTGAAGCTGAACATCACCCTGCCGCAAAACTTACTGTCCAAAATCGATAGCCACGTAGAAGCACACCGCGAATACGGCTCCCGTAGCGGCTTTCTCGCCGCGCTGGCACGCAGAGAACTGGCAAACATCTAGCGCTTCTTCTTAATCCAACCCGCCTTCTGGCGGGTTTTTTTATGTCCGCTGCCGCAAAAGGCAAAAAAATTGACCTAAGCAGGAGGAATTAACAATTCTATATGATATATAGTTTCAAGAATAAATTATTCCTGAAGGGAGCGAACATGAACATTGATCTGAGCCAGATGATCACCGAGGGCCGCAACCCGGCGAGCCAGAACATTGACGAGCTGAACACGGAAGCGATGCTGCGCGTCGTTAACGATGAAGACAAAAAGGTGGCGCTGGCGGTGGAAGCTATCGTGCCGCAGATTGCTGAGGTGGTGGATGCCATCACGGCGGCATTCAGCCAGGGCGGACGTCTGATTTACTGCGGTGCCGGGACCTCCGGCCGTCTCGGTATTCTCGATGCCAGCGAATGCCCGCCCACGTTCGGCACGCCGCGCAGTCAGGTGGTCGGGCTGATCGCCGGCGGCCACACCGCCATTCTGCAGGCGGTGGAAAACGCCGAGGACAACCGCGAGCAGGGCGCGCAGGATTTAAAAGATATCGACTTTTCGGCGCGCGATGTGCTGGTCGGCATTGCTGCCAGCGGCCGCACGCCTTATGTGCTTGGTGCGCTCGCCTGGGCGAAGCAGCAGGGCGCCTTCACCGCTGCGCTGACCTGTAATCCCAACAGCGCCATGTCGCAGGCGGCGGACGTCGCCCTGACGCCGGTGGTGGGCCCGGAAGTGGTCACCGGCTCGTCACGCATGAAAGCCGGCACCGCGCAGAAGCTGGTGCTCAATATGCTGACCACCGGCGCCATGATCCGCAGCGGCAAAGTGTACGGCAACCTGATGGTCGATGTAGAAGCCACCAATCAGAAACTGGTGCAGCGGCAAATCAACATCGTTAAGCAGGCCACCGAATGTGACGATGCCCGCGCACAGCAGGCGCTGGCAGCGTGCGGCGGCCACTGTAAAACCGCCATTGTGATGATACTGGCGGACCTGAACGCCGATGACGCGCAGGCGCTGCTGGCGCAGAACCACGGCTTTATCCGCCAGGCATTACACCACGCAGGAGCGCAATGATGGCGGCGATCACTGAAAGCTTATTACGCGATATCCTGCAGGCGGTCGGCGGCGCAGGCAACGTGGTGCACTGCGGTAACTGCATGACGCGTCTGCGTCTGACGCTGGCCGATGCCGCGCGGGTCGACAGCGCCCGGCTGAAAACGCTGCCCGGCGTGCTGGGCGTGATTGACAGCGATGCCCAGCTGCAGATTGTGCTCGGCCCTGGCAAAGCGCAAACTGCAGCGGAAAAAATGCAGGCGATGCTGAACAGCGCCACGCCAGAGGCGGCGGGCGATCTGCACAGCATCGCCAGCGCGCAGAAGCAGCAGATGAAAGCGAAGCAAACCAGCGCGCTGCACCGTTTTCTCTCCTGCTTTGCCACCATTTTTACCCCGCTGATCCCGGGTTTTATCGGTGCCGGATTGCTGCTGGGGTTTGCCACGCTGATTGAGCAGGTGTTTCATCTTAATCAGCCCGGGGAACACGCCCGCTGGCTGCTGGATACCGTGGCTTATATGAAGGTGTTCGGTAAAGGGTTGTTCACCTTCCTCAGTATCTTAATCGGCTATAACGCGCAGAAAGCGTTTGGCGGCACCGGCGTGAACGGCGCGATTATCGCCTCGCTGTTTGTGCTGGGGTATGTGCCGAACGCGACCGTCGGCTATTACAGCGGCATGCAGGATTTCTTCGGCCTGACCATCGATCCGCGCGGCAATATTATTGGCGTGCTGCTGGCGGCGATATTTGGTGCCTGGCTGGAGAAACAGCTGCGCAAAATTATCCCGGATAATCTCGATATGATCCTCACTTCGCTGCTGACGCTGTTAATTACCGGCGTGGTGACGTTCCTGGTGATCATGCCGATTGGCGGCGAGCTGTTTAAAGGCATGTCGTGGCTGTTTATCCACCTGAACAATAACCCGTTCGGCTGTGCCATTCTGGCCGGTTTATTCCTGATTGCGGTGATGTTCGGCATTCATCAGGGCTTTATTCCGGTCTATTTTGCGCTGATGGAAACCCAGGGTTTCAATTCGCTGTTCCCGATACTCGCCATGGCCGGAGCCGGTCAGGTCGGGGCCTCGCTGGCGCTGTGGTGCAAAGCCGACAAGCATTCGCTGCTGCGCAGCCAGATTAAAGGCGCTATCGTGCCAGGTCTGCTGGGCGTCGGTGAGCCGCTCATCTATGGCGTGACGCTGCCGCGTCTTAAACCGTTTATTACCGCCTGCTTCGGCGGTGCGCTGGGCGGCTTCTTTATCGGGCTGGTGGCGTGGCTCGGTCTGCCGGTGGGCATGAACACGGTGTTTGGCCCGTCAGGACTGGTGACGCTGCCGCTGATGACCTCTTCGCAGGGCATCTTTGCCGGTATGGCGGTCTATCTGGTGGGGCTGATCGTGGCGTGGATCGGCGGCTTCGTCTTTACCTGGTGGGGCGGCACCAAAAACGTCGATTTAAGCTAGAAAAGCCTGCGCGAGCAGACCGTCAAGAGGTCTGATGTCATTAAATGGATGATTTTACTGCAATTGTGGGCTGGCTCACAATTGCAGTATTTCGTTAGCGCTGCTTATTATTGAGCGTGAGAATTATCACCCGTCCAGACTTTACTGGAGTGGCTGAAGATAAATCACTTGATATTAATGCGTTATCACCATAAGCCTTATTTAAACCAGGGTTATAGCCTTTCATTTCCTGCGAAATTCTTATTTCATCCTCATAAATATCTCCGGGCTCGCTTTTGATCTGTGCAGCCATAAAGTCTATATAAGCAACAGCTTTCTCCTGATTTTCACGCATCAGCGGCACCCTCTGTGCCCATAATTAACCACTTGATTCGTTTTGTGAAAATAGAGTTCGCCCATCTGCCCCTTTGTTCTTTTTTTCGCTGTGCTTTCACAGCGTCGCTGATTGCTTGTTACTGGCGGTTGTATGAGATTCACCCGGAATCCCATTGCGCTAGGGATCGTCGCTGCGCAGGCGGTGTTTTATTTCCCCGGCGTGGGGGAAGCGGCAACACTGGGCGCGTATAATCCGCGCGATAATGACCAGCAGAGCGGCGCGCTGATCGTTAACGGCGGCAGCGCAACCTTAACCGGTAATCAGGCGTTTGAGCCGGGCATTGACGGGGCGGTCAACACCACGCTCGGCCAGGTGACCATCGCGGCGGGCGCACAATACCTTAATCAGGCACGGCTCGATCCCGGTCCGCAAAACCTCGCCATCACCGTGCCGGATCCCACTACCGGCGGCAACACCACCTTTCAGGTTTTTGATTCCGCCAGCCTGGTGGCGCAGGCACCGGTTACCGCCAGCACGGTGGTGCCGGATCTGCAAAACGTGAATGACAATCAGTATATCGACGCGCGCATCGCCGATGTCAGCGGCAGCGGCAGTTCGCTGGATGTCAGCATTGGTCAGGCTAACGCCAATAGCAGCGCCAGCACCAACGCCTGGACCATGGCGGCCAAAAACACCACGCTGTTTCAGGTCAGTAACGGCGGCACCCTCAACTGGAACAACAACAACCGCATCACCTTTAACGGTTCTGCGGCCAACGTCTCCGGCGGCCAGGTGACCGACAGCCTGGCGGTACAAAACCTCGCGACCTATAACGGCAGCTTTAGCGTGCAGACGCTGGACGGCAAAACCACCGCCTTCAACGTCACCAATGCCAGCCAGCTGCAAAGCTACAATAACTGGCTGGTGAGCCAGCTGCAGGCCGGCAATCTCGCGCCGGCCAGCTACCTCAGCGCGTTCAATCAGGCGGTCACTATCACCAACGGCGATATTGTCTATAACGTCAGCGCCACTGCGCCGGATGAAGTGACGCAGCCGATAGGTAGCCGCGTGGTGATCAATGCCGAAGGCGCCGGTTCGCAGGTCACTATCGCCGCCGGTAAAACGCTGGAAGTGGTAGGGGCCAGCGATGGCGCGGTACGCGTGGCCAGCGGGGCCAATGCCACCATCGACGGGAAACTGGCGAGCCGCGGCACCGCGCTGGCACTGGATGGCGCGACGGCCACCAACAGCAGCAGCGGCGTCATCAACGGCGGCTTCCTCAACCGTATTGATGGCACCGGCGTCGGCGCGGCCAGCAACAACGCCACGGCGGTAACGGTGCAAAATGGCGGCGATTTCACAAACAATGGCGTGCTTAACCTCGGTACTACCGGCAGCAATCTGACCAACGGCGTGGCGGGCATCCGCCTTGATGCCAATGCGCAGGCCAGCAATAGCGGCAATATCAATGTGGGCGTCAACGGTTCCAGCGCGCGCGGCACCACTTCCGGCGTGCTGCTCACCAGCGACAGCAGCCGATTTACCAACAACAGCGGCGGCACGATTTATCTCGGGCGAGGCGCGCAGAACAGCCTGAGCGACAACGTGGCGGAGACCGCCCTGAACCAGAGCGGGCTGACCAGCGGCATTGCGCTGCTGGCCAACGCTAGCGCCACCAACGACGGGGCGATTGTGATTGGCTCGCGCGTACAGAACGCCGCCGGGATGTCGGTCAGCGGTGCCAGCAATGCCACGCTGATCAACAGCGGCACCATCGACGTCAACGGCAGCGCTGCGCGCGTGCCGCGCGAGAACGTCGGCATGCTGGTCACTAACAGCAACGGTACGCTGGAGAATCGCGGCACCATCAACCTCAACGGCGTTAACGGCACCGGCCTGAAAGTGCTGGCCACCAGTGGTAACAGCGCCGCCGCCAGCTCCACCGGGATCATCAACGTGGCGGGCGGAGCCGATCCGGCCAGCGGCACGCGCAACTTTGGCGTTTGGGTGGAAGGTCAGGGCAGCGGCACTGCCACAGCGAACGTGGACGGGCCGATTAACCTCACCGGCAACGGCGCGATTGGCGTGCACGCGCGCGGCAACGCCACGGTTAATGTAACGCAGAATGCCATTCCCCGTTTCAGCACCGGCAGCAATCAAATTGGTTTTTTTGCCTATGGCCCGAATGCGCTGATCAACGTAGACGACAACAACGCGTTTGACGTCACCACCACTAACTCGACGCTCTTCCGCATCGAACAGGGCGCGACGTTTGACGGGACTAATACCACGCTGACCGCCTCCGGCGCGGGTGCGGTGGCGGTGAACGGCACCGGCGGTGGCGGAACATTGGTGAAGACCAACAACGCCACGATTAACGTCAGCGGCACCGGCGCCACCGGCGTCAATATCGAGGGCGGTGCGCAGGGCAACATTGACGCGGCGACCACCATTACCCTCAGTGGCAGCAACGCCACGGGCGCGATTGCCGACGGGCAGAAACATACGCTGACCGGTGCCAACAGCCGTGCGCCGGTCGCCAGCACGCGGCTGACCTCCGCCGCAGAACTCAATTCGGCGCAAAACGGCATCACCGGCTATCTGGCGCGCAACCGCGCGCAGCTCAGCAACAGCGGCAACATCAACTTCAGCGGGGCCAATACCACCGGCCTGCGCGTGGAGAGCGGGGCGACCGGCAGCAACAGCGGCAACATCAGCATCAGCGACGGCGGCACCGGTATCGCGGTGAACAGCGCGGGCAGCACCTTCGCTACCACCGCCAGCAACAGCGGCAACATTGACGTCAATGGCGGCAGCATCACCCGCCGTACGCGCGGCGTCAGCGCCAGCGGTAGTCAGGCCGTGGCGAACCTCAACGGCGGCACGCTCACGCTCAACGGCAGTGGCGCCATCGGCGCCGAAGCGCTGGACGGTGCGCTGGTGAATATCGCCGCCGGATCGACGCCGATCTTTAACAATAGCGACCAGATCGCCTATCACGCCGCAGGTAACGGATCGCGCATCCGTGCCGCCACCAGCGCGCTGGATGTCAGCACGCGTGGCTCGACCGGCTACCGCCTTGACGACGGCGCGGCACTGAGCTTCAGCACGTCGAACAGCCTGAGCGCCAGCGCCGCCAGCAGCACCGGCGTGATTGTTTCCGGCAGCGGCAGCAGCCTCAACAGCGCCAACCTCAATCTGACCGCCAGCGGCGAGGAGAGCACCGCCGTGCGCGTCGAGGGCGGCGCAGCGGCGACGCTCGACGGCAGCAGCACCATCACGCTCAGCGGTAACAACGCGGTGGGCGTACTGGTGAATACGCTGCGCAGCGATCTCAGCAATGCGCTGGACGGCAGCGCTGCCGCCACCCGCGTCACCAGCAACGCCCGCATCAGCGGCGCTGGCAACGGTGCCGTGGGTTTCGACCTGACCAACGGCGCGGAACTCGAGAACAATGGCGCAGTGACGCTGACCGGCAGCAACAGCATCGGCATGCGCTCGCGCGCCGGCAGCACGCTGACCAACAATGGCGTGGTTAACGTCAGCAGCGGCACCGGGTTAGATGTCGGCGGCAGCGGCACCACGCTGGCGCAGGGCGGCAGCATCAATGTCGATAACGGCGTGGCCGGCGTGCGCATCAGCGACGGCGCGCAACTGGCGCTGACTGGCAGCGATACGCTGATCACCACGCGCGGCACGGCGCACGGCATTTTGCTCGACAGCGGCGCGGCGGCGCTCAGCGCGCGCGACGCCACCATCAACGTACTGGGCAGCGGCAACGGCATCGAAAACCGCGCGGAGCTGGACAACGTTAGCCTGAGCAACCTGACGCTTAACGTTGGCGATGGCAACGGCATCCGCACCGCCGTCGCGTTCGATCCTGCCTCCACCGTGACCACCAATGTATCCGGCAGCGGTAACGGCCTGACTATCGCCAACGCCGATGGATCGACCACCGGCGGCGATCTTACGCTGGGTTCGGGTTACGTTTTCAATGTCACCGGCGCCGGCGGCACCGGGATTCGCGCCAACACCACGGGAAATATCGTCACCGCCGCCAGCGTTAATATCACTAATGCGGCAGGCGGTTCGGCGCTGGTCTCCAGCACCGCCGGCACCATCGTCAACCGCGGCACACTGCGCTCCAGCAGCCTGACGGCGCCGGTGGTCGATCTGCGCGGCGGCAAAACGGTATTCGAAAACCTTGGCACAATCGTAACCGCCACGGCGCAAAGCGTGGCGGTGGCGGGCAGTAACGCCGACGATGTGATTTTGCTGACCCAGGGTGACGTGCTGGGCGACATCAATCCTGGCGGCGGCAGCGATACGTTCCGCTGGACCGGCGGCACGCTCAACGGCAGCCTGACCATGGGCGCAGACAACAACAATATCGCCGAGGTCAGCGGTGTCGATCTCAGCACTACTTACCATCTCACCAGCGGCACCGGCACCGGTAACAGCCTGACCTTTGACCAGATTACGGCGCGCGGCGGCAGCTTCAGCGCGGATGACCTGAGCAAAGGCGTTAACCTCGGCAGCGGCTGGAGCATCATTAACTTCGCGGATAGCCGCTGGACGCTGACCGACAATCTGCAGCTGGCGCACAGCACCATCAACATTGATGGGCGCTCAACGCTGTATGCCGGTGACAACGTGCATCCCACGCTGGCGGGCGGCACAGCGGATTCGCTGCAGGTGAATAACAGCGGTACGCTGGATCTTACCAATGGCAGCGGTTCGCCAGGCAATACGCTGGACATCAACGGCTCGCTGGCGTCGATGGGCGGTCAGGCGAATCTGGTGACGCGCCTGAATGACGGCGGCGCGCTGAGCAACCAGTTTACCGACCACATCAACGTCAGCGGTAACGCCAGCGGCACCACGCTGCTCAACGTCAGGCTCGATGCGGCAAGCAGTGCGGCGCTCACCGATCGCAACCGCAACGGCGGCATTGAGGGCAATGAAGGCATTTCGCTGGCGCAGGTGGGCGGCAACGCTGGCCAGAACAGCTTTGCGCTCAGGGATGGCTATCTCGGTGCCGGACCGTGGCAGTACCGGCTGTACAGCTTCGCGCCGGGCAGTAGCGATCCGGCGCAGCGCCTGCTGAGCGGCAGCGGCAACAATTACTGGGATTACCGGCTGGCAAACTACTACGTGTGCGAGGACAGCGACAGCTGCCAGCCAGCGCTGGTGACCAGCGGATTTGGCACGCCACAGCGCTACGATGCGCGTCCGGCGGTGGTGCCGCAGGTGCCCTCGTACATTTCGGCACCGGTTGGCCTCGCCTATTACACCGCCGCGATTATTGATGACCTGCACAAGCGTCTTGGCGAACTGCGTCACGAGCAGACGCGCCCGGCGGGTCAAGGCGGTGAGATGTTCCTGCGCTATATCGGCTCGAACCTGAAATACAAAAGCGACCGCAGCTTTAGCGATTACGGCTACGGGTTTGACCTCGAGTACAGCGCGGTGCAGCTTGGCGGCAACCTGCTGCGTCTCGACGGTGAGCAGGACAGCCTGCGCGGCGGCGTGGCCTACACGCGCGGCAATACGCGCATCCGTCCGCAGGCGGCAGACGGTTACAGCAGCACCAGTTTTGACAGCGACAGCCTGGCGCTGTACGGCACCTGGCAGCGCCAGAGCGGCTTTTACCTTGACGGCGTGCTGTCGTTTGACTGGCATCGTGGTGAAACCGACATTGCGCGCCAGCAGCGCGAGGCAAAGCTGAAGGGCCACGGCTGGACCGCCTCGCTGGAGAGCGGTTATCCGTTTGAACTCGGCGAGGGCTACAAGCTGGAGCCGCAGGCGCAGCTGATGTACCTGAAACTGAACATGAACGATTTCACGGATGAGGACAATAACCAGGTGCGCTATGGCGATTATCACCAGACGATTGGCCGTCTCGGCGCGCGTCTCGACCGCAGCTGGACCGATGACAGCAACCGCCAGTACACGCCTTATCTGCGCGCGAATTATTACAAAGGCTGGGGCGGCACGACGCAGGCGTCGGTGTCGGCTGCCGATAACCCGGCGCTCGGCGCCAGCTTCAGCAGCGGTAATTTTGGCCAGATGTGGGAAGTGGGTGCCGGCGGCACGGTGACGCTGCAGCAGGATGTGGCGCTGTACGCCGAAGCGGATTACCGCAAGGAGATCGACGGCAACGGCGCCAGAGGCTGGCGTTACAACCTCGGCGTGCGCTGGCAGTTCTGACAGTATGTGCAAATGACGCGGTCGCCGTGAACGGCGACCCTACGAGAATGGGCATGTTGCGGGATGTGCAGGGATGCGGTGATGGTACGTTTTTCTGTAGGGTGCGCATTCATGCGCACCGCTGCCGACACTGCGTTCAGCCAAAGCTCGATCTCATTTACCCTAAATGATTTTTTATCGATCCCGCCCGCGGCCAGAACTGTGAAGCGCCGCGCACTCCGGCTTTATTAAGAACAAAAATTAAATAGCCGCGCTAAAGCCAGGCCATTGTGCTGCCGAAAAGGTAAAAAAGTATTATCGATTTCTCTTCAGCCTGCGTTTTGCAAGGACTCACACATGCGTAATAACCAGCCCATCACCCAGCGTGAATTCGTCTTCGACGATCGCGCCACGCTGATGTCGACCACCGATCTCAACAGCCACATCACCTACGCCAACGACGCCTTTATTGAGGTCAGCGGATTCACCCCGGAAGAGGTCAACGGCCAGCCACACAACATGGTGCGTCATCCGGATATGCCGCCGGAAGCGTTCGCCGATATGTGGAGCACGCTGAAGCAGGGCGAACCCTGGACCGCGCTGGTCAAGAACCGGCGCAAGAATGGCGATCACTACTGGGTGCGCGCCAATGCCATTCCGGTGGTGCGCGAGGGCAAGCTGCAGGGCTATATGTCGGTACGCACCAAACCGTCGGCGGAGGAGGTCCGTCAGTGCGAGACGCTGTACCGTGATTTTCGTGAAGGGCGTGCCAAAGGGCGTCGCTTCCATAAAGGGCTGATTGTTGGCAGCGGCTGGCGGCGACTGACTTCAGTGCTGAAAACGTTGCCGCTGCGCTGGCGCATCCGCAGCACGCTGATCGCGCTGCTGCCGTTGTCGATACTGGGCGTCTGGCTGCTGGGCATGGCACCGCTGGCGATTGGCTGCTTCAGCGGCGGCATGGCCGGGCTGCTGCTGCTGGCCAGCCTGTGGCTGGAGCAGCAGATCTCGCGCCCGATGGAGCGCATGTGCCGTCAGGCGCTGAGCGTGGCCACCGGCGCCAGCCACAAAGTCGAGCACATAGATCGGGTGGATGAGATCGGCATGACGCAGCGCGCTATCGGCCAGCTGGGCCTGATGTTCCGCTGGCTGGTGGATGACGTCAGCGGCCAGGCGATCAACGTCCTGAGCGCCAGCGACGCCATCGCGCGCAGCAATGATGAACTGAGCCGTCGCACCGAGCAGGCGGCGGCGAACGTGCAGCAAACGGCGGCGACCATGAACGAAATGACCGCCACGGTCAAAAGCAATACAGAAACCGCCAGCGAAGTGAATACGCTGTCGGCCAGCACCAGCGCAGCGGCGATCAAAGGCGGTGAAGTGATGCAGGAGATGGTCGGCATGATGGCGGAAATTGCCGACAGCTCGAAGCGTATCGCCAACATCACCAGCGTGATCGACGGCATCGCTTTCCAGACCAATATTCTGGCGCTGAACGCGGCGGTGGAAGCGGCACGTGCCGGTGAGCAGGGTAAAGGCTTTGCGGTGGTAGCGGGCGAGGTGCGCAGTCTGGCACAGCGCAGCGCCAAAGCCGCCAGCGAGATCAAAAACCTGGTGGAAACCAGCGCCGGCCGCGTGCAGTCGGGCAGCGATCACGCCGATGCGGCCGGCCATACGATGCAGGCGATTGTCGATCAGGTGCAGAATGTCACCGCCCTGATCGCGCAAATCAGCGCGGCGACGGCCGAACAATCCATCGCGCTGAGCGAAGTCAGTAGCGCGGTGGAGGATCTCGACGACATCACCCATCAGAACGCGGCGCGCGTGGCGGAAGGTGCAGAAGCCTCCGGCCGAATGGCGCATCAGGCCAACCGGCTGGTTGAAGCGATCAGCGTGTTTCGCTAAGTTTCACGACGCTTCACGTCCGGCGCGCAGCGCGCCGGGCGGTGTGCCGACAATGCGTTTGAAGGCGCGACTGAAGGCGGCCAGTGAACCGTAACCGAGGTGGAACGCCACGCTCTCCACCGCTTCGCCATCGTTAACAATACGCTCCACCGCCAGACGCATGCGCAGTTCGGTAAGGTAGCGCAGCGGCGTCATGCCGGTGGCGTTTTGAAAGCGCGCGGCAAACACCGAGCGTGAACTGCCGGATTCGCGCGCCAGCCGCTCCACCGTCCAGTTTTCGCCGGGCGCGCGGTGCATGGCCGCCATCGCCAGGCTGAGGCGCGGATCGCGCAGGGCCTGCACCAGCCCGCTGCCCTGACCACAGCCATTCTCCACCCAGCCCCGCACAATTTGCGCCGCCACCACATCGGCCAGCCTCGACAAAATGCCGGCAAAGCCCGCTTTGCGCTGACGCGTTTCACGCTCCATGGCATCCAGAATCGGCTGGATTTCCGGGTATTGCGCCAGCAGTGTGCTGACCAGCATCACATCCGGCATGGTGTGCACCAGCGGCTGCATGCCGCCCAGCTCAAACGCCATGCAGGCGCTGAATAAAATCACATCGCTGTCATCCGGGCAGGCATCCGCGTCCGGCGCATCGTTAATCGCGCACACGCTGTCGCAGATGGGTTTGCTGTTAAACGTGGCGATCGGCACGCACACCGCATCTTCGCCGGAGATCAGCGCGTGCGGCTTACCGTGCGGAATCAGCAGCGCATCGCCCGCCTGCAGCGGATAGACGGTGCCGGAAGCGGAGCGAATCAGCAGCGAGCCGCGGCCAACAAAGTGCAGCTGTGCCTTGCCCGGCGCGTCATCATATTGCAGGCCAAACGGCGCATGCAGCGCGATGCGCTGATATTTGACGCCGTACAGGCGCATGCCCATCAGCAGTTCGCTGGTCAAATCTTCATAGCGGCTCATACAATCCAGACGAATTATCAAAAAACAAAGTTTCTGTATCATAGATCGTCTTGCGTCGTCTCTCTATGCTTACAGCCTGATATTTTGTGATGGGGATCGCAGATGAGTCTGGATACTGAAGTAGTGGAAACAAGCATTGCGGTAGAGAAACCCGCATGGGGCGCGGTGTTCGCCATGGCGTTTGGCGTCTTCGGCCTGATCACCGCAGAATTTCTGCCGGTGAGCTTGCTGACACCAATTGCCGACTCGCTACGCGTCAGCGAAGGGCAGGCGGGTCAGACGGTCACGGTTACCGCGCTGGTGGCGCTGCTGACCAGCCTGGTGATCGGTAACGTCACGCGCCGCCTCGACCGCCGCCTGGTGATGCTGGCGTTCACGTTGCTGCTCATCGCCTCGGCGCTGCTGGTGGCGTTTGCCGAAAATCTGCCGATGATTTTACTGGCGCGCGTGCTGCTCGGCATGGCGATTGGCGGCTTCTGGACACTGTCGACCGCCATTACCATGCGGCTGGTGCCCGCCGATCAGGTGCCGCGCGCGCTGTCGATTGTGTTCAGCGGTATTTCGCTGGCCACCATCATTGCCGCGCCGCTGGGCAGCTATCTTGGCGGGTTGATTGGCTGGCGTAACATCTTCCTGCTGACCGGTGTTTTGGGCGTGCTGGCGCTGTTCTGGCAGTTCTTCACCCTGCCGTCGATGCCGCCGGAGAACAAAGCGCGCAGCGGCGGCGTGCTGGACCTGCTGCGTCAGAGCGTGATGCGCTGGGGCATGCTGGCGGTGATCATGATGTTTACCGGCCATTTCGCCTTCTTTACCTATCTGCGCCCGTTCCTGGAAACCAGCGCGCAGCTGAATGTGAATCAGCTGTCGCTGGTGCTGCTGGCGTTCGGCGTGGCGAACTTCTTCGGCACCTCGCTGGCCGCGTGGCTGGTGACGCGCAGCGTGTCGCTGACGCTGACCGGCATGGCGCTGGTGATGAGCGTGACGGCGGTGCTGCTGGTGAGCTTTGGCCACGTCTCCTGGCTGGTGGCGAGCGGCGTCGCGCTGTGGGGGCTGGCGTTTGGTTCAATGCCGACTGGCTGGTCAACCTGGCTGTCGCGCGCGGTGCCGGACGACGCCGAATCGGGCGGCGGGCTGCTGGTGGCAACTATTCAGCTGGCGATCACCGCCGGTGCGGCAGCCGGTGGCTGGATGTTCGATCTGCAGGGCGCGGGCGGCGTATTCCTTGCCAGCGGCGTGCTGATGCTGCTGGCCGCCATCACCATCTTTACCCGCGTGCGGCATCACGGTTAAATCCGTTTACCGCCATCAGGCGCGCCGCGACACGCTTCAGGGTGTGTCGCGGTGCCGCTTTTGCCGCCCATGCTGGTCTCACCAATCGCAGCAATAAATCCTGCCTTTTAATCAAATCGTGGTTTTTTAACCCTTTGCGCACAGGTTGCGCTAAACGTGCTTTTTATAGTCAAAATATTCGAAAGACTTAGGCAAATCTCTGCGCTTTTTTTTGATCGGTTGCCGGCCTACTATATCTCTCATCAAGGCGATGTCGCCTTATTCAATCAAACATCTTTAAGGAAATGACCATGAAAACCATCAAAACTTTTGCTGCTGTTATTGCTCTCTCTGTTCTGCCATTTGCCAGCTTCGCGCAAAGCGTGACCGCTACCGCCTCTACGCTTGACGGTGCTGAAGCGCAAATCGCTGCTAAAGCCCAGGAACTTGGTGCTTCCTACAAAGTGACTGAAGCCAACTTCAACAACGGCGTTCACATGACCGCAGAACTGACCCAATAAGTTTGCCCTACCCTCTGTGCTGACAGGGTGCCTTCGGGCGCCCTGGCGGCGTTGCTAACGCCATAAAATCCTGTCCCTTTTCCGCATAAATGATTATTATTCGCAAAAACTAACATCCTTATCGGCTCGCCTCGGGCTGAATTTCCTATTGGTTGCAATGTCGGGCTTTCATTTCACTGCCGCACGGCGGTGGTTTTGCTATGGAGAAGTTATGAAAGCGAATAAAACAATGCAGTGGGCGCTGCGTCCGCTACTGGTGGCCACGGCGCTGCTGTCCTGCAGTGCACTGCAGGCGGCGGAAACGCAGCCGCTCAATCAGCCGATCGCCAAAGGCGCCTACGAACTGGCCTTCAGCAACAGCGACAACGCGCTGTTCCTCGCCACGGCGCAAAACGCCGGCAATCCGCAGGGCGGTACTGTTTACCGTCTCGATCCGCAGAATCTGGCGGTGAAACAAACCATCAGCACTGAGCTGAAGACCTTTGGTGCCGCCATCAATCAGCACACCAACGTGCTGTACTTTGGCAACACGGTCAACGGCGCGCTGACGGCAGTGGATGCCAGCAGCGGTAAGGTGATCAACACGCTGGTGCTGGATGGCCGCAAGCGCGGTGACACGGTTCGTCCGCTGCAGCCGCGTGAACTGGTCGCGGATGCGCTAACCAATCGCGTGTACATCACCGGTCTCGGCGCGCAAAGCGTGGTGTGGGTGGTGGACGGCAAAACGCTGCAGCTCATCAGCACTATCCCGAATACCGGCAAAATGGGCACCGGGCTGGCGCTGGATGCCGCCGCGCAGAAACTGTATGTCACCAATGCCGATGGCGAGCTGGTCACCATCAATACCCGCCTGAACGCGATTGAAAAGCGCCAGAAAATTGACGGTGATAAAGAGCACTTTTTCCTGAATATTGCGCTGGATAGCAAAGGCCACCGCGCTTTCCTCAGCGATGCGAAGCAGCCGCAGGTGCTGGTGCTGGATACCCGCACGCAGCAGGTGATTCAGCGTATTGAGGTACCGGAATCGCTGGCGGTGCTGTTCAATGCTGACCGTGACGAGCTGTATGTCACGCACCGTAAAGCCGGTGAGATCAGCATCATCGATGCCAGCAGCTATAAAGTGAAACGCACGGTGAAAGCGCCGGGCCTGCCGAACAGCCTGGCGCTCTCCGCCGATGGCAACACGCTGTTCGTCAGCATCAAGCAGCCGGGCTCACGCAAGGAACCGCCAAAAAACCCGGACAGCGTGTTACGCATCGCGCTGTAGGGCGTAATTATCCGAAACTCAGGGGCGACGTGTGTCGCCCTTTGCATTTCCGGCCTTGATCCCCCCTTTCCCGCCCGGCTTACGCTACCTTTAGGACGACAACACCTAAGGGGAGAGTGCAATGAGCCAGTTTTTTATGCATGAAAAAAACGATCTGGTGAACGAAGCGATCGAAGGCGTGTTACTCAGCACACCGTGGCACAATCTGACCCGTCTCGATCTGGGCGATGAGATTCGCGTGGTGGTGCGTTCGGACTGGGATAAAAGCAAAGTCGCACTGATTTCCGGCGGTGGCTCCGGCCATGAACCGGCGCACGCGGGCTTTGTCGGCAAAGGGATGCTGACCGCTGCGGTGTGCGGCGATATCTTCGCCTCGCCGAGCGTTGATGCGGTGCTGAACGCCATCGTTAACGTCACCGGTGAGGCGGGCTGTCTGCTGATTGTGAAGAACTACACCGGTGACCGGCTCAATTTTGGCCTCGCAGCGGAGAAGGCGAAAAATCTCGGTTACAAGGTGGAGCTGGTGATGGTGCAGGACGATATCGCGCTGCCGGATAACCCGCAGCCACGCGGCATTGCCGGCACCGTGCTGGTGCACAAAATCGCTGGCTTCGCCGCGGAGCACGGCCAATCGCTCGACGAGGTTAAAGCGCTGGCGCAGCAGGCGATTGACGCCACATTCTCCATCGGCCTGGCGTTTGCCACCTGTCACATTCCGGGTGAAAAGCGCGACGATCGTGTGGCAGCCGGTCACAGCGAGCTGGGGATGGGCATTCACGGTGAGCCGGGCGTAATCACGCTGGACACGCAAAACAGCCGCAAAATTACCAGCATCATGACCGATCAGCTGGCGCAGGCGCTGCCCGACGGCAAACAGGCGCTGTTGATGATCAACAATCTCGGCGGCTTTTCCCAGCTGGAGCTGGCGCTGCTCACGCGCGAGGTACTGCAGTCGCCGCTGGCGGCACGCATCACCCATTTAATTGGCCCGGCAACGCTGGTCAGCGCGCTGGATATGAAAGGGTTTTCGCTGACGCTGCTGGCGCTGGAAGAGGCGTTTTTCGAGGCGCTGCATGCGCCGGTGCAGGTGCTGGGCTGGACGCCGATGTACGACTTTGCGCCCATCAGCCTGCAGCGCGCTGAACGCATCGGCAGCGTGCTGGATTTCGATCCTTCTGATAACGCTGAAGTGGCGCAGGTGGTTGAGCACGTGACGCAGACGCTGATCGATCTGGAGAGCGAGCTGAATGCACTGGACGCCAAAGTCGGCGATGGCGATACCGGCTCGACCTTTGCCGCCGGCGCGAAGAAAATCCAGCGCGGCCTGCGTGAACAGCAGCTACCGCTGGATGAGTTGCCTACGCTGCTGGCGCTGGTAGGCGAACAGCTGGCGACGGTGATGGGCGGATCGAGCGGCGTGCTGATGTCGATTCTGTTTACTTCGGCCGGACAGCAGCTGGAGGAGGGCAGCACGCTGCCGCAGGCGCTGATGCACGGGCTGGAACGGATGAAGCACTACGGCGGCGCGCAGCCGGGACATCGCACCCTGGTGGACGCGCTGCAGCCGGCACTGGAGGCGTTAGCGGCCGGAGAGTCGCTGGCCGTGGCGGCAGCCGCTGCGCAACGGGGCGCCGACGCGACGGCGCAAATGCAGAGTGCGAAGGCAGGTCGTTCGGCTTATCTGAATCAGCAGAGTCTGGATGGCGTGAAAGATCCGGGCGCGTACGCCATCGAGAAGGTGTTTGCGGTGCTGGCGGGCTGAGGATGGGACGGATGGGTGCGGGGTTTGCCCTCACCCTAACCCTCTCCCGCAGGCGGGAGAGGGGACTGTCCGGAGTGATGCCGGAGTACAGCGCGGTTCTGCACCCGGTCCTCACCCTAACCCTCTCCCGCGGGCGGGAGAGGGGACTGTCCGGAGCGATGTCGGAGTACAGCGCGGTTCTGCACCCGGCCCTCACCCTAACCCTCTCCCGCAGGCGGGAGAGGGGACTGTCCGGAGCGATGTCGAAGTACAGCGCGCGCTCCTGCCGCCGAGCTTTTTCCGCTTACTCCGAGGCTTCGCGCAGCATCTCGTCGTGCGGAATATCCTGCAGAATCTGCTCGAAGCTGCGCAGACGTTTGTAGATCGACATCAGCGTAATCAGCGTGGACCACGAGGTGATCAGATACTGGAAGGAGGAGCGCACCTGGTCGAACACGTTGGTGATCTGGTTAAGCAGCCCCAGCGTGATGGTGCCCGCAACAATCGAGGGGAACAGCACGAACAGCCCGAACACATTGTCCACCTGCAGATAGAGAATGCGCGTGATGTTGAAATAGAGGTAGTGGAAATAGAGGCGGAAATAGTTGTGACGCACGCGGCTGAACAGCTCCTGCACCGTAGGCGGCGCGGCGCGCTGCGGATCGTCCTCGCCGTACACCAGCTCTTTACGGTACGCGGCTTCCACGCGCTGATTGCGAAACTCCAGCCCCGGCAGTTTAATCCCCACCAGCGCCAGCAGCGCGGTACCAAACAGCGACCACAGCAGCGCGGCGATCACCAGCGCATAAGGGATATTGCCGAGGATCGGCACTTCTTTCACGTGATGCGATAGCGTCACCAGCACCGGCAGAAACGCCACCAGCGTCATGATGGCCTGGATAAAGCTGATGCCCCAGTCCTGCAGCGTACTGGCGAAGCGCATGGTGTCTTCCTGCACACGCTGTGCGGCACCTTCTACCAGACGCAGGCGCTGCCAGTTATGCATGTAGTAGTTGTTCATCGCGGTACGCCAGCGGAACACCCAATGGCTGACGAAAAACGAGTTCATCACGCCGATCACTACCGCGATCAGCGCAATGCCGAGAAACGCCAGCACCTGCACATAGAACTGATTGATGCTCACCGAGCCAGCTTTGGTCAGCGCCTGCTGAATCATGTCGTAAAACGGACCATACCAGGCGTTAACGCCGACGCCTACCTGCACGCCAAACCAGGTGACAAAGATAATCAGTAACGATCCCCATACCGACCAGCGCTGCCACGGATGGTTGTCGATGATGCGCCACACCAGCGCAAAGGCGCCGCCCATGATCCAGTAGTAGGCATAAAACCACAGCTGGCTGGCGTGGATAAAGCGGCTGGCGTTGGTCGGCAGCGGCTGCTGCATCGCCGCCTGCAAAGCGGGAAAGCGCGCCGGAAAATCATTGAAAAAGCCAAACCAGGCAAAAATGGCAATCAGGCTCCAAATCGCGGCCGAGCTGAAAAACAGCGCCGGCCGCGGAAAATAGGACTTAAACATAGGCACTCCGCTGTTGTGTGTACTCTTTATACCGCTTCCGGCATTTATCTGTCTGTTGTCGGTTGTATCCGACGATGACAGCATCGCCGCATTTATGTAAAGCGGCAGAGTTAGTTGTTAAGTTTTTTGTGCTCATTTGTTTCGGGAAACTAAATTATTAACGGCGATGGTGTTACACTACGCCAACTGTTACCGGTAACAGTCTTGCTGTATCCCTTAAAACGCCAATAAAAATCATTACAACGCAACTACTTAACTTTCATGCCGCATTATATGCGGTAATGAGGCAATGTCATGTCAGAAGAAAAAAAGGGTCACACTCGCCGGGATTTCCTGCTGAGAACCATCACCCTGGCGCCGGCAATGGCGGTAGGCAGTACGGCGATGGGCGCACTGGTCGCGCCAATGGCCGCCGGTGCGGCAGCGTCGTCGGCCGCTGCGCCGCAGCAGGCGCGCGAGTATCAACCGGTGTGGTTTACCGCCGAAGAGTTTGCCTTCATCAAAGCCGCCGTGGCGCGCCTGATCCCCAACGATGAACGTGGTCCTGGCGCGCTGGAAGCTGGCGTACCAGAGTTTATCGATCGCCAGATGAATACGCCGTATGCCACCGGCAGCAACTGGTATATGCAGGGACCGTTCAATCCGGATCTGCCAAAAGAGCTCGGCTATCAGCTGCCGCTGGTGCCGCAGCAGATCTACCGTCTCGGCCTGGCCGATGCCGATGGCTGGAGCAAACAGCAGCACGGCAAGGTATTTGCTGAGCTGACGCCCACGCAGCAGGACGCGCTACTGAGCGCCTTCGAAAACGGCAGCGCGCAATTCCCGCAGGTGCCGGCCAAAACCTTCTTCGCCTTTCTGTTGCAAAACACCCGCGAGGGCTACTTCAGCGATCCGATCCACGGCGGCAATCAGGGCATGGTGGGCTGGAAGCTGATCGGCTTCCCTGGCGCACGCGCCGACTTTATGGATTGGGTAGAGCGCGGCGAACGTTATCCGTTCCCGTCAGTTGATATTCGCGGCGAGAGGGCGTAACCGTGGCAAATGCGTTAAAAAAAGTGGATGTGGCGATCGTCGGTTTCGGCTGGGCCGGGGCGATCATGGCGAAAGAGCTGACCGAGGCCGGTCTGCATGTGGTGGCGCTGGAGCGCGGGCCGCATCGCGATACCTATCCGGATGGATCCTATCCACAGTCGATTGATGAACTGACGTATAACATCCGCAAAAAGCTGTTCCAGGATCTGTCAAAAAGCACCGTAACTATCCGTCACGATGCCTCACAAACCGCCGTACCGTATCGTCAGCTGGCGGCATTCCTGCCGGGCACCGGCACCGGCGGCGCCGGCCTGCACTGGTCGGGCGTGCACTTCCGCGTCGACCCGGTCGAGCTGAATCTGCGCAGTCACTACGAGCAGCGTTACGGCAAAAACTTTATCCCGGAAGGCATGACTATTCAGGATTTCGGCGTCAGCTATGACGAGCTGGAACCGTTCTTCGATCAGGCGGAAAAAGTGTTCGGCACCTCCGGCAGCGCCTGGTCAATCAAGGGCAAAGTGGTGGGCAAAGAGAAAGGCGGCAACCCGTATGCGCCGGATCGCTCCAGCGACTTCCCGCTGCCCGCGCAGAAGCGCACCTGGTCGGCTCAGCTGTTTGCCCAGGCGGCAGAGTCGGTGGGCTATCACCCTTACGATATGCCGTCGGCCAACACCTCCGGTCCTTACACCAATACCTACGGCGCGCAGATGGGGCCGTGCAACTTCTGCGGCTACTGCAGCGGCTACGCCTGCTACATGTACTCCAAAGCGTCGCCGAACGTTAACATTCTGCCCGCGCTGCGCCAGGAGCCGAAGTTTGAGCTGCGCAACAACGCGTATGTGCTGCGCGTCAACCTGACCGACGATAAAAAACGCGCGACCGGCGTCACCTATCTGGACGGTCAGGGACGTGAAGTGGAGCAGCCGGCGGATCTGGTGATCCTCTCCGCCTTCCAGTTCCACAACGTGCACCTGATGCTGCTGTCCGGCATCGGCAAGCCGTACAACCCTATCAGCAACGAGGGCGTGGTCGGCCGTAACTTTGCCTACCAGAACATCTCCACGCTGAAGGCGCTGTTTGATAAAAACACCACCACCAATCCGTTCATCGGTGCCGGTGGCGCCGGCGTGGCGGTGGATGATTACAACGCCGATAACTTTGACCATGGTCCGTACGGCTTTGTCGGCGGTTCACCGTTCTGGGTCAACCAGGCGGGCACCAAGCCGATCTCCGGCCTGCCGACGCCAACAGGCACGCCGAACTGGGGCAGCCAGTGGAAAGCGGCGGTGGCGGATACCTATAACCATCACGTGTCGATGGATGCGCACGGCGCGCACCAGTCGTATCGCGCTAACTACCTCGATCTCGATCCCAACTACAAAGATGCTTACGGCCAGCCGCTGCTGCGTATGACCTTTGACTGGCAGGACAACGACATCAAAATGGCGCAGTTCATGATCGGCAAGATGCGCAAAATCACTGAAGCGATGAATCCGAAGATGATCATTGGCGGCGCGAAAGGGCCGGGTGCCCATTTCGATACCACCGTGTACCAGACCACGCACATGAGCGGCGGCGCCATCATGGGTGAAGATCCTAAAACCAGCGCGGTGAACCGCTATCTCCAGAGCTGGGATGTGCCGAACGTGTTTGTCGCCGGCGCTTCTGCCTTCCCGCAGGGACTGGGCTACAACCCGACTGGCATGGTGGCGGCGCTGAGCTACTGGTCCGCCAAAGCGATTCGTGAACAGTATCTGAAGAACCCCGGCCCGCTGGTACAGGCATAAGGAACATGGCGATGATCAAAAGTTTAACAGCCCTGTTGCTGGGCACCCTGTCGTTCGCCGCGCTGGCGGAGGATACCGCTGCCGATGCGCTGGTGCAGCGCGGTGAGTACCTGGCGCGCGCCGGTGACTGCGTCGCCTGCCACAGCACCGCAGGCGGTAAACCGTTTGCCGGCGGACTGGCGATGGCGACGCCGATTGGCACCATCTACTCCACCAATATCACGCCGGATAAGGCAACCGGCATTGGTGACTACAGCTATGACGACTTCCAGAAAGCGGTGCGTCACGGCGTGGCGAAAAACGGCGACACGCTCTATCCGGCGATGCCCTATCCATCTTATGCGGTGGTCAGCGATGACGACATGAAGGCGCTGTATGCCTACTTCATGCACGGCGTGGCGCCGGTGGCGCAGGCTAACAAAGAGAGCGACATTCCGTGGCCGCTGTCGATGCGCTGGCCGCTGGCGATCTGGCGCGGCCTGTTTGCGCCAGATGTGAAGGCGTTCCAGCCGGCCGCGCAGGAAGATCCGGCGCTGGCACGCGGTCGCTATCTGGTGGAAGGACTGGGCCACTGCGGTGCCTGCCACACGCCGCGCAGCTTCACTATGCAGGAGAAGGCGCTGAATAACGGCCAGGGCAATGATTACCTTGCCGGCAGCAGCGCGCCGATTGACGGCTGGACCGCCAGCAACCTGCGCGGTGACAACCGCGATGGCCTGGGGCGCTGGAGCGAAGCGGATCTGCAGCAGTTCCTGCGCTATGGCCGTAACGATCACACGGCGGCGTTTGGTGGCATGACCGAGGTAGTGCAGCACAGCCTGCAGTATCTCAGCGATGCGGATATCAGCGCGATTGCCCGTTACCTGAAATCGCTCGGCGCGAAAGATCCGTCTCAGGCGGTGTTCCGTGAGGATGACGCAGTGGCCCGGGCGCTGTGGAAAGGTGACGACAGCCAGCCGGGTGCCGGCGTGTATGTCGACAGCTGTGCGGCGTGTCATAAAACCGACGGCAGCGGCTATCAACGCTTCTATCCGGCACTGCGCGGTAATCCGGTGGTGATGGCAGAGGATCCGACGTCGCTGATTCACATCGTACTGGTAGGCGGCACGCTGCCGGGCGTGAAAGGCGCACCGACCGCGATCACCATGCCGGCGTTTGGCTGGCGTCTGAACGACAGTCAGGTGGCGGATGTGGTGAACTTTATCCGCAGCAGCTGGGGCAACGGCGTGCAGACCAAAGTCACGGCGAAACAGGTGGCGAAACTGCGCCAGGATGACAGCGTGCAGCCAAAACAGGGCAGCGCGGATATCCGGGTGCTGGAAAAGCAGTAAGCCTGTCTTAAGCATTTCCTTCAGGTCATGACGCGGTTCATGGCCTGAAGAGTGCGAAAAATCCCACTTAAATTCATTACCTTAGATTTTCCTTTCAGACGTTTCTTGTAAGAGATTCCTTCCCCTGCGTTTAAAAATCCCTGCCGCTTATTAAGCGTTACTTTAACGATATTAACTCTGGCGAAAAGGATGACCATATGTCTGTAGGCTATTACGACCCGACCAAACCGGGGCAGGAGAACTACGTCAATTCACCTTATCAGTACTGGAAAGGGGTGATTGAGGATAAGAGCGTCAGCTATATCGAATTTGCCATTAACGGCCAGCTGTTTACTACGCAGGTAAACGCGGACGGCAGCTGGGAGTATCAGCTGCCGCTGCGGCTGGAAGAGGGGAGCCACAATCTCACCATCCGCTTTTTCGACCGGGCCGGCAACGCCGGGATTCCGTTCCAGACGCGGCTGGAAGTCGATCTCAGCCCGCCCGATATGCCGGCGATTATGCGCGTACTGGATGATTTTGGACCGGTGCAGGGCCCGGTTGGCAACAAAGGCTTTACCGATGATAAAACGCCAGCCATTTCCGGTTATGCCGAGCCGGACAGCATTGTCCGCCTGTACAGCAACGGCGTGCTGACTGGCAGCGTGCAGGCGGCGAAAAATGGTCAGTGGACCATTACGCCGGCACTGAGTGACGGTGAACAGCGCCTGTCCGTTACCGCCACCGACAAATTTGGTCAGGTGAGTGTCGATTCCCCGGTCTATACGCTGTTCGTCAACTCGCCGCGCATCGACAAGCCGCAGCTGCTGGAAGTGTTTGATAATGAAGGGGTGAACATCGGTGTGATCAAAGCCGGTAGCGCAAGCGACGATCGCAGTCCGCGCCTGAGCGGCAACGCGCCGCTGGACGCAGAAAACGTCATCATCTACGTCAACGGGGCACGCGTCGGCGTGGCACCGGTGATTGACGGGCAGTGGCGCTGGGAGAGTAACGTTGATCTGCTGGGCTACGGTGAAAACACCATTACTACCCGCGCGCAAAATAACCGTGGTGAGTTGAGCGATGCGAGCGAGCCGTTTACCTATACGGTGGTGCCCACCGCGCCGGTGAAGATTGAGTATGCGCTGGATAATTTTGGCCCGGCACAGGGCAAACTGGAAAACGGCGCGCTGACTGATGACTTCACCCCCACGCTCAAAGGCACGGCGGAAGCCAACAGTATCGTCTATGTATATGCCACACGCGAAAACGGCAGCTGGTGGCTGAAAGGCAGCACCCAGGCGGATGCCTTTGGCCACTGGCAGGTGGAAATCGCCCGACTGGATGGCGGTGCCGGCCCGTATCACTTCCAGGCCAGTAACAGCCCGACGCGCGATCCCGCTGCGCCGCTGTTCGACCTGTATGTGTCAGATAACGGCACCCGCCTGAAGCCCACCATTGACGCGGCACACGATAATGTCGGGCCCGAGCAGGGCAAATTAATCAACGGCGCCACCACCGATGACATGGCGCCGACGCTGCAGGGCAAAGCCGAAGCCAACAGCATGGTGTATATCCATGCGCGGCATATTGATGGCCACTGGGTGGTATTAGGCAGTGTTAAGGCCGATGCCTGGGGCAACTGGATAACGGAAGTGCGCGCGCTGCGCGGGGGATACGGCACTTATGAGTTTCAGGCTGCCAAAACCCCCGATCGCGACACCAGCGCCGAGGTGTTCAGTCTCAACATGGTGCCGGAAAAACCCGGTATCGTTTCTGCCTGGGATAATTTTGGCGCGCAGACCGGCGTGCTGCATCAGGGCGATGTCACTGATGACCTGACGCCAACGCTGAAAGGCCATGCTGCAGCAAACAGCGTGGTTTATATCTATGCCCGCCACGTGAACGGAGTATGGGTGACGCTCGGCAGCGCCGTTGCGGATGCTCATGGTCACTGGCAAAGCGAAGTGCGCGCGTTACGCGGCGGCTTTGGCAAATATGAGTTCCAGGTGTCAGACAGCCCGGTGCGTGACGCCGCCGCCGATGTTTTCGACCTGACGATAATCTCCGGCAAGACAGAGATTATTTCTGCGTGGGATGACAGCGGACCAAAGCAGGGCCAGCTGAAAAGCGGTGATATCACCGATGATATGACGCCAACCCTGAAAGGCACGTCTGCACCCAATAAGGTGGTGTACATTTTCGGCTGCCATATTGAGGGCCACTGGGTATTAATGGACTCGGTCACAGCGGATGCTACGGGTAACTGGAGCTACCAGTCTTACGATCGCTCGCCGTGGAAAGGACTGACGCAATTTCAGGTCAGTGATAGCGCCATTCGTGATGTGAATGCGCCAACCTTTCTGCTGGAGATCAATGTCGATCCGCCGAAGGTCGATCACAAGGGGCTAGTGTGGAATTTCAACGACGGTACCCAGCAGGGCTGGATCGCCAGCGGTCTGTATCACAAAAATGACAACATCGGGGTTAAGCGCTGGAGCGCAGGCAATTCCTCTTATGAGTTGGGTTCCATGACCAACGGTTCAAACACCAACGGATTCAAAGGAGAAGTGGTTTATCGCTATATTCAGGTCGAAGCGGGTAAAACCTACCAGTTCGATTTTGATGGCTACCGTATTCCTGGCGGTAGCCTGAAACCGAAAATCGGTCTGGACGTTAATGGACAGAAAGTGATTCCCAACATGGGGCTGGATGCTGCCTGGAATCATTTCAGCGGACTGTATACCGCCAGCAAAACAGAAGTGGTTCGCGTGGCGGTAACCAATGAGGTTAATAACGGTAACGGCAACGATTTCGCTATCGATAACATCGGGGTTAAAGAAATCAGCCGGGTTCGTGGACAACCTGATCTGGTGAAAGACGCTAACGGTCATCCGCGCTATATCGATTTTAAAACCGGGGTCAGTTATACCATCGACGACAGTCTGAAAATGACGCTGATTAAAGGACCGAATATCGGCGGCGAGCAAAAAACGCTGAAGCATGGCGAAATTATTGTTGGCCGTGGCGGTCAGATGAAGCTGGATTTCGACGGCGTGGCGGAGAAAGTGGTGCTGAAATCGGATTATGTGCACAGCAAAGGCAATTACATCGATTTCTATGACACGCAAGGTAAATTGTTGCACAGCTATGAGCTGAAGGCGCATCCTGGCACCCTGCGAAGCGACATTGTCGAGTACCACGCCCCGGCCGGTAAGCTGATCGGTTCAGCCGTGGTGCGCGTCAATCCGGCAGAAGTGGATTCGGTGAACAATCCGGGCGGCGTGCGCATCAGTGACGTTGAATGGGGCATGCATGACGATCATGTCGGTATCACTGCCTTTGATGTTCCTGCCGTCATCACCCTGGGCGATGAATTCGCCGTTTCCTTGAGCGATGTGCTGGCGCAGGGCAAGCAGGGCGACACCATCGATATGACGGGTCACGGCAAAAACGTCCTGAGCGTAGCGGTTGACGATATCCTGCAGGTTGGAAGTCAGGATCTGTTCGTGAAAGACGGCAAAACCCAGCTGCTGATCAAAGGCGATGCGCAGGACGTGGTAAAACTGGATGACATCCTCGGCGACGGCGGTGACGTGGGCGATTGGGTGAAACAGCAGGGCAGCACCACGGTGGCTGGCGTGAAGTATCAGGTTTACAGCCACAGCGGCGTCGATGCCGACGTGCTGATCCAGGAAGGGGTGAAAACCGAACTGGTGTAAATCCGGCGGGGGCGGAAACGCCCCCCAAGGTTTGCACCAGGACGTAGCGGTGCGATTTATCGCGCGATGAATCGTGCCGCTCCAAAGGGGGCGCATTGAAGGGCTGAACCGGCCGCCGCCCACCCAGCGCCCATCCGGTTTAAATGTTCTCCAGATCCAGCCCCCGCGTCTTCGGCCCGTAAATCCCGACCGACAGCATCACCATCAGCATGCTCAGCACGATAAACACGATCACGCCCTGACTGCCGGCATACTGCAGAATCAGGCCAATCAGAATACTGCTGAAAGCGGTCGACAGCCGGCTGAACGAATAGCAGAAGCCGACGGCGCGCGCACGAATGTGCGTCGGGAAGATCTCGGTCTGATAGGCGTGATAGCTGAAGGTCAGCCAGGCGTTGCTGTAGGTGATCAGGAAACCGCACACCACCATCAGCAGCGAGTTGCTGGTCAGCGCGAACAGCGTGCCGAACACCACCGTCATCAGCGATGAAAAAACGATCTGCCATTTGTTTTCCAGCCGGTCGGCGTAGCGGCTGCAAATCAGCGAGCCGAGCGGATAGGCCAGCGTGATGAAAAAGGCGTACAGCAGGCTGTGGGTGACGGTGGCCCCCTTGCCGGACAGCAGCGCTGGCAGCCAGTTACCGAAGCCGAAGAAGCCAATCGCCTGGAAGAAGTTCATCACCACCAGCATCAGCGTACGCTGGCGATAAGCCGGTGCCCAGATTTCGCTAAAACGCCCTTTTTTCGGCAGCTGTGCCGCCGCATCGCGCTGAGAGAAATCGTCTCCCGGCGCAATGCCGCAGCGTTTTTCCATCTCGCTCAGCACCCGGTGCGCGTCCTGATGCCGCCCCTGCTGCGCCAGCCAGCGCGCCGACTCCGGCAGATTTTTCCGGATAAACCAGATTACCAGCGAGCACAGCGCACCGGCGATCACGACCCAGCGCCAGCCTTCGAGGCCAAGCAGGGTTTGCGGTACCAGCCACCATGACATCAGCGCTACCGTCGGCACCGACAGGAACTGAATGAAAAAAGAGAAGGCAAACGCGCGGCTGCGCAGATGGGCCGGCACCCACTCCGACAGATAGGTATCAATGGTCACCAGCTCGACGCCCAGACCGATTCCGACCAGGAAGCGGCACAGAATAATCATCTCTGCGCTGTGCTGGAACGCCATCAGCAGTGAGAACGCACCGTACCACGCCAGCGCGCACATAAAGGTCAGGCGACGGCCGAAGCGGTCGGCATAGGGCGTCAGCAGGCTGGCACCGACAAACAGGCCGAGAAAGGTCGCCGAGGCGAACGCCGCCTGATCGGCGATACCAAACACGCCCGCGGCGCCGGTGTGGAACACGCCTGCGGCGACCAGCCCGGCGCTGATGTAGCCGGTTTCAAACAGATCGTACAGCTCGAAGAAGCCGCCGAGCGCCAGCAGCGTAATAAAGCGCCACAGCCCGGCGGAAGAGGGCAGAGCGTCGATGCGCCCGGCCAGCGTCTGGCGTTCGGTCGCGATGCGATCGGTCGCCACCCCTGTCGAATAGGTGGTTGTCATTATGATTGTTACCTCGGTGTTTGCAGGATCCGCCCGGTGGTGGTTTGTCAGAAATCATTAACCGTTAGCAAGCGAAGAAATAGCAGAATAATCAATTCGTCCGGGGTTGCCGAGAGGCGTAGCGGTGACATTTTGGCAACGTGCGTTGCAGTTCACAGAAAGCGGTACGCCGTCCATGGCGCCAGGTCAGGGCAGATGCGGATAAACGCCCGGACCGATGGGCAGGCCCAGCAGATACCACACCAGCAGCAGCGCGATCCACGTCACAAAGAACACCAGCGGATACGGGAAGATCAGCACGTAGTAGGTGCCGAGCTGCGCATCTTTTTGATAGCGCTGCAGGAAACCGAGGAACAGCGGCAGAAACGGCGACATCGGCGCCAGCGGCAGCACGGCGGAATCGGCGATGCGGAAAATCATCTGGGCAAACGCCGGGTGAAAGCCGAGCAGCATAAACATCGGCACAAACACCGGCGCGAGGATCGACCAGATCGCCGAGCCGCTGGCGATAAACATGCACAGAAATGCCGAGAGGAACATCAGGCCGAGAAAGGCCGGCGCACCGCTGATGCCGGCGCTCTCCAGCATATCGGTCAGGCCGATGGCCATAAACTTGCCCATGTTGCTCCAGTTGAAGAACGCCACGAACTGCGACAGCGGAAACACCATGACGATAAAGCCGGCCATGCTCTTCATCGGATCCACCAGCAGTCGGGGGATGTCGTCAGCGCGGCGAATCTGCTGTGTCATCGCGCCATAGGCAATCGCCACCACAAAGAAGAACAGGATGATGATCGGCACGATGCCCTGAATAAACGGCGAAGGGATGATCCCGCCGGTTTTCGGGTTGCGCAGCGGCGCATGCTCCGGCACCACCAGCAGCGCCATCACGCCGATGAACACCAGCGCGGCGAGACCGGCCGCCTTCAGGCCGCGATTCTCCTGCGCCGTCAGCGGTGGCAGGCGATCGTGATGGCCGCTGTTCCAGACGGGCAGGCGCGGTTCGACAAATTTATCGGTCAGCAGCGCGCCGGCCACAGTCAGTACGATGACCGAGCTGGCCATGAAGAACCAGTTATCGATCACGCTGACGTGGACCGTGTCGCTGACCGCTTTGGCGGCCTCTGTACTGATGCCGGAGAGCAGTACGTCGGTGGTGACGATCAGCAGATTCGCGGTAAAACCCGACGCGACGCCGGCAATCGCCGCCAGCAGGCCCGCCACCGGATGACGCCCGACGGCAAGGAAGATCAGCGCGCCGAGCGGCGGCATCACCACCAGTGCCGCATCGGAAGAGATATGGCTGAAGAACGCGATAAACAGCACCATATAGCTGGCGTAGCGACGGCTGACGCGCGACGCCATTTTCACCATCAGCGACTGCAGCAGCCCGACTTTTTCCGCCAGCCCGGCCCCGATCACCAGCGCCAGAATGGAGCCCAGTGGGGTGAAGCCGCTAAAGTTTTTGATGATGTTGGGCAGGATCCATTGAATGCCCGCCACGCTCAGCAGGTTATTGACCCGCACCAGTTCGCCATTGGCGGGATTTTTAACAGCCACATCGAGGCTGCTGAGAAGCGCGGTGGCGATCATCAGCACCACGATCAGGTAGACAAACAGTAAGAACGGGTTCGGCACTTTGTTGCCGACCCGCTCAATCCAGCTGAACAGCTTGCCGGGGCTGCGATTTTCGGTCATCACTTCCATCGGTAGATCCTCATGAGTCGTCTTGTCAGTTATGTTTGCGTAATGCTTATATTTTTTTAATGGTGATGCGTTGGTACCAGGTCGCCATAAATGGCGACCCTACACGGTAAGGAGCGGTGACCACCGGTCACGCCCTCGTAGGGTGCGCATTTATGCGCACCTGGCGTAATGCGTTGCTGAACTCAGGATGCTAATGTCGATGGCTGCACGCCGGCCGGAATCGGGCACACGTACGGCTGCTCAAGGCGCACGCGGTCAAACTCTTCACGACAACGCGCCAGCGCGGCATCATCGTGCAACAGCGTCAGCGCGGTGGCGGCCAGCACTTTGGCGGCAAGGCACATCCCTTTGTGGGCAATCGGCGTGCGGCCCTGCGCCACCAGCTGCCAGGTGTGCAGCGGCGTGCCGAAGGCAAAACAGGGGGCAAAACATTGCGCCGTCGGCGTTACCCAGCTCACATCCCCAACGTCGGTTGAGCCGTACAGCAACTCGCGCGTGACCGCATACGGCGCTACCTCATCCATCAGCACTTTATCCCCCAGCGCCTCAGCCCAGGCGATACCCGCTTCGCCGCCGGTGCGCGCCGCATTCAGTCGCGCGTTACGCAGATCGTCTTTGCTCAGCGTGGCGCGGATCGCTGCCGCAAATGCCTGTTCCTGCGCGCTGTAGTGCGGCAGACCAAAATGGTGCAAATTACGTTCCATCACCGCTTCCAGCGCGCGGTTGGGCACATAGTTGGAGCAGGCTTTATCAAAACGTACCGTCATCTGCGTGTCGGTCATCAGCGCCGCGCCTTTGGCGATGTTAATCACGCGCTGGTAGATATCCTGGGCCTGGTCGAGCTGCGGCGCGCGAATCAGGTACAGCACTTCGGCATCGGCCTGCACCACGTTGGGCGATACGCCGCCGGTTTGGGTGACCGCATAGTGCAGACGCGCCTCCTGCACGATGTGCTCGCGCAGGAAATTCGCGCCGGTGTTCATCAGCGTCACCGCGTCCAGCGCGCTGCGCCCGAGATGCGGCGAGTTAGCGGCATGCGCCGCCACGCCTTTGAAGTGAAATGCCGCCTGAATATTGGCGAGGGTGCTGAGGTTGAACATGCCGCTGAAGCCTTCCGGGTGCCAGGTGACGGCAGCATCGACATCATCAAACAGCCCGGCGCGCACCATGAAGGTTTTACCCGAGCCGCCCTCCTCGCCGGGGCAGCCGTAAAAGCGCAGCGTGCCGCGTTCGCCCTGTTCTGCCCACCAGGCTTTGATGGCGAAAGCGGCGGCCAGGCCAGCGGTGCCGAGCAGGTTATGGCCGCAGCCGTGACCGTTGCCGTTTTCCACCAGCGGGTCAGGCGTGGCGCAGCCCGCCTGCTGGCTCAGACCGGCCAACGCATCAAACTCGCCGAGGATGGCGATCACCGGCTGGCCGTGGCCGATTGAGGCGATAAACGCGGTGTCGAGACCGCCGACGCCGCGCTCGACCTCAAACCCCTCCTGCGCCAGCGCATCGGCCAGCAGCGCAGACGATTGCGTCTCTTCGAAACGGGTTTCCGGTACGTCCCAGATCGCATCGCTGAGGGCACTGAAGCGCGCCTGATGCTGGTCGATGTAGCGATCGATGAAGTCGTGCGCGCTCATCGGGCACCGCCGAACTGCGTCTGATTAAGCGCCAGCGTAGCCAGCATCTGCACGGCAGTGGCCATCACCGCTTCATCAAAGTCGAACCGCGCATTGTGATGGCCCGCCGCCAGCTCGCAGCCGAAGATGACGTAAGACGCCTGGCCGCCGCGCTGCTGCACGCGCTCCATCATATAGGTGGCATCTTCGGAACCGGCCGCCTGCTGTTTGCTGTCTATCACCGAACTGAACAGACCCAGCGCTTCGGCCTGCTGATGGATAAAACTGACCCACGCCGGGCTTGGCGTGCAGCTGCGTGCGCCGCCCATCAGCGTGACCTCGTGCTCAACGCCATACATCGCTGCGGCACCGGCAATCACGCGCAGCGCCTGCTGGTAGATATCGTCGTTGACCTGATTACTCGCGCCGCGCGTTTCCACCTTCATCAGCGCAACATCCGGCACCACGTTGCGTCCGCTGCCGGCCTGTAAGACACCAACGTTAACGCGCGCCACGCCGCCGCTGTGCTGCGGCAGAGTGTGCAGCGCCAGCGTGGCCTGTGCCGCCGCCAGCAGCGCGTTGCGTCCCTCTTCCGGTTTGCCACCGGCATGCGCGCCGACCCCGGTAAAACGTACGTCCAGTTTGGTCGTGGCGAGAAAGCTGTCGCTGCCGCAGACGATCTCGCCGGGCGGCACGCCGGTGCCGAGGTGAATGGCGGTGAACAGATCGACATCATCAAGCACGCCCGCGGCCACCATCGCTTTGGCACCGCGTACGCCTTCTTCGGCTGGCTGAAAAATGAGTTTTATGCGACCGCTCAGCTGGTGTTTCATCGCCATCAGCACGCCCGCCAGCGCCAGACCTATGGTGGTGTGACCATCGTGGCCGCAGGCGTGCATCATGCCGGGATTGCACGAGGCGAAGCCTTCGCGCGTCGGCAGGTGATCGGCGGCGGCGCTCTCCGTCTGGTCGAGCGCGTCCATATCAACACGAAAGCCCATCACCGGACCGGGACGTCCGGTGTCCAGCGTCGCCACCACGCCGCAGAAACCGCCGGAGAAGTGGGGCAGCCACTGTGGCAGCGCGCCCTGCTGCAGCGCCCGCGCTTCCTGCTGCGCCAGCACTTCAGCAGACGGCAGACCCATGCGCGCATCGGCATCAATCACCTCACGGCCCAGCTGCAGCTGATAACCAAGACGATGCAGCTCTTCCGCTACCAGCGTGGCGGTGCGGAACTCCAGCCAGCCGGATTCAGCATACTGGTGCAGGTCGCGGCGCCATGTCTGCATCTGCGGTATCCGTGCGTTGACGAGGTCGGAAAGGGTGTTCATCGGCTGTTCCTTAGTGTTGGTTTTTTATGCATTCAACCGAATCTACACAATGGTATTAGGGCGCATAAGATGCGAATATCTTGTGACCGATAGACAACGGTTATCACCTGATCATGGCGTCCAATCTCAAACTTCATCAGCTGCGCGCCTTTGTTGACGTGGCGCGCCAGGGCAGTATTCGCGCCGCCAGCCGGCTGTCGGGCCTGTCACAGCCGGCATTAACCAAAGCGATTCAGGAACTGGAGCTGGCGCTGGGCGCGCGCCTGTTCGAGCGTCGTCAGCAGGGTGTGATGCTGACCGATGTCGGTGAAACCTTTTTTCGTCATGCCTGTCTGGTGCTGGAGGAACTGCGCGTGGCGCAGGAGGATATCCAGCAGCGGCTCGGTCTGGCCGGTGGCAAAGTGAATATTGGGGTGGGCGGCAGCATTGCGCGTACCGTGATGCCGCAGGTGATAACCCAGTTTCATCGTGAATATCCACTGGTGAAAGTGCGTATCGTCGAGGGCCAGCTGGTGTCGATGGTGCATGAACTGCGGCAGGGCGCGCTGGATTTCACCATCAATACCTACGACCGGCATCACTTCGATCAGGAGCTGATTTTCGAGCGGCTGATGCAGCGCGAGTATCAGGTGGTGATGCGTAAAGGGCATCCGATGGCGCATGCGCGCTCGCTGGCCGAGTTGCAACACTGCGACTGGACCATGCCGACGCCGCAGGGCAGTTATTACCGACTGCTGCATGACCTGTTCGGTGAGCGCGGCATGGCACCCAAAATCGCGGTGACCTGCGAGACCTTTATGGCCTGCACCAGCCTGGTGGCGAAGAGTGATTTTGTCAGCATCATTGCGCGCGACGTGATTGAAGACCCTACGCACGGCGGGCAGCTGATCGCGCTGGATCTCGACGATCCCCTGCCGAAAGCCACCTTCTATCTGATTCAGCGTAAAGACACCGCGCTGACGCCGATGAGCGCTTACATGGCGCAGCTGTTCCGCCGCTACTGCCAGCCGTGACGGGCGAAAAACTGCATCGTCTACACTTTAAGTGTACGACACGCGTTAACGCACTCTCAACGGAGGTTACGATGCAGGTGAGTCCTTATTTATTTCTCTACGGCCGCTGTGAAGAAGCCATTGCCTTCTATCTGGAGGCCACCGGCGGTGAAATTCTGCAAAAAATGACGTTTGGCGATATGCCGGAGCAGGGCGAGCAGGTGGGCGATCGGTCGGCACCGCCGCTGCCGCCGGAAAAGATTATGCATGCGCATCTGCGCATTGGTCAGGGCGAGCTGATGCTGAGTGATGGCAATACCGCCCAGCCACCGGCGTCCGAACATGCCGGTTATGCGGTGAGCCTGGCCACGCCAGATGAAGCGGAGGGTAAAGCCTGGTTTGATAAGCTCTCTGCGGGCGGCAAAGTGACCACTGAATGGCAAAAAACTTTCTGGTCGAACGGCTTCGGGATGTTTATCGATAAGTTCGGCATCCCATGGCGCATCAACGTGGTGAAGCCACAGGCGTAACAGACTGGCGTGGCCGCGATGGTGAGCGGCCACGCCGGAAGCGGTTTAGAAGTTGTAACCCACCACCAGGTAGTAACCCCAGCCGGTTGATTTCACTTCAAACGGACCGTTGCCGAAGTTGAGCTCCTGGCCATCAGCCCACTGGCCGCCGTTGTGGAAGTAACGCGCCACGGTAGAGACATGCCAGTGATCGTAGTTCAGCGACAGAATGTGGCTGGAGGCAATTGAGTTGCTGGTGCGTGAGCGGTCAGACTTGTCACGCAGATCGGAACCCCAGTCAAAGTTGGTGAAGCCGATATAGCTCAGCTTGCCGCCCCACAGGTCGGTAATCGGTACAAAGTATTTCACCTTGAAGCGATAACCATCCCAGCTATTTTCATTCGCCGCGCCGTAGTTTTCCCACTGGTATTTCGCGTACACGTTCAGTGACAGGCCGATATCGCTATGGGTATCGATGTCAGTACCCAGACCCATGTACCAGGTGTTCTGACGGCTATCGCTGTTGCGACCCATGTCGTAGATGTAGTTGTTTGCGAAGTACCACTCTTTGAACGGTCCGAATGCCAGGCTGGTGCCGGTCAGCTTATCGATGGAGAAGCGTGGCTCAATTTCCATGAACATCGGCGAACCGTGGTCAAAAATACCGTTGGCATTGCTGTTACCCACGCCAAAGAAGTTGGTCAGGTCAAGGTAGCCGTAGAAATCAAACCAGTCCTTTTTAGTAAAGGCTTCGTATTCGAGATACACATCATTGTTGAACTGGGGTCCGAAGCGGGTGTGATAACTGCCTACCACGTTCACGCTCTGATGCCACCAGTCAGAAAGGTACTGCGGATCGCTTTCCGCCGCCTGTGCGGCGCCGGTCCAGCTACTGGCCAGTAAGGCCCCTGCTATCAGTGTTTTAAATTTCATTATTTTTTAACCACTTGCTCGTGATCGCCGCGCAAATGCTGCGATCGGGTGAAATCGATCCCAGGGGATGGGCAGTGTGCTGTTGTCGCCGGTCTGACGCGCCGGATTTTCAGGCCCGCGTAATGTGCCTGTAACAGAGCGATAGAAAATAGATTTTGATCACGTTTGTCAAAAAGTGTTGCATTTCGATTCAGTAAATATGTGAAGTTGATCACATAAAGGCCGTGTAACGAACGGAACCCCGCAACCGTTTACGTTGTCGGGATACGCAGAGAACTGGCGGGAGAAGAAAATAGCCGGCGCGGATTATCGCGCCGGAGGAGGGAAGACGTCAGGGTAGGGTAACGCGCACCTGCAGGCCACACACTTCACCCTGCGGGTTCAGGCAATTCGACAGAGCCACCTGCATCTGATGCTTTTGCGCCACGCTGCGCACGATCGACAATCCCAAGCCGCTGCCCTGCGCCTGGACATCCGGCGAGCGGGTAAAGCGATCGAAGGCGCGCTCGATAAACGACTCCGGCATGCCGGGGCCGTTATCGACAATATCCACTACCGTATGATGACCGACGCGATGCAGCAGCACATCCACCAGGCTGCCCTCCGGCGTGTGCAGCATGGCGTTGCCGATCAGGTTATCGAACAGGCTGCGCAGATCGGATCGGCTGGCGTGCAGACGATAGTGCGCGGTGCCGTTGAAGCCGATATCAATGCCGCGCTTGTCCGCCACCACCATCAGTTGCTCAATGCTCTCCTTCAGCAGGTCATCAAGCTCAATGGTCTCGACGCTGGCGACCACGGACTGATCCTCCTGGCGTGAGATATTCAGCAACTGCGTCACCAGATGGCGCGTGCGCGTGACGCCCGCTTCCAGCTGATCAAACTGGCGGCTGGCTTCGCCCGGCAGGATGTGCTGACGCAGGTTCTCCAGCTGTAACGTGACGGCGGTGACCGGCGTGCGCAGTTCATGCGCGGCATCCTCAAGGAACTGGCGCTGTGACGACCAGGCCGCGCGTAGTTTATCCAGTAGCGAGTTATAGGCATCGACCAGCGGCAGCACTTCGTCCGGCAGACCGTCCGGCGACACGCTGTGCGGATGCAGGGTTTCCTGCGCCGCAATCTGGCGCGACGCTACGCGCAGATCGCGCGTAATGGCCCGTACCACCAGCCAGATCACCAGCAGCGACAGCGGCATCATCAGGATGAGCGGAATGATGGCGGAGAGTACGCGTTTCACCATCAGGCTCTTCATGTAGCCGACGTTGTGCAGCACCTGAATATTGCCGATCTCGCTGCCCAGCTCGCCGGGACGGGTGTAAACGCGCCACTGGCAGTCATCGCCGCAGTCGCCAACTTTTAAATCTGACCAGCCTTTTTTGCTCTGCAGGGGCGCATGCAGCGCCGGCCAGGAACTGGCGCGCAGATGATTATTGGTGTCCCAGAGCTGAACGATATAGGTACTTTTCAGCTTCTCCTGCTGCATCACCATCGGCATCAGTGCCGGCATGCGCTGGCTGCTTGACCAGGCATCGGCAATTTTGGCGAGCTGGTCGTCCTTCATGGTGCCCATCATGTCGCCATAGCAGTGGTAGAAATACCAGGTGACACCGCCGATCATCGCCAGATGCAGCAGCACCAGCGTGGCCAGCAGTTTGTTGCGCAGCGACCGCATAAACGTAAAGGATCTCATATTGCCGGTACCCGCCAGCCCAGACCGCGTACGTTGCGAATCACTTCGTTATCGAGTTTGCGCCGCATGCCATGAATCAGCACGTCCACGGCGTTGCTGGTGACCTCTTCGCCCCAGCCGTAGATGCGGTTTTCTAACTGCTCACGCGACAGGATCGCGCCCGGGCGTTCCAGCAGCGCATAGAGCAGGGCGTATTCACGTGCGGTCAGCTGCTCGCGCTGGCCTTTGTACAGCACTTCACGCGTCATCATATCGAGCTGCACGTCGCCGTTGCCCAGCAGGGAGTCCGCCGCACCGTGGCGGCGTCGGGTGATGGCTCGCATACGCGCCAGAACCTCTTGCAGATCAAAGGGTTTGAGTAAGTAGTCATCGGCGCCACTGTCCAGGCCCTGGATGCGCTGCTGCACGGTATCACGCGCGGTCAGCACCAGCACTGGCGTCATGTCACCGCGCGTGCGCGCACGGCGCAGCACATTGATGCCATCTTCACGCGGTAAACCGAGATCGAGCAGGACGCAGGTGTAACCGCCTTCCTGCCAGGCGTTGCTGGCAAATACGCCGTCACGCACCCAGTCCACCGACCAGCCGGCGGCCTCCAGCGCCTGCTGCAGGTTGGCGCCGATCATTTCATCATCTTCTACCAGCAGCACACGCATGATGCCCTCCTGAATAACTTGTCGCAGTGTAGCGCCCGATAATTAGCGCAGAATTAACCTGGCGCGCTGTTTCGTCGGGAAAGCCGTTTTTTTGCTTGCTAATTCTGCGCTAATTTTCTGCTAATTAAGGGATAAATTTAACGCGCTACAGTGACGTCACTGGACATTTTACCGACGCCGGAGGAAGTCATGAATCAGCGCGAATTTATCCGTAGTTTGCTGGAGTGGATTGAAAAAAATTTAGGGCACGATCTGCATCTGGATGAAGTAGCACGCCGCTCGGGATATTCCCGCTGGCATCTGCAACGTCTGTTCCGTCAGCACACCGGTTTTTCACTGGCAGAATACATTCGCCAGCGCCGGCTGACTGAGTCAGCGCTCACGCTGATCAACAGTGACGAGGCGATTCTGCAGGTGGCGATGAGCTACGGCTTTGATACCCAGCAGGCTTACACCCGCACCTTTAAAAATTATTTTCGCGTCACGCCAGGCCAGCTGCGGCGTCAGCGTCGCGTCGAGCCGGACCGCCTGCTGTTTCCGCTAGCGGTGGCGGTGTGACATCCCTCGCCCGATTTCCCGTGGCCGCTGCGTAACGGGAAATCGGGTGCGCATTCGCGTTTTTGCTTTTAAGCTGCGGTTCTCACTCTTTCAAATCAGCCAGAGAACATGGACAACAGCGATAATCTCACCGCCATGATGCTGTTTGCGCGCGTCGTTGAGCGGCAAAGTTTCAGCGAAGCGGCCCGTACGCTGGGGGTATCAAAATCGCACGTCAGCCGCGAAATCGCCCGGCTGGAGGTGCGGCTGGGTATCAAACTGCTGCAGCGCACCACGCGCAAAGTGGCGCTGACCGAGCTGGGTCAGGCTTACTATCCGTTCTGCACCCGCATGCTGGAAGAGATGCATCGCGCCGACGCGTTTGTGCAGCAGGTGCATCAGCAGCCTGCCGGCAACGTGCGGCTGCAGGCGCCGATCACCTTCGGCTGCCAGTGCGTGGTGCCGACGCTGAATACCTTTATCCGCCGTCACATTCACATCAACGTCGATCTCGAACTGACCACCAGCGACGATCCGCAGCCCAGTGCGGACGTGGCGATTGTGATCCGCGCGCGTGCGCCGGAAGTCGCAAACTACCGCGAACTGAGCAGCATTGACTGGGGACTGTATGCGTCGCCAGCGTATCTGGCCGCGCATCCGGCCATCGATCATCCCGAACGTCTGATGCGCCACGATCTGCTGCTGTTTCACGGCCCGGCACACACGGCGGCGTTGCCGTTTCGCCGTGATAAGCAGCGCCTGGCGCTGGATGTGCACAGCCGCTTTCGCGCGAATAACAGCATGGCGCTGCTTAATGCGGCCCTGGCCGGAACCGGCGTGGCGTATCTGCCCGCCTATATGACGCAGGAGGCGCTGGCGCGCGGCGAGATTCAGCAGGTGCTGCCGGAATGGCAGATGGATCGCCTGCACAGTTACCTGCTGCTGAAAGAGCAGCCGCAGCCCTCGTCACCGATCACCTTACTCTGCGACGCGCTGATCACCGCGCTGGGTGCGTCATGATTGTTGTTTTATGGCAACAATAGCGCGCTGGCTGGCAAATATCCGCTTCTCCCTGTTTTCTGTGTGCTACCGCTGATAGTCTGCTAAAAAAGCCAAAAACAGGGATATCACTATGTCGCACTCTTCTATCGCGTTAGCGCCTGAGCAGCAACACTGGCGGCGCAATTTGTGGGTTTGCGTGCTGGGCTCGTTCAGCACTATCGTCGCCATGACCCTGCTGCTGCCCTTTCTGCCCCTTTATGTGCAGCAGCTGGGCGTGCAGGAACCGGCCGCGATTGCGCGCTGGTCAGGCGCCGCCTACGGTGCCACCTTTCTCAGCGCGGCGCTGACGGCACCGCTGTGGGGCAAACTGGCGGATCGCTATGGCCGCAAGCTGATGCTGATCCGCGCCAGCCTCGGAATGGCCGTCGCCATGTCGCTGATTGGTATGGCCACCGCGCCGTGGCAGCTGGTAGCGCTGCGCCTGCTGGCCGGTCTGCTCGGCGGCTATGCGTCGGGCTCCACCATTCTGGTGGCGGCGCAAACGCCGAAAGCGCAGACCGGCTGGGCGCTGGGCGTGCTGTCCTCCGGCATCATGGCCGGTAATGTGGTCGGCCCGCTGCTGGGCGGCGTGCTGCCACCGCTGATCGGTATCCGCCACACTTTCTGGCTCACCGGCGCGGTGATTTTTCTTGCGTTTCTCGCCACCACTTTTCTGCTGAAAGAAGCGCCACGTGCGGCGAAGAAAGCCGCAGCCGGGGAGGGGGATGAGCCGGAGGCGTCGATCAACCGGCCAGTGGTGCGGCTGATGTGGCTGTCGGGCATGCTGCTGATTTTTGCCAATATGTCGATTGAGCCGATTATCACGCTGTATATCGCGCAGTTTGTTCATGGCGATCACGCGGTGACGGTAACGGCCGGGCTGGTGATGGCGGCCGCCGCGCTGGGCAGCATTCTCTCCGCGCCGCGCCTTGGCCGGCTGGCCGACCGCATCGGACATGCGCGCGTGCTGATTTATGGCCTGCTGGTCTGCGCGCTGCTGCTGATTCCGCAGGCGTTTATTAGCGCGGCGTGGCAGCTGGTGCTGCTGCGTTTCCTGATGGGGATGGCGCTGGGCGGCCTGATGCCCTGCGTGACGGCGTTGATTCGTCATAATGTGCCGCAGCGGCAGGTCGGGAAAATGCTGGGCTATGCGACCTCGGCTCAGTATGTCGGCCAGGTGAGCGGCCCGCTGTTCGGTGGCTTTATCGGCGGCGCGTTTGGTATGCGCCCGGTGTTTCTCGCCACCTGTGTGATTATGGCGCTGTGCGCGCTATTGAATGCGCGGGTGCTGCGTAAAGCTTAACCGCAGGATCATGCCTGACCGGCGTGAAAAAAAAGCGGGCATTGCCCGCTTTTTTACTTCAGTGCGAAAAATTACTTCGCATCTGGCAGCGCATAGGCAATTACGTAATCGCCCAGCTTGGTACCAAACGAACCGTGACCACCGGCCGCGATGACAACGTACTGCTTGCCATTCACTTCATAGGTCATCGGCGTAGCCTGGCCACCCGCTGGCAGACGCGCCTGCCACAGCATCTCACCGGTGTTGGTATCGAACGCGCGCAGGTAGTTATCTGCGGTCGCGCCGATGAAGAACACGTTACCGGCGGTGGTGATTGGGCCACCCAGCATTGGCATACCCATTTTGAACGGCAGCGGAACCGGTGCGCTATCGCGAACGGTACCGATACGTTTCTTCCACACGGTTTCGTTGGTCTTCAGGTCGATCGCTGAAACGTAACCCCAGGCCGGCTGTTTACACGGCAGACCAAACGGCGACAGGAACGGGTTCAGCTCGACGCCAAACGGCACACCGTACTGCGGCTGAATGCCGGTTTCAGTACCGGAACCGCCTTCTGCGCCCTGCGGTGGTTCAATCGGGTTGCCCGGACCGCGCGGAATCAGCTTAGACACAAACGGCAGCGCCATTGGGTTAGCGATGGCGATCTGACGATGGGGATCAACCGCGATGCCGCCCCACTCGAACATACCAAGGTTGCCCGGGAACACCAGCGTACCCTGCTCAGACGGCGGCGTGAACGGACCTTCGTAGCGCAGACGCTTGAAGATCACGCGGCACACCAGCTGGTCATACATCGTCGCGCCCCACATGTCCTTGTCCGTCAGGTTCTGCTTCGGACGGAAGGTCAGTTCGGAGTACGGCTGGGTCGGTGCCACGTGGTCACCTTTCGCCGCGCCCTGCGGTACCGGCGTCTCCGGTGCAGGCACGACCGGCTTACCGGTACGACGATCCAGCACAAAGATGTTACCGGTTTTCGCCGGGGCATAAATCACCGGTACGGTGTTGCCGTCTTTGTCCGTGATATCGGCCAGCGTCGGCTGTGACGGCAGGTCCATATCCCACAGATCGTGGTGCACGGTCTGATACGACCACACCAGCTTACCGGTGGTGGCGTTCAGCGCCAGAACGCTGCTCGCGTAGCGCTCCTGCTCTGGTGTGCGGTTACCGCCCCAGATATCCGGGGTGGAAACGCCCATTGGCAGGTAAACGGTATCCAGTTTTGGATCGTATACCGCCGGCGCCCACGAGTTCGGCGAGTTCATGGTGAAGGTGTGTTCATCGGCCGGAATCGCGTTAGGATCTTTCGCGCCCGGGTCGAACACCCACAGCAGTTTACCGGTGTTGACGTCAAAGCCACGGATGGCACCAGACGGCTCACGGGTAGAGTAGTTATCGGTGACCGCACCAGCAATGACGATGGTGGTGTCAGTGATAACCGGCGGTGACGTAGGCTCATACTGGCCTGGCGTCTGTACCGGCTGCTTGTGCTGCAGATCCAGCTCACCGTTGTTGCCAAAGGATGGGCAACGGGCACCGGTATCGGCATCCAGCGCGAACAGACGACCGTCGTTCACTGGCAGATAGATGCGGCGTGAGCACAGCGCAGGCTGGCTGTTGGCGGCATCGGCAGCAGCAGGCACTTCATGGTATGAAACACCGCGGCAGGTCACGTGCTGGAAGGTAGGATTCGGCTTCAGGCCCGGATCGAATTTCCACTTCTGCTTACCGGTCGTCGCATCCAGCGCAAACAGAATCTGGTGTGGCGAGCAAAGGTACAGCGTGTCGCGGATTTTAATCGGCGTCACTTCGTCAGTGATTTCACCCGGATCGTTGGCGGTTTTGAGATCGCCGGTCTGGAACTGCCAGGCAACCTGCAACTCTTTCACGTTGCTGGTGTTGATCTGCTTCAGCGGCGAGAAGCGGGTGCCCTGCTGGTCACGCGCGTAGGCTGGCCAGTCAGCATCGTTGATGTTACTCAGCGGCTGGGCCTGCGGGACGTTAGCGGCTTCCGGCAGGTTGCCATTCAGCTCCTGCGGATCGTGGAATACTGCCCACGCCAGCACCAGTACGCTGGCTACCAGCGCAACGGCCATCGCACCCAGCGCACCTTTACCCGCATGATTCAGGCCGCGATACACAAACGGCAGAATCAGCCAGATACCGAAGATCACCAGCACGTCGGTACGTGGGGCCAGCGCCCAGAAGTCGAAGCCGACTTCCCATACGCCCCATACCAGCGTTGCCAGCAGCAACAGGGCATACAGCAGCAGTGCGGAACCGCTACGGCGCCACAGCAGAACAGCGGTGATCAGCATAATCACACCGCCAATAACGTAGTACCAGGAACCTCCAATGGCGGCTAACCAAACGCCGCCAATCAGCATAAATGCGCCCGTCAGCAGTGCAAACAGCACCGTCAGGAAGCGAATTACGCCAAAAGATGAGGAAGCTTTCCCCATAATATTGACCTCTTTCTTTGCCATAAAATCAAAGGAAACAACCGATTAGGCTGTATCCCGACATAGAGTACGAAGTGACTTAAGGTGTTCTGTCAGTGCTTTTCCGTTAAGCAGGATGATCCCTTTGCGTTAAATTTTATCTTAAAAACGTTAACAGGTTTGATTTTTTTAGCGCTTTGCTCTTTTTATCAGGCAGTGACACGACATTTTATGAGGATATTGCGCCATCCTGTCCGGCGTAATCGGGTGATAACGCCGACGCGCAGAATTTTGTGTAAACGTTTACCCAGTGAGGAGCGGATGACAACTCCGCTGCGTTTGCCAGCCGCTTAGCTGTAAATGCAGGTAATCTTCGGCCGGTAATTTGAGCTGGGGCGTACGTAATATTACCTCTGCTTGTGTTTCCCGCAGCGAAGCGAGCAGAAAAGGAAAGCTGAACTTGAGATAATTTTCACGGAAGAAGTCATCGCTCAGAACAATACCGCTGAAGGGAAAATCGGTAATATTTTTCCACTCGGTTCCCGGCGGCGCGAGATCGTAAAGCCAGAAGGAAAAACGAGACGCCACAGCGCGTAAAGCGGATCCTGCCTGACGTAAAGTGGCATAGTTGATCGCCAGCCTTACATTCTCATGTTGCAGGCTGGAATAATTATCCACGTCATGCAAAAAGGACATCACACTATTTCCCGCCAGTGGAATAATTATTAATCCCGCAGCATCCGCTGACTGATAATGTTGAGTAATTATCTCGCCTTCATGAAGTAATGCATCACGCTCCGGCACGCAATGCATTAAGGACGCTGAATAACACGCGCCGATAGGTGTGCCGTCGAAGCGACAGACACGCTCAGTGACATAAGGATGGTATGAATTGTTTTCCATTTATCTCTATGAATAAATTAATGAACGATAGCGTCTTAATTATTATAAGGACGGGAAGACTGCTGTGATTATCACAGGGGGCAATATAGATCGATTCGCCGGCAAAGATCACCTTTTTTAGCTGTTTCTGATAAAGAGATAAAAAGCGTTGTGCTGGCGGTAATTAACGTTTTATTGAATTATCTGGAATGTTTTGACTATTTTCACAGTAAAACAATCAGTCTGCTAATATTCTGCGCGCCAGCTTTAACCCTGAATCCGTATAAACACCTGTTTTTACAGCGCACATCCAGCCATTGCCTGCTCCGGTCAGTTATCGCACTCTATGGCGTGAAAAACATAAGGAAAGCCGATGGTGGCTTTTCACCAGGCCGGTGCCATGACGCCGGCCGGTTCTGCTTCAGGATGGGATAAAACTATGGGTTCACCGGTCACCGCAGCGGAAGATTCGCTGCTGCGACACAGGTCGTTCGTCGCCTTCTGGCTGGCGCGTACCTGTTCATCGTTTGGTTTTCAGATGTTCTCCGTGGCCGTCAGCTGGCAAATCTATGCGCTTACCCACAGTGCTATGGCGCTGGGCATGATCGGTCTGATGCAATTCTTACCTTCTGTATTGCTGGCGCTGCCGGCGGGTCATCTTGCGGATCAGTATGACCGTCGCCGCATCGTGCTGCTGGGGCAGCTGATTGAGTGGCTGGCGCTGCTCGGGCTGGTGGCGCTGACGCTGCTGCATTGGGCGGGCCGGATTGAAATCTGGGGACTGGTGTTCCTGATTTCGCTGGCCAAAGCGCTGGAGTGGCCGGCAATCACCTCAATGCTGCCAGCGTTGGTACCGCCGCCCATCCTCGCGCGCGCCATGGCGGCCAGCTCGGTGGGCGGTCAGGCGGCGGTGATTGTCGGTCCGACGCTGGGCGGCTTACTGTACGTGGCCGGGCCGGAGGTGGTGTACGGTGTTTCGGCGCTGTTCTATCTGCTGTCGATTGTGCTGGTCAGCCGTTTGCGCTACGAACGACCGCCGCAGGCACGTATTCCGGCCAGCCTCAGCACCATGTTTGCCGGTGTCCGCTTCATCCGCGAGCGCAAAGATGTGCTTGGGGTGATCTCGCTCGATCTGTTTGCCGTGCTGCTGGGCGGCGCCACGGCGCTGCTGCCGATCTTCGCCCAGGATATTCTGCATACCGGTCCGTGGGGGCTGGGCATGCTGCGCGGTGCCCCGTCGGTCGGGGCGCTGCTGGTTGGGGTGTGGCTCAGCCGTCACAAGCTGGAAAAGCACGTGGGCATGATCATGTTTGGCTCGGTAGCCGGTTTTGGTCTGGCTACGCTGGTATTTGCGCTGTCGACGCAGCTGTGGCTCTCGCTGCTGGCGCTGGCGGCACTCGGCGGCTTCGATATGGTGAGCATGGTGATTCGCGGCGCGCTGGTGCAGCTGGACACGCCGGATGAGATGCGCGGGCGCGTCAACGCGGTCAACGCCATTTTCATCAATACCTCTAACCAGCTGGGTGAGTTCGAATCCGGCCTGTTGGCCGCATGGTTCGGTGCGGTGCCCGCAGCGGCGATTGGCGGTGTCGGCACCCTGGTGGTCGTGGCGCTGTGGATGGCGCTGTTCCCTCATCTGCGCAAACGGCAGAAACTGGAAAACGACAGTCTCGCCTGACGTTCGAGGCTGCCCGGCGCGGTGGCCGTGACCAGGTGCGCAGTCTGCCTCGCTATCTCACACAGCCAGGTTTGATTATTATTAATCACATTTGACTGTTTGTGAGCATGATCAAACTAATTAAGCGCCAGTTAATCTATAAATTGCCCTGCCTGTGCGTAAATTTATTCATTTTTGAGTGAAGTAAATCATTTTGCACGGTGCGGGGTAGCCAGCGCAGCGACGCAACAACAATAATCATGGCCGCCTCATTAACGGTGCGTGTGAAGCCCGGCACGCACCACGACCCTACGTTATCAATGAGGCGAACATGAAACAGTTCTCTGCAGAAGGGATGGTGATTATTGTCGGGATTGTCATTGCCTACATCCTGTTCACTACCTGGCTGACCTGGCGGTTGCGCAGTAAAAACAGCGGCGACTTTATGGCGGGTTCAAACGTGATGCCAGCGTTTGTGGTCGGCGTGATGCTGATGTCTGAATACATTGGTGCCAAGTCAACCATCGGTACGGCGCAGGCGGCTTTTGAGGATGGCTTTGCCGCGTCCTGGTCGGTGATCGGTGCCGCTATCGGCTTTCCGCTGTTTGGTATTCTGCTGGTCAAACGCATCTACAACACCGGCAAAATTACCATTTCCGGCGCGATTGCCGAGCGCTATGGCAACTCCACCAAAAATATTATTTCTATCATCATGATCTACGCGCTGCTGCTGGTGAACGTCGGCAACTATGTCAGCGGTGCGGCGGCGATCTCTACGGTGCTGAACCTTGACCTCACCACGGCGGCGGTGATCACCGCGCTGGTCAGCACCTTCTATTTTATGTTCGGCGGCATGAAAGGCATCGCCTGGGTGACGCTGCTGCACAGCGGCCTGAAATATATCGGTATTCTGGTCATTCTCGGCGTGGCGCTGCACATGACCGGCGGCGTCAGTCCGATGATCAAAGAGATGCCGCACTTTTACTGGACCTGGGACGGTAACGTCGGGCCCAGCACCATTTTTGCCTGGATGATTGGCACCATCGGATCGATCTTCTGCACCCAGTTTGTGATTCAGGCTATCGCCTCGACCAAAAGTGCGGCGTCTGCGAAGCGCGCCACCTGGGTCGCCTTCTTCTTCTGTATGCCGATTGCCATCGCCATTGCGCTGATTGGCGTTGCGGCAAAATATCTGCATCCCGAGATCAACAGCCTGTACGCGCTGCCGGTGTTCCTGCAGGACATGAGCCCGTGGCTGGCAGGGATTGTCACCACCTCGCTGGTGGCCTCGATTTTTGTCAGCGTCAGCACCGTGGCGCTGGCCATCGCTTCGCTGGTGGTGAAAGACTTTTATGTGCCATACCGTAATCCGACGCCGGAACGCGAATTTCGCATGACGCGCTGGCTGTCACTGCTGATCGGTTTTCTGCCGCTGATCTTCGTGCTGTTCGTACCGGAAGTGCTGAAGCTATCGTTCTTTACCCGCGCCATCCGCCTGTCAATTTCGGTGGTGGCGATCATCGCTTTCTACCTGCCGTTTTATAAAAGTACGCGCGGCGCGAACGCCGGCCTGATTGGTGCCTGCGTCATGACCTCGCTGTGGTATCTGCTGGGCGATCCGTTCGGCATCAACAATATGTACGTCGCGCTGGTCACACCGGCGGTGATCATGCTGATTGACCGCCTGATCCCGTCACGCCAGCCGCAGCGCAAAAATGCACCTGATTCATCAATGCAAAACAGTGGAGCCTGACATGACCGACTCAACCATTACCGTCGAACGTAACGGTAAGCTTCATCCGCACGCGCAGGACGCGCAGCAGCTCACGGCGATGCTGCCTTCGGTCTGTCCGCAGAATCACGCCGCTAACCTGCTGCCGTTACCGAACGGCGACCTGCTGTGCGTGTGGTTTGGCGGCACGCAGGAAGGCATCGCGGATATTTCGGTGTGGTGCTCGCGGCTGGCGCAGGGCAGCGCACAGTGGAGCGATCCTCAACAGTTATCCGACGATCCGGCGCGATCGGAACAGAATCCGGTGCTGTTTCTCGATCCCGAGGGCGTGCTGTGGCTGCTGTGGACCGCGCAGAAGTCCGGTAATCAGGACACGGCGATTGTGCGCTATCGCCAGTCACACGATTTGGGTCACAGCTGGAGTGCCATCGATACGCTGCTCGATCAGCCGGGCACGTTTATCCGCCAGCCGCTGGTGGTACTGCCGAATGGCAACTGGCTGCTGCCGGTGTTCTATTGTCGCACCCAGCCGGGAGTGAAATGGGTGGGCAATGATGACATCAGTGCGGTAAAAATCTCCAGTGACAAAGGCCAGAGCTGGCGCGATGTGGCGGTGCCGGACAGCCTCGGCTGCGTGCACATGAACATTACGCTGCTGCAGGATGGCAGCCTGCTGGCGCTGTATCGCAGCCGCTGGGCTGATTATATCTACCAGAGTCGTTCGGACGACGGCGGTGAAAGCTGGAGCGCGCCACAGGCGACCGATCTGCCAAATAATAACTCATCGATTCAGGTGACCACGCTGCACAACGGCCATCTGGCGCTGGTGTTTAACGCCATGAGCGCACGTGATGCCAGCGAGCGTCGCCTGTCACTGTACGACGAAATCGAAGACGAAGATGACGCGGCGGTGGCCGTGGCGGCGCAGCCGGTGGTTCAGGGCGCACGCACCGCCTTCTGGGGGGCTCCGCGCGCACCGATGACGTTGGCTATTTCTGCCGATGGCGGGGTGAGCTGGCCGTGGCAGCGTAATCTGGATGAAGGGGACGGCTACTGCATGACCAACAATTCACAGCAGAAACTGAACCGTGAGTTCTCCTATCCCAGCATTAAGCAGAGCGCGGACGGCGCACTGCACATTGCCTACACCTATTTTCGCCAGGCCATCAAGTACGTGCGCGTGGAGGAGAACTGGGTGAGGGACAAAGCATGAGCCGCCATGCGCTGGTGACCGGTGTCAGTTCCGGCATTGGTGCGGCGATTGCCGATGAGCTGCTGACACAGGGCTGGCAGGTCACCGGTTTTAGCCGTACGCCGGTGGAGAAAGATCATCCGGCGTTTACCTCCGTCAGCGTCGACCTGTTTGACGCCGGTCAGCTGAAACGGGCTTTGGCCGGGCTGGCGAAGGTGGATGCGCTGGTGCACGCGGCAGGCATGATGCTGGCCGCGCCGCTGGGTGAGCTGGAGGAAGAGCAGGGGGCGCGGCTGTGGTATCTGCACGTGCAGGTGGCGCAAATCATGGCCAACACCTTGCTGCCGCAGATGGGCCACGGCGATCGTATTCTGCTGCTCGGCAGCCGCACGTCACGCGGCGCGGCGAATCGCAGCCAGTATGTCAGCACCAAGGCGGCGATGGTGGGCATGGCGCGCAGCTGGGCCGCCGAACTGGCTCCGCAGGGCATTACGGTCAATGTGATCGCTCCCGGTGCCACCGCCACGCCGATGCTGCTGCAGCCGGACCGCGCCAGCTCGCCGCCGAAACTGCCGCCTATCGGACGCTATATCCATCCCGAAGAGGTGGCCGCGCTGGCTGGCTTTGTGCTATCGCCGGCTGCCGCTGCCATTACCGGACAGGAGCTGGTAATTTGCGGCGGCGCGTCGCTGTAGTTTTATTCTCCAGCGTGCTTCTCCCATCGTAAATAACAGGATGGGAGAGGCTGCTTTTGTCTCGTCTGCGAAAACTCCTGGCTTACCGTGCTACGCTTTCTTTGGGTTTACCAAAGTGGTAATCTTTTACCGTTTTATGCTAAATCCAATTTTATTGTCTACATATTAAGTGGTTACGGAGTGTAGCGCTCCGCAGCAGAGAAGCGCGCAATGAATCATGATGTTCTTCAGGAAATAAACGCCGAACCACTTTTTCCGGTACAGAGCGATCAACATATTGTTTTTGGCGTTGACGGAAAGTTTAAAGCGCATGCGCTAATCACGATTCTGTCCATCATGAAACACGCCGGAGACCGCGTGTATCATTTCCATCTGATCTCTTCAGAACTGACACCGGCCGATAACCCCCGGCTCGCCAGGCTGTTTCAGGGATCGCGCCACGGCGTGACGCTGCATCATCTGCCGGATCAACTATTTGCCACGCTGCCGGTCACCGAACTTTTTACCCGTGCGACCTACTACCGCTTTCTGGCACCGCTGATTTTGCCGCAGGCGGAAAAACTGCTCTATCTTGATGCCGATATGGTATGCATTAATCCGCTCAATGAACTGTGGCAGATCCCGACCGGCCCTGAGGCGGTTGCGCTGGTGGTCGGTGAAATTGCCTCGCTGCAGCCGGTGCTGGCCAAGAATGCCGGCTTGCGCGGCGAGCGCTATTTTAACGCCGGCATGATGCTGATTGATGTGGCGCAATGGCGCGCTGACAATATCAGCGAACGCGCGTTTACTTTACTGTCCGAACACGGGCGAAACTTCCAGTATCTCGACCAGGATGCGTTGAATATTTTACTGGAAGATAAAGTGACCTTTGTTTCTCCTCGCTTCAATACCCTGACCATGCTGGCCCATGACGATCGTGGCTATACGCTCGACGTGCCGGCGGAAACCTGCCTGATTCATTATGCCGGTGCGGATAAGCCCTGGCAGGTATGGAATCAACAGTTTGTGGTTCACCACTATCGCGATATTTATCAGGATTCACCGCTGTCCACCATGGCGTTTGACCAGCCAGTCAATGCGCAGCAGGCAAAAAGAATGTATAAGTCGCTTTTTCGTCAAAAAAGATGGTGGCAGGCCATTCTGTGGCGCCTGAAACATATCAAGATGAGGTATTGTTAAGTGCAAGCTCACGCTTTTCGCCAGCTGATGACGGGAAAAAATATTTACCAGCTCTGTTTTGTGCTGCTGAGTATCGCGCTGGCGTCGTCACTGGTGGTTGAAGCCTTACCGCGCAAAATATTCTATTTTTCCAGTTATCTGGTGGCTCTGTATTTAGTAATTCTGGCGGTGAAAAAACAGTGGCTAACAGATAAAACGGCCATAACGGTAGCGCTTCCGCTGCTGTTCATTGGGCTGGTCAGGCTCATCTGGGCAAAGATGTTTTCCCACGCTGAATTCAGTGACGTGGTGAATAACTACTTCCAGGGCGGTAAGCTGTTTATTATCGCGGCTTTTCTCAGCTATTTTATCATCGCCTGGCGCCACTATCTTAGCCGTCCACTCCTGATAACCTGCAGCGCCATCTTATTTGTCGGGCTGCTGGTGACGTTAGGTTTCGCTATCAGTGAACACGCAAAAACGCTGACCCGCATCAGATTGCTGACCGATTCCGCCGGTACCGTCTCTTATCTGATTACCGCGCTGGCGCTCTGTACTTTGTACACCGGCCACCGGGTAATCTCCCATCGCGGCGGACAAATGATCTTATTCAGCGCGGTCTTTGTCGTGAATATGATGCTGATGATTCTGACCGAGTCACGCGCCGGCGTATTAACCCTGCCACTGATTTATCTGGCCTGGTTTTATTTTACCCATCGCTGGGCGGGTAAAATTTCGCTGGTGGTGTTAGCGCTGTTTATTATCGTGGGCGCTTTATTTATGCCGGGCAGCGTCTGGCAGCGCTTAGACAGCATTCACAATGAAGTTGATACTTATCAGACCAACAATAACACCTCGATTGGCGCCCGTTTCTCTATCTGGAAAGGCGGCTGGCACAGCGTTTCGTGGTCGCTGCTGGGGCAAAGTCCGGATCAGCGCACGGCAAAAGCACGGGAATACATCACGCAGCATGAGCGCCACAATCCCGAAGCGTATAAAAACGTCATGTATCACCTGCACGATGATTTCCTTGAAACGCTTTCGCTGCAGGGGATCGCTGGCGCACTTTCCCTGCTGATTTTTTACCTGGTGCTGCTGATAGTAGCCGCACGCCGCGGCGTCGCCGGATTAACGCTGCTGCCGCTGTCAATTATCATCTTCGGGCTGACCGACACGGTGTTAATTCAGAGTGGTTCGGTGCTGATCCTGGTGATGGCGATTATCATCAGTTATGCCATGATTCATCCGCCTGAGAAAGCATCGTCCTGATAAACCGGCGCCGGCATAGCGCCCGGTAGTTACAGCGGTTTGTTTAACTTCAGAGCCAGGTATTTCTTTTTAAAGCTGGTTCTGATTTTACTATCGAAAAGAAAAGACAGCGGCCTGATTTTAGTGATCGCCTCAATAACCTGCTTCCTGTCGTCAGGATTATCCAGGGCTTCCCGATGTTTATGTGCAATATTAATCCAGTGGCAGGATAGCAGATTACGATAGCGCTCCTGCAACACCTCATCCATATGCTGCGTTGCGCTCACTAAGAGTGAAATTTTGTGTTTATCCAGCTGGCTGGATAAGCTGTTGCCGCGTTTAAAATAGAGATAAGGGCTCTGGCGGCTATAAGCGATTGCATCACTGCTGACCAGGATTTCCGGGAAAAGCCAGGCGTCCTCGTAGCAGGTATAATCCGGGAAGGGATGTGCCAGCAGCATGGTGCGCTTAATAAACTGACCGATAAAGTGCGCCTGCAAATCGCGATGGATCAGGAATTTTTCAATAGCCTGATGCCGTGACAGTGTTTCCGCCTGCATGCCCTGCCACGTGATGTGCTGAGGCCGGGATTCATATACCTCATTAAGCGCCGTGAACAGTGCATCCGGACGATGGCTTTTCAGGTAGCGGACAATATCGGCGAGGGCGTCGGCCAGCAACTGATCGTCGCCATCCAGCATCGTAATATATTCACCGCTGCACTGCTGAACGCCAAAATTACGCACCCGGCCAATGTTGCGGTAATCAATATTAAATACTTTCGCCTGCGGATGCCGCCGGGAAAAATCATCGAGTAACGCTGCTGTGTTGTCGACGGATGCGTCATTGATAAGAATAAATTCAATATACTGCTCAACACCATGACAGGCCTTTTCTAAACTCGCCAGCGTGTCAGGCAGAAATTTTTCACTGTTATGGGCTGTTAGCAACACACTGATTAAATAGTCAGGAACCATCATTTTTTAAGTCAACATCTGAGGCAGGAATGCCGTCAAGCATACTACAAGTGGCAATTTGAGGGGAGGGCATTGACGCAGCGCAGCCCTGCGCCTGCTGCCACCGATCAGGCACATTTACGGCTGATACAATAATGCGTATGATTCTCATTCCTTTTTATACTTCCTGCTCGCGCAGGTAACCCATCGGTCCTTACCGGAGACAGCAATGACTTCATCATTACGCCCGCGCGCCACCGCGCTGGCTCTGGCGCTGCTGGCAGCCATGAGCCTGAGCGCCTGTCAGGCGCCGGCTAAAAAATCAGTAGCGCCTGCCGCCGCGGCTAAGCCAGCGGCAGCGGAGAAGGTACAGCAGCGTGAACTGGGCGACGGCCTGTATGAAATGGCCTATGTGCCGGGCGATCCGGCTGCGCTGTATGTAGCCAGCGCGCAGGCATTTAAAACCGTCAACGGTGGCGTGCTGTATCGTCTGGATGCCCGCACGCTGGCGACGCTGGGCGAAACCCATACCGATCTGAAAAACTTTGGCATGACGGCTTCACCGGACGGCAGCGTGCTGTACATTACCAACACGCTGGACGGTGGCGTGACAAAAGTGGACGCCAGAAGCGGTAAAGTGCTGCAGCGTCAGCTGTTTGGCCGGAAAAACGACAAAGGCAATCCGGTTGGCGCGCGTGAAATCCTGCTGCATGACGGCCTGCTGTACATCGGTGCGATTGAGAATCCGGCGATGATTTGGGTGGTCGATGCGAATACGCTGCGGCTGAAAACCACCATCAAAAACGCCGGCAAGTGGGTGACCGGGTTGCTCTATTCGGCATCAACCGACCGTATTTACGCGGCGAACGGCAGTGGCGAAGTGCTGGTGATCAATCCGCGCAGTCACAAAATTGAGCAGCGCTGGACGCCTGGCGATGGCAAAGAGTATCTGCTGTTAAATCTGGCCGAAGATGCCGCCAATGGCCGCCTGTACGTCACTGACAATTCTAAGGGCAAAACCACGCTGGTGTTCGATGAGCGCAGCGGTAAGGTGATCAAACGCCTGGATGTCGGCGATTCGCTTGGCATCAAATTCAATGCGAAGCGCAACGAGATTTACATCAGCCAGCGACTCGGCGGCAAAGTGCTGCAGCTGGACGCGACGACCTACGCAGTGAAAAATAGCTGGACGCTGCCGACCCACCCTAACAGCCTGCTGGTGTCGCCAGATGGTCAGACGCTGTACGTGACGGTGAAGCAGGGACTCAATAAAGATCGCTCGCCGCAAGGGCCGGATAGCGTGGTGCGGATTACGCTGGATTAACCGCGCTGGGTTTAATCGCGGCGCGAGGGATCGCGCCGCAGATAACCCTTGCTTAGCAACGGGTTACGTCATCCATTACGCCACGCCGTTCACCAGCAGTACGCGGTAGTTGGCGCCTTTCAGGCGATGCGCTTTGGCTTCCTGGTAGGCCGGGCTGAAGTACCAGGCTTTGGCGGCCTCGGCATCTTCAAACTGCAGCACCACCACGCCTTCAGCATCGCGCCCTTCCAGTACCTCCAGATCGCCGTAAAACGCCAGTGGCGTGATGTGGTGATCGCCACGCGCCGCGCCGGCTTTCTGCGAATAGGTGGCCAGCTCGTCTTTGTCCAGCGTTTCGTCTTTAATCATAACGACATATGCGGCCATTATTGTTCGCCTCGCGCCTGACGCTTGTCTTCAGTATTGGTATCAAAATCGCTCGCATCGTGCCGTTCCAGCAGCTGATCCTGCGGCTCGGCGCCAAATGCCCGGTTTACTTTACGTCCGCGGATCACCGCCGGACGGTCGGCAATCTCTTTTGCCCAGCGCACCACATTTTTGTACGACTGCACATCGAGGAATTCGCCGCCGCCGTACTGGTTATTCAGCACCAGATTGCCGTACCACGGCCAGGTTGCGATATCGGCAATGGTATATTCGTCGCCGGCGAGGAAACGGTGGTCCGCCAGCTGGCGATCCAGCACATCAAGCTGACGTTTGGCTTCCAGCGTGAAGCGGTTGATGGCGTATTCAATTTTTTCTGGCGCGTAGTGATAGAAGTGGCCGAAACCGCCGCCAAGGTAAGGCGCGGATCCCTGCAACCAGAACAGCCAGTTCAGGGTTTCCGTGCGGCCCGCCACGTCAGAGGGAATAAAGTGGCCGAATTTATCTGCCAGATAGAGCAGGATATTGCCGGATTCAAACACGCGCAGTGGCGGCGTGATCGAGTGGTCGCGCAGCGCCGGAATTTTTGAGTTGGGGTTAACCTCAACGAAGCCGCTGGAGAACTGATCGCCGTCGCCGATGCGGATAAGCCAGGCGTCATACTCCGCTTCCTGCACGCCGAGCGCCAGCAGCTCTTCCAGCAGAATGGTCACTTTCTGGCCGTTTGGCGTCCCCAGCGAATAGAGCTGCAGCGGATGCTTACCGACCGGCAGCGTTTGCTCATGCGTCGGCCCGGCGGTTGGACGGTTAGTCTTCGCCCCGTTACCTTTGGCTTCCGGGTCCCAGGTCCAGACTTTCGCGGGCTGATACTGATTTTCCGACATAATGCGTTCGCCTTGTTGTGAAAAGATTTTTGCTGCTACTGAGTGTAGCAGCACGCTATCACGCCGATTTAACCGCGCTGGCGATAAAAGACAAAGTCGAATCAGGCAAAATTCTCTTGCGTAAACAGCATAAAGTCGACTTTACCGGGCTGATAGGTCTCTGGTTGCTCACCCTCTTCCAGATGTCGCAGTAGCAGCGTTAGCGCCAGTTGTGCGTGACGCAGGGTGTTTTGGTCGAGCGTTAGCGTCAGCACGCGTTTGGCCAGCAGCTCACGGGTGGTTTGGTAAAGTTCGTGCGTCACATACACCACCTTGCCGCACAGCCGGTGGCGCGCCAGCGCTTCGTGAATCTGCGTGTTGCCCATGCCGGTATTGTACAAGCCGACAATCTGCTGCGATGCGGCCAGCGTTTTCTCAAGCAGCCGGCTGATGCGCTCGCGCTCGTCCTGGCCTGCGATGATCTCCCGCAGCCGCAGATGCGGGAAACGCTCCGCCAGCACTGCCTGAAACCCTTCGATGCGCAGACGGTGCGCGGCGTAATCAGCGCGACCGCTAACCAGCACCACATCTCCCGCCACGGGCAGCATGCTGCCGAGCATCAGCGCGGCGGTGCGTCCCGCCTTCAGCTGATCAATACCGACATGGCACAGGCGCGGCGCATCAGGCAGATCGGCCACCAGCGTGATGACCGGTACGCCACGCGCTTTACAGGCCTCAAGCGCCGCGTAAATCAGCGGATTTTCATGGGCGAAAACAATCAGCCCGTCCATCTTTTTGCTGCTGGCTTCGATATGCGCCGCCAGCTTTTCGGGCGCATGCTCCGGAATCAGCGTGCGGTGCAGCCGCAGGCGACGATAGCCGAGCTCATCAGCCAGCCGGGCAAAATCCTGCGCCAGCTGTTGAAAGAAGAAGGAACCGTTACCGCTCAGCAGCACCTCTATCTGCCACGCGTGGCGGTGCTCCTCCGGCAGGATGCGTTTCAAACCCGCTTCGCGCGCCGCCAGTAAAATCTTTTTCGTCATCGCGGGCGACACGCCGCCCCGGTCGTTCAGCACCCGATCTACCGTGGCGACGCCCACACCCACCCGCTTAGCCAGTTCGGCCAGCGTCATTGTTTTCATCTGAGTGAATTCCATCAAAAACCGCGTTCAGACAGCCTGCCAGAAAGCGATATTTTGACAAGACCGACGATGCCGAAGTGTGAGCAACAGGAGCGTTATCATGCGCAGTGCGCAACGTTTTGCCTTGATTGGCTGTGGATTTATTGGCCAGGTGCATGCCGCAAACCTGGCGCGCCATCCCGGCGTTGAGCTGGCGCTGGTGTGCGATATAGACACCGCGCGCGCCGCTGCGCTGGCAGAGCAGTTTGGGGCGCGGGCCGCCAGCGTGCCGCAGGCGCTGAGCAGTGAGGCCATTGATGCGGTGCTGATTGCCAGTGCGACGCCGACCCACGCTCCGCTACTGGAGCAGGCGGTACTGGCGGGCAAAGCGGTGTACTGTGAAAAACCGATCGATTTGTCGCTGTCACGCGCCCGGGAAGTGGTAGCCAGCATTTCCCCGCTGCAGGTGCCGGTGACGGTAGGATTCAATCGGCGTTTTGATCGCAGCCATGCACAACTGAAAGCCCAGCTGCAGCAGGGCGTGATTGGACGCAGCGAGCTCATCCAGATGGTGTGCCGCGCCTCTGAACTGCCGCCGCTGAGCTATCTGCAGGCGTCCGGCGGACAGATGCGCGACCAGGCCATCCACTTTTTCGATCTGCTGCGCTGGCTAACTGAGGATGAAGTGGTCACCGTGGGCGCGCTCGGTGCCGCGCTGGCGATGCCGGCGATCCGCGACATTGACGTCGATACCTCAGTGCTGATTATGCGCCTGCAGCAGGGCGCGCTGGCGCAGCTCGATAATGCCCGTCGTACCGCTTACGGTTATGACGAGCGCATCAGCGTGATGGGCAGCCTGGGCATGCTGGCGTCGGAAAGCCAGGCGGTGCGCGGTGCAACGCTGTATCAGGGGCAGCACATCCGCCAGCCGGGGCTGTATGCGGACTGGTTCAGCCGGGTACAGGAGACCTATTACAGCCATCTCGATGCGTTTGTGCGCCATCTTGGCGGCGAGAAAGTGGCTGCTCTGCCGGGGCTGATTGACGGGCTGCGCGCGCAGGCCATCGCGGAAGCGGCGCAGCTGTCGCTGACGCGCGGCGAGTTTGTTGAGGTGGAGTGGGTGACGGTTTGATGGGGAGTGGGCGATGGCGTTTGCCCTCACCCCAACCCTCTCCCGCAGGCGGGAGAGGGGGCTGATAGTGCATGCAACTTACAGATTCAGCAGCTCGCGCTCAATCAGCTCGCGGGTTTCCACAGCCTGATACTTCATCTTCTCCGGATAGCCAAATAGCGCGGCGGAGATAATCGACTCGCCGCCCACTTTATAGTGGCGGTTAGCGAAATCCATCTCGCGCAGCGCTTCGAACAGCGCGTCGAAATTCACCTCACCTTCGCCAACAGCCACGTGCTGGTGGATAGTGGCATCGACACCCGGCGGGTTAACGATATAGCGACAGTGTTTGGTGTGGTTCATGGTATCGGCAATCAGCATGTGCGAAAGATCGTCGCCAGCGTAATGCAGCATACTCTTCACGTCGCCTTTGCCCTTGTCATAGTAGAACGTATGCGGTGCGCTGTAGATGTATTTGACGTTGTCGCTGCGGAACGACTTGACGATATCGGCCGTTTCATTGCTCTCTTCGCAGAAATCCCACGGATGCGCCTGAATTTCCACGCGAATCCCTTCACGCTCGAAAATCGGCAGCAGCTCGTCCATTGAGCGATAGAACATCTCTTCGCAGATTTCGGGCTCGTTCGGGTTACCGGAGAGCTCGGTATTGATCACCTGCACGCCCATCTCCACGGCAATCTCAATCATTCGCTTCCAGTTTTTCACCGCCGCCTGGCGCCGCAGCTCATCCGGTCCCGACCAGCGATAGACGGTAATAAACGAGGAGATTTCCAGTCCGGTAGCGTTGAGCGCATTTTTGTACTCGCGCATGATCTCCCGGCTGGCTTTCGGGTGTTTATAGAATGGATTGATCTGCGGATGCGGCGACTGTTCAATGTATTTATAACCCCACTCCGCGACCTGATGCACCATACGCGTGATGCCGAGATCGCGGATAACATCCACATCAAAAGCGATTTTCATTGTTGTTCTCCTGCGCGTTACGTTACCCACCACCGCAATCGGCGGCTGGTGTCGCGTCAACTATAAAAACAGCCCGGCACCGGCTCTAATGCTTTGCTGATGCATTTCCATCAGTGCCGGCGACCCGCTGCGGCGATCGTTTGCCAAATAATTATTCTATTTGCGTGAGAAATGAAACGGATGATGGTGTTTGTGCGACAGCGATCAAAAGAATGAGAGGATCTACTCATTTATTGAGGGATAAACACCGGCTTATATGGCGTGAAAGCATAACGTCAGGCATTATTTTTGATAGTTTATTATCATTTAGGGGCTTAACGATGAGCAAAATTACCATGAGCGCGATTGCCGCCGCTGCCGGGGTGGGGATCGCCACCGTGGATCGGGTGCTCAATCGCCGCGCGCCGGTGCGGGCGCAAACCGAACAGAAAGTACTGGCAGCGGCGCATCGGCTGGGTTACCGCAGCAGCCACGCCCCGCTCAGTGCACAGAGCGACGGCGTGACGCTGCGTATGGGGTTTATCCTGCTGTCGGCTTCGTACTCTTTTTATCAAACGCTAACCGATGCGCTGCGCCAGCAGACGCAGCCATTTCATCCGGCCGGCAGCGAGCCGCTGTTTGTCTGGCACGAGATTGATGAGGTGGCAGCGGTGGTGGATTCGCTCTACCGGCTGGCTGAGCAGGTGGAGGCTATCGGCGTGGTGGCGCTGGATCATCCGCTGATCCGCCACGCGATAGCGCACGTTTCGCGTCAGGGCGTGCGCGTCTACGCGCTGTTTTCTGACTTCTCGCCCTGTGGGCATGCTGGCTATTTCGGCCTGGATAATCAGAAAGCCGGGCGCAGCGCGGGCTGGATCGCCAGCCATCTGCTGCATCAGCCGGGTCCGGCGGGCGTGCTGCTGGGGGATCACCGCTTTATCTGTCAGGAGAACTGCGAGAGTGGTTTTCGCTCGTATCTGCGCGAGCAGTACAGTGCGCGGCGCGTGCTGGAACCGCTCAAAACCCACGAATCGATTGCCGGTGGTTATCAGGCGACTCGCCAGCTGCTGGAGCAGCATGCCGATCTGGCGCTGATTTACGCGCCGTGCGGCGGCATTGAAGGGGTCGTTCAGGCGCTGCGTGAGCAGCCGCAGCGTAAGGTGGCGCTGATTTGTCACGGCCCGGTCAATGACGGCGACCTGGCGCTGATAGATGGCACCATCACGGTGATGCTGCGCCATCAGATCGCTGACATGGCACGACAGCTGGCGCAAACCGTGCTGCAACGTCACGCTGAGCGCAGCGACCATTTTTCTCAGGTCACCCTGCCGTTTGAGATCGTCATGCGGGAAAATGTCTGAGGCGTTGCGCAGTCACCCTTTGTTATCGCTCACCGGGCGACAGCCACGCCAGCGCGCATGACGACAGCATTTGATAAAAAAATTATCAAAAATTTGATAATTAAATTTATGATCGCTATCAAAGAATGAAAGTTCCATGATTGAGGTTGGTGAAATATCTATTTGATACTGATGCCAGCCCTCATCATAAGGAACCATCATGACCCTACACATTGCCAATGCGCCCTGCAGCTGGGGCGTAGACGATCCTGACAATCCTTTCCTGCCGCCATGGCAAACGGTGCTGCGCGAGGCGGCCCAGGCCGGTTACCGCAGCATTGAACTCGGGCCGTGGCGCTATCTGCCGACCGATGCCGCCGAACTGCGCCAGCAGCTGGAAGCGCATCAGCTGTCGCTGGTGGCCGGCACCATTTTTGATGATTTGGTCAGCGAGGCGAATTTCCCGGCGATGGTTGAGCTGACGCACAACATCTGCCGCAACCTGTCGCAGGTGCCGTGCGCGGCACGCACGCACGGTGATAACCGGCCCGCGCCCTATCTGGTGATTATCGATTTCGGTAACCCGCAGCGGGCGCAATTTGCTGGCCAGACAGAGAAAGCGCCGCGCCTGGCACCCGCAGACTGGCAGCGCATGATGCAGCACATCACTCAGCTCAGTCACATCGCCTGGCATGACTACGGCGTGCGACCGGTGATTCATCCTCATGCCGGTGGCTGCATTGAGTTTGCCGATGAACTGGAACAGCTGGTGCAGGACATCCCGCACGAGGTCGCCGGACTGTGTCTCGATACCGGCCATCTTTTTTATTCCGGCATGGATCCGCAGACCTGGCTGCAACGCTACTGGTCGCGCATCGACTATCTGCATTTCAAAGACATCAATGCGGCCGTCTGGCGCGATGTGATTGCGCGCGGCGTCGACTTTTTCACTGCCTGTGCCGAGGGCGTGATGTGCCCGCTTGGCCAGGGCGCGATTGATTACCCGGCGCTGCGGGCGTTTCTCGCTGAACGTCACTACCAGGGCTGGATCACCATTGAGCAGGAGCGCGATCCGCGCAACGCCGCCACCAGTCTGCAGGACGTCACGGCCAGCCTGCTCTACCTGCATTCCATCGGATTCTGAGGAGAACAGCATGATTAACGGGAGCAAAGTACTGGATCGCGCGCTGCGCTGGGGCATGGTGGGCGGCGGCGGCACCAGCCAGATCGGTTATATTCACCGTTCCGCTGCTTTACGCGACGGCAACTTCACCTTAGTGGCGGGTGCGTTTGATATTGATGCGGAGCGCGGGCGGGCGTTTGGTCGCGCGCTGGGCGTGGCGGCGGAGCGCTGCTATAGCGATTACGAAACCCTGTTTAAAGCGGAAGCCGCGCGTGCTGATGGCATTGAAGCCGTCTCCATCGCCACGCCGAACAATACGCACTTTGCTATCTGCCGCGCTGCGCTCAGCGCCGGGCTGCACGTGGTGTGTGAAAAACCGCTGTGTTTCACCTCCGCTGAAGCTGAGGAACTGCAGCAACTGTGTAAAGCGCAGCAGAAGATCATCGGCGTGACCTACGGTTATGCCGGTCATCAGCTGATTCAGCAGGCGCGCACCATGATTGCTGACGGTCTGTTGGGTGAGATCCGCATTGTGAACATGCAGTTTGCTCACGGCTTTCATCACGAAGCGGTCGAATTACAGAATGCCAGCACCAAATGGCGCGTCGATCCGCGTTTTGTTGGCCCGAGCTATGTGCTGGGCGATCTGGCCACCCATCCGCTGTTTATCGCTGAAACTCTGTTGCCGCAGTTACAAATAAAACGCCTGCTGTGCAGCCGCCAGAGCTTTGTGGCCTCGCGTGCGCCGCTGGAAGATAACGCCTTTGTGATGATGGAATACGATAACGGTGCGGTCGGTACGCTGTGGGCGTCAGCGGTGAACTGCGGATCGATGCACGGCCAGAAAATTCGCGTGGTGGGGGCCCGAGCCAGTCTGGAGTGGTGGGACGAACAGCCAAACCAGCTGCGCTATGAAGTGCAGGGCGAGCCGGTGCAGATTCTTGAGCGCGGCATGGGCTATCTGCACGCCAGCGCGCTGGCCGATGACCGTATTGGTGGCGGCCATCCCGAAGGATTATTTGAAGCCTGGTCGAATCTCTATCGCCGTTTTGCGCTGGCGATGGACGCCACCGACCGCGGCGATCACGCCTTCCTGCAGGACTTCTGGTATCCGGACGTGCACGCCGGGCTGATGGGGGTACGCTGGGTGGAACAGTGTGTCAAATCGGCGGATGCCGGTGCGGTGTGGGTTGAGTGCTGACTGGCTGACGAAATTTAACCGGAGTGCGAGGCAGCGGGGCGGCATCCGTGCTTTATTGGGAGCCGCTGCGCATGCCTTCTGCAGTTGCTGCGGCGATCTGGTCAATGGCGCGCTGTGCCTGTTCGCACTGATGCAAAATAGTGAAGGCATGATGGTAAAGCATTTTCCCCGCTTCGGTAGGCGTTACGCCGCGTTTGGTGCGGATCAGTAACTGCTGATTCACTTCTCCCTCCAGCGTGGCAAGCTGCTGGCTTAGCGCTGGTTGCGCAATATGCAAACTTTCAGCGGCCTGCGTCAGGCTGCCCGCGTCGACGATTTTGATGAAATATTTAAGGCGACGAAGGTTCACGATTACTCCCTCTGGCGACACGATTCGGTGTATCAAAAGCGTCCGGCACGGTGAGATGCAGCAGACGCAGAGTTAAGAACAAAAGCCACGACGGCAGGCAGGTACTACGATTAACAGTTTTTTAACATCGACACGCGCAACGCGGCGTGACCGGTGGCGCAATTCGCTGGAAAGGTTTGGGCGCAATCGCAAAAGTGTGCGACGCGTCGCGCAAATGAGGGACTGGAAAGAGAGAAATAGCAGCGATACAGCTGCGAATTTTTAGCGCTAAGACCGGCAATGTAGCGAATCAATATGCCGGCGCAGAAAAGCAAAAACCCAGCCATAAGGCTGGGTTTTCTGAATAGTGGTGCCCGGACGCGGAATCGAACCACGGACACGGGGATTTTCAATCCCCGTGTGTAAGTGTTAATTTTTTCCGCTTTGATTGTTGTGAAATTGCTTATCTCACCTGAATAAACTTCAGGTGTTATAAATGCATTTAAAATCAGATGATTACAAATCACTTGGTGCCAGACCGAAAGTGATTCCAGTTGTTTCAACTAAAGGTGGCGAGGGTAAATCAACCCAGGCCGCAAATCTCGGCGGTTTTCTCGCGGATGCGGGTATCAAAACCCTCATTATCGACGGAGATCACGCTCAGCCAACTGCCAGCAGTATTTATCCCTTAGCATATGAAGCGCCTTGCGGTCTCTATGAGCTGCTCATGCAGACTGCAGACCTCTCACGGCCAGAAAACATAATTTCCCGCACCGAGATCGATAATCTGGACGTCATTGTCTCCAATGATCCCCGCAACCTTTTACCTACTTACATGCTTAATGTTGCCGACGGACGCGTGCGCCTGCGGAATGCGCTGGCGAATCCAGTTTTCAGCCAGTATGACGTCATCCTGATAGATTCACAGGGTTCACGTTCGGTAATGTCGGAACTGATTATTCTTGCCGCTACCGGTGAAATGATCGGCATGGTGAAGCCCGTTCTGCCCGATGTCCGCGAATTCATGCGCGGCACAGTTGCTCTTATGGAAGAACTCCTTCCTTATCTGGCCTTTGGTATCAAACTCCCGCAGATACGCATGCTGGTTAACTGTATGGATTATACGGTGCTGGCGAAAACCACCGTTGAGCATGCTGAAGCCATCATTTCAGGCGGGGATTACAGTCAGCATTCGGACAAAATAGTTATCGAGATGCTTCAGACCAGAATCTATGACCTGGATATCTATAAACATGGTCATGCAGCAGGGCAGCCAGTTCACAGGCTCGAGAAGAAAACCAGCCGTAAAAGTGATTCGGCCTTTGATTCCATGCACAACCTTGCATGCGAACTTTTCCCCGAATGGAAAGAGAAGTTTGACGAGCTTGCTGGAGAAGGGGAACGTAAAGATGACCTCTAATCGCAGAAATATCCCCGGTCTATTTTCTCTTGATGCTGAACAGTCTGTCATCGGTGGCCTGATGCTGGATAACGATCGCTGGGATGAAGTGGCAATCCGCCTCAGCGCCAATGATTTCTTCCATAAGGTTCATAAAGCCATCTTTCAGGAAATGACGCGTCTGGTGGCGGCCAGTAAGCCCATAGACCTCGTGACGCTGGCTGAAAGTATTGAAAGCCGTGGTAAAGATGCCCTTGACCAGCTCGGTGGCTTTGCCTACCTGGCAGAGCTTGCTAAGAATACGCCCAGCGCGGCAAACATCGTTGCGTACTGTGACATAGTGGCAAAATACAGTCAGGGTCGTCAGTTAGCCGCAATTGGTACAGAAATCACTGAATCGGTAAAACAACCGGGTGCTGATATTGAAAGGGTAATGGAAATTGCCGAGCAGAAAATCACCCGACTTGCCGAGCGAACTGAACCTGAACAGGCAGTCACTCTCATTGATGGTATGGAAAAACTGCTGGTTGAGCTGGAGCGCCGATGCAATGTCCCTGACGGTATTACCGGTACGCCTACAGGTTTTGAAGACTTCGATGCCATGACCAGCGGTCTTCAGGCTGGCGACTTAGTGCTTATAGCGGCACGTCCATCAATGGGTAAAACGGCGTTGCTGATAAGTTTGCTGATTAATTCCTTAATGAAAAAAAAGGAGTCAAACGGGCAGTTTTACAGTCTTGAACAGCCAACAGAACAGATCCTGATGCGCATGGTTGCTTCACTGGGCAGCATAGACCTGACCCACCTCAAGAGTGGGTTGATGGATGATGAAGACTGGGCGCGCGTGTCAAACGCTTATGGGCTGTTAACAGGGGACCTCAAAGATCGCCTCATCATTGATGACACCGGTTCACTGACGCCCGCGATGCTTCGTATTCGCGCCAGACGCAACGCACGGCGCTATGGTCATCCATCGATTATCGGACTTGATTACCTGCAGCTGATGCGCTGCCCGGATCAGGAAAACCGCACGCAGGAAATTGCAGAAATATCGCGTTCCCTGAAAGCGCTGGCCAAAGAAATGGACTGCCCTGTTGTCGCGCTGTCACAACTGAACCGACAGCTTGAGAGCCGCGCAGATAAACGTCCGAATAATGGTGATCTTCGCGATTCCGGGGCTCTTGAACAGGACGCTGACGTCATCGTTTTTATCTACCGCGATGAGGTCTATCACGAAAACTCGGATGATAAAGGCGTCGCTGAAATCATCATCAGCAAACAACGCCAGGGGCCTACAGGCACAATTCGCCTGCAATATGAAGGTCGTTTCACCCGATTTTCTGACCTGACGGCCAGCGCAGGGAGGACAGCAGCATGAGTAACGTTCGTAACCTGAACATCGGTGCTGCCATGCTGCAACGGGGTAAATCGCCTTCTCAGATCACTGACCCAATGGATGCCGCTTCGTTGCCGGTCAGCGAAATGGCAATGGTACTGTCACTTGACCAGCTGCGCCCGAATCCAGACAACCCCCGTAAAGGCCGCAATCCGCGTTATGAAGAAATCAAAGCCTCCGTGCGTGCTCGCGGACTGGATTCCATTCCAAAAGTGACCCGCGATCCTCAGGGGGAAGACGTTTACATCTTCAGCGACGGCGGCAACACCCGATATCAGATTCTCTGTGAGTTATGGCAGGAAACCGGCGATGAACGTTTCTATCGCATACACACCATTTTTAAACCGTGGCCCGGGCGGCTGAAATGTCTTGTCGGACATTTGGCTGAAAACGACGTCAGGGGAGACCTGAGCTTCATTGACAAAGCATTTGGGATTCACAATGCGAGAATTATTCAGGAAGAGCAGCTGGGAAGGCCTGTTTCACTTCGTGAGTTGTCTGAACTCCTGAATGAGGAAGGCTATCCTGTTCACGCATCCAGTATCAGCCGGATGGAGGATACACTCAAATATCTTCATCCGCACATGCCTGACCTTCTGGAAAGAGGACTCAGTCGTGGGCAGGCCCTCCCCATCCTAAACCTCAGAATTCTGGCTGAGAAAGTATGGACTAAATATGACGTATCCGATGATTCGACAGATGAATTTGAGCGGGTATTTGGTGAAGCGTGCAAGAATTTTAATGATCCTGACAGCTTCTCCTTTGATCACCTGCGCGATGAATTAATAGGTCTTCTGGTTAAAGCTCTGCCCCATCCGAGCCTCAATTATGATCGTTGGCTGATTGAGCTTGACCCCCGTGAACAGAAGCGCCGTGAGCAGTTTGGTGAGCCGCCACCGCTGCCGGCAATGTCGCCACCACAGGAAAGAGCGGCAGGCCGGGAATCCCCGACGTCAATTGTCACTGTTCTGCCTCCGGATACAGACTCCGAAACCCCGGTCACGGGGCTGCGCAGCGGCACCCTGATCACACGCGGTCGTCCCGAGCCAGCTCCGGAACTGCCCGCAGGCGCTGAACTGCCTGTAAACGCACTGGTAACCGCCGGCAGTGAACCGCGTCGCGAAGTCCAGGATGACCTTTTTGGCGGCCGGCCGGTCATTACCGGTGAAACGGCTGGTACGGACAGCATTTCTCTTACTGATTTCAGTCAGGGCACACTGTTATCAGCAATTGGTGAGGAAAATGACCCTCTGCCGGCGTCAGTCAGCTCAGTCTCCTTCGCTGCTACCGGCCTTGAGCCCGTCAGCGATATCTGGCACATCCCGGCACTCCAGGATGATATCGAGCATCTGCAGGATATGGCCTACCGGCTTGTCTTCGAGATTGCTGAGGCGATGGGCTGTGCGGACAATGTGCGGGAGGATAAACACCCTCAGTCATCAGGCTTTGCCGTCACCGAAACCGGCAGCGAATTTGTCCTCTTCCTGGCGGGTCTATCCGGCTCACTCCCAAACAAACAGTTCAATATGTTTATGTTCTGCCTGAATTTCTTCGGTACTCAGTCTCCGGCTGACGTGGCCGTATTCGACGATATTACGGTTGTGAAAACAATGCGTCTTATCCGCATTATCCGCCGTCTGCGTGAGCTGCAGCGACTTGCTGCAAAGGGAGGGGAAAATGTCTGATGATCTGAACGATGAAATGGCGCAAGCCAGTACGGCTCTGTTCACCCAGCGCGGCATAGATGCAATCCGGGCGCAGGTGCATTCTGTAAAACCGTCAAAAGCGTTCTGTGAATGCTGCGGAGCAGACATACCGGTCGCTCGCCAGCTGGCTGTGCCGGGCGTGGAATTCTGTGCTGGCTGTCAGGATGTCAAAGAGAAACAGGACCGTCACCGTGCTACCGGGAGCAGGGGGATGCGCTATGTCGGATAACGCAAAAGTCACAGCCCGTATCCGCCGCCTGATGGCGCTGGGCACGCGCAACAGTAACCCTCATGAAGCCGCCCGTGCGGTTGCACTGGCCCAGCGGCTTATGCAGCGTCATGGTATGACGCCAGACATGCTTTCTCTCAGTGGCATCTCCGAATCAGTTTGCCTGAGCCTGACCAGTAATGCAGATAAAGTGCCAGCCTGGCTGAGCTCTCTGGCAACAGTGGTCTGCATGGCCACAGGATGTCGCTGCTGGTTTGGCTGGCATGTTCATGTCAGTTCACAGGGAACCAGCAGCGTTCGCCGTTCACTTCACTTTTATGGTTTTAGCGAACGACCCGAGGTGGCGCTCTACATCTATACCGTTCTGCAGCGCCAGCTGCGCGCCGCGTCTGAAACGCACATGGAACAGTATCGTACCCGTCGAATGCTGCTGCGTACGCGCCGTCGTCGTGCAGATCAGTTCAGGGAGGGCTGGGTATCCGGCGTCTGGCAGGTGCTGCGTTCATTTGCGCCCTCTGAGGAGGAAAATACCGTACTTCAGCGCTGGCTGACAAAGCGCCATGCCGGAGACGCACTGGCCGACGTGACTGTTCGTGAGGCGGGAAGCTGCCGCGGTGACAGCGCTGCCCGGATGGCCGGTTTTCTCGCCGGCCGGGATGCCGACCTTCATCATGGCCTCAGTGGTGAACAGGCTCCCCGGCAGATTTCAGCAGGGGGAGGTTCTCATGACTGATGGTTTTTTATGGTGTGCCTGCCTGTCGGGCTGGCTTTTTGATGTTCTGCTCGTCGCCGACCAGGCGATTTCAGGAGGTGGCCTGTGAGCCAGCATAACTTTTCTAATCTCTCTCAGGCTACCACGGCCATTCTTTCCGCACTGCTGATGGACATCAAAAACGGCAATATCCGCCGCTGCGAGTCGCTGGGTATGTCCGTTGAAGAGATCCGTGCGCTAAGTCACCTTAGTCTTGACGAACTGCACTACCTCAGCCAGTCACACGTTTCCGTGCTAGATGTCTCCCTCAATCATGAAAATTTCTGGCTAATGCTGAATCAGGCCCGGAACGAGCAGAAGCGGTTCATGATGATTGACCGTGCACTTGAACTCGGCGGCTCAATGGAGCTTATCGACCGGTACTTTGGCCTGTCCCCCTCAGAAGTGAGTGCACGCCGCCGTCTGATGGGCATCGAGTCCCGGCAGGGGCGAACTCAGGCCCTGACAGAGCCTCAGGACGCAGCGCTCTGGATCGAATGGAAAGCCTCAGGTCTGACATCTCCTGATTCCCATCAGGCGCTTGAGGCGATGATGCTCGCGGCGGAGCAGTTGGGTCTTTCCCTGACAGCAGTCTGGAGCCGCGTATGTCAGTGGTGCCGGGAGGCGGGTACCACTGCCCGCACTGCGCCCGCACAAATACGTAAGGAGGCGTGATGGAACTGGAAGATTTTTCTCCTCGTCAGCAGGTTTCCCCGGCGGTACGCCGCCGGGCGCAAAAGTTATTCCATGCACTTTGCTGCGGCCAGAAAGTGTTCCGCCGGCTGACCATGAACGGATATCTCAAGATAGATGTAGGACCGTTCTGGCGCATCCTGAGCAAGGACGGTGGCCGGCAGTGGTGGCTGATGGATCATGAGACATACAACCGTGAAATACGCCGGTAACGGATTGCCGCTGATGACCATACTGTGCCGGGTTTATCCCGGCACAGTGCTGTCTCAGGCAGAAGAGGAGAGCATAAAATGACCATTCCCGCCGACAGTATCGTGGCGCATACGCTTGGCAGAATGCAGCAGAATCTTGAGCGGCGCGCTGATACCGGCGATGTAAGCCAGGAACGCAGCGGGCTGCTGTTTATGGGAAACGTGCACGATGCGTTCCCGCGCAGGCTGTTTCTTGATACGCGCCTGTCACCGCTGGATAAAACCGCCTGGGTGATGATCAGGCTTTATGCGCAGCAGAATGAGGGAGCCATCTTTCCGACCTATGACGAGCTACAGGTTCAGCTGGCCTCCGCGCATTCCGAAAAATCCTCACGCGATACGGTGAGCCGCGTTCTGCTGATGCTGCGCCTGACCGGCTGGCTCAGTCTGTGTAAGCGGGTGCGTGATGACCGTGGCCGCGTGAGGGGCAATATCTACGCGCAGCATGATGAGCCGCTGGGTTACCGTGACGCCGAAACCTTTGACCCGGGCTGGCTGACGCTTCTTGAAGAGAGCTGCCAGAATCGTAATAAAGCGGTCCGGATGACCGCGCTGGCCGTGGTGAATGATATCCTGCAGGACCCCGGGATGCGTCATCGTCACAGTCGCCTGGCCCTTATCGAAAATCGCCTGAGCGCGCCGTCCACGCCCCAGCAGATGGTCTGCAATCGCCAGGCTGTAACCCGCAGTCCGGATTCCGGACTCAGTCAGAAAAGCCCAAAAAATCAACCAAATCCACCGAGTCCGGAAAACGGACTCAGTAATTCATTAATGGAGAAAACGCCGAGTCCGGAATCCGGACTCAGCCTGAAATCAATGACTTACACCGGAGTCCGAAATCCGGACTGTAACGTACGTTCTTTCACACAGAGTGTGAATAAAAAAACGTACGTACCGGGTGGAGAGCATTTTTTGCCTGAAGACTTTGTTAACGGGCTGAACAGTGAGGATCGGCAGATGCTCACCACCCAGATGGCCTCACTGCCGGAAGCGCTAGCGAAGGCGTTGGCTGACATGCTGCGCGAACAACTGCGACTTGGCAGGCTAAATAATCCGGTTGGCTGGTTGTTCACGATGCTGCGACGTGCCCGTTGCGGTGAGCTGAATTTGCAGGAAGCCGCAGTACATGGCAGTTCAGGCAGCAATAATTCCAGTACAACCGTCCCGCGTGCTGTAACAGCAGCCAGTCTACCTGTAAAGCCTGCGAGCAGGCCTTCTAAGGAGGATGTCAGGGCGATGATTGAAAGCATACGCCAGAGTGTTAGCAAATAATTAGACGGTTGAAGCTTCAGCTTACCTCCATCCGGTAAGACACTTGCAAATAACACAATCCACCCTGCGGTAATAAACAAGCAGTGTTGCGGGGCGCAACGGCGGTTAAAAAACAAGCAGTGTTGCGGGGCGCAACAGCGGCTAAAAAGTAAGCAGTGTTGCGGGGCGCAACAGCGGTTAAAAAACAAGCAGTGTTGCGGGGCGCAACAGCGGCTAAAAAGCAAGCAGTGTTGCGGGGCGCAACAGTGGCTAAAAAACAAGCAGTATTGCGGGGCGCAACAGTGGCTAAAAAACAAGCAGTGTTGCGGGGCGCAACAGCGGTTAAAAAACAAGCAGTGTTGCGGGGCGCAACAGCGGCTAAAAAGTAAGCAGTGTTGCGGGGCGCAACGTTGGCTAAAAAACAAGCAGTATTGCGGGGCGCAATCAAATCAAAATCTAACCCGCCGTTAATTTCTTAACCGTAATTATGAGTTTCACATTGTTGGGAATACATCTGATTCAGGACTATGCCAGCTCTTCTTAACTGAATACAGGTGACGATAACGATGGCAGATAAACAGGTAACAAAAACAGGCTCTCTTCAGTCTGAAATGACAATTGCGCTCCATACCAATTATGCAATTGGTTTGTGGCTGGGGCGCAAACGGGAGAAGCCGGAGGGAGACGCGCCTGCGAAACACGGCATTATCGGAATGCCCCAGTTCTTCGCGCGCGCAACACAAATTAACCAGGATTCGCTGAGTAACAATCCCTGGGCTGATGAAGCTATGTACCGTCTGGAAGAAAAGCTGAAATCTGCATCTGAAACGATGTCCGGGCTTATCAGTAAGCTGGATGAAGATATGAGTGCGCTCCCACAGGGCGTAACATTGACGGAAGTTTCTTCGGCAGAGCCACTGGATATTCATGTTTATACGCGTACTCCGCTGGGCTACCGGTGCGTGTTTCTGCTGGTAGGATTTGACCAATTTGCCAAAAAGGTGCTTCAGGCATCGCATTATGGACTGATCACGCGAAATGACCGGGACAGTTATCTCAGTGAAGGAGGACGGCTGCTGCGTCAGATTTACGGGACGGTTTTATCTTACCGTAGGGTGGATGCAACACGCCTCGATGCAGCAGAAAACAATGCTGTCTGGCAGAAGGCCTGTCAGGATGCAGGTGAGCCCGATCGTGCCGTTCTGCTCGGCGAAAAGCGCTCAGCCTTTTCACCGCCGGTGAATGAAGCGAGCGTAAATTTGCTGCGCATGCGTTATCAGGCAGTCTGACTTACAGGAGGCTGGCTATGCGCCTGTATATCTGTGAAAAGCCCTCTCAGGGGCGCGACCTGGCAGAGGTAGTCGGTGCCACCCGTCGCGGCGATGGGTTTCTGTCAGGCAGTGGCGTCACCGTCACCTGGGCCGTAGGCCACCTGCTGGAAACCGCCCCGCCGGAGGCCTATGGTCAGCAGTATGGTAAGCCCTGGTCGCTCTCTGCGCTTCCCATCCTGCCGGCCCCCTGGCAGGTCGTTGTTAAGAAGGAGACGCAGGATCAGTTTAAAGTCATTGAGCGGCTGCTGCGTCAGGTTGACGACGTGGTGATTGCCACTGATGCTGATCGTGAGGGTGAAGTCATCGCGCGCGAGCTGCTGGATTACTGCCGCTGGGAAGGCCCGGTGCAGCGGCTCTGGCTCTCCGCTCTGGATGAAATCAGTATCCGCGCAGCACTTAAGGACCTTCGCCCCGGGCACGCCACGCTCGGGATGTATCACGCCGGTCTCGGGCGAGCCCGGGCCGACTGGCTGATAGGCATGAACCTCTCCCGTCTTTATACCCTGCGTGCAGCCGAGGCAGGCTTCGATGGCGTTGTCTCTGTAGGTCGTGTGCAGACACCGACGCTGGCGCTGGTTGTTCGCCGGGACCGGGAAATCGCCTCTTTCGTGCCCAGGCCTTACTGGCAGGTTAAAGCGATTATTTCGGCCGGCGGCATCACTTTTCCGGCGCAGTGGGTGCCGGCGAAGGTGTATACCGACGAAGAAAAGCGCTGTGTTCACCAGAACATCGCGCAGCAGGTGGCTCAGCTCTGCCGTCAGACGGGGCACGCAGTGGTGACAGAATGTGACACTAAGCGCGAAAAATCCGCCGCACCGCTGGCTTTTTCGCTGGGCACCCTGCAGCAGGCCTGTGGCAGAATGTGGGATATGTCACCCCAGCAGGTGCTTGATACCGCGCAGAGCCTGTATGAAAAGCACAAGGCAACCACTTACCCCCGCACCGACTGCGGTTACCTGCCTGAATCCATGCGGGAAGAGATTTCCGGTGTGCTCGATGCCATTGGCCGTACCGATCCGGAATGTGCACCGGTGCTGGCAGGCCTCGACAGGGAATTTGTCTCGCGCATCTGGAACGACAAAAAAATAACGGCACACCACGGCATTATCCCCACGCGCAATGCGTTTCAGTTGTCCGCGCTGTCGGAGGCGGAACGTAACGTCTATCTGCTCATCCGCCGTAACTACCTGGCGCAGTTCCTGCCCCTACATGAGTCCGATATCACCCGGCTGCAGTTCGATATTGGCGGGCAGCTGTTCCGCAGCACCGGACGAACGGAGGTGATAAAGGGCTGGAAGGTCCTTTTTGAAAAAGATCAGGATAGTAATATTGATGAGGACGATGAAGCAGACGCTGCCCTGCCGCCGCTCAGCCGCAATGACCGCTGCGCGGTGACCGGTGCTGAGGTGGCGCAGCTGATGACCCGTCCGCCGGCACACTATACGTTTGCCACCCTGATTGGCGCCATGATGAATGCGGCCGCTTTTGTTACGGACGTTGCGCTGCGTAAGGTGCTTAAAGACAATGCGGGGCTGGGCACCGAAGCTACCCGGGCAGGCATCGTTGAGCAGCTGCTGAACCGGCGTTTTATTGTGCGTAAAGGCAGCAAAATTATGGCGACCGAACTGGGAACCGACGTGATCGATGCCCTGCCGCCCCAGCTGACCGAGCCGGGCATGACCGCGCTCTGGGAGCAGGCGCTGGATGAAGTTGCCGCCGGCCGTATGTCGCTGGACGACTTTCTGCGGCGCCAGGCCGGCTGGACGCGTAACCTGGTCAGCCAGGGGGCTCAGCAGCAGGTCCGTATCCGGGTTCCACCCACGCCTGCCTGCCCGATGTGCGGAGGGAAAACCCGCCTGCGCAAAGGGGACAGGGGGGAGTTCTGGAGCTGCCAGCGCTATCCTGGGTGCAAAGGCGTTATAAACATCAGCGGCAGCAAAAAGAAGCGTTCCCTGAAACCTAAGTCTGCTGAATCAAAGAAGAATTAATCCGTCGTCTCCGATTGCGGGCCGTCAGGGGCTTTGCTATTGTGGCACCGGCTCTGAAGCCGCACCCCGTGACTGCGGGTTTCGTCAGCATCTAATGCATATGCTGACGGAATACAGTCTGACCGGCCCTGTCCACACCTGAACGGGAGCCGGTAAGGCACGAAAACTCCGTGAAACCCGTGCCGGGAACTGAACACGCCAGCGGAGCAACTGCTTTAAGCAGATTAACATCAGGTCGATGGTGCAGACCTCAGGGGGCGGTGCCGCAGGGTGCCGCTTTTTTTATTTTTATGTGCTGATGATTTTTTGCACGCTGCAACGTTGACATCCGCGGCGTCTGAATGAATGATTAAGTGGCTAATCGTTGTCGTTCCGACAACTGCCAATGTTCCGGTGATTTGAGAGGAACGCCTTCGGGTAATCACATGCCAATGCCATCACAACCTGAGAGATGGCGCTTTCGGGCGGTTCAAACCTGTTTAACCTTTGAAAACAGGAACCTGATATACAGGTTAAGGTCCATTTCACCAATTCAGCCAGTCGGCAAATTTTGCTGACATCCCTGCGGGAAACACTTCCCGTAAGGGACAGATGTTTCTCCGCAATCTGTTTAGTTTTTACTCCGGAGAAACCATCATGACTGCAACTACCAATACCCCTGCTTCAAACAGCTCTGCTTCTGCTAATCAGAAAAAAGAGTTTTTCAACCTCAACGTCAGCGGCATCGGATATCTCAATTCGATACGTCGTCTTCAGGGACCCAACGGCGAATTCACCTGCGCCGTTATTAATGCTCTGACCGGCCCTACTGATAATGCGTCCTATACCCGCTTCGATGTTACGGTCGCTGGCGCGGACACCACCAAACTCATTAATCGCTGTCAAAAAGCCGTTGATGAAGAAGAAAAAGTGCTGATTGGCTTCGTGCTAAGCGGACTCAAAGCCGATGTGTTTACCCTTCAGTCGGGTGATCATGCCGGTGAAAGCCGTCCTTCCCTGAAGGCCCGCCTTATCAAGGTGGAGTTCATCAAGAAAGGTCAGGACGTAGTCTATCAGGCACCCAATGCTTCCCAGACGCCAGAATCCGGCTCATCGGCTCAGAAAGAGTACGATCCGAATTCGTTCTAAGCGTTACGGACACACCACCGGAACATCCCGGTGGTCGTGTTTCTCACCCCACATTTCTGAGAGGAAAACATTATGTCCGCACGCGGCGTCAACAAAGTTATTCTGGTCGGTCATCTCGGTCAGGACCCTGAAGTTCGTTACATGCCAGATGGCAAAGCGGTGACCGGCTTAAGCCTGGCCACTTCTGAAACCTGGCGTGATAAACAGACCGGTGAAAACCGGGAAATTACCGAATGGCATCGCGTCGTGCTGTTTGGCAAGCTGGCTGAAGTTGCCGGTGAATACCTTCGTAAGGGTTCACAGGTGTATATCGAAGGTCAGCTACGCACCCGTAAATGGACGGATAACAGCGGCACCGATCGCTGGACTACCGAAGTCGTTGTGGGAATGAACGGAACGATGCAGATGATGGGCGGAGGCCGTAACAATGGCACCAACACCAGTGGAAACAATGTGCAGTCAGGTCAGCAGAGTGCATGGGGCCAGCCTCAGCAACCTCAGCAGCCTCAGTCAGCGCCACAGAATCCGGCGAATGAGCCACCAATGGATTTTGACGATGACATACCGTTCCTCGGACACGGTTATGGCATATGCCGGAAAGCCATTTACGCCATTTCGTAATGGATTCATATAATTATGACCTAAAGTGCGCCGGTTCAGTCTGGCGCTTTTTTCTTCTATAATGATGTTCATTAATCAGGAATGTCACTGGAGATCTACCATGAACACACGATACGAAGCTGATGTTGTTGCCTGGGCTCAGGAGCAGGCAGCTTTACTGCGTGCCGGTCGGTTCTCTGAGATTGATATTGCTAATATCGCCGAGGAGATCGAGGACGTGGGCAAAAGCGAGAAGCGGGAACTTGCCAGTCGTATGGCCGTTCTGCTGGCGCATCTTCTCAAATGGAAGTTTCAGCCGGGCCGCCGAGGTTCCAGCTGGCAGCGAACCATCAAAGAACAAAGAAAAGCACTGGCATTACACATCAAAGGCACACCCAGCCTGAAAACTGCGCTCTCTGATCGTGACTGGATAGCTGCTGTATGGGCCGATGCTGTATCTTCTGCAACTCAGGAAACGCAACTTGACGTCTTTCCCGAGGACTGTATCTGGGATATGGGACAAATTCTGTCTCAGGAATTTTATCCTGAATGAGTTACCGCTATGCCAGACAAGAAAGCGCCTTCGGGGTAAGCGTCTCACCTGCACCGTCTTGCGCTTTATCGGTTCGGCCCACTTCACTCTGACAGCACAGGTGATGCTTGTTTCGTCTAATCGGCTTTGAGTGCCTCATATTTTTACTAAGATTAATCTGGGCGTGGATTAATCCCGTCTTTTTAATAGCTTTTAAATGGAGATTACAATGGAACTTGTAAAAGAAGCGGAACTGAACAGAAGCGTCTCGTGGGGCAGCATCATTGCGGGCGTGGTAACGGTAATGGCAGTGTCCCTGCTGCTGACCACGCTTGGGTCAAGCCTTGGTTTTTCAATGCTTTCACCTCAGTCTGACGATGTCATTAACGGTGCTGACAAGGCTGTTATTATCTGGTCAGTTATCTCGATAGTGCTGAGTCTGGCCTGCGGCGGTTTTGTGGCCGGCAGGCTGGCGGGCGCGGATGGAACCATCCATGGATTTCTCTCATGGGCCACATCCCTGCTTGTTGCTTCCGTGCTGGGCTTCGCCGCCGCTGGCGGCATTCTGCACATGGCGGGAAGCGCCGTTGGCGCAGCAGCATCTGCTACGGGTTCTGCTGTGAGTGGACTGGGCAGTGCCGCAGGAAAAGCATCGGGCGCAACAGCCGATATCGCTCAGAATGTTGCTGACAGGCTCGGACTGAACACGCAGCTCACAGCCCCGCAGGCGGACAAACAGGTACTTGATGCGCTGCGCAGGAGCAACATTAAAGAACTTCAGCCGGAATTTCTGCAGTCCCAGCTTCAGGCAGCGGGGAGTGATATTGCAGATTCGGTCAAAGATTTGGCTGTTAACCCGGGCAACAGTGACGCCATTATTGATACGCTGAGCGGTAAACTGAAGTCACGGGCGGATGCAGTCAGCAAAGGTGTCGACAGGAATGAGGTGAAAAAAGCGCTGGCAGAAAATACCCGTCTGTCACCGGAAGAAGCGGACAGGGCCGTCGATAACTTCATTCAGGCGCGTGACAAAACCGTTCAGGAGGTAAGCGACCGTATGGCCCGGCTCCAGAGTAATCTGAACGATGCGAAGGCGCAGTACGCGGAATTCAAAAAGCAGGCAAAAGAGAAAGCTGACGAAGCCGCCAGCGCGGCTGCAAAAATCGCTCTGTGGTCATTCATCGCTCTTCTGGCGGGGGCTGTTGTCAGTGCGCTGGCCGGTTTGTGGGGGGTGAATACTCACCCTGCCTACCGGAAAATCAGGGCCTGAAAGACACCGGATGGGCGTAATAACCCCAACCATCCGGAATGGAGGTTGTCTTTCTGATGTGTAGCTCATCTCTGGATTCAGCATAAATAAAAAGGGCTGCGGCTAAAGCCGCAGCCCTTTTGTCTGCTGAAAACTGCAACTGTCCCGGACGTGTCGGGTGCCTCCCGATAGGTCAGAAAAGCCAGAACCTGACCTGCCGTTTCTGCTCATTGCCAGGATGATTATGTTTGTATCTGACTTGGCCCCGCCGCTGAGGGGGATTCACGTCCGTTTGTTTACATCCATCAGATTTCCTGTAGAAAACTGAGCGGTGCCGGGTGCCTCCCGGTGAGTCAGGAAAAGCCACAACCTGACCCGCTTATTGGCCAAGGCTTTCAGCCTTTTTGTGGCTCAGCCCCGCCGCTTAGGGGGATTCACCGCTTGGTTAAAATAACATACCTCACGCGAAATTTTGGCATTACTCATCTTAAAAATGGTACTGATGAGTGGTACCTAAAAAAGTATTTTCCTAACGGTGGTAACCGTGACAGCCAGTGTTCAGTGCCGGCCAACAGCCGATACTGAAAGTCATTGTGGATTTGTCAGGGAGGTGATTCTGCCGTATAACCCGCTGTGCCCTGCGCTCATTTTAGTTCCGGTTGGTATCTGGTGTGGTAAAAGGGATGCTGATAAATTAAGTAATTATGAATTATTTCCAACTGAACAGAGCGCAAAATAACCGTGAAAATTCTGACTATTCAGTACGTACGCGGACTGGCGGCCTTGCTTGTAGTCATTGCCCATAACGCTGCCTTTCTGGGGGATTACTGGGCAAATCACATTCCCGGAGCCCTGGGCGTGGATGTTTTTTTCATCGTCAGTGGTTTCATTATGACGTTCATCACCCGCCAGGCACCGGAGGAAGCCAGTACATTTTTAATTAAGCGTTTTTTCCGCATATGGCCTCCCCTCTTTCTGGTCTGGCTCGCCTCACTTGTCTTTGTTTATCCTGAACGGACCATCGGCCAGATGTCATGTGTGCTTTATTTCTGCCTTCAGGATTACACCAGACCGGGGCCGACGTTTGGTTTCAGTCCGCTGGGGCCACCCTGGACCCTGTCCTATGAAGTCATGTTCTACGCCGTTTTTGCCCTTTCCATGCGTCTCAGTTATCGCTACCGCAGCTGTCTCTGTGCGCTGATTTTTATGACTGCCATGGTGGGATTTCAGCTCTTTTATAACGGCAGTTTCAGCTTCTCCTCTCAGGTATCACCTGAAATGGTTGTCTCGGACTGGTGGCAGGGCTGGATTAAAATTGGCAGTAACACGATTGTTTTTGAATTCATTGCGGGTATGTTTCTGGCAGAACTGATGGTGAATAACAAAATCAGTGACTCCCGCGTTATCCGGGCAGTGGCGTGGGGTGCTCTCGCTTTAGCCATTACTTTTGTCACCATCACCGGGCCGCAGGTTTTCGGCATGAGCGGCGGCTTCTGGCCGGCGCTGGTAATTATGGCTTCGGTCATTGCGCTGAGCTGCCATATAAAAACCGTAAACATTCGCGCGCTGTCATTTCTGGGTGATATTTCTTACTCACTGTACCTGGTTCATTACCCGGTGATGCTTTTTATCAAAAACGCTTTACCTTCATCGGCGATGCAAAACGGTAACCCGGCAGTATTTATACTGTCAGTCGTCATAAGCACGGGAATAGCGTCAGTGATGTTCAGGCTGGTTGAAATACCCTCGGTACAGTTAGGGAAAAAAATCACCAGGAGCCTCTTGCTAAAAAGAGCCTCCGAAAGCAGCCAGTCTTAAAGGGAAAAGTCATTTGAGCCGGAATCTTTAAAGCATCAGATATATGTATTGATGAAACCAGACTTCGCTTATTTCACGCCAGTATTTATGAAGTTTTTTCCTGAACGGGGTTCAAAATGATTCATGAAAAAAAGCACGTATTGTGGACCGTCAGCCTGATGAGTTTAAATTTACTTTCATTTTCATCAGTGGCAGCCAGTGTCTGTGACTCGGTTGCCGATGAAGATTCACAGACCGTCACCAGTCAGGAAACCGAAGAATGTACGGTTTCGCCGTCACTGGGTTTTTTCTCGGTGGCTCAGGGAGCTTCTGTTGATGTTACCCGTGAGGGCGTGGGTGGCGTCGCGGTCTATATTCCGGACAACAATCTGGAAGTGTTTGGTAATGGTGGCACCATCACTTCTGCTTACACGGGTATACGCATAGCCAGTAACGGGCCTGGGGTGTCAAACGAAACTCACATTGATGACTTTATTAATGACGGACTTATATCCGTGACCGGAGGGACAGGTATTGCCGCCGTTTATAACGTTTCAGGGTTTATTGGGGATTTTACAAACAGCGGCACACTGCAGAATGATTCCCTGATCACCAATATGGCCCTCAACAGCGATCTGACCGGAAACGACAATTACACCACCGCCCTTTATAACCTTTCATCAATTGACGCGGTTTTTAATAACGGGAAAATCAAAGCTGCGACAGGTATTACTAACCTTACAACGAGTGGAATAACCAACCGGATAGGTAAAATTGACAATACGGGCACCATTACGGGCTCCGTCGGCAATGGTATTCTCAACGAAGGAACGATTGGCAGTATCCTCAATGAGTCTGGTGGAATCATTCAGGGGGCAGACACGGGTATAAGCAATGCCGGTAACATCTCTCAGATTGTAAACAGCGGCACAATCAGAGGGGGAAACTGGTCTGTATACAATTCAGGCAACATTAGCGGCGGTATTCACAACTCAGGATTGCTTGATGGCTCTGTTTACCTTGGCAACTCAGCGATTTATATCAGTGGGACCAGAGCGGTTATTAACGGCGCATTAACCGGTCAGGCGGGCTCTGCAGTGTTCGTGGGGGATGGAAACTCGTCCGCAGCGTTCACCGCCACGAATAACGCAAGCGTGGACAATATTACCGTCACGTCCGGCAGTTCACTGACGCTCTCACCATCTGCCCGCTGGTCCGCCGCTAACGGCACGGTAAATAACGGCACCCTGACCCTGGAAAGCGGCAGTATCCTTGACGGTGCCCTGTCACAGAACGGCACACTGCTCTTCAGTACGGAAAAAAACGCCTCCTCAGTCATTAATGCCAGCCTGACCAACCGCGGAAGCCTCGTGCTGAATCCCACCCCGGCCAGCGCGGGCAACACCCTGACGGTTAACGGTGATTATACCGGACTGCCCGGCAGCTCGGTATCGCTCGGCAGCGTGCTGGGCGGCGATGACTCCCTGACTGACCGCCTCGTGGTGACCGGCAACACAAGCGGTGCCAGCACGCTTTTCGTGACCAACGAGAACGGCGGCGGCGCGCAGACGCTGGACGGTATCCAGCTCATCAGCGTGGGCGGGCGCTCTGACGCCGTGTTCTCGCTGGGTAACCGCGTGGTGGCCGGTGCCTACGACTACAGGCTGCGCAAAGGAAACGTTTCGGGTACCGACACGGCGGGCTGGTACCTGACCAGCACTGCCTTCGCATCAGTCCCTGACCCCACACCTTCTCCCGGGCCTTCACCTGAGCCAGTCCGCATGTATCGCCCCGAGGCGTCGGCCTACACGGCTAACCTTCAGGCGGCGAATACCCTGTTTGACCTGTCAATGCGGGACCGCAGCGGGGAAACGCGCTACAGCGACCCGGTAACGGGGGAGGCCCGTACGACCAGCCTGTGGATGCGTAATCTGGGCAGCCACGGGCGCGCGTCCATGGCGGACGGCCAGAACCGCACGCAGACTGACCGTTATGTGCTGCAGCTGGGCGGGGATATTATTCAGGGCTCCACAAACGGCACGGACGCGCTTCACGCCGGCCTTATGGGCGGCTACGGCCGGGCGGACAGCGGCTCACACAACGGCCTGACCGGCCGGGACGCAAAGGGCAGCGTGAGCGGATACAGTGCAGGGGTGTACGGCACGTGGTACCAGAACGCAGAGGCCAAAACCGGCGCATGGGCCGAGACGTGGGCGCAGTACAACTGGTTCCGCAACGAGGTCTCAGGGGATATGCTGCCTGTGGAGCGCTACAACAGTCAGGGAATAAAGGCGTCGCTGGAGGGCGGCTATGCCTGGCTGGCGGGACGCTGGCAGAGCCGCAGCGGAACGGAGAACCGCCTGTTCCTTGAACCGCACGCGCAGGCTGTCTGGTCCGGCATCCGGGCGGATGACCACACCGAGGCGGGCGGCACCCGCGTGCAGGGGACGGGAAACGACGGGGTCACCACCCGCCTGGGACTCAGAACCTACCTGAACGGGAAAAGCCGGCTGGACCAGCAGACCGTGCGCGAGTTCCAGCCGTTCGTGGAGGTGAACTGGCTGCACAACACACAGGTGTACGGCGTGCGCATGAATGAAGAAACGGATGATGTGCGGGGTAGCCGGAACGTGGCCGAGCTGAAAACGGGTGTGGAGGGGCGTCTGTCGAGGAGCCTGTCGGGCGCCCTGGTGTTCACGCAGCAGGCCGGAGGCGGTGGCTACCGCGACAGTCAGGGCTCGCTGCAGGTAAGCTACCGGTTCTGAGATATCATCCCGTCGCGGGCAGCAGGTCAGCTTTCCAGGGCAGCAGATCGCGCAGCCGGTTCACCGGCCAGTCCTGGATGTGGCCGATGACGTAACGCAGCCACGCCTCCGGCTCCACGCCGTTCAGCCGGCAGGTGCCGATCAGCGAGTACAGAACCGCTGCCCGCTCCCCACCTGCGTCTGAACCGGCGAACAGCCAGTTCTTCCGGCCCAGGGCGACGCACCGCAGCGCGTTTTCCGCGATGTTGTTGTCGATTTCCGCCCAGCCATTGCTGCAGTACAGGTTCAGCGCGTCCCACTGCTTCAGCAGGTAGGCGAACGCCTTTGCCGTATCGGAGTGGCGCGACAGCTCCGTCATCTGAACCTGTATCCAGTCGTACAGCGACTGCATCAGCGGCACGGTCTGCGCTTTCCGGACCGCCAGCCGTTCCTCTGCCGGGCTTCCGCGTATCTCCGTCTCGATGGCATACAGTTCGCCGATGCGCCTGAGCGCTTCGGTGGTGATACCGGTCGGCGTGCGGGCATGAACGTCGTGGATTTTCCGCCGGGCGTGGGCCATGCAGGCCGCTTCCGTGATGCGGTCGTCTTTGTACAGGGCGTTGTAGCCCCCGTAGGCATCCGCCTGCAGGATGCCGCTGTACCTGGCGAGATGCTGCTGTGGATGAACGCCCTTACGGTCCGGCGAGTAAGCGAACCAGACCGCCGCCGGCAGCTGCGAACCGGCGTTGCGGTCATCCCGTACGTACACCCACAGCCGGGCAGTCCGGGTTTTGCCGCTGCCCGGCTCCTGAACCGGCACCGGGATATCGTCGGTGTGCACCTTACCCGGCATCAGCACGTACTGACGCAGCAGCTTATACAGTGGCTCCAGCAGTTCGCTCACCGCGCCGGACCAGCGCCCCAGCGTGGCACGACTCAGCTCCACGCCCTGACGGCGGTATATCTCCGACTGACGATAGTGAGGCGTGTGCTCCGCGAACTTCGCCGTGACGATGCGCGCCAGCAGCCCGGGGCCCGCGTAGCTGCGCTCTATGGGTTTTGACGGCATGGGGGCCTGAACGATGTGGTCACAGCGGCAGCAGGCCAGCTTCGGCCGCTGCGTCTCGATGACCTTAAAGGCGCTGCTGATGAGCTCCAGCTGTTCCGACACGTCGCAGCCCAGCGCGCTGAGCTCGCCGCCGCAGGCCGGACAGGCGGTTTCTGTCGGTGGCAGCATGCGGATTTCACGGTGAAGCGAGGCCGGCAACGGTTTGCGGGCGGAAGACTGGCGCAGCGGCGGCGGAAGTACCGGGTCATGCTGTTCACCCAGGACCTCTGCCATCTCCTCCTGCAGGGCGCTGATGTGCTCCTCTGCCTGACGCACCTGACGCTGCGTTTTCTCCCGCAGCTTTTCGGAGCTTTTGCCGAACTGCATCCGCTGCAGCTTCGCGACCAGCGCTTTCAGCCGGCTGATTTCGCTGGCGTACGCCGCCACCCGTTGTGACAGGAGGCGGTTGTTTTCGGCCATCTGCTCAAGGCTTCGCTGCTGTGTGTCCAGCAGCGCCCTGAGGCGGGCATTTTCTGCAGAAAGTGAGCGTTCCATGCGCTCACATTACGCCGGTTCAGATGCGCAGGCCAGGAGGATTTATCCGCTGCGGATGCTTCCAGTTAATGCCTTCCAGCAGCATGGCCAGCTGGGCCTGCGTCAGGTGCACCCTGCCGTCCCGGTTCACCGGCCAGACGAAACGCCCCCGCTCAAGGCGCTTCGTAAAAAGACAAAGACCATCGGGGTCTGCCCAGAGGACCTTAACCATATCGCCGCGCCGGCCCCGGAAGATGAACAGGTGGCCGCTGAAAGGGTCGGCACGCAGCGTGTTCTGCACCTTTGCGGCCAGACCGTTGAAGCTGCAGCGCATGTCCGTCACGCCGGCAACCAGCCAGATGCGTGCGCCTGCCGGAAAGCTAATCATACCTCACTCCCACGGATTGCACTGACCAGCGCCCGCAGCAGCTCCGGTGTCACGGGGCCGGTCAGGCTCAGGGTGCCGCCAGGCAGCGTCAGCTTACAGCTGATAACGGGGGGCGAATCCGGTGTGCCGCCGTTCTGCCTGACCGGAACAGGAAAAGGCTCAACCGTGACGGGTATCATCCCGGCGCGCGTGGCAGGATCCAGCAGGCCCTGACGGTGCAGGTTGCGCCAGTTAAATACCAGATTGTCATTGACCCCATGCTCCCGGGCCAGCTTTGCCACGCAGGCGTCCGGCTGCAGGCTCAACTCTGCCATACGGATTTTGAACTCCAGCGGCCAGTCCGGACGCCGCTTTTTTACGGGCAGGTTCGTTTCCAGATTGAAGGCGTAGAGCTCCTCCTCAAGCCGTTCAGGCGTGTAGTCCTCGGGCAGCGGCCAGTTAATACCCGTACGGCGAAAACGCTTGAACATTTTATGCGTAGCGGAAGTGCTGACTTTCAGTTGCTCAGCGATTTCACGGTAGGTCAGGGCGTCGTTAAACCGCAGGCTGAGTGCAGTAATGATCCAGGGTCGACTGGTGTAAGGCGTGTTTCTGTCCACGGTAGTGTCCATGTTCGCGAAAGTGTCCATGGTAGGAAACACGGGAAGAAATGGAAGACGGTATAAACGTGACGCTTACCCTTCGGGCGCTTTTTTTATCCAATGCAACCTGAAACAGCGGGAAAATCGAGAACCCCTTCGATACGTAAAACTTGCTTTTATGGACCGAAGGGGTTGACCCGGAGGGTATTATTTCTGGAAAGCCGTTACCTCTGTAACCTTGAACGAGTCAGGGTGCAGTTCAAAGCTGTTGAAGCTGGCGTTAATAACAAATTTCTGACCAGGCTCAATGTTACTGACAAGGTCTCCCGCCTGACCGATGACCACATCATCTTTAAGCAGGTTGATTTTGATGATTACATTTGCGAGGGTCTTTGAACTGGTATTTTGGCCCAGCCCCTGAATTGTTTGTAATCCGTTTTGTGTGCTCTGAAAATGCAGATTACTTAACTGTACGTTATCGTTGCCAGCAGCCGTTGCTCCGGCGACCAGTGCTAAGTAAAGGCAAACACCGCTAATGCTTTTTTTCATGTCATCCTCATTTTGACTGTTTTGATAAAGTGACTGACTGCCACTTCTCTTCTATCGGTTTGCAAAACTTAATTCTTTAATCCGCAGACATAGTTTCGCATTGTCCGTTTTTCCTCCACCGCGAGAATAGCACTCCTGACTAAGACTATTCCTGGGGTGAATCCTGATGGCAGTACCTTCAAGACGCGCGGCAACGGGAGCCGGACTGCTTGCCTGCTCTGTCATGCTGGCCAGCTGCAGCAACCCGGCCTCTGACGCAGCGCCATTAATCAATGGCCGTTATCAGCAGCCTGCCCGCTTCGATGACATTTACCGAAATCGTTCTCCTGAAGTGGTGCGCTACGACCGTTACACGCTCGTCAGCACACGCCCAGATGATGCGCAGCGCGATCCGCTTAATCAGATAATCGATATCACTATGCCTGCTCAGCTGGTTAACTCAGTGGGAGAAGGATTTCGTTATCTCCTGCTGGAGTCCGGCTATTCACTATGCTCAGCCACTTCTTCAGCATTTTCAGAACTGCTCAGCCGCCCCCTTCCTGCCGTGCAGCGCGATATCGGTCCCGTGAAACTGAGCGAAGCCCTGCAGGTGCTGGCCGGTCCGGCCTGGCGCCTGAAGGTGGATGAAGTGAACCGTGAAATCTGCTTTGAGCTGCGTGACCAGTTTCGTAGTTTTGCTACCCCCCAGACGGTGCCGATCTCGCGTGCGCCACAGGCTGTAAATGTGAATCGTCCGGTTGTGACGCAGCCTGTTCAGCCCCCGGTGGTGACAGGAAAAGGCAATACCGTCTCACGCAATCCTTTTACCGGTGACACCATCAGCGTCAATGCCCCGGCCACCGCCCCGGAAACCTCGCTCAAACCGCAGAATCCCGCAGTTCCGTCTCCGGTGCTGACGGCGGCGAACGTGTCGGCACCACAGAAAATCCCTTCGGTGGCCCCGGTAAAAAGCAAACCGGTGTCATCCCCTGCTGCGACTCATGCACCTGATCGAAGAACAGCGCTGTCGCAGAAACCCACTGTGGCCGCAGCGCGCCCGGCGACCGCGCTGCAGTCTACAGTGAACGGCACCTCACCGTCGGCACCGGTCAGCCCCGTTACAACGCTGCCGCCGGCGCCTCCCGTCAGCAGCCAGGCCTCATCTTCTTATGCGCCGGGTACGCCAGTTGCTGCGCTTCCCGTCGGGCAGACCTGGCGGGCGGAACCGGGTTCGACCCTGAAAGAGACGCTGACCAGCTGGGCTTCGAAAGCACAGTGCAGTAATGGCGGCAACTGGGTCGTTATCTGGCCCGTGACGCTTGATTACCGCATCGATGCGCCGCTGGTTTTCCACGGCAACTTTGAGTCGGTCATGGTTCAGGTTTTTGACCTCTACCGCAAAGCCGAAAAACCTCTTTTCGCTGAAGCCAATCGTATTCAGTGCCTGATTTCCGTGAGCGATACGCCAGTGGGAGGAGGTCACTGAGATGGGGTTTGCGCTGCCCATACTCGTGTTCTGTCTGGTCATTTCGCTGATGGCGGGTGATGCGCAGCGCCATTCTGCTGAACACATCCGGCTTTCAATGCAGCAGACCCTGCCGGATCGGCTTGCCGGCGACATGCTGCGCACCGCGGACGCGGTAAATAACTGGCGCTACGGAAAAGCGGTGGCTGATGGTCCGGTATCACTTGCTCAGACAGGTATGGTGCCGCTCCCGGACAATCGCATTAAGACCGTTATCCAGGGGGGGCGCCTCTGGATATGGGTGCCTGCAACTGACGGTGTTTTTGCCGCGCTGCGTGCGAGGTCCATGACCTCGGCGCTGGCCCTGACCGTCAGCGGTGGCCGTCTGCGCATGGCGGATGGCACCGATATGAATCTCTCTCTGCCGTCCGGCGTATCGGAGGGCAGCATTGTTTACCTTAACTAACAACACCAGGGGGCTGCGGATGCGCCGTTTACCTTTCTGCCTGACAGCGCTGGCCGCCGCGTTTGTGCTGTCATCATGTTCGCTGAGTGAAATCAGCAAAATGGATAAGGAAGCCACAGGTCAGGCTGAAACGGCACAGTGGGTGCTGCAGAGCCGCCAGGCTTTATCTCAGCCTACCGTTGTCTGGTCTGATAAACCCTGGGTGAACCTGCAGCCGGTTGCACCGGTCGTGTCCACGCCGGATGAAAAAAAACTGCCTTCCTGTCAGATAACGATTAACCGGCCGGAAGGGATTTCACTGCCGGAGCTGGGTCAGCGCATCACCGCGCTTTGTGGCATCCGGGTGTCGATCACCCCCGATGCTTATGCAGCGCTGAGCAATGTCACAACCGGAGGTGTGGTCACCTCCCCGATGAGCGGTGCGTTGCCGGCACCCGATGATAACGGTCGTGTGCCGCTTTCACAGATCGGCGCTTCTGCAGGGCAGGCCGCGCCTGTTCAGCAAAGCACCATGATTGCGCGTGGCCTTAAGTTCCAGGGGGATGTCCGCGATCTTCTTGATATTGAAGCCAGCGGATACGGCCTGTCCTGGCGAAGTGACAGCAGCGGCGTGTATTTCTATCTTCAGGATACCCGCACTTTTCAGCTGGTTATCCTGAATACAAAGGTTAACAGCAGCGCCTCGATCAATTCCGGCTCAGGCAATCAGCTGGGCAGCGGCGGCGGGACGACCGGCGGGACGACAGGCGATATCAGCTCTAATCAGAAAACTGATTACGGCATGAACAGCGACCTTTACGATGATATTCGTAAAACGGTTGAGCAGATGGTGACCCCAAAATCCGGGCGATTCTGGCTTTCGGCCGCCACCGGCACGCTGAGCGTGACGGATACGCCTGACGTGCTTAACCGCATCGGTCGCTATATCGAGTATCAGAACAAGGTTCTGAGCCGTCAGGTACAGCTCAATATTCAGATTGTCAGCGTCAGCCAGACACGCAACGAGCAGCTGGGCCTTGACTGGGGGCTGGTTTATAAATCCCTCCATAACTTTGGCGCCAGCCTGACAGGGTCAATGGCCAATGCCTCCACATCAGCCGCCAGCGCCGGTATCTCAATCCTCGATACGGCCACAGGTAATGCGGCTAAATTCTCCGGATCAAGCCTGCTTATTAAAGCCCTTTCCGAGCAGGGTAATGTCAGCATGGCACTGAACCAGACTGACCCTACAGCCAACCTGACGCCGGTGGCGTATCAGCTTTCAAGCCAGAAAGGCATCCTGTCCAGTTCCAGCACAACCGCAACGGCGAACGTGGGCGTCACCTCATCGATGACGACGACGACCATTACCACCGGCCTGTTCATGACCATGCTGCCGTTCATTCAGGAAAACGGCGACGTGCAGCTGCAGTTCGCCTTCAGCTATACCAGCCCGCCGCAGATTGAGAAATTCCTCAGCGCTGACGGCAATACTCGTAACGATCTGCCGACAACGTCAACCGAAGGGCTGGCCCGCAAGGTCAATCTGCGCTCTGGTCAGACGCTGGTGCTGACCGGTTCGGAACAGCAGAACCTTTCTGCAGACAAACAGGGCACCCTTACGCCAAACAACTTCATTCTGGGCGGCGGCCAGACAGGCTCCCGCGGCCGCACGACGCTCGTCATCATGATCACCCCTGTTCTGCTGAGGTAAACCATGTCAGTACTGAAAAAAATGAGCCTCCGGGCCGGCATCCGTTTGACGCATCAGCGGCGGGACTGGATGGCAGGTCTGCACTGGGAGCCGCAGCGTAATGCGTTAAGTACCCGGTTTCGCAGTAAAGCGTCGCCTGATACGCATTATGCCGCTGCCGGAAGAGGAAATGCTTCAATGCGCGGCCTGGTTTCCCCGGGGCGCGTGCGCCGCAGCCAGCACGCGCTGGCCGTGGCATTCCTGCTGGCCGAGGGCGGAAATGCCTGGGGTATTTACCGCCTGAGTCACACCGAGGATTCGTGGGTCTTTTTCGCGGCTATCGGCGGGCAGTTATCCGTTATGGGCGATGTGACCGGCTCCCGCGCCATCATTGAACAGTCGGCGGCAAACTTCCTGCGTTTTAATGATGCTGATTCGCCGCGTTTACGCTGTGCCGCAACGGCAGACGACAACCTGCACGCCGGCACACTGACCGACAGACTCAGCCGGGCGCAGGTAAAACGCTGCCGGCTTCATAAGCGCGTGACCGCCCTGTCGGTCATTATCCCGGCAGCCGCCGTCAGCCTCGCGGTGGCCTGTGGCGTTTACTGGTTCGATGCGGCATCGGAAAAGGCTGAACAGGCCGCTGCAATGGCAGCGTTTCGCGCCCGCATGGCATTGACGAAAGAAAAGCCGGCTGAACCCGCACGCGCACCGCACCCGTGGGCCTCACTGCCTCCTGTTTCAGTGCTGCTAAGCAACTGCTGGCTCACGCGTGAGCCCGTATTCGCATCCGTTGCCGGCTGGCGCTTTACCGACGGGGAATGCGTCCCGGAGGGCCTGCGCCTGCGCTTTGTTGCCACCCCGGGTGCAACGGTCGAGGATTTCTCCCGCCGCGCCCGTGAGCTGCTCGGTCACTCAGCCGTCTTCAATCTGCAGGAAGGCGGTAAAAACGGTGATGTTTTCATTCCCTTTAACCATACCCCCCCGACCGGGTTCACTGACGAAGCTCTGCCCGGTGCTGATGCTCAGCTTATGCGCTTTATATCCCATCTGCAGCGCCGCAATCTCGACGTGAAATTTACCGAGGTGAAGCCGCCGCCGGTCGCGCCGGGTGAGGAAAAAATTACCCCTATACAGGACTGGCGGGAATTTAACTTTTCTGTCAGCTCACGTCTGCAGCCCGAGCGACTGTTGCAGGATTTTGATGCCACGGGGCTTCGCCTCAGCAGCCTTTCGATCACCATGAGCCCGCAGGGGCAGTTCGACTACACCATGAAGGGGAGCATCTATGCGCAGAATTAATCCCGCCCTGCCTGGGCTGCTTCTGTCCGCTCTGCTCTGCGGACCCGCGCCTGCGGCCGCTGCCGGCGATGTGCTGCCGCCGAATGTCACCCTCGGGGAGCTGGAAGCTGCGCAGGCCCGCAATCTGATTCTGGAGCAGAAAGTGCAGACGGCGCGGCTGGAGCAGCAGCTGCGGGAAAGTCAGTCCGGACAGGGTGCCGACCGGAATTATCTGGCCACCGCCAGCCAGCCGGCCATGCCGGTTATGGCGCAGCCTGCCCCCTCTCAGCAGGCTGCGTCTGCCGGCACGGAGAAGCGCGCCGGCAGCGTTCGACTGCAGGAAATTTACGGGCGGGGTAATCAGTTACGCGCGCGCATTGTCCTGCCTGACGGCGGGGTCACGGAGGTGGTAAAAGGCGATCAAATCCCGGGCACGGCTAAACGCGTCACTGAGGTAACGTCAACGCTTGTGCGCCTCAGCGACAATTCTGAACTCTCCTTCTGAGGCCACGATGACACCTGATAAAGAGATAATGGATTTTGTGTTCGCCGAGCTGCATGCCACCGGTGGCGTAACACTGTTAATCGACGGCAACCGCCGTAAAGAAGCGGCCATACAACGCTGGGTGATGGACGTCACCCGGACGCATCCCACGGCAAAAACCGAGTTTGTGACGCTGAGCGAGCTGAACCGCCGGCGTGAAGTGGCAGAGCAGCGCGGCCTGAGCCTGTCACAGAGCGTCAGCGAAGGCGATCTGGACAAGCTCGACATCAGCGTATCGCAGGATAAGGTCATCAACTATATGAGGCTCGGTCACGAGTTCAATGCCTCTGATATTCATATTGAAATCAGCAGTGATCGCAGGATTTCCATCGTCCAGCTGCGTATTCATGGCGAGCTGGAGGTGGTGGATGAAGTGAAAGATGTGGAGGGGATGACGCTGGCCTCTACCTCATATCTTTCCATGTGCGACGTGCGCGAACAGTCATTTTTTGCCGGTCGCGAGCAGTCAGGACGCATAGATGCAAAGTTTGCCCGCCGCGCCGGTCTTTATGGCGCGCGATACGAGCATCGTCCAACGCCCGACGGGTTGATAGTTGTCATGCGTCTTATTCCGGACGACGGTGACAACATACCGACGCTGCCGCAGCTGGGTTTTCTGCCGGAGCAGATAAAGCTCATTATGCAGATCCTTCGCCTTCCGGAAGGCATGGTGCTGCTCACTGGCCCAACCGGCTCGGGCAAAAGCGCCACGCTGCGCGTGTTCAGTGACATCTGGCTTGATCTGACGGGCGGTAAAAAGCGCCTGCTGACGCTGGAAAATCCGCCTGAGGGTCGGATTCCGGGTGCCATACAGACGGCCGTCATGCCTGCCGATAACTCGCCGGAGGCCATCAGTCGCGCCTGGACTAACGCCAATGCCTCCGCGCTGCGTCTCGATCCGGATGCCATTCTGAACGGCGAGATGCGTGACCTGCACTCCCTTATCGCCGGCATTTACGCCAGTGAAACCGGCCACGCGCTGTTCTCCACGCTGCACACGCAGAGCCCCATTGGCTCCCTGCGTCGTATGGAGCACTTCGGTATTGACCGCCACCTTCTGGCAGATGCCGCACTCATCACCGGCTTAATAGGCCAGCGTCTCGTGCCGCTGCTGTGCGAACACTGCCGGGTGCCGTGGGAGAAAAAAGCACCTGAGCTGGACGCTGATACGCTGGAACGTCTTGAACGGTACTGCACTGTTGAGGGCTTCTGCGATACCAGCAAACTCTTTTTCCGCAATCACGAAGGCTGTCCCCACTGTCAGAAAACGGTGCCGCTGACCGGACGCATTATCAGCCGGGGTGTGACCGGGCGCACGGCCATTGCCGAAGTAATACGGACCGATGCCCGCCTGATGCAGCTCTGGCTGTCACACGGCCCGGCCGTTGCCCGTCAGTACTGGGTGAATCAGGGCGGTATTACCCGCCGCATGCACCTGATGAGATACCTGGCTGAGGGGCGTGTTGACCCGCTGGAAGGCGATCTTATCTGTCCGCTGGATGAAGATTCGGTAATGGAGTGCGAGGTACCCGATGGCATCCGCTGATCGCTTCACGCCTGACAGGCATATGTCGATAGCAGAAAACCTGCGCTACCGCCTGGTCAGGGCAACATTCACCGGCCAGTACCGCCAGCCGTTTTACGAGACCCTGCGCTTTCTGCTGGAAAACCGTAAACAACTCAAAGAGGCCCTGACCATGATTGGCGAGGTGCACACCGACTTTGGCAGCCGCTGGCATCCTTACCACGAGCTGGTTCAGGACTGTCTTGAAGGGGTGAACGATAACCGCCCCGGTCGCGCGCTGCAGGACGTGCTGGCCGCCTGGGCACCTTACGAAGAGGCCGCACTTATCAGCGCCGGCATGGAAACCGGCAATATTCCCGGTGCCCTGATGCAGGCGGATAAACTCATTGTGGCCCGTCGTCGCATTCTCGGCCAGGTGGTATTCGCCTCAGTATTCCCGATCGTGCTGGTATTGCTGGGGACGGGGTTGCTGCTGGCCAACAACCTGGCGCTGGTCCCCACCCTGAGCAAAATGTCCGATCCGGCAGGCTGGACTGGCGCACTCGGATTTATGAATGGGGTTGCGCAGTGGAGCAGCCGCTGGGGACTGACTGCTGCCGGCGCGGTCGCGGCACTTGTGACGCTGGCGTTCTGGTCCCTGCCCCGATGGCGGGGGCGACTGCGTCGCTTCGCTGATTACCTTTTGCCCTGGTCGGTTTACAAAGACCTGCAGGGGGCGGTGTTTCTGATGAATATCGGGGCGCTGCTGGGTGCTGGCGTGCAGGAGCTTAAGTCGCTGCAGATCCTTAACGGATTCGCTCCGCCCTGGCTGCAGGAGCGCATCGAGGGCGCAATGGACTGCATGAGCGAGGGCGATTCTCTGGGTCGCGCAATGCGCAACAGCGGTTATGACTTCCCCAGCCGTGAGGCGGTGAACTACCTCTCTCTTCTCGATAAAGGCAACAGCGCAGCATCGCTGATCACCAACTATGCCGATCGCTGGCTGGAGCAGGCGCTGGCGCGCGTTGCCCGCCGCGCGAACGTCACCAAGCTCTTTTCTCTCGTCCTGATTATGAGTTTCTTCTTACTCATACTGCTGATGGTGATGCAGATTCAGGATATGAACACCTTCAGCACACATTAAGGAAACATCATGTCATCAAAGGCATTCCCGCAACATCATCGCCAGCCCGATCGCGGCTGGGGCATTATGGAACATGGCGCCATTGCACTGCTCACCATCGTTGTTATCTGTATCGTGGGTGCATGGATCTGGAGCCTGTGGGGTAAAAAGTCCGTAGGCGTGGAGGTATCCAATCTCCAGTTTATCGTGACCAATGCTCAGCAGCTTAAGCAGACTCAGGGAGGGTACAACTTTACCAGCAGCACCACGATGACCGGCACCCTGATCCAGCAGGGTGGCGCGCCGAAAGCCGGCTGGACCATTCAGGGAACGGCGAGCTCCGGCACGGCGACGATGTGGAACAGCTATGGTGGCCAGGTCGTGATAGCACCGGTGGCGACCAACGGGTTCAACAACGGATTTTCTGTTACGACCCAGAAAGTACCGCAGGCAGACTGCATCTCTATTGCCACCCAGCTTGGTTCCGGCGGTGCATTCAGCGCAATCAGCATTAACAGCACGGATTTCAGCGACGGCATTGTCAGCGCGGAAGCGGCAGGAAAGTCCTGCACGGCTGACAGCGGCATGACCGGGAATAACACGCTCGTCTTTACGCATAACGGCTGATGACATGCTGCGCCTGTCCACGGTTCTGTTCCTGATATTGCTTTGCCCCCGTGCGGGGGCGTTTTGCTTTGACGCAGCGGGTGCGAAGTACCATCTCGATCCGCTCCTGCTTAAAGCCATCGCTACGGGCGAGAGCAGCCTCCGGCCGGCAATAACGAATATTAACCGGGATAAAAAAACCGGGCGGGCGCTTAGCACGGACTATGGGCTGATGCAGATCAATTCCTCACATATTCCTGGGCTGATCGCGCAGGGGGTCATCAGCGGTCCACAGGATTTGCTGACGCGCCCCTGCCTTAATGTACAAATCGGCACCTGGATACTTGCCAGACATTTTCAGGTCTGTGGCTACAGCTGGAACTGTCTCGGCTCGTATAACGCCGGGTTCAGAAAAGACCGCCATGAAACGCGCGAGTCCTATGCCAACCGCATATATGCCATTTACCGCCAGCTTTTACTAAAAGAACGGGGAATTAAACTGTGACGCTGCTGACGCTGAGCATGCCGTGGCCAATGCTTATCATCATTTTTCCGCTTGGCTTGTGCCTGTTCTGTTTTATGGCAAACCTGGTACGCCTCAGCTATCTGACCACCAATGATGAAAAAGAATGGCTGGCCATTTTTTTAAATCCCGCCCCCGCCGGCATTACCTGGCTTTTTGCGGCATCGGCAACCTGCATCGTACTGTCGCCGGCGCCGGCTCTGGAAAGGCTGATGGCGCTGTTGCTCAGCCTTTTTCTCTTCAGGATGACGCTCATCGATGCGCTCACCGGATTTCTGCCCCGTTATATGACGGTGAGCTGCCTGATTGCAGGTCTGGCTGCTGCTCTGTCAGCCCCCGGATTCTGGGGGCATGCATTCTCTGCCGCGACGGCGCTGGGGTTATTCGGGCTCTGGCGCTACGTCACTGGAAAAGTCTCTGCGCGTGAATGCCTGGGGCTTGGGGACGTCTGGCTGGCCGGCGCTGTTGCGGCCTGGCTCGGTGGTTGTGAGGGGCTTTATGCACTGCTCACAGGCGTCTTTTTATTTGTGCTCTGGCAGCTTCTGGTGCGCCGCGTCCAGCAGGGAGGACCTATGGGGCCCTGGCTGTGCGCCGGCGCGATGCTGGTCGCGCTTATCAAACTTTATCATCCACTCATTACATGGTGATGCCTGTGAAATCGACTGAAAAAAACGACAGGGGCTGGGCGATCATCAGCACCGGTGCCGCACTGATTATTCTCTTACTCGTCAGCGTCTGGGGGTATTCGCTTATCAGTGACTGGATGGATAAGCGGACATGGATGAACACCGCTGCGCAGGTTTCCCGTTTCACGCAGGCCGTCAAAAGCTATACGGGACGTTATTACGATACGCTGCTCTCCAGCGCCACGACAACGTCCCCTGTTATCGTGACGCCGGTCATGTTGAAAAACACCGGTTTTCTGGAGCAGGGTTTCAGTGAGAACACTATTGATGGCCAGGTATATCGCGCTGCGCTTGTCCGGAATGCAACTAACACGGACCAGCTGCAGGGGCTGATTTTTACACAGAACGGTTCCGCGCTGCCCTTTCTGGCGCTGCGACAGATATCAATGGATATCACCTCTGGCATGGGGGGCTATATCTGGACGTCAGGGATCGCAACCGGCGCGATGAGCAGCTGGAGCATGCCGCTCTCACAATTTGGCGTCAGCACCACGCAGGGCCATATCGCCGTTCTGCTGACCACGGATGAACTGGGTGCCGCGCAGGGTGAAAGCGATCGCCTGTATCGTTTCTCCGTTACCGGTAAGCCAGACCTGAACACGATGCATACCAGCATTGATATGGGAGGAAACAACCTGAATAACGCGGCTACGGTGAACGCGGTAAACGGTGCATTCAGCAGTAACGTCACTGCACGCGGCAACATCACTGCTAACGGAACCGTGACGGGCCAGAACGTCACAGCAGGGTCCGGCGTCTCTGCAGGCGCTAATATCACTGCAGGCAACGCTATTACCGCGAATAATGACATCAGGTCTAATAATGGCTGGATGATCACGCGGGGCTCTAAAGGCTGGCTTAACGAGACATATGGCGGCGGGTTTTATATGTCTGACAATGACTGGGTACGTGCCATTAATAACAAAAACATCTACACCGGCGGCCAGGTTCGTGGAGGAAGCGTTCGGGCTGATGGGCGACTGTCAACGGGAGAGGTTTTACAGCTTGATGGTGTAAACACGGCTGGTACAGGCTGCTCGCCAAACGGGCTGGTAAGCCGCGATGCGTCTGGTGCCATACTTTCCTGTCAATCCGGTGTGTGGAAGGCAAATGCCGGATCGACTTTAAGGGTATGTGCGAACTACTGTGGAGGTAACTGGCCACTTGAAATTGGAAAAGTAAATCATGATGGCGACTGGTCCTCCTGGAAT
>NZ_VWXG01000011.1:0-178152 GCF_011752515.1 Pantoea sp. Ap-870
TACGCTTTCCTCCTTCAGAGTCAAACACTTTTTTCAGCGTTTTTCTCCGGCGGGGTGAATCGCTTCACGCCCTGCTGAGCCGTCTGCGTTGCCGCTTTGCCGTCTCAGTGGTGGCGCATTATAGGGAGTTAATTCTGGCTGACAAGGGTTTATTGCAAAAAAATGATCGTTCGGCCTAAATTTCACCACTACGCGTTATTTTGCGGCAATTTGCCTGGTAACTGTGCGAAATCCTGGGCAAAACGCGTGACTTTCTCCCAGTCAGTGTATTCAACTTCTTTGGTGGTATCCGTTTCGCCGCCGGTCATACGCATAATGAACTGAATCATGATGCGATCGAACCAGCGATAGCGTGGATAGCGCAGCGCACCGGCAAACACCGCACAGCGATCCGGTTGCCACGGTGACTGCGCCAGGAACTTACGCGTATAGGCATTGGTTTCCGGCGTGCACTTATCGGCTTTACGCGCAGTAAGATTGACGCTGAAAAAGCCGCTGACGCGCTGCTGCAGTTCCGCCTTATATTGCGTGACGAATTTCATCAGCTCGGGCTGGAAGTGACCATAGCGAATCGAGGCGCCAATCAGCACGCGATCATACTGTGCCCACTCCACCTGCGGTGCCTGCGCCAGATCCAGCACATCACACAGCTGCTGCGGTGTCAGCGTGCGGGCAATACGCGCCGCGATTTCGCGGGTTTGCCCGTCACGGCTGGAATAAAGAATTAACGCTTTCATCACTCATTCCTGTTTTATTATTCGCGCCAGAAGGTGGGCGTGAACAGCACCAGCAGCGTGAACACTTCAAGGCGTCCAAACAGCATGGTGGAGATTAAAATCCACTTGGCGACATCATTCATCGACGTGAAGTTATCTGCCACCACACCCAGACCCGGGCCAAGGTTATTCAGCGTCGCCGCCACCGCGGCGAAGGCCGAGAAGTCATCCACACCGGTGGCGATAATCGCCAGCATGCTGACCAGAAACACCAGCGCGTAAGCCGAGAAAAAGCCCCACACTGCTTCGAGAATACGTTCCGGCAGTGCTCGGTTCCCCAGTTTAATGGTATAGACCGCATTGGGATGCACCAGGCGTTTCAGTTCGCGCGACCCCTGCTTGCACAGCAGCAGAATGCGAATCACCTTCAGGCCACCGCCTGTCGAACCCGCCATACCGCCGATAAAGGCTGAACACAGCAGCAGCACCGGCAGGAACAGCGGCCAACGCGCAATACTGTCGGTGGTAAAGCCCGCCGTCGTCGCCATCGATACCACCTGGAAAAACGCCTGATTGAGGGTTTGCCAGCCGCTGGAATAGACATTATGGAACCACAGCACCAGGGTACAAATCAGCACCAGCGTCAGCTGCACGCCAATGAACATGCGGAATTCCGGATCGCGCCAGTAGACTTTCAGGTTTCGCCCGCTGAGCAACGAGAAGTGCAGGCCGTAGTTACAGCCGGAGATCAGCAGGAAAATCGCCACGATGGTATTAATGGTCGGGCTATTGAAGTAGCCGATGCTGGCATCATGGGTAGAAAAACCGCCGATGGCGATGGTCGAGAAGCTGTGGCCGATAGCATCAAACATCGGCATGCCCGCCAGCCACAGCGCCAACGCACAGGCCACCGTCAGCAGCACATAAATCAGCCACAGGGTTTTCGCCGTTTCGGCAATGCGCGGGCGCATTTTGTTATCTTTCAGCGGCCCCGGCATTTCGGCGCGATACAGCTGCATACCACCGACGCCAAGAATCGGCAGAATGGCCACCGCCAGCACAATGATCCCCATGCCGCCAAGCCACTGCAGCATCTGACGATAGAACAGAATCGCTTTGGGCAGCGAGTCGAGCCCCACCAACGTGGTGGCACCGGTGGTGGTTAAGCCAGAGAACGATTCGAAGAAGGCGTCGGTCACCGACAGATGTGGCTGCTCGGCGAAGATAAACGGCATTGCCCCCACGCTGCCCAGCACGGTCCAGAACAGCACCACAATCAGAAAGCCTTCACGCGGTTTCAGCTCACTTTTTTGTTTGCGGTTGGGCCACCACAGCAGCGAACCGATGACGATCGCCATCATAAACGTCTGACTGAACGCGCGCCCGGCACCGTCGCGATAAATCAGGGCCACTAAGCCAGGCAGGATCATGGTTACCGAGAACAGAATCACCAGCAGGCCCACGATGCGGGTAATGGCGCGAAAATGCATTCAGCCGTTTCCTTTAAACAGATGCGGTTAGTTGTCCAGCGGGATCAGCGCCAAAGCGCCCCGGCTGTAATCAGAAAGGTTTTGCCTGAAGCCATCAATCTGCGGATGGGGCAACGCCAGACGTAGCGTAATGCGATCCTGATAATGGCTCTGTTCAATGCTGCCGTCAAAACGCTGCAGCAGGCGCTCTATATCGCTCAGCTGCGCATAGTCACACTGCAGGGTAAAACGTTGCATCGGCACTTTACGCTGGCGCGCCAGCAGCTTCAGCCCCTGCTGCACGCCGCCACCGTAGGCTTTTACCAGCCCGCCGGTGCCCAGCATGATACCGCCATAATAGCGCACCACCACGGCGGTGATCTCGCCCACGCCGCTGCCCATCAGCTGCGCCAGCATCGGCTTACCGGCCGTGCCGGAGGGTTCGCCATCGTCAGAAAACCCCAGCTGTTGTGAATCATCGGGCGCGCCCGCCACCCAGGCCCAGCAGTGATGCCGCGCGGTCGGATGTTCGTGCTTTACCTGCTGCACAAAGGCGCGCGCAGCGGCCACCCCATCGGTATGCGCCAGCAGGGTAATAAAGCGGCTCTTTTTGATGGTCTCCTCGCTGAGACTGACGGCCTCAGCGGGAATGTCGTAAGCGTCCATCAGGCCAGATGCAAGTCACGCGTCATGTTTTCGATGCGGCTGGCGTGAATCACCACATTATCCTCAATACGAATGCCCCCGTACGGCTTCAGGGCATCAATCGCCTGCCAGTCAAAGTGCTGACTAAACTTACCGCTGCGCAGCGGCGCCAGCAGTGAATCGATAATATAGAAGCCCGGTTCAATGGTCAGCACCATGCCCGGCTGCAGCACCCGCGTACAGCGCAGATAAGGATACTGCGATGGCGCTGCCAGATGCGTGCCGCTGTCGTCCTGCATAAACCCGGCAACGTCGTGCACCTGCAGGCCCAGCGGATGGCCGAGGCCGTGCGGCATAAACGGCCCGGTGAGGTTTTCCGCCACCAGCGTCTCTTCGCTCAGCCCCTGCACCAGTTCAAACTTCAGCAGCAGACGCGCGATACGCTGATGCATTTGCAGATGGTAATCGGTATAGCGCACGCCGGCTTTCAGCGTGGCGATCAGCGCCAGCTCTTCTTTATTCATCGCAGCAACCATTTCCGCGTAGCGCGTTTTGCTCTGCGCCGCGTAGCTGCGCGTCAGGTCTGCCGCATAGCCAAGATACTCTGCGCCGGCATCAATCAGGAAGCTGTGACGTTTCGCCGGCGGCTGATGGTCAAGCCGGGTGTAGTGCAACACCGCAGCATGTTCATTCAGCGCGATGATATTGCCATACGGTACATCAATGTCACGGTGGCCGGTGGCGGTCAGATAGGCAAGATTGATATCAAACTCGCTCATGCCGGAGAAGAACGCCTCTTTCGCTGCGCGATGGCCTGCCACCGCCAGCTTCTGCGCTTCGCGCATACAGGCCAGCTCGTAATCGGTTTTGATGCTGCGATGATAATGCAGGAAGTCGATGACGCCCTGAGGATTGATCCCCTCGCTGCGGATGCCCAGTTGGGTGGCGCGGGACGGTACCGGCCCGATATAGGCCACATTGTCGCGCTGTGCCGGCAACAGCTGAGCGATATCGTCAGCGTTTTTCAGGCCGATGACCTCGACATCCTGGGTCCAGAAGCTGTCCGGCAGTGGCTCGACGTTGTGCCAGTAATCGACCGGCGAGTAGAACCACAGTTTGGGTTTATTCACGCCATCGATCCACAGCCAGCAGTTGGGCACCTGCGTCACTGGTACCCAGGCTTTAAACTGGGGATTCACCTTAAACGGATAGTCATGATCGTCAAGAAATACGGTCAGCAACTCGCCTGAATGAATCAGCATGGCGTCCAGCTTAAAGCGCGCCAGCACCTGTTGCGCACGCTGCTGCAGCGTTGAGATATGCGCGTGATACAGGGTTTTCAGTGAATCCATGGACTTGTCTCCGATGTCGCGAAAGTGGCGGCAGTGTAGCACAGCCGCGCGGGGGATGCCGTGCTGCGCGCGCTGTGATCGCCGTATCAAATAAGCAAACTCTCGTTTGCAAAAAATTAACATGACACCCACACTCCTGATCATCTGGTATGACCAGATCACCTTTCGCGTTTCAGGAGACGGACATGCTCTACCAAGGCGATACCCTTTCAGTGCACTGGCTTGACGATGGCATCGCCGAGCTGGTTTTTGATGCGCCCGGTTCGGTGAACAAACTTGATACCAAAACCGTCGCCGCCTTAGGCGAGGCGCTGAGCGTACTGGAGCAGCAAAGCACGCTGCGCGGCCTGCTGCTCTCTTCCGCCAAACCGGCGTTTATTGTCGGGGCGGATATCACAGAATTCCTGTCGCTGTTTGATGCGCCCGCTGAGCAGCTCAGCCAGTGGCTGACATTCGCCAACAGCATCTTTAATCGTCTGGAAGATTTGCCGGTGCCAACCATCGCCGCCATTGACGGCTACGCGCTGGGCGGGGGCTGCGAGTGTGTGCTGGCGACCGACTTCCGCGTGGCCACGCCCACCGCGCGCATTGGCCTGCCGGAAACCAAACTCGGCATCATGCCGGGCTTCGGCGGCAGCGTGCGTCTGCCGCGCCTGCTCGGTGCCGACAGCGCGCTGGAGATCATCGCCGCCGGTAAAGATATTGATGGCCCGGGCGCGCTGAAGCTCGGTCTGGTGGATGCGGTGGTCAGCAGCGAGAAGCTGCGCAGCGCGGCGCTGACCATGCTGCAGGATGCCATAGCCCAGGGCAGCTGGCAGGCGCGTCGTGCGCCGAAGCTGGCACCGCTTAAGCTGAGTCCGATTGAAGCTGCGATGAGTTTTACCCTCGCCAAAAGCATGGTGCAGCAAACCGCCGGTAAACACTATCCGGCGCCGATCGCCGCGGTGCGAACCATCGAAGCGGCAGCGGGCTTAGGTCGTGATGATGCGCTGAAGCTGGAAACCGCTGCTTTTGTGCCGCTGGCGCAGAGTGATGTGGCACGCGCGCTGGTCGGCATCTTCCTCAATGACCAGTACGTAAAAGGCCTGGCGAAAAAACACAGCAGCGCGGCCGGCACGCCAGAGCAGGCGGCGGTACTCGGCGCAGGCATCATGGGCGGCGGGATCGCCTGGCAGTCGGCCTGGAAAGGCGTGCCGGTGAAGATGAAAGATATTAATCCGCAGGCGCTGACGCTGGGCATGAATGAAGCCAGTAAGCTGCTTAATAAGCAGCTGGAGCGCGGCAAAATCGATGGTACCAGGCTGGCGAGCGTGCTGGCGAGCATTCAGCCGACGCTGGATTACAGCGGCTTTGATCGCGCCGATGTGGTGGTCGAAGCGGTGGTCGAGAACCCGCAAATCAAAGCCAAAGTGCTGGCTGAAACCGAGCAGCAGCTGCGGGATGATGCCGTGCTGGCCTCGAATACCTCCACCATTCCAATCAGCCAGCTGGCGCAGGCGCTGCAGCGTCCGCAAAATTTCTGCGGCATGCACTTCTTTAATCCGGTGCCGCGTATGCCGCTGGTCGAAGTGATTCGCGGTACGCAAACCTCTGAAGCCACCATCAGCAAAGTGGTGGCGTGGGCCAGCAAGATGGGCAAAACACCGATTGTGGTGAATGACTGTCCCGGCTTCTTTGTGAACCGCGTGCTGTTCCCCTACTTTGCCGCCTTCAGCCTGCTACTGCGCGACGGCGCGGACTTCCGCCAGATCGATAAAGTGATGGAGAAGCAGTTTGGCTGGCCGATGGGGCCGGCGTGGCTGCTGGACGTGGTGGGCATTGATACCGCGCATCATGCGCAACAGGTGATGGCGCAGGGCTTCCCGTCGCGGATGCAGAAAGATTACCGCGATGCCATTGATGTGCTGTTTGAAGCCAAACGCTACGGCCAGAAAAATGGCCAGGGCTTTTACCGCTGGGAACAGGACAAAAAAGGCAAAGCGCAGAAGCGCGCCGATGTGGAGGTCGATGCGCTGCTGGAGCCGGTATGTGAACCGAAGCGGGTATTCAGCGATGAAGAGATCGCCAACCGCATGATGCTGCCGATGCTCAACGAAGTGGTGCGCTGCCTCGAAGAAAACATCATCGCTTCCCCCGCCGAGGCGGATATGGCGCTGGTGTATGGCTTAGGCTTCCCGCCGTTCCGCGGTGGCGCGTTCCGCTATATGGACACGCTGGGCATCAGCAATGTCGTCGATCAGGCTAAACGCTACCTCGCGCTCGGCCCGCTGTACGCGCTGCCTGAGTTGCTGGTTCAGAAAGCCCACCAGCATCAGAGCTGGTATCCCGTCGCTCAACCGATTGACGCAGCGGCGCTGCAAACTGCCTGAGGTAATGAACATGGAAAACGTAGTGATTGTTGATGCCGTGCGCACGCCGATGGGCCGTTCCAAAGGCGGCGCCTTTCGCCAGGTGCGCGCCGAGGATCTCTCCGCCCATCTGATGCGCGAACTCCTCAGCCGCAATCCGGCCGTCGATGCCGCCGCGCTGGATGACATTATCTGGGGCTGCGTGCAGCAGACGCTGGAACAGGGCTTTAATATCGCCCGCAACGCCGCGCTGCTGGCGGAGATCCCGCATCGCGTGCCGGCCAGCACCGTCAATCGCCTGTGCGGCTCGTCCATGCAGGCGCTGCACGATGCGGCGCGCGCGATTATGGTCGGCGATGCCCACAGCTGTCTGATTGGCGGCGTGGAACATATGGGCCACGTACCGATGAACCACGGCGTGGATTTTCATCCCGGCCTGGGGCGCACCGTGGCGAAAGCGGCGGGCATGATGGGGCTGACCGCCGAGATGCTGGCGCGCATGCACCACATCAACCGTGAACAGCAGGACGCCTTCGCGCTGCGTTCACACCAGCGCGCTGCGGCCGCCACTCAGCGCGGTGATTTCAAACGCGAAATCGTGCCGACCTACGGCCACGATGCCGATGGCGTGCTGAAACGCTATGACAGCGATGAAGTGATTCGCGAAGACACCAGCCTTGAAGGCTTAGCCGCGCTGCGTCCGGCGTTCGATCCGGTCAACGGCACGGTTACCGCCGGCAGTTCGTCGGCGCTGTCCGACGGCGCGGCCGCCATGCTGATCATGAGCGAAAGCCGCGCGCGCGAACTGGGGCTGTCGCCGCGCGCACGCATCCGCAGCATGGCGGTGGTTGGCTGCGATCCGTCGATCATGGGTTACGGTCCGGTACCGGCCAGTAAGCTGGCGCTGAAGCGCGCCGGGCTGAGCGTGCAGGATATCGATCTGTTCGAACTCAACGAAGCCTTCGCCGCGCAGACGCTGCCGTGCCTGAAAGATTTAGGGCTGCTGGAGCAGCTGGATGAGAAGGTGAACCTTAACGGCGGCGCAATCGCCCTCGGGCATCCGCTGGGATGTTCCGGCGCGCGTATCAGCACCACGTTGCTGAATCTGATGGAGCGACGCGATGCACAGTTTGGTCTGGCAACCATGTGCATTGGCTTAGGCCAGGGCATCGCGACGGTATTCGAACGGGTTTAATACGTTGACCACTACACTTGCACGTGTTCCCGCCCAACCGGGCGGGCTTTTTTTGCAGCGGCACGTGCATGCGCACCGCATCACACATCAGATAAAGGCAAACGCATCGCCATACATCTGCGCTTCTAACGCACCACGTTCGGCACAGAAGCGCTCGCGGGCAATTTTTGCCATCTCAAACCGGCCAGCAATATAGATATCGTGTCCGCTCAGGCTGGCATAATCCTGCATCACCGCGGTCAGCACCGTGCCGCTGCGTCCCTGCCAGTCCTCCGCCGGCTGCTCCACCACCGGAATCACTTTCAGGTTCGGATGCTTCACCGCCAGCGCATTGAGTTCATCCAGATCGTACAGATGTCTCAGCTCGCGGCCGCCCCAGTAGATAGCGATATCGCGATCTGGCTGCTGCGCCAGCGCGGTCAGCAGAATCGAACGCGCATAGGAGAAGCCGGTGCCGCCGGCAATCAGCACAATCGGCCGCGCGCTGTCTTCACGCAGCCAGGCGTCGCCGTGCGGCATATCCACGGTGATCTGCCGATCGTTTTTGATGCGATCCATCACCGCCATGGCGTACAGGTTCAGCTCTGAGGCACCAATGTGCAGCTCAATGATGTCCTTTTCCATTGGCGTCGATGCCAGCGAAAACGGGCGCTTGTCGCGCTCATCCATCACCACCATCAGATACTGGCCGGCGCGGAAGCTAAAATCCGCCGCCGGAATTAACCGCACGCGGTAAACCGTGTCCGTAATTGCTTCAACCGAAGTCACTTTGCAGCTTAACGTCGTCATAGGTGCCCTTTTTTATGGTTCTCAGCCGCCATCAGCGCTGCGGCGGCTCGGCAAAGATCGCTAACTCATCCCAGATTGCATCAATACGCGCCGTAACCGCAGGATCTTTCACAATCGGCGTCCCCCATTCACGCTGGGTTTCACCCGGCCACTTGTTGGTGGCATCCAGTCCCATCTTCGAGCCAAGTCCGGAAACCGGCGAAGCGAAGTCGAGATAGTCAATCGGCGTGTTTTCTACCAGTACCGTATCGCGCGCCGGATCCATCCGCGTGGTGATGGCCCAAATCACGTCGTTCCAGTCACGCGCGTTGACGTCATCGTCACACACAATCACAAACTTGGTGTACATAAACTGGCGCAGGAACGACCACACGCCGAACATCACGCGCTTGGCGTGACCGGCATACTGTTTTTTAATCGTCACTACCGCGAGGCGATAAGAGCAGCCTTCCGGCGGCAGATAGAAATCCACAATCTCCGGGAACTGTTTGATCAGAATCGGCACCAGCACTTCGTTCAGCGCCACGCCCAGTACCGCGGGCTCATCCGGCGGACGGCCGGTGTAGGTGGAGTGGTAAATCGGGTTGCGCCGCTGGGTCACGTGCGTCACGGTAAACACCGGGAAGCTGTCTACTTCATTGTAGTAGCCGGTGTGATCGCCGTACGGCCCTTCCGGCGCCATGTCACCCGGTTCGATGTAGCCTTCCAGCACGATTTCGGCGCTGGCCGGCACTTCCAGATCGTTCGAGACGCACTTCACCACCTCGGTTTTGTTGCCGCGCAGCAGACCGGCAAACGCATATTCCGATAGCGTATCCGGCACTGGCGTCACCGCGCCAAGAATGGTGGCCGGATCGGCGCCCAGCGCCACCGCTACCGGGAAGCGTTCACCGGGATGTGCTTTGCACCACTCCTGGAAATCCAGCGCGCCACCGCGATGCGACAGCCAGCGCATAATCACCCGATTTTTACCAATCACCTGCTGACGATAAATGCCGAGATTCTGCCGCTCTTTATGCGGTCCGCGCGAGACGGTTAATCCCCAGGTAATCAGCGGCGCCGCATCGCCCGGCCAGCATTTCATGACCGGGATGCGCGCCAGATCGACCTCGTCACCACTGAAAATCTCTTCCTGACACGGCGCATTACGCAGCCGTTTGGTCGGCATGTTCAGCACCTGTTTGAACTGCGGCATCTTATCGAACAGATCGCGGAACCCTTTCGGCGGCTCCGGCTCTTTCAGAAACGCCAGCAGCTTACCCACTTCGCGCAGCGCGCTGACCTCTTCCTGGCCCATACCCATTGCCACGCGCTTCGGCGTGCCAAACAGGTTGCACAGCACCGGCATGCTGTAGCCCTTCGGGTTTTCAAACAGCAGCGCCGGGCCACCGGCCCGCAGCGTGCGGTCGGCGATTTCGGTCATCTCAAGGACAGGATCGATCTCCTGAGTGATGCGCTTTAACTCGCCGCGCTGTTCCAGCAGCGCGAGAAAGTCTCGTAAATCCTGATATTTCATGCGGCGTTAGTCTTCCGGCCAGAGTGAAGCGTCATTATAAGTTTGTTCACGCCAGCGTGTTTGAGTTTCTGCGTCAGGCGGGCTGACAGGAAAACGGCACCAGCGACTGCAGGGCCAGCACATCGTGATAAGCGGCAATCGCTTCACCGTGACGGAACACTTTGAAATCTTCACCGCGCGCACTGTAGTAGCGCAGACGGTTCTCACTGACGTGCAGGAAGCTGGCTTCCCGCAGCGCAATCACCGACTCCTGCGGATTCACCGCGCAGAATTCGGCCAGACGCTCATCACGGGTTTCGCCCATATGGCCGCTGACGTGCGCATCAAGATAGTGAGGATTGATTTGCACCGGGAACAGCCCCAGCGCAGGCAGCACCACGCTGCTGCGTACCGGCATATCATTGGTGGTGCGAATCGACGGTGTCGCCACGTTGCAGCCCGCGCTCCAGCCAACGTAAGGGACATCGCGCTCGCGCACTGCGCGCTGAATCGCCACGATCAGCCCCTGCTCGTGCAGCATCTGGTTCAGCAGCCAGGTATTGCCGCCGCTCACCAGAATCAGCTCCGCCTGCTCAATGGCCGCAACCGGTGTCTCGAACTCGTGTACCGTGCGCACCGGAATGCCCAGTGACTGAGACAACGCCTGCGCACGCTGGGCATGATCGTCACGAATAATGGCGTAGGGCACCAGCACCGCCGAGGTGATACCGCGCTGGGCAATCATCGCGTGCAGCTGCGGATGCGCATAGCTCAGCAGCGGCGCATCGTCGGCCACTTTGCCATTGCTCAGTAAAAACAGTTCCATCAGCCCGTCCTTTTTCTTCGTCTAATGGGTTGGCAGTCTGATACAGATGATCGCCAGACGTCAATTTTCTTGCTGAAAAGCGTTAGTTCGCCGCACCAATCGGAAAATTCGTAGAGATTTTTCTTCTGTGACCGGGTTTCCGGCCGCCGATGCGCTATAACTCTGACAACAGGTTTGTTATTCTTAGCGTCCATTATTTGGGAGCAGTTATGGAATCCTGGTACTTACTCTATTGCAAACGTGGTCAGCTGTTGCGCGCGAAGGAGCATCTTGAGCGGCAGGAGGTGAATTGCCTCAGCCCGATGATCGCTCTGGAGAAGATTGTGCGCGGCAAACGCACCACCGTGAGTGAGCCGCTGTTTCCCAACTATCTGTTTATCGAATTCGATCCGGAAGCGATTCACACCACCACCATCAGCAGCACGCGCGGCGTCAGCCACTTTGTGCGCTTTGGCGCCATGCCCGCGACGGTGCCGTATGAAGTGATCGAAGCGCTGCAAACCGATGCGCCGCAGATCCTGCTGGATCCGGAAACGCCGCAGGTCGGTGATGAAGTGCTGATCACCGACGGCACCTTTGAAGGGCTGCGCGCTATCTTTGCCGAGCCCGATGGTGAAACCCGCTCAATCCTGCTGCTTAACCTGCTGAATAAACAGGTGATGCGCAGCGTGGACAACAAGCAGTTCCGTAAGGTTTAAGCCAGCCTGAATAGCTGACGTGCGTTGTGGTCGACGCGTGCCGCCAGTGCGTCTGGCTGTTCACCACGCCAGTGCGCCACCTGCTGAACGATATGCGGCAGAAAGCAGGGTTCGTTACGGCGCGAGGTCGGACGCGGACGCATATCGCGCGGCAGCAGATAGGGCGCGTCGGTCTCCAGCAGCAGACGATCTGTTGGAATCAGCGGCAGCATGTCACGCAGCGCCATTCCGCGCCGTTCATCGCACACCCAGCCGGTAATGCCCACCGATAACCCCAGCGCCAGGCAGGCTTCCAGCTCGTCACGCGTGCCGGTAAAACAGTGCACCACCGCGCCCACCAGTTTCGGCAGCCACGGCTGCAGCACCGCCAGAAAACGTTCATGTGCCTCACGACAGTGTAAAAACACCGGCAGCTGCAGTTCCGCCGCCAGCTGGAGCTGCGCATCAAACGCGTACTCCTGCTGCTCGTGCGCGGAAAGGTTCCGGTTGAAGTCGAGCCCGCATTCACCAATCGCGACCACCTGCTCGCTGTCAGCCAGGCGGCGCAGCGTACTGGCGGTTTCCGCCGACCACTCGCTGGCATGATGCGGGTGCACGCCGGCGGTCGACCAGCAGTAGCCCGCGTGCCGGGTCGCCAGCTGACGCGCCTGCTGGCTCTCCAGGGCATTGGTGCCGGTAATTAACAGGCCGGTGACGCCTGCTTCGCGCGCGCGTTTTACCACCTGATCGCGATCTTTTGCGAATTGCGTGCTGGTCAGGTTTACACCGATATCAAACATGTTTGCTCCCCATTCCGTCTTAAAGCGACGGATAGAAAAACCGCCCGGCAGGCGGGCGGTTAAGATTCATCATCACCCCATCAGCGGGATGCCCTGCATAAAAGACATCAGGCGTCGGGGTTCTGTTCCTCATCGTCTGCCGCCTGACGTCCTTTACCCACATAGTAGCGGGAGAAGAATACGCCGACTTCAAACAGGCAGTACATCGGAATAGCGAGCAAAGTTTGCGAGAAAACGTCCGGCGGTGTGAGCAACATCCCAACCACAAACGCGCCGACCAGAATATACGGCCGTTTCTTTTTCAGATCGTCCGGGCTGGTAATGCCGGTCCAGCACAGCAGCACGATGGCAATCGGTACCTCAAACGCCACGCCAAACGCCATGAACAGCGTCATGACAAAGTCGAGGTAGTTGGTGATGTCCGTGGCGATGGTGACGCCCTGCGGCGCGGTTTTGGCGAAGAAGCCAAATGCCAGCGGGAACACAATGAAGTAGGCAAAGGCCACGCCGACGTAAAACAGCAGCGTACTGGAGAACAGCAGCGGCATCACCAGGCGGCGCTCATGGCGATACAGCGCGGGGGCGACAAACGCCCAGACCTGATAAAGAATCACCGGCACCGCAAGAAACACCGACACAATGATGGTCAGTTTGATCGGCGTAAAGAACGGTGAGGCCACGTCCGTGGCGATCATGCTGGCACCGGCGGGCATCTGGCTAATCAGCGGCGCTGCCACCGCGTGATAGATGTCGTTGGCGAAGTAAACCAGACACAGGAAGATAACAAACACCGCGATGATGCAGTTCAGCAGACGCTTGCGCAGCTCAATCAGGTGGCTGATGAGCGGTTGGGTATCTTCAACGGCCATGTTTATCGTTCATCTTTTACGGGAGGAGTGGTCGCAGGCGCGACGGAATCGGTGTGGCTGGTGGCTGGTGCAGGCTGCGGCGCCTGCGCCGGGGCGCTGGCCTGATGCGCCGCGCTGGCCGGCGTCACAACGCTGTGCGGCTCAGCGGGCTGCGGTGCGGCAGCGGGCTGTGGCGCAGCAGCGGGCGGCTGATGAATGGTGTTGGCTTCATCTTCCGCTTTTTCGATATCGATGCTCTGCTGCACCGAGCGCTTCATGGAGTCCGCGGTTTTACGCAGCTCTTCCATGGATTGCTTCAGCTCCGGCGACAGCGTGCCACGTCCTGCCTCTTCGACCTTTTTCAGGCTGTCCTGCAGCTCCTGCAGTTTCAGCTCCTGGGCCAGTTCGTTCTGCACATTAGCAGCCAGCGAGCGAATGGCCCGGATCCAGCCAACAACGGTTTTCACCGCAACCGGTAAGCGCTGCGGGCCCAGTACAATCAGCCCGATCACGAACACCAATACCAGTTCACTAAAACCAATATCGAACACAGTTTTACCTTACTTGTCCCGGGCGTCGTCTTTGCTCGCCGGGGTGTGCTGTTTGTCTGCCAGTTTGGCGTTGAAGTCAGCGTCCTGCTCTTTCGGTTGATCCTTTTTATCGTCTTCATCGCTCATGGCTTTTTTGAAGCCGCGAATGGAAGAGCCTAAATCCGAACCCAGGTTACGAAGCTTATTGGTACCGAACAGAAGTACAACAATGACGGCAATGATTAACAATTGCCAAATACTGATACCGCCCATGAGATATGCCTCTAATATTCTGTGAAAAACGGTTAACTGTAACGCACAGAAAGTCCGTTTTTACCCGGACTTAAGCCTGCGACATTACGCGATTTGCACCAGGCAGACAATCAGTTTGTCTTGCGCCAGCCGATGAGCCAGGTGACGATGCCGGCGGCCATTAACAGTGCCGGGAAGAAGTCCCAGTCAGGCCGGCTCAACAGCACGGCGGTGCCACTTAATAACAGTGTAGCCCCGACGCCAAACAGATAACGTGCCTGATGATGCCGGGTGCGCTGCGCGTTTAAATCGGTGACGAGTTTATCGACACTGTGCTGCAATAACTTGTGCTGGCGCATACTGTCGTAAAAAAGCTCCGGCAGCTCCGGCAGTTTCTCCGCCCAGAACGGCGCCTTCTCTTTCACCGCCCGCAGGATGGCCGGAATGCCGATCTGATCCTTAATCCAGTCCTCCAGGAACGGCTTGGCGGTTTTCCACAGATCGAGCTGCGGATAGAGCTGACGGCCGATGCCCTCGATGTACAGCAGGGTCTTCTGCAGCAGCACCAGCTGCGGCTGCACTTCCATATTGAAACGGCGCGCGGTGTTGAACAGATTGAGCAGCACGTGACCAAAGGAGATTTCCGCCAGCGGCTTTTCGAAAATCGGCTCGCACACGGTGCGGATCGCGAACTCAAAATCTTCCACGTTGGTATCCGGCGGTACCCAGCCCGAGTCGACATGCAGCTCGGCCACTTTGCGGTAGTCGCGGTTGAAGAAGGCGATGAAATTTTCCGCCAGGTAGCGCTTATCTTCTTTGTTCAGCGAGCCAACGATGCCGCAGTCAATGCCGATATACTGCGGATCTTCCGGATGCTCGTAGCTGACGAAGATGTTGCCGGGATGCATATCGGCGTGGAAGAAGCTGTCGCGGAACACCTGGGTGAAGAACACCTGTACGCCGCGTTCGGCCAGCAGCTTCATGTTGACGCCGTGCTGCTCCAGCGTGGCAACGTCGGAGATAGGAATGCCGTAAATGCGCTCCATTACCAGCATGGTTTCGCTGCAGTAGTCGGAGAACACTTCCGGCACGTACAGCATGCGGCTCTGGTCGAAGTTGCGGCGCAGCTGAATCGCATTGGCAGCTTCACGCAGCAGATTGAGTTCATCAATCAGCGTTTTTTCGTAGTCGCGCACCACTTCCATCGGACGCAGACGGCGACCGTCCGGCAGCAGACGTGGCACCCAGCGCGCCAGGCGGTAAATCAGCTTCATGTCAGCTTTGATCACCGGCAGGATATCCGGGCGAATCACTTTGATCACCACTTCGCGGCCGTTGGATTTCAGCGTCGCGGTATGCACCTGGGCGATCGAAGCCGATGCCAGCGGTTTGATATCGAAGTCGTCGAACCAGGTTTCTACCGGGCCGCCAATCGAACGCTCAATCTGCGCTTTGGCTTTCACGCCATCGAACGGCGCCACACGGTCCTGCAGAATCGCCAGCTCATCGGCAATTTTCGGCGGGAACAGGTCGCGGCGCGTCGAGAGCATCTGACCGAACTTGATCCAAACCGGACCGAGCTGCTCCATGGCCAGACGCAGACGGATGCCCATCTCAGCTTCTTTGTGCCGGTTGGGGATCCAGAAAACACAGCGTCGCCACAGCCGCAGCGGCAGCGTAATGCGCATATGCGGAATCAGTTCATCCAGCCCGTAGGTCAGAAAAACTTTGATAATGAAGTATAAGCGCCGAATTTCTCCCAGCGTCATTTCGCCTCCAGCTGTGCCAAACGCGCCTCAAACGCATTAAGCGCACGTTCCATCGCTTCTACCTCCTCACAAAACCACGCCTGCTCCAGCGCCCCCGGTGCCACGCGCCACTCTTCGGTCAGCACCTGCCCCAGATAATCCTGACGGCGGGTGACCTGCTGTCTGAGCTGGGCCAGCGCACGCTGAGCGGCCTGGCTGATGCCCTGTGCCGCGATGTCGCCCACCCACGGCGCGAGATATTCGGCCGGATCGAGTTCAGCCAGATCCATCAGCGCGGAGAATTGCTGTACCACCTGCAGATCGCCTTCCACATCCAGCTCACCGCTGCGAATCAGGCTGGTCAGCTGCTGACGATCGCGCAGCTTAGGCAGCGTGCTGAAACGCAGGCTGACGCTGCAGTCGCTGCGGTCCTGCCAGTCACTCAGCACATCCAGCTGGTTTTCACTGAACACCAGCACCAGCGGAAAATCCAGCTCCTGCAGGCGCAGCAGCAGGACTTTGCCGGCCAGACGCTGGCGTGCGGTTTTCAGGCTGCGATCGCGGTACAACACACGGTTCAGGGCGGTCTCAAGACCGCCGGTGATGAGAGGGGTAAAAGTCATGATTAATCAGAACTTAAAGCCACGATGCAGCGCCACAATGCCGCCGGTCATGTTGTAGTAGCTGGTATTTTCAAAGCCCGCGTCGTTCATCATCGCCTTCAGGGTTTCCTGATCCGGATGCATACGAATCGACTCCGCCAGATAGCGATAGCTCTCCGCGTCTTTTGCCACCAGCTGGCCGATGCGCGGCAGAATGTGGAAAGAGTAAGTGTCGTAGGCTTTGCTCAGCGGATCGAAAACCGGTTTAGAGAACTCCAGCACCAGCAGACGGCCGCCCGGCTTGAGCACGCGGAACATCGACGCCAGCGCCTTCTCTTTTTCGGTCACGTTACGCAGGCCGAAGGAGATGGTGATGCAGTCGAAGTAGTTATCCGGGAACGGCAGCGCTTCTGCGTTAGCCTGCACGTAGCTGACGTTGCCGGTTACGCCGAGATTGCGCAGCTTTTCGCGTCCCATCTTCAGCATTGAGCTGTTGATGTCCGCCAGCACCACCTGACCGGTTTCACCGACCAGGCGCGAGAATTTTGCCGTCAGATCGCCGGTACCGCCGGCCAGATCCAGGACGCGCTGACCGCGGCGCACGCCGCTGCTGTCGATGGTAAAACGCTTCCAGACGCGATGGATGCCGAACGACATCAGATCGTTCATCAGGTCATATTTCGCCGCGACGGAGTGAAACACGTCCGCGACTTTATCGGCCTTTTCACTTTTGGCGACGGTCTGAAAGCCAAAATGGGTAGTTTCCTGCTGTGATTCATCTGCCATCGGTTTTACCTGTTCCACAAACAATACTTCCCGAAGTGTATCAGAGTCGGGCGATCCGAGCACGCCACCGGCGTGTTATTCGTTGATGCGGCGCAGGGAAGCGGCGGAAGAATCTGCCGCATTTTCAGCGGGCTCGCTGTCATCGGCCCATGTATCATCCGCCGCGTCGGGCTGCGCCTGCTCTGCCAGTTGCGGGTTGATGGGCCGTTTGATCTCCACGCCAAGCGCACGAAACGACTCACTCTGGGCGATCAGATTGCCGCGCCCCTGCGCCAGCTTTTTCATCGCCAGCTGATAACTCTGCTGCGCTTTGTCGAGGCTATGCCCGATGCCACTCATGTCATCAACAAACAGCCGCATCTTGTCGTACAAGCGCGCAGCGCGGTCGGCGATGCGCTGCGCGTTGCGGCTCTGATGCTCATAGCGCCACAGATTATTGATGGTGCGCAGCGCCACCAGCAGCGTGGTCGGGCTGACCAGCATAATGTTTTGCTGCAGCGCTTCGCTGATCAGCTCCGGCTGACGATCGATCGCCAGCAGAAACGCCGGTTCGACCGGAATAAACATCAGCACATAATCCAGCGAGCGTAAACCGGGCAATTGTTGATAATCTTTACGCCCCAGCAGCCGGATATGGCCGCGCACCGCGTTGATGTGCTCCTGAATCGCCTGCTCGCGCGTCAGCTCATCGTCGGCGTTGAAGTAGCGCTCATAGGCAATCAGCGTCATTTTGGCGTCAATCACCACATCTTTACCCTGCGGCAGACGCACAATCACATCCGGTTGCATACGGCCCTGCTGCTCCAGCTGCACACTGACCTGGGTCTGGTACTCGTAGCCTTCGCGCAGGCCTGAGGCCTCCAGCACCCGGCTGAGCACCACTTCGCCCCAGTTGCCCTGAATTTTATTGTCGCCCTTTAGCGCTTTGGTGAGGTTGATCGCTTCCTGCGCCATCTGCGCGTTGAGCTGCTGCAACTGGCGAATTTCGTGCGCCAGCGTGTGGCGTTCACGCGCTTCCTGGCCGAAGCTATCGTTGACCTGGCGACGAAAGCCGTCCAGCTGTTCGCGCAGCGGGCCGATCAGGCTATTGAGGCTCTGCCGGTTCTGCTCGTCGACGCGTTTTCCGCTGTTTTCGAAGATTCGGTTGGCGAGGTTTTCAAACTGCGCACTCAGGCGCTGTTCGCTGTTAGTCAGCAGACGCTGCTTCTCCTCAGCGGCGAAACGCGTCTCTTCTAATCGAATGGTGACTTCCCGCAGTTCGGCTTCCTGCGCGCTGTTAACTTCCAGCTGATTACGCAGCTCGCGGCTGAGCTGTTCACTCTCGGCCCGCCAGTAATCCAGCTGCTGCAGGCGCTCCTGCGCGCCGCTAAGCGTGCCGTGAAGCTGGCGCAGCTCCTGTTCGCGCTGCTGCAGTTGCTGTTGCAGCTGTTCCAGCTGCTGCTGCTGACGCTGCTGCGCCTGTTCCAGCAGGCGGCGTTCAGTGGTGAAGCTGGCGTGCTGATGGCCGGCGCGCAGCTGGGCAATAATCCAGCCAATGCCCAAACCGGCCAGCGCCAGCGCGCCGCTGATGATAAGTTGCTGATCCATAATCCCCCCGCGGATCGTCTCGCTGAGGAGAAGGTAGAGCGCCACTGTATGAATGTCCAGAACATTCATGGCAACCCGCGGATTTTATCGCGGGCGCGATGGGCACCGTCCGGGCAACTACAGGGCGCGCACGGTCAGATCGCCGGCTTTCCAGGCGTCAATCAGGAAAAACGGCATCGGCAGCACCCATTCGCTGTCGCTTTTCACCTTCGCCGGATAGCACCAGCTGTTGCCGCCGTAGGTCAGCTCCACCTGCTGCTGGCCATTTTCGGCGTTGGCCACTTTGCCGGCCATGCTGGCGAAACCGGCATTGCTGCCGACGTGGAAGCTGTCGGTCTGCCAGCGAATCGGCGCATGCGCCGGCCACGGCTGCGCGTGGTGGAAGTGAAAGATATCGTCGTGATTGAGGATGCTGTCGCGCACCGTTGGCCACAGCGCTACCTTGAGGAAGTACTGGTCGGTAAAGCGCTCGCTGCCGTCATACTGCGCGATAAAGTCGCGCATCTGCTGCTCCACATTGTGAAACACGCCGTGACAGCCGCCCCACATGCCGGCCAGTAACAGCTCGGTGTGCGAATAATAATCGCGCATGTGGTGGAACCAGAATGGCGAAGCCAGCCAGGCGTCGACGGCCGCGACTTCGCGCTCTGACAGCAGCGAATCCGCATCCCGCACGATGTAGCGTTTTACGCTGACATCGTCCATCACCAGAAAACGCCACAGCGTAGGGAAAATGGTTTTCTCCTGCGACATATCCACCAGCTGGGTGTTTGGCTGGGTCAGGCGCTGCCACACGTGCTGCGGCACACTATCGTCGAGATAGATGCGGCACATCCAGTCCGGATAGAGCTCGCGCGCCACTTCAACGTTTTTAATCAGGGTTTCGCAGTAGCGCGGCTGACCGCCGTACAGACTGAAGGAGATGATATTTTCTGCCGGATTGCTGCGGTTAATCGGCGCAGGAGCTGGTGCGGGAAAAGTCGCTTTCGCGCCCTGACTGAAGCGCACGTCGGATTGGGTGAGCGATTCCAGGCCATAACGCGCCACTTCATCTGTCTTATCCAGCCAGCCACACACTTCCGTCAGGCCATCCAGCCAGGTTTCCGACGCCTGCGCGCGCTGCGCCGCCGGTGCCTGATAGATTTTCTGGTAAATCTTGTAGGATTTTTTATGTTCGCCGACGCGCATCAGCGTCAGCGCGTAGTCGCTGAGCACCTGCATCTGGTTAGGCATGACGCGCAGCACTTCTTCGCAGCACTGGCGCGCCAGAGGATAATCTGACGCGGCCATTGCCTGACGAAAGCGCGCGGCGGCACTCTCAACGCGGGCCTGCATTGCAGCAGGACGGCTGGTAAAGCCCGGACGTGGGACAGAGATCGTTTTGCGCATAGGAAATTTCTCAGAATCGGCTGAAATTGCGCGCATTCTAATCAGGCAATTGCTGAGCTCCCTATAAGCCTGGTCTCGAAATCATTCCCTGACTGGCGCGCTAAAGTAAGCGACGCGCGGCATCCACCACAATTTTCACCGCATCGCTTTCTGTCTGCTTCATAGTGGCCGCATCCGGGATCTCTTTTTGCGTGCGATTCACGATGACGCCAGCCACCATGCCGGCACGCAGTCCCTGACTGGCGCACATGGTTAACAGTGTAGCGGATTCCATCTCATAGTTAAGCACGCCCATTTGCTGCCACTCTTTCATCGAGCCCTGGAAGCGGCTCACCACGCGTCCGGAGAAGGTGTCGTAGCGCTCCTGGCCAGGATAGAAGGTGTCTGACGAGGCGGTGACACCAATATGCGTGGTCGCGCCGCAGGCTTCTGCCGCGGCCACCAGCGCGGTGGTGCAGGCGAAGTCAGCCACCGCCGGGAATTCCATCGGCGCAAAGTGCAGGCTGGCACCGTCCAGACGGACCGAGGCGGTGGTCACCAGCACATCACCCACGTTGATGTGTGGCTGAATCGCGCCGGTGGTACCCACACGCAGGAAGGTACGCACGCCCAGCTGCGCCAGCTCTTCAACGGCGATAGAGGTAGACGGACCGCCAATACCGGTGGAACAGACAACCACCGGTTTGCCGTCGATCTCCGCCAGCCAGGTGGTGAATTCACGGTGCGACGCGAGGTGCTGTGGATTCTCCATCAGCGCCGCGATTTTCTTCACGCGCTCCGGATCGCCAGGAACAATCGCCAGCGTGGCTCCTTTCAAATCGGCTTTGGTGATGCCAAGGTGGAAAACGTCAGACTGGGCCATATCAGACTCCTGGAAGATAAGGGGGAATAAGCGCGCCACTTTACGTCAGCGGCCCGGATAAATATGTGACTGAATTCACTATCAATAATGAAAGTTACATTGAACTAAAAATATTGTGTGACTCTAATCACATATTAGCGGTCTGCTGCGCTGAATTGCTACAAGCGGTGCTGTGTAACCGTAAAAGGCAGTGTTAATAGAGAAGCAGACCAGGTTAACCATCCCCCGTACCCTACGCCAGCCTTGCCGTAAGGCCAGGCTATAGTTACGTGATTGCGCACTTGCTAGCACGGAGAGAACCATGAAAACCGAAGACAATATGGCACAAAAACCCGCCACCGACGGCTTTGCGCCAGCGGTGCAGCCCACCGCAGCCAGCACCATCATTACCGCCAGCGATGCCATTCACGCGGGCGAGACGTCCGTGCCGAGCCAGGGTGAGAACCTGCCGGCTTATTATGCTCGTCCGCAACAGTTTAGCGGCACGCTGCCGGTCGTGCTGGTGGTGCAGGAAATTTTCGGCGTGCACGAGCACATCCGCGATCTGTGCCGCCGTCTGGCACTGGAAGGCTATCTCGCCGTGGCGCCGGAGCTCTATTTCCGCGAAGGCGATCCCAACGATTACCACGATATCCCCACCCTGTTCAAAGAGCTGGTGAGCAAAGTGCCGGATTCGCAGGTACTGTCGGATCTCGACCACGTGGCCAACTGGGCGGCGCGCCACGGCGGCGATATCCGTCGTCTGGCGATCACCGGTTTCTGCTGGGGCGGTCGCATCAGCTGGCTGTTTGCCGCCCATAATCCGCAGGTGCGCGCCGCCGCCGCCTGGTACGGTCGCCTGGAGGGCGAGAAAACGCTGAAGCAGCAGAAACATCCTATTGATATTGCAGTAGATTTGAATGCACCGGTGCTGGGCCTGTATGGCGGCCAGGATGAAAGCATTCCATTGGAAAGCATCGATAAGATGCGCCAGGCTCTGCACGCGGCCAATGCCAAAGCCGAGATTGTGGTGTATCCGGAAGCTGGCCACGCCTTTAACGCCGACTATCGTCCGAGCTACCACGCCGATTCCGCACAGGATGGCTGGCAGCGCATGCTGGCGTGGTTTAAGCAGTATGGCGTCGCGCCAAACGCGGAATAAAAAAAGGGGCGCCAGCGCCCCCCAACTCAACAACACAACGTATTATCCTGCCATCAAACGGTTTCGGCGCGCAGCTTCTGCGCCGCTTTCACCATGTTGGCCAGCGCCTGACGCGTTTCACTCCAGCCGCGCGTTTTCAGGCCGCAGTCCGGATTCACCCACAGGCGCTGCTGCGGAATACTCTGCGCCGCTTTGCGCAGCAGATCTTCCATCCACTCCACGCTCGGTACGTTGGGTGAGTGGATGTCATACACGCCCGGCCCGATTTCATTGGGATATTCGAACGCTTTAAACGCATCCAGCAGATCCATATCAGAACGTGAGGTTTCGATAGTGATCACGTCGGCGTCCAGCGCGGCGATCGAATCCATGATGTCGTTGAACTCGCAATAACACATGTGGGTGTGAATCTGCGTCTCGTCCTGCGCCACCGCAGCGTTGAGGCGGAACGCGTCCACCGCCCAGCGCAGGTAGGCTGCCCAGTCAGACTGATGCAGCGGCAAGCCTTCACGCAGCGCCGGTTCGTCAATCTGAATGATGCCGATACCGGCTTTTTCCAGGTCCTGCACTTCGTCGCGCAGCGCCAGCGCAATCTGTTTTGCGATGGTTTCGCGCGTCACGTCTTCCCGCGGGAACGACCAGCACAGGATGGTGACCGGTCCGGTCAGCATGCCCTTCACCGGTTTGTCGGTCAGCGACTGCGCATACTTTGCCCACTCGACGGTGATCGGCTGCGGGCGGCTGACGTCCCCGATGATCACCGGCGGCTTAACACAGCGCGAGCCGTAGCTCTGTACCCAGCCGTTCTGCGTGAAAACAAAGCCGTCGAGGTTTTCGCCGAAGTACTCCACCATGTCGTTACGCTCGGCTTCGCCATGCACCAGCACGTCGAGCCCCAGACGTTCCTGCTCCGCAATCGCCTGCCGGATGTGTTCCGCGATACCGGTGCGGTAGTGGCCGCCGTCAATGTTGCCTTTTTTGAAGTCAAGGCGCAGGCCGCGGATCTCGGTCGTCTGCGGGAAAGAACCGATGGTGGTGGTAGGCCACGCCGGCAGGTTAAAGCGCTGACGCTGCGCCTGAGCACGCACGGTGTAGCTGCTGTTGCGCTCAGTGTCTCTGGCCTGGATTTGCGCCAGACGCTGCGCCACGGCGGGGTTATGCACGCGAGCAGAGTTTGCCCGGGCACGAATCGGCGCGCTCCAGGCGTGCAGCGCAGCGGCATCGTGCTGGTTCAGCGCCTGACTCAGCAGCGACAGCTCCGTACACTTCTGTAACGCAAAGGCGAACCAGCTTTTTACCTCGTCGTCGAGACGGGTTTCGACGCTCAGGTCAATGGGGCTGTGCAGTAGTGAACAGGAAGATCCAATCCACAGCTGCTGACGCTGGCCGATCAGCGGCTGCAGGCGCTCAAACCAGCGGGTGAGATCGGCGCGCCAGACGTTACGGCCATTGATCACCCCCAGCGACAGCAGCCAGTCCGCCGGGATCTGCTGGTTGAGTTGCTCGAGGTCGTCTTTGCCGTGCACCAGGTCCACGTGCAGGCCCTGCACCGGCAGCGTTTTGATGACATCAAGATTCTGACCAATGCTGTCAAAGTAGGTGGTCAGCAGCAGTTTCACTTCGCCCTGTAGCGCGTCGTACGCCGGTTTAAACGCCTCGCGCCACGCCTGCGGCAGTTCCAGCGCCAGCGCCGGCTCATCAATCTGCACCCATTCGATGCCGCGCTGACGCAGTTCTGCCAGCACCTGACGGTACACCGGCAGAATGGCCTGCAGCAGCGACAGGCGGTCAAAGGCGTCACCTTTCACCTTTCCCAGCCACAAATACGTCACCGGCCCCAGCAGCACCGGTTTGATGGTATGGACGAGCGCCAGCGCTTCATCCACCTCGTCCAGCAGCTGCGTCCAGCTGAGACGGAACTGCTGACCCTGGGTAAATTCCGGCACGATGTAGTGATAGTTGGTGTTAAACCATTTGGTCATCTCCGCCGCCGCCGCGGGCTCGCCGCTGGGCGCACGACCGCGGCCGATACGGAACAGGGTGTCGAGGTCAATCGAGCCATCTTTATTCTGGTGCCGTGACGGTACGTTACCGAGCAGCAGGCTGGTGGTCAGCACGTGATCGTACCAGGCAAAATCGCCGACCGGCAGCAGATCGACACCGGCGTCTTTCTGCTGCTGCCAGTGACGGGCGCGCAGCTCACGCCCCACCGCCAGCAGTTCGTCCTGTGAGCTGTTCCCGGCCCAGTAGCTTTCCTGCGCTTTTTTCAGTTCGCGGCGCAGTCCGACGCGAGGGAAACCGAGAGTATGGTTCAGAATGGTCATGTGAGATTCTCCAGAAGTTATTCGCTGTGCGACAGTCGCAGCAACCGATTTACGTTCATCCAGCGGGCAATCCTGCCGTGCGCTGAGCGTGTTAGCTGGACAAAGGTAAAGTGGCCGTCGCGTCTGACTGAGATGTTTAGCCGTCCAGATGTTTACACCGCTATAATCTGCGGGTACTGTATGTGTCTCAAGCGCAATTTGTTCAATCTCGATGTGAAGGACTCTCATGATCGAACTCAAACACCTGCGGACGCTGCAGGCGTTACGGCACACCGGCTCGCTGGCTGCCGCCGCCGCCCAGCTTCATCAGACGCAATCGGCGTTGTCTCACCAGTTCAGCGACCTGGAACAGCGGCTGGGCTTCCGGCTGTTCGTGCGTAAGAGCCAGCCGCTCCGTTTTACGCCGCAGGGAGAGATTCTGTTACAGCTGGCGGAGCAGATTCTGCCGCAGATCCAGCAGGCGCTGCAGGCCTGTCATGAGCCGCATCAGACCACGTTGCGCATCGCTATCGAATGCCACAGCTGCATCCAGTGGCTGACGCCGGCCCTGAACAATTTCCGTCAGAGCTGGCCGCAGGTAGTGATGGACTTCAAATCCGGCGTGACCTTTGATCCGCAGCCGGCGCTGCAGCAGGGCGAACTGGACGTGGTGCTGACGTCCGATATTCTGCCGCGCAGCGGTTTGTTCTATGCGCCGATGTTTGATTTTGAGGTGCGGCTGGTGCTGGCGCCGGATCACCGTCTGGCGCAGCTGGCCCACATCACGCCGGAAGATTTGGCCGATGAGGTGCTGATGATCTATCCGGTACAGCGTCAGCGGCTGGACGTGTGGCGTAACTTCTTACAGCCAGCCGGCGTCAGCCCGGCGCTGAAGAGCGTGGATAATACGCTGCTGCTGATCCAGATGGTGTCGGCCGGCATGGGCATTGCCGCGCTGCCGCACTGGGTGGTAGAGAGCTTTGAGCACCAGGGGCTGGTGGTGACACGCACGCTGGGCGACGGATTGTGGAGCCGTTTATACGCGGCGATGCGCGATGGCGAGCAGCGGCAGCCGGTGCTGGAGGCCTTTGTGCGCTTTGCCCGTCAGCACGCCTGCGAGCACCTGCCTTACGTGCGCGATGCCTCGCGCCCCGGCTCCCTGCAGCCGGTCTCGTCCTGATGCCGCGGGCGGCCAATGTCGCCCGTGCTGTTATCCCCGCCCTGCCTGCTCTATAATGCGCCGCCTTAACCGCTACCGGAGAGTTTCACCATGACCAATAACGATGTGCTGCGCAGCGTGCGCTATATGCTGGATTTGAGCGACAGCAAAGTGGTGGAGATTTTTGCGCTGGCGGGCAGTGAAGTACCGCGTGAAGATGTGCAGGCGTGGCTGAAGAAAGATGACGATGAAGCGTTTCGTAAACTGCCGGATGTGCTGATGGGTTACTTCCTCAACGGTCTGATTTTCTACCGTCGCGGCAAAAGCGAAGACGCGCCGGCCCCGTCGATTGAGCGCCGCATGAACAATAATATCTTTCTCAAAAAGTTACGCATCGCCTTCGCGCTGAAAACCACCGATATCCCGGATATTTTATTGAAGGCTAACTTCAAGGTGTCACAGGCCGAGATCGGCGCGATTTTCCGTAATCCGGATCATAAAAATTATCGCGAGTGCGGTGACCAGATTCTGCGTAACTTCCTGAAAGGCTTAACGCTGATTCAGCGGCCATCGACACCCGCGAAAAAAAGCTAAGCGCCTGAACTGCCGCTTTTGGCCGTGTGTCCCAGTACCCAGCGTTTATGCACGTACAGGGACGCAAAAATCACTATCGCCCCGGCGATAAAGCTCGGCCAGTGCGGTTTCTCCTGCCAGATCGCCAGGTTCACCAGTAATCCTGCCGGCACGTGCATGTTGTTCATAATGCCCAGCGTCCCGGCATCGACCTGGGTCGCGCCGTAGTTCCACATGAAGTAACCCAGTCCGGATGCGGCCACGCCCAGCCACACCAGCACGCCCCACTGCAGCGTGGTGGTCGGCAGCTTGTGCGGATTGCCCCAGATGCACCAGGCGATTACCGCGATCAGCACCGCGCCAAGATAGAACCACGAGAACGCGGTGTGCTGCGGCATTGGACGGACTTCCTGCAGGCGCTTATAGCCCACCATGCCAATCGCAAAGCAGATGTTAGCCGCCTGCACCAGCAGCAGTCCGAACCAGAAATCATCGCTGACTTTGTCGTAGCGGATAATGGCCGCACCGAGCACCGCCAGCAGGGCGCTAAAGGCATAGCCAATGCGCAGCGGGCGCTTGCTGAGCAGGTCATAAATCAGCGTGACATACAGCGGCGTCATCACCGTAAACAGCAGGAATTCCGGCACGCTGAGATAGAGATAAGCCTCAAAGCTGATCAGATACATGATGCCTAATTGCAGCATGCCCACCAGCATATAGAGCAGCAACGTTGAGGCGCGGTAACCGCGCCAGCGCAGAAACGGCAGAAAGACCAGCGCCGCCAGGCCTAAACGCATCAGCACCGAGAACCAGGTATCCACCTGCCCCGCCAGATACTCCCCGATTAAACTAAAAGAAAAAGCCCACAGAATGGTGGTAACGATCAGCAACAGCACGGTTATGCATCCTAAAGTTCAACACTGGCGCTAGTGTAAACAAACTACAGCGCGCTGGCGGGATAATCTGGTTGACATGTGATGAAATTAAACACGATCGCATCTTCCCTGCCCGGTCAGCAGGCACGCGTCCGCATGGCGGGTTGACCGACGGGCGGCGATTTTTATGAGGCAGCGCGCCGTTTTCTCTGACAGAAATGCGCGAAATCCAACATTTACTGGTTTATATCGCTCTTTATTGTCATAAAACTGTAACATATGTGTCACACGTCACAGTAACTGCGCGTAACCATCACTATTCTGTGCGCGAAATGGAAAGGTTGCTTTCTGTTCGCTGTCGTACTTTTTTTGCCCCAACCTGCTGGGAATCGATAACTATATTGCGCCCTTGGAGGGCCATTCTGATGTTGAGTATTTTTAAACCTGCACCACACCAGCCCCAGGTGGCGGACGATCGCGTCGATCCGCTCTATCGTCGTCTGCGCTGGCAGATCTTCTTCGGCATTTTCTTTGGCTACGCCGCCTATTATCTGGTGCGCAAAAACTTTGCGCTGGCGATGCCTTACCTGGTCGAACAGGGCTTTTCCCGCGGCGACCTTGGCTTTGCCCTCTCCGGCATCTCCATCGCCTACGGTTTTTCCAAATTCATCATGGGATCGGTCTCGGATCGCTCCAACCCGCGGGTATTTTTGCCCGCCGGCCTGATTCTCGCCGCCGCCGTGATGCTGGTGATGGGCTTCGTGCCGTGGGCAACCTCAAGCATCATGGTGATGTTCGTGCTGCTGTTTCTGTGTGGCTGGTTCCAGGGCATGGGCTGGCCACCGTGCGGACGCACCATGGTGCACTGGTGGTCGCAGAAAGAGCGCGGCGGCATTGTGTCGGTATGGAACTGCGCGCACAACGTGGGTGGCGGCATTCCTCCGCTGCTGTTCCTGCTCGGCATGGCGTGGTTTAACGACTGGAAAGCCGCGCTCTATATGCCGGCGTTTGGTGCCATCCTCGTCGCCATCATCGCTTTTGCGCTGATGCGCGATACGCCGCAGTCGTGCGGGCTGCCACCGATTGAGGCATGGAAGAATGACTATCCGCCGGATTACAGCGAGAACCACGAACAGGAGCTGACGGCGAAGCAGATTTTCATGCAGTACGTGCTGCCGAATAAGCTGCTGTGGTACATCGCGCTGGCCAACGTGTTCGTTTATCTGCTGCGCTACGGCATCCTCGACTGGTCACCAACCTATCTGAAAGAGGTGAAGCACTTCACGCTGGATAAATCCTCGTGGGCCTATTTCCTGTACGAATACGCCGGGATTCCGGGCACGCTGCTGTGCGGCTGGATGTCGGACAAGGTATTCCGCGGCAATCGCGGCGCCACCGGGGTGTTTTTCATGACGCTGGTGACCATCGCCACCATCATTTACTGGCTGAACCCGCCGGGCAATCCGGGCATAGATATGATCTGCATGATCGTCATTGGCTTCCTGATCTACGGTCCGGTGATGCTGATTGGTCTGCACGCGCTGGAGCTGGCACCGAAAAAAGCGGCCGGCACTGCGGCAGGCTTTACCGGTCTGTTCGGCTATCTCGGCGGATCGGTGGCAGCCAGTGCGATTGTCGGTTACACCGTGGATTTCTTCGGCTGGGACGGCGGTTTCTTAGTGATGATTGTCGGATCGGTGCTGGCGGTGGTGTTACTGCTGCTGACCATGGTCAGCGAGCATCGCCACAAGCAGCAGCAGGCGTAATCTGAGCGGGCCGGTGCATACCGGCCCGTTTTATTCAGGCCAGGAACAACTTACGCAGCGTCTGCGGCACCGCGTCGTCGGCGTTGCTGCCAATCACTTCCAGCGTCGGCAGGGTATCTTTCAGGCGCTGATGGGCGTTACGCATGATGCAGCCTTTGCCCGCCATACTCAGCATCTCGACATCATTCATGCCGTCGCCAAACGCGATGCACTCTTTCAGCGAATAGCCAAGCTGTTTCGCCACGGCTTCCAGCGCGTGCCCTTTCGAGACGCCGCCAGCCATTACTTCCAGACAGGTGGGCAGCGAGAAACTGACGTTAACCCGGTCACCCCAGCGCGCTTCAATCGCCTGTTCCAGCGGAACCAGATGCTCCGGATCGTCGCAGGTGAAGAACACTTTGCTGATGCCGTCGGTCGCCAGCATGCCCGGCTGATACACCTGATAGGTAAACACCGACTCCTGGAAAAACTCCGCTTCCTGCGGATTATGGCGGCTGATATGCCACTCATCGTCGCGGTAAACGTGCGTCAGGATTTTCTCATCGTGATATTTCAGGCCATACAGTTCGCTGGCGATATCGCTGTCCAGATTGTGGCTGAACACCAGCTCGCCGTCGGCGTTGTGCACGCGCGCGCCGTTTGAGGTGATCATATACGCCGGAATGCCGAGCTTATCGCGCATCTGACCGACGTCGATGTAGTGGCGTCCGGTGGCAAAAATAAAATGCACATCGCGCGCCACCAGTTCCTGCAGCGTGGTGCGGGCGAACGGCGTCAGACGATGTTGCGGAGAAAGCAGCGTGCCATCCAGGTCGGATGCAACGATGTGGTACATGTAGGCCTCTGGTATTGATGTCTAAGAATACATTAGTCACGGTGGCGCTGATAAAAGTCGACCACCGCATTGAGCGCTTCGGCGCGCATGGCGTCTGTTTCAAACAGGATCTCGTGACGCGCGCCCTGAATGATGTAAGGCGTGGAGCCTTCCACCGCATGTCCCGCTGCCGCCATGGCTTCACAGAACAGATCCTGCGCGCGGTTATCCACCACGTCGTCTTCACTGGCCTGCAGCAGCAGAATCGGTGTCGTAATCTGCGCCACCTGATTAAGGATATGGCGTCCGGCCTGAATCCCTTCCCGCACCCAGTGATAGGTGGGGCCGCCGACGCGAATCGCCGGATCGTCGGCATAAAAACGCAGATTGCGACGATAACGTTCGCGACTGTGCGTCAGCCGGTTAATGCCAAACGGGCTGGCGCGCCAGCGTCCGGTGCCCAGCGCGTAGCCGTCGCGCAGCGCGGGCAGCTTTTCCGCCCAGTCGAGAATACGGTGCGCCAGAAACGGCGGCAGCGGCAGCACGATACCAAACATCGGCGCACAAAACACCGCCGCGTGGAAGGCCTGCGGCTGACGCGCCAGAAACAGCGCCACAATTGCGCCGCCCATCGAGTGCGCCAGCACGTAGCGCTGCTGATAGTGATGGCTGACCATCTCTTTCAGATACAGCGTTTCCAGATCGTCGACATAATCGCTGAACTCCACCACGTGACCGCGATGCGAATCGGCCAGCAGCCGGTCTGAACGCCCCTGACCGCGATGGTCGATAATCACCACATCGTAGCCGCAGTGGAACAGGTCATAGGCCAGCTCGGGGTATTTGATGTAGCTTTCAATGCGTCCGGGCACAATCAGGATGACACGCCGGTGTTGCGGTGAGGTGAAGCGCACATAGCGAATGGTCAGATTGCCCACGCCGCTGAATTCACACTCTTCACGCTGACGCCAGAAGTCGAGCAGCGGACCGGTAGCAAAGGCTGAAAAAGCGTGCTCACGTCCGAGCCAACTCTGTTTATGCTGCTGCATCCGTCCCCCTGAAAAAACGTCAAACGCGGCTCTGCACTTAATAGCGCAGCGCGATTTTCTGGCGTATTGTGTCACACTTCACTCTCTTCAGGGAATGTCACCCATGACCATTGAATGGTGGTTAACCTACCTGTTAACCACGACCATCCTCAGCCTCTCGCCCGGTTCCGGCGCGATCAACACCATGAGCACCGGCATCAGCCACGGCTATCGCGGTGCGGCAGCCTCAATTACCGGATTACAGCTGGGTCTTGCCGTGCATATTGTGCTGGTGGGCGCCGGTCTGGGCGCGCTGTTTTCGCAGTCGGTGCTGGCGTTTGAGGTACTGAAATGGGCGGGCGCGGCCTATCTGGTGTGGCTTGGCATTCAGCAGTGGCGTTCAGCGGGCGGAATCGATCTCAATGCGGTGGCCAAAGCGATGCCGCGTCGTCGTCTGTTTCAGCGCGCGCTGCTGGTGAATCTCACCAATCCGAAGAGCATTGTGTTTCTCGCCGCGCTGTTTCCGCAGTTTATCGTGCCGCACCAGCCGCAGCTGATGCAGTATCTGGTGCTCGGCGTGACCACCATCGTGGTCGACATCATTGTGATGATTGGTTACGCCACGCTGGCGACGCGCATTGCTGGCTGGATCAAAGGTCCGAAGCAGATGAAGCTGCTGAACCGGGTGTTTGGTGGCTTGTTTATGGCGGTCGGCGCACTGCTGGCCAGCGCACGTAAAATGGCGTAACGATTGGCATTGATCGTAGCGGCACGCTTTATCGCGCCCAGTTGAAACGCGCAAAAAATTGCGCCGCTACGGTTCGGGATCTTATCGGGAGATGATGAGGTGAATACCAAACCCGGCAAACAGCACGCCCGCCATACCGTCCACCCACTTCGCCATCCGCTGATACTTATCGCGCATCCACGGCAGGGCAAAAATCGCCGCCACCAGGGTAAACCAGGCAAAGGTTTCACCGACGATCAGCAGGAACAGGCCCCAGCGCTCAATCGCGCCCACATCGTTACCCACGAACAGTGAAAACACACTGCCGAAGTAGATGATGGCTTTCGGGTTAGACAGGTTGGTGAGAAACCCTTTGAGGAAGCTCATGCCACGCTTTGGCAGCTCAACCACCGGCGCTTCCGTATGAGGTTGCTTGTGACGCTGACGCGCTGAGCGCAGCAGCTGCCAGCCCATCCACAGCAGATACAGCCCGCCACCGACCATGATGATTTCATGCAGCCACGCCATTTTCTCCAGAATCAGATGCAGGCCCATCAGCGCGACACCGGCCCAAATCACAATCCCCAGCGTAATGCCGAGCACGCCCATCATCGCTTCTTTGCGCGAGCGGCTGGCGGCGGTCTGTGAGACAAAAAAGAAGTCCGGTCCCGGACTCATCAGCGCAACCAGATGCACCAGCGCGACGGTGGCAAATAACATCAGCATGGTTTATTTCCCTTATTCTTCATCAAGATGTTCTTTGATCATCAGCAGGAACGGCTTACCGAAGCGCTCCAGTTTGCGATGACCGACCCCGTTCACGCTCAGCATCTCTGAAGCGCTGACCGGCATTTGTTCTGCCATTTCAATCAGCGTGGCGTCGTTAAACACCACGTAAGGCGGAATATTCTCTTCGTCGGCGATGGCTTTACGCAGCTTACGCAGCTTGGCGAACAGCTTGCGATCGTAATTGCCGCCGTAGACTTTTGGCGCGCTGCTGCGGCTTTTCACCGTCACGGTGCGCGGTACCGCCAGCATCAGCGGCACTTCAGCACGCAGCACCGGGCGCGCGGCCTCGGTGAGCTGCAGCGCCGAGTGCATGGCGATGTTTTGCGTCACCATGCCCAGATGGATTAGCTGGCGCAGCACGCTGACCCAGTGCTCCTGACTCTGCTCGCGCCCGAGGCCGTACACCGGCAGTTTGTCGTGGCCGTTATCGCGGATGCGCTGGTTGGTTGAGCCGCGCAAAACTTCAACAATATAGCTCATCCCAAAACGCTGCCCGGTACGATAAATGCCCGACAGCGCTTTTTGCGCTTCGACCAGGCCGTCATAGCGACGCGGCGGATCGAGGCAGATATCGCAGTTGCCGCACGGCTGCTGGCGACCTTCACCAAAGTAGTTAAGCAAGACCAGACGACGGCAGGTTTGCGCCTCGGCAAACGCGCCCATGGCGTTGAGTTTGTGGCGTTCAATATCCTGCAGCGGCCCGGGCGCTTTCTCTTCCAGACACTTACGCAGCCATGCCATGTCGGCCGGGTCGTACAGCATCATCGCTTCCGCCGGCAGGCCATCACGCCCGGCGCGGCCGGTCTCCTGATAGTAGGATTCGATATTGCGCGGAATGTCGAAGTGCACCACAAAACGCACGTTGGGCTTGTTGATGCCCATGCCAAACGCCACGGTCGCGACCACGATTTGCAAATCGTCACGCTGAAACGCTTCCTGCACGCGTGCGCGCTGCTCGCTGTCGATGCCGGCATGATAAGCGCCAACGCTGATGCCGCGACTCTGCAGACGCGCAGCAGTGTCTTCCACTTTGGCGCGGCTGTTACAGTAGATGATGCCGCTTTTGCCGCGCTGATCCTGCACGTAGCGCAGCAGCTGCTCGGTAGGCTTAAACTTCTCCACCAGCGTGTAGCGAATGTTGGGACGGTCAAAACTGCTGATCTGAATCAGCGGATCGTGCATCTGCAGCAGATGCACGATGTCGTTACGCGTGGCTTCATCGGCGGTGGCGGTCAGCGCCATCACCGGCAGCTGCGGAATACGCTGGCGCAGCTGACCGAGCGCGCCATATTCCGGACGGAAATCGTGGCCCCACTGCGAAATACAGTGCGCTTCATCGACGGCCAGCATCACCGGATTCCAGTGCTGCAGGGTGTCGAGGAAGTTATCCATCATCAGACGTTCCGGCGCGATGTACAGCAGCCGCAGTTTGCCGCTGCGGCAGTCCGCAAACACCTGCTGCTGCTGCTCACGCGTCTGCGTCGAGTTAAGGCACGCCGCCGCCACGCCGTTCGCCAGCAGCTGATCAACCTGATCTTTCATCAGTGAAATCAGCGGCGAAACCACCAGCGTCAACCCTTCGCGCACCAGCGCCGGGATTTGATAGCACAGCGATTTGCCGCCGCCGGTCGGCATCACCACCAGGCAGTCGCGCCCTGACAGCGCGGTTTCGATGATGGTTTGCTGACCCGGACGGAACTGCTGATAGCCGAAGGTATCCTGTAATACCTGCTGCGCCAGCATTTCCTGATTAAGCACTGCCGATGTTGCCACGGTAATCCTGTTTTGACTGGTTAGAACAGATCGTTAAGCGTTACGCCGACGCCAAGACGCGTCTGGCGATGGTTATAGTCAATAAGGGATTCACCATAACCGCTGAACAGCTGCGTGTAAAAGCGCACGTGTTCAGAAATCGGATAGCTCCACGCGAAGGTTGCACCGCCGTAGCCGCTATTCCAGTTGTAGTTGCCTTCCGCGCTGAAAATGCTGTCGCCGAGCATATAGCCCAGCTTCGCGCGGTAGTAGCCCATGTACTTGGTGATGTCCGGGTTATCGTCGTTGCTGGCACTTTCCGGCAGACGATACCAGGGTTTGATTTCCGCCAGGAAGTTGCCGTTCTCCGCCATCAGACGGGCGTAAGCGCGGTTCCAGCTGCGTGACGTGGGATCGCTGCGGCCGTTTGACTGATGATTCAGACCCAGCTCGACGTCGCGTAATGTCCAGCCGCCCAGCGAATAGTCGGTAGCCCAGCCGAGAAAAATCTGCGGCTCATAGTTGGTTTCACGAAACGGTGATGAAGCCCCCCGGTTCGACAACTGCCACCAGGAGCGCTGAGTATACGACGCGGCCAGCACCGAGTTGTCACCCAAAATGCCGCGCCACAGCGGAAACGCCAGGCTGAGCTGGAATTTTACTTCATCCTTTTTCGCTTTGTCTGCCCAGTTGTAAGAGGAAATCGCCTCTTTATTCATGTCGCTGGTGTAGGTGTAAAGCAGATAGTTATTTTCATAGGGATAAAGCACGAATGGGTTATCGTGTTTTTCCAGCAGGTTAGCGATAATACTGCCCTTCACCGCTGGTGCGTCATGAACCTCTTTCACGGTGGCTTCATCGGCCTGCGCCAGCGCAGGAACCATAAATGCCGCGGCCAGCAAGGCGTACTGCTTACGCATAGAATTCTCCAGAGCGCTGCAAAAGTTATCGTCGGGCGACGGTTCAAAAAGCACGCCATTCTACACGCAAACCCGGTGGTTGATTAGCGCGGATTTCTGAAACTGGAAAGCGGCACGAACGCGGCATAATATACACAATTCTTTAACATCTTAAGGCAGGAAAAATGTCATCCCCGATGCTGACACAGCAGGAAGCGCGCCGGCTGATTGGCGAAATTTTTGTCTATCACATGCCGTTTAATCAGGCACTGGGCCTTGAGCTGGATCGCCTTGAAGCCGATTACGCCGAACTCGGCTTTGCCAATAAAACCATGCTGGTGGGTAACGCCGCGCAGCAGATTCTGCACGGTGGCGTGATTGCCTCAGTGCTGGATGTTGCCGCCGGGCTGATGTGCGTCAGCCATGCGCTGTCGCGCCAGCAGAGCATCAGCGAAGAGGAGCTGCGTCAGCGCCTGTCGCGCATGGGCACCATTGATATGCGCGTCGACTACCTGCGCCCGGGCCGCGGCGAGCGCTTTGTCGCCACCAGCAGTCTGCTGCGCGCCGGGAATAAAGTCGCGGTAGCGCGCGTCGAATTGCACAATCAGCAGGGCGATTACATCGCCACTGCGACTGCGACCTATCTTATTGGTTAACTTCGCGCGGCCTGCGACACTCGCCGCTTTTCTGGAATAGATGATGGATACGCAACAAACGCGTCAGGGCATTTTTTATGCGCTGGGCGCTTACTTTATCTGGGGCATCGCGCCGGCCTACTTCAAGCTGGTCAAAGAGGTGCCACCGACGGAAATTATGACCCACCGTGTGATTTGGTCGGCCCTGTTTATGCTGGGGCTGATTACCCTGAGCCGCAGCTGGCGTCAGGTGCGCAGCGTGCTGGCCCAGCCGAAAAAAGTGCTGCTGCTGGCGCTGACCGCACTGACCATCGGCGGCAACTGGCTGCTGTTTATCTGGGCGGTGAATAATCAGCATATGCTGGAGGCCAGCCTCGGCTACTTTATCAACCCACTGATTAACGTGGTGTTTGGCATGCTATTTCTGCGTGAGCGCTTCCGCCGTCTGCAGTGGCTGGCGGTGCTGCTGGCGGCCACCGGCGTGCTGGTGCAGCTGTGGCAGTTCGGTTCGCTGCCGGTCATCGGCCTCGGCCTGGCGCTGAGCTTCGCGCTGTACGGACTGGTGCGCAAGAAGATTCAGGTAGATGCACAGAGCGGTATGCTGATTGAAACCGCGTGGCTGTTCCCGCTGGCGGCCATCTATCTGTTTGGCTTTGCTGACAGCGCCACCAGCCACCTCAGCGCCAATCCGCTCAGCCTGAACCTCAAGCTGATCGCCGCCGGCATCATTACCACCATTCCGCTGATGCTGTTTGCCGCCGCCTGCGCGCGCCTGCGCCTGTCGACGGTCGGTTTCTTTCAGTACCTCGGGCCGACGCTGATGTTCCTGCTGGCGGTGCTGTTTTACGGTGAGAGCCTGACGCCGGATAAAATGGTGACCTTCGGCTTCATCTGGCTGGCGCTGGCGATCTTCATTCTGGACGCGCTGCTGTTTTCAGCCCGCACGCGCGTGCGCATAGCGTGAGATAAAACGGGCCATCGCCGGGCCGGTAAGCAGAATAGTAAACAGACGCAGCGTCTGCAGCGCCATGACAAACGCAATATCGACCCGGCTGCCAGCAGCAATAATCGCCACCGTATCCAGCCCGCCCGGGCTGGTTGCCAGATAAGCGGTCATCAGATCGACGTGCAGCACGCGCGTCAGCATCCACGCCAGCCCCCCGCACAGCAGCATCAGGCCGATAATCGAGGCGATCATTTGCGGCAGCGTGCGCAGCGCCAGCAAAAAGATCGGCCGGGTAAAGCGCAGGCCAACGCTCCAGCCGATCAGCGCATAGGCCAGTGCCAGCAGCCACTCCGGCACCTGCAGCGTCGCGACCCCCGTTCCGTGCAGCGTGGCACCCATCAGTGCCGGCAGCAGCAGCGCGCCGGACGGGATACGCAGTTTCTGCCCGAGCCACGCACCCGCCACCATCACCAGCAGCGTTAGCACGAAGCCACTGTGCAGCGGCGGCAGCCAGACAATGTGGGCGGCAGCACCGCTGCTGCCGAGGCCGATGCGGGCCACCACGGCCGCGGCGGTAGCAACAAACAGTACGCGCAGATATTGCATAAACGCCACCAGCCGCACGTCGGCGCCGAAATCGCCCGCCATCGCCACCATTGCGGACGCGCCGCCCGGCGACGATCCCCACGCGCCGGTCGGTCCCGGCAGCGAGCTAAAGCGCACCAGCAGAAAACCGGACAGCCCGCTGGCCGCCAGCGTCAGCAGCAGCACCGCCAGCACCACCGGCCAGTCATCAAGCAGCGGCGAGAGGATCGCAGGCGACAGGCTCTGGCCGATCATGCAGCCCAGCACCGCCTGCGCCAGCACGAACAGCCGTTTGTCGATGCGCACGGTTGCGCCGCTCAGCCCCATAATGGTACCGACAATCATCGGACCGAGCAGCAGTGCGGCCGGCAGGTGCAATAGCTGCAGCAGGCAGCCCAGCACCAGCGAAGCCGTCAGCAGCAGCGCCCACTGCTGCCGCAAAGAGAAACGCGCCATAGGGTGGAAATCAGAAAGTGAATTGAGGCAACAGGTTAGCAGATTAGCGCTGGCGCGTCAGGGGTAAGGCCACGGATAGCGATGGAGACGGTCGTCATGAATGACGACCCTACGACGGCCTGGCAGGTTGAAAAGAACGCACGCGCGTGAAGTTGACGGTATGTATGCACAATCGGTGCGTTAACCCGTAGGGTGCGCATTAATGCGCACCTGGTAAACTTACAGCCAGTTCTTCCGTTTGAAATAGAGATACGGCGCCAGCCCGGCGAGAATCATCAGGCCAATCGCGCCGGGATAACCAAAGCTCCACTTCAGCTCCGGCATAAACTCAAAGTTCATGCCGTAGCTGGAGGCCACCAGCGTCGGCGGCAGGAACACCACGGACACCACCGAGAAGATTTTGATGATGCGGTTCTGCTCGATGTTAATAAAGCCCATCGCCGCCTGCATCAGGAAGTTAACCTTCTGGAACAGCGATTCGTTGTGCGGCAGCAGCGATTCGATGTCGCGCAGGATCTCGCGCGCCTGCTCCAGCTGATTGCCCGGCAGCCGCGCTTTACGCACCAGGAAGTTCAGCGCACGCTGGGTATCCATCAGGCACAGACGCACTTTCCAGCCGATATCTTCCAGCTCCGCCAGGCGCGACAGCGCGTCGTCGTACTCTTCGCCCTGCTGCCCTTCCATGATCACGCGGCTGAGTTTTTCCAGCGCGCTATAGATGTTCTCGATCTCATCCGCCAGCTGCTCGATTTTGGTTTCGAACAGATCGAGCAGCAGCTCGTAGGCGTTGCCGTCGGTCAGCTGCTGATTGCGCGCGCGCATGCGGTACAGGCGGAACGCCGGCAGCTCACGCTCGCGCAGCGTGTACAGACGATCTTCGCGGATGGTAAACGCCACGGTGGAGTTGCCGGCGTGATCTTCAGCATCTTCAAAAAAGAAAAAGGAGTGGATGTGCAGGCCGTCTTCGTCCTCGAAGAAACGCGCCGAGGCCTCAATGTCCTCCAGTTCGGGACGCGTTGCCAGGCTCTGCCCCAGTTCTGACTGCACGCGCTCACGCTCGCTGTCGTCCGGCTCGATCAGATCGACCCACACCGAGGTGTTGAGTTTGTCGTTGTTGTCTTCCAGCTCGATGCGCGTCAGGCGATCGCGCTCCAGTTTAAATGCGCTCAGCATAGCAATACTCCCCATTGCAGACGACATGGGACAAGGCGGTGAACCGCAGTGCTGCTGGCACCACGGGCACGGCAAAGCCTGAACGCGGAAACTTTCGCTTCAAGGGTAAATCAGTGCTGACTCGTGCGACGGGATCAAAAAGGGAGGTCGCTGATAACCGCTAAGGCTACCCGCGTTAAAGAGGTAGCCTTAGAAATTGTCCCTGTTAACCAGGGTATAGAGCCAGCATCGACTGGGCGCGTCCAAGGCATTGTCCTCTCATGATAATAGTGCGCGCATGTTACGCTGAGACGAAAAAGTCGTCAAGGTAGCGCAACCGCGCTACACGGTTTCCAGCCGGGCGTAAGCCGCCACCAGCCACTTGATGCCCTGGCCCTGGAAGGCCACCTGCAGACGGCTGTGCTCGCCGCTGCCTTCCAGATTGATAATGGTGCCTTCGCCGAACTTAGCGTGGCGCACGCGCTGCCCGAGCGCGAAGCCGCTGTCGCTCTTCGCCACCGGTGTGCCCATGCGCTGATGACTCACCGGCCGGCTCACGCTGGCGCGCAGCCGCACCTCTTCCACGCACTCTTCCGGCAGTTCACCAATGAAACGCGATGGCCGGTGATACACTTCCTTACCATAAAGGCGACGGGTTTCGGCGTAGGTGAGCGTCAGCTTCTCCATCGCGCGCGTCACGCCGACATACGCCAGGCGACGCTCCTCCTCCAGCCGGCCGCCTTCGTCCAGCGACATCTGGCTCGGGAACATGCCCTCTTCCATGCCGACGATAAACACCTGGCTGAACTCCAGCCCTTTCGCCGAGTGCAGCGTCATCAGCTGCACCGCATCCTGCCACTTGTCCGCCTGGCCTTCACCGGCTTCCAGCGCCGCGTGCGACAGAAACGCCTGCAGCGGCATCAGATCTTCGTCTTCGTCCTGATAGCTGAACTGGCGCGTGGCGGTGACCAATTCCTCTAAGTTTTCGATACGCGCCTGGCCTTTTTCGCCCTTTTCCTGCTCGTACATCAGCCACAGGCCGGAGTCTTTAATCACCCGATCGGTCTGTACGTGCAGCGGCAGCTCAGCGGTTTCCGTCGCCAGCGCATCCACCAGCTCGCAGAAGCGCTGCAGCGCCGAGGCGGCACGGCCAGCCAGCGCTTTGGATTGCAGCAGTGCGCGCGTGGCCTGCCACAACGTCAGCTGCTGCTCACGCGCGGTCTGGCGCACCACATCGAGCGTGCGATCGCCAACCCCGCGCACCGGCGTGTTGACCACGCGCTCGAATGCCGCATCGTCATTGCGGTTGGCCAGCAGCCGCAAATAGGCCAGCGCATCTTTGATCTCCTGGCGCTCGAAGAAGCGCATGCCGCCATAAATGCGGTACGGCATGCTGCCCTGCAGCAGCGCCTCTTCCAGCACGCGCGACTGGGCGTTGCTGCGGTAGAGAATCGCGCAATCCTGCAGCGCGTTGCCGTTTTCATGCCAGGTTTTGATGCGATTGACGACAAAGCGCGCTTCATCCAGCTCGTTGAACGCGCAATACAGTGAAATCTTTTCGCCGTCGCTGCCGTCGGTCCACAGCTCTTTCCCCAGACGGCCATTGTTATTGGCAATTAGGGCGTTGGCTGCTTTCAGAATGTTATTGGTGGAGCGATAGTTCTGCTCAAGACGGATGGTTTCCGCGCCTGGGAAATCCTGCAGGAAACGCTGGATGTTCTCCACCTGCGCGCCGCGCCAGCCGTAAATGGACTGATCGTCATCGCCAACGATGATGACCCGGCCGCTGTCGCCAGCCAGCATGCGAATCCACGCGTACTGAATGTTGTTGGTGTCCTGGAATTCGTCCACCAGAATATTGCTGAAGCGCTCGCGGTAGTGATTGAGAATCTGCGGCTTGTTGAGCCACAGCTCATGCGCCCGCAGCAGCAGTTCGGCGAAGTCGACCAGCCCGGCGCGATCGCAGGCTTCCTGGTACGCCTGATAGATACGCAGCCACGTCTGCTCCACCGGATTGCCGTAGCTTTCAATGTGCTTAGGCCGCAGCCCTTCGTCCTTTTTGCCGTTGATGTACCACATGCCCTGACGCGCCGGCCACTGTTTCTCGTCGAGGTTCATGGCTTTGATCAGGCGCTTGAGCAGACGCAGCTGATCTTCGCTGTCGAGGATCTGGAAATCCTGCGGCAGCCCGGCATCCAGGTGGTGCGCGCGCAGTAAACGGTGCGCCAGGCCGTGGAAGGTGCCAATCCACATGCCGCCCTGGCTGGTACCGATCAGCTGGTCGATACGGTGGCGCATCTCCGCTGCCGCCTTGTTGGTGAAGGTCACCGCCATGATTGAGTAAGGCGAGCAGTTCTCTACCGACAACAGCCAGGCGATGCGATGCACCAGCACGCGGGTTTTACCGCTGCCTGCTCCGGCCAGCACCAGCAGATTGCTGCGCGGCGCGGCGACCGCTTCGCGCTGTTTGTCATTCAAGCCGTTAAGCAGATCGGAAACGTCCATAAGCACCGTTTTAAGCAAGTAGGATGCGTATCCTGCACCGTTCGCGTTGCCGCCAGGCGGCAAGGGCAGACATCTGCGAGGGCGTAATCAGCTAAGCGATCAGGCTGGTGACACACAGCCTGCACGGCCACGCGTTGCAGAATACAGAATACGACTGGATAAATTTACAGCCATTATAGCAGCGAGGTCAGCGATGCCAACTGATGAATTTCCACGTGTGGCAGCAGGCGCGCGTCATCAATCTTCATCAGATTGCCGTCACGCAGGTTGATCCAGCACGCCTGCAGACCGGCGCGCAGCGCACCGGCGACGTCGGTGGTCAGGTCATCGCCGACGTGCAGAATATGCTGCGGCGCAATGCCCAACCGTTCGGCGGCCAGATGGTACATATCCTGCCACGGCTTGGCGCGCCCGTGCGGACCGGCGCGCAGCGCGAACTGGAAGTAGTGATCGATGCCGAGCTTTTGCGGGTCGGCGTTGCCATTGGTGATCGCCACCAGCGGCACGCGCTCGCCGAGCCAGGCCAGCGTCTGATGCGTCTCTTCTGGCATCTCCACCGCACTGCGCCACTGGTGAAACACGCTCATCACGTCGCGGGCACCTGCGCTGGCTTGCGCGGCCGGCAGTCCGGCGTTGAGCAGCGCCAGCTCTACCGAGCGGCGACGCCACTCAGAGACATCGTGATAAATTTCCGGCTCACGCAGCAGCAGTTCATCGCGCAGCGCCTGATAATCTTCCGGCGTAAACTCGCGCAGCGCCGGGTGATACGCCTGAAGCGCAGCGTGCGATTCCGCCGTGGTTTTGCGGATCACCGGATAGTTGTCATACAGCGTATCGTCAAGATCGAAGGTGATGGCTTTGATCGGGCCCAGCGGGCGATAAAACTTCATTCAGACTTTCCTCGTTTGGCACGCGGGTGTGCCGCATCGTATACCGACGCCAGATGCTGGAAATCCAGGTGGGTATAGATTTGCGTGGTCGAGAGGTTGGCGTGGCCGAGCAACTCCTGCACCGCGCGCAGATCGCCGCTCGATTCCAGCAGATGGGTAGCAAACGAGTGGCGCAGCTTATGCGGGTGGATATGGCTGGCGACGCCCTGCTTAATGCCCCATTCGGCGAAGCGTTTCTGCACATTGCGCGCCGAAATACGGCTGCCGCGCGTCGACACAAAAACCGCATCATCCTGCGGCGCGAAGCTGTTGCGTAACGGCAGCCAGTGCTGCAGCCAGGTGACGGCGGTGCCGCCAATCGGCACGCGGCGCTCTTTGCTGCCTTTACCGCGCACCCAGACCTCACCGCTCTCCAGGTCCAGATGACGACAGTCGATGCCCACCAGCTCAGCGAGACGTAAACCGCCGCCGTACATGGTTTCCAGCATGGCGCGGTCGCGCACCGCCAGCGGATCGTCGAGGTCGATCTCCAGCAGCTGGCTGACTTCGTCGACATCCATATTTTTTGGCAGATGCCGTGCGTTGCGCGGCGTGGCGATGCCTTTCGCCGGATTGGCGCTCAGCATGCCCTGGCTGGCCTGCCAGTCGAGAAAGCTGCGCAGCGCCGACATGCGCAGGGCCAGGCTACTGGCACCGAGACCGCCGCGCCGGCTGCGCGCCGCCAGACTGCGCACCTGTGCCGGTTCCAGCTGCGACCACGCGGTAATGTGCATGTCATCCGCCATGGCGATAAGCGCCTGCAGCTGGCGCTGGTAATTCTTTTGCGTCAGCGGGCTGAGCTGGCGTTCGACTTTCAGATAGCGCAGAAAGCCCTCAACGGCCGGCAACAGCGGGCTGGCGCTGCTCATGCGCGCTCCACCCAGCGAGACAGCAGGTCGGGCAGCATTTGTGCCAGATGCTGCAGCAGCAGCGTGCCCATGCCCGCCTGATAGTGCTGGTTGTCGCGACTGCTGAAGATCAGTACGCCGAGATCGCCCTGCTCGCCCATCAGCGACATCGCCACCGATCCGACGGCTTTTGCCTGCGGCAGCAGCAGCAGCAGCTCCGGTCCGTTCAGGCTGCCAAGGTAGTGATGCTGCTGACCAAAGCGCTGGATGCGCAGCGGCTCAAACGCCTGGCGTGACAGACCAAGCTGGGTGAAATCGGAGGGTGCGCCGATGCGCCAGCGGTCGCTGAACAGCCGCACATTAGCGCCCGCCAGGCCAAGCTCGCGCGCCCAGCGATGCAGGCGCGTCAGCATCTCCTGCAGGCTATCGGCCGCCGCGAGATGGCTCTGCAACGCCAGCAGGCGATCGAACAGCTGATGATTGGCGGTTGCCTGCTCCATCAGCAGCGTGATCTCCTCTTCCAGCTGCTGGATGTGGTTGCGCTGACGCGCCATATGCCACTCCACCAGCGATACGCTGCCGCGCACCGGATGCGGCACCATCATTTGCTCAACCTGGCGCGCATTGCGAATAAAGAAATCGGGGTTGTGACGCAGCCAGGCGCTCACCGCCTGATCGTCCAGCAAAACCGCGCTGTCGGTCTGCTCTTCGATATTTTTCATAGATGAATAAACCCATCATAGACGTGTGTGGCTGGCCCGGTCATAAACAGCGGCTGACCGGCCCCTTTCCAGGCGATATGCAGCGTGCCGCCGGGCAGATCGACGCGCACTTTCTCCGCCAGAATGCCCTGCTGAATGCCGCAGGCCACTGCGGCGCAGGCGCCGCTGCCGCACGCCTGGGTTTCGCCCGCGCCGCGTTCATACACGCGCAGACGGATGTGTTCCGGATTGACCACTTCCATAAAGCCGACGTTCACGCGCTCGGGAAAGCGCTCATGGCTCTCCAGTGCCGGACCAAGCGTCTCCACCGCGGCGGTTTTCACGCTTTCAACCTGAATCACACAGTGTGGATTGCCCATTGATACCGCGCCAAACATCACGGTCTGCTCGGCCACGCGCTGCAGATAGAGGTTTTCCGCCTTGTTAGCGCGTAGCGGCACCTGCTGCGGGTCAAAGTTGGGCTCGCCCATGTTGACGCGCACCAGCTCATCGCTGGTGACGCTCAGTACCATGCGGCCGGTCTGGGTGCTGACGCGAATGTCGCTTTTATTGGTCAGCCCTTTGAGGCGAACAAAGCGGGCAAAACAGCGCGCGCCGTTGCCGCACTGCGCCACTTCGCTGCCGTCAGCGTTGAAGATGCGGTAGTGGAAATCGAGATCCGGATCGTAAGGTGGCTCGACGATCAGCAACTGATCGAAGCCGATCCCCAGATGCCGATCCGCCAGGCGGCGAATCAGTTCCGGCGAAAAAAAGACGTTTTGCGTCACGGCATCGACGACCATAAAGTCGTTACCGAGACCGTGCATTTTCGAGAACTGCATTTTCTGCTCCGCCGGATGACTCATCGGGTTTAATTCGCCTGCACGCCAGCCGGTTTGCTGGTGACCAGGCCGCTGGTATCCGCATCCTGTGCCGCTTTCTGCTGCTGCTCAGTCACCGGCTGATTTTTCTGTTGCGGCCGATCGTTGGGCGGGAAATACAGCGGTCCTTTCAGGCCACAGCCTACCAGGCTGACCAGTGCCAGCGCCATACCCAGCTGGCTCATCACTCGTATCATTCTGTCTGCTCTTTTTATCCAAATCCCAGCTGCTTATCATCGCAGTTGACGTTGTAAAAGCAACAGGAAATATCCGGCAGAAGGTTCAGAAACGGGGGCAGGCCACTGCGTGCAGCGCAGCGGCTTTAGTGCATCTGGTAGCGCGGCTGGAAGTCGCCGTTGTCGTTGTCCGGCTGGGTGGCGCACAGCTGCGTCAGCGTCTGGCTGCGGAACGGAATCACCTGGAAGCGATCGCCGGCGTGCACAATCTGATAGAACTGCGGCAGGTTGAAATTGATAAAGCTTGAGCCGTAGGTAAAGCGATCGTGCGACGACGAATAGAAGCGGCTGACGTCACGCACCAGCTCCTCTTTGCTGCCTTCGCAATGGTGATACACCTCAACCCGGTTGCTTTCATCGAGGATATAGATATTAAAGCCGCGATCGTCACTGGTGTCTTCAAAGAAGAACTGAATGATGCCTTCGCTGGCGTAGCCGTTGACCACCGGTGGCAGCGGCGTCTGGTTCGATTCAACTTTGATCGACAAACCGTGCAGCTTGTTGTTGGAAATCGCGCCGTAAAACTCGACCGCGTTTTCCAGCTTCTGCACCGAGACGCTCATGCGTTCGAAAAACAGGCCCCAGGTCTGACCGGCCATGCGCAGCGCTTTAAAGCGGCCCGGCTCCTGACGCGTGCTCGACAGGCGCAGCTCAATGCATTCCGACACCAGCTGCTGCACGCGGGTACGAATCAGGCCGCGCAGATGCTGGCTGTAGCAGAATACTTCTACCGTGTCCGGCGGTGCGGCGTCCTGATGCATTTTGCCCAGAATGGTTTTCAGCGCTTCAATCATCGCCTGCTCGCCGCTGAAGTGCAGCGTACGCACTTCGTTCCACGAGTTTCGGTACAGCAGATCGATGCTGCCGATCAGGCACTGCTGCTGCTGACCAAAGCTAAACACATCCAGCTTACGGAAGTCGAAGTGCACTACCTGATTGCGGAACGCCGAGGTCGGATCGTGTTCGAGGTTAACGATGATCGCCAGATGCCGGATTTCGCACGGGCTGTAGAGCGCTTTCGGCGTCGGTGCCGGCAGGCGCAGCGGGAAGTGGCTGGAGACATCGTTGACCAGCTCCTGCAGGCGCGGCAGATCGCAGAACTCGTTGCCCTTAATGTGCAGACGGGTTTTGCGCGTCAGCAATCCGTTGAACCACGCCCATGCCACTAACTTGTTGAGATAGCGGTTATATTCCAGCGGCTGATGGCTGATGATTGAACTCATGTCCGGCGACTGGTTATACAGATACCAGCCGGCACGGTTGGCGCGCCCGGCCGGCACATGAATAAAGGTCAGGTTCTCTTCCGACAGATCGGGCGAGATTTGCGGGTTCACCAGCGTGACTTTGCCCGGCAGCGCTTCAAACGCGGCGTACAATTTACGCGTCAGCACGCCGATATCCTGCGGGCTGGCGCTGACGCTTAAATTGTTGCGACGGGCAAAACGGATCAGGTTGCGATAGCTCTGCATCATCGCATCCAGTAGCTCGTTGTGCGCCTCGCGCACCCGTTCGATTTTCCACTGCGCGCGATTATCCAGCACCGCCAGCTTCTCATCGTCCCAGCCCCACTCTTTCACCAGCTGCGACAGAATTTCACGCCGCCAGCCCGCGCGCGGATGCTGCTCCTCGCTGGAGAGTTTTTCGCACACTTTGAGGTAAAAACAGCGGCGCACCAGGTCGAGGCGCGCGGTGTCATCGACGCTGGTCAGATAGCGCGTCACGCGCTCCAGCATCATGCAGTAGGGATCGAGACCGAAGCAGACAATTTCGCCGTCGTGCAGCCGCTGTTTGATATCCATCGCCAGCAGCTGCGTGTTCGGGTATTCCCAGCTGTAAGCTTCCAGCAGCAGGGTTTTCAGCACCGCTTTGTAAGGCGAATCGATACTTTTATACAGCTGCCACAGGCTGGCACCGAAATACTCTTCCGCCGACAGCGTGCCGAGACCGCCGAGATCCAGCCACTCATTCGGCGTCAGCACGCCCTGTGAATAGAGCGACATCACGTAATCATCGTAGTGATGTTCTTCTTCGCCGGGCACCATGTTCCACAGAATGCGTTTCCCCGCCATGCGCACGGCGGTACGGTAGAACTCATCCAGCAGTAAAATATGTTGGGTAGAACCGCAGTCTTCACCGCCGAGGCTGCCGCTCTCATTATGGCGGAAACGGTTTTCGTCGATCAGGAAGAAGCTGACTTCCACACCCAGCGACACACACCATTTTTGCAGGAGCGTACACTTGCGCTGCAGATTGAGACGCTCTTCGTTATCCAGCCATGACTGATGGCATACCCAGATGTCGAGATCGGAGACGCTGTTCTGGCCGACGGACGAGGTGCTGCCCATCGAGTAGATGCCGGTGATAGGCAGTTCGCCCTTCACCGCGCTGCTGAGTTCGAGCGGATGGTCGCCCGCTAACTGTTGCAGCAGCTGCTGCTGGTTTTCATCAGGCGCAAAGAAGCTGACGCCATGGGGAACGCTACCTTCAAGGTAACCCGGCATCAGCGGATGATGATAATGCAGTAATGTTGGCAGCAGACTGTAGACGTGCTGGAAAGCAGGTCCCATGGCAGCCAGTGCGCGATCTACACGCAGCTGGTTAATCGCATCCAGTCTCTGTTTCAGTGTCTCAATGTAGAGGTACAAGACGTTTCGCCTGATTGTCCCAGTGTTAAGCACCCTGTTTCCAAAATCTGCCGCTTAATAATAAAGATGTCGGGCAAATTATTGCTGGAAACGTGATCAATCTAACACCTGGAAGATTGACCGTAAAGAAAGTTGCGCTACCTGACAGTTTAGCACGTTCCAAACGTAGCCCTGCATTTTCGGACTCCAGCCTCAGAATCTGACGCCGTAAAAAGCGGGCTCCGGTCTGAGATTGCAGCCTGGTCAATCCGTTGAAACTGACAGCATTCCCCTATCAATGATAGGATAATCGATGAACGATCAAAATGGTTAACAGCATGTTAAACAAAATTTTCAGAATTGCTACCAGGCAAAGTCCGCTTGCCTTGTGGCAGGCACAATATGTCCAACAGCGCCTGATGGCTGCGCATCCCGGCTTGCAGGTTGAGCTGGTGCCGATGGTCACCAAAGGCGATGTCATCCTTGATACGCCGCTGGCGAAAGTGGGTGGCAAAGGACTGTTTGTCAAAGAGCTTGAGCTGGCGATGCTGGAAAACCGTGCCGATATGGCGGTGCATTCCATGAAAGATGTGCCGGTCGATTTTCCCGACGGTCTGGGACTGGTGACCATCTGCGAGCGCGAAGATCCGCGCGACGCGTTCGTCTCTAATCATTATTCCTCGATCGACGCGCTGCCGCAGGGCGCGGTGGTCGGCACGTCCAGCCTGCGTCGCCAGTGCCAGATCAGCGCACGGCGCCCGGATCTGGTAATCCGCTCGCTGCGCGGTAACGTCGGTACGCGTCTCTGCAAACTGGACGCCGGCGAGTATGACGCCATCATTCTTGCTGCCGCCGGGCTGAAACGCCTTGGACTGGAAGATCGCATTCGCCAGGCGCTGCCGGCGGAGTTTTCCCTGCCGGCGGTGGGCCAGGGCGCGGTCGGCATTGAGTGCCGCCTCGACGATCAGCCGTTAATTACGCTGCTGCAGGCGCTGAACCACAGCGACACAGCCGTCTGCGTGCGCGCCGAGCGCGCCATGAATACCCGTCTCGAAGGTGGCTGTCAGGTGCCGATCGGCAGTTTTGCCGTGCTGGAAGACGATCAGCTGTGGCTGCGCGGCCTGGTCGGTGCGCCGGATGGCAGCCAGATGGTGGTGGGCGAACGCCGCGGCCCGCGTGAACAGGCCGAACAGATGGGGATTTCACTGGCCGAAGAGCTGCTGGACGGCGGTGCGCGTGACATTCTGCGTGAAGTTTATCAGGGACAGCCGCCCGCATGACTATCCTCGTGACCCGTCCGGAACCCGCCGCCAGCGAACTGGTCGCGCGCCTGCGCAGCCAGGGCAAACTGGCGTGGTCGTTTCCGCTGATTGAATTCACGCCGGGTCGCGATCTCCCCCAACTGACGCTAAAGCTGGCTGCCCTGCAGCCCGGTGACCTGGTATTTCTGCTGTCGCAGCAGGTGGTGCACTTTGCCCAGCCCGCTTTACAGCAGCAGCGCAGCGCGTGGCCGGCATTTCTCGACTATTATGCCATTGGTCGCAGCACCGCGCTGGCGCTGCACACCGTCAGTAATCTGAAAGTTGACTATCCGCATGCGCGGGAAACCAGCGAAGAGCTGGTGCGGCTGAATCGCCTGCAGCAGGTCAGCGGCAAGCGTGCGCTGATTCTGCGCGGCAGTCCGGGCCGTGAACTGCTGGCGGAGACGCTGATCGCCCGCGGCGCGGACGTGCAATACTGTGAGTGCTATCAGCGCTGTGAAAAGCAGTACGACGGCGCGATTGAAGGCCGTCGCTGGCGCGATCGCGGTATTACCACGCTGGTGGTGACCAGCGGTGAAATGTTACAACAACTGTTTGCGCTGTTTCCGCCAATCGATCGGCGGGAATGGCTGCTGCACTGTCGACTGCTGGTCGTCAGTGAACGTTTGGCTACCCAGGCCGCCGAATTAGGCTGGCAGGAGATTGAGGTAGCCGATGGTGCGGATAACGACGCGCTGCTGCGTGCGTTACGCTGAACTTAACATTGGGATGAGCCACAATGACGGAACAAAAAGACTCCTCCGCCATGGTTGAAGAAACCACCCCTGCGGACACTTCCCCGACGCCAGCCAGCCAGCCGCCTCGCGCGAAAAAGAGCGACGGCAAGGTGCTGAGCGCGGTGGCAATTGTCATTGCACTGGCGATTGGCGCGGGACTTTACCTGAATGGGAAACACCAGGCCGACTTACAGGCTCAGACTAACCAGAACCTGAGCGAGCAGCTGAGCGCCCTGCAGCAGCAACTGGGCAGCGATAAACAACAGCTCTCGCAGCAGCTGGCGGACGCCAACACCGCGCTGCAGGAAGCGCGCAGCCAGCAGGATAACAGCGCCAAAGAGCTGGAGACGCTGCGTGAAAAAGTGGCCACTATTTCCGGCAACGATACCCGCACCTGGCTGCTGGCGCAGGCCGACTACCTCGTTAAACTGGCGGGTCGCAAACTGTGGAGCGATCAGGACGTCACCACCGCGGCAGCGCTGCTGAAAAGCGCGGACACCAGCCTGGCGGAGATGAACGATCCCAGCATCATGAACGTGCGCCGCGCGCTGACCCAGGATATCAGTTCACTGGCGGCGGTCAGCCAGGTGGACTACGACGGCATCATCCTCAAGCTGAACCAGTTGTCGAACGGCGTGGATAATCTGCGTCTGGCCGATAACGATAGCGATGAATCGCCGATGGATGCCGACAGCGGTGAGCTCTCCAGCTCGCTGCACGAATGGCGTCAGAATCTGGTGAAGAGCTGGCACAACTTCATGGATGATTTCATCACCATCCGCCGCCGCGATAATACCGCGCAGCCGCTGCTGGCACCGAATCAGGATGTTTATCTGCGCGAAAACATCCGTTCACGTCTGCTGATTGCCGCGCAGGCGGTGCCGCGCCATCAGGATGAGATCTACAAACAGTCCATCGATGCGGTATCCACCTGGGTGCGAGCCTGGTACGACACTAACGATGCGGCGACCAAAGCCTTCCTCGCCCAGCTCGACGAGCTGAGTCAGCAAAGTATTTCGATGGACGTGCCGGACACGCTGGAGAGCCAGGCGCTGCTGGAAAAACTGATGCAAACGCGCGTGCGCAATCTGCTGGCGCAGCCATCGGCTGCGGCTGATCAACAGGGAGGCTAACCATGCTGAAAGTATTGGTGCTTTTCCTGCTGCTGATTGCCGGCATTGTGCTGGGGCCGATGGTTGCCGGCCATCAGGGCTACGTGCTGATCCAGACCGATAACTGGAACATTGAGACCAGCGTCACCGGTCTGGCCATCATCCTGATTCTCAGCCTGCTGGTGATTCTGCTGGTCGAGTGGATTCTGCGTCGCCTGTTCCGCACCGGCGCCCGTACCCGCGGCTGGTTCACCGGGCGGAAACGTCGCAGCGCCCAGCGTCACACGCAAAGCGCGCTGATGAAGCTGGCGGAAGGTGATTACCGTCAGGTAGAAAAGCTGCTGTCAAAGAATGCCGATCACGCCGATCAGCCGGTGGCGAACTATCTGCTGGCGGCGGAAGCAGCGCAGCAGCGTGGCGATGAAATCCGTGCTAACCAGCACCTGGAGCGCGCCTCTGAGCTCTCCGAGAACGATACCATTCCGGTTGAGATCACCCGCGTGCGCCTGCAGCTGGCGCGTAACGAAGATCACGCCGCACGTCACGGTATCGATCGCCTGCTGGAAGTGGCGCCGCGCCATCCGGAAGTGCTGCGTCTGGCCGAGCAGGCTTATATCCGCACCGGCGCCTGGGGCGCACTGCTGGATATCCTGCCCTCTATGCAGAAGGCGCAGATTAACGATGAGAACCAGCGTAACGCGCTGCAGCAGCAGGCGTGGCTGGGTCTGATGAATCAGGCCATGGCCGATCAGGGCAGCGAAGGCCTGAAAAAATGGTGGCAGAACCAGAGTCGCAAAACCCGCCAGGAGACCGCGCTGCAGGTGGCGATGGCTGAGCATTTGATCGAGTGCGACGACCCGGACACAGCGCAAAGCATCGTGCTGGAAGGGCTGAAGCGTCAGTATGACGATCGGCTGGTGCTGCTGATGCCGCGCATCAAAAGCGGTGACCCGCAGGCACTGGAGAAAGCGCTGCGTCAGCAGATTAAACAGCACGGTGCCACGCCGCTGTTGCACAGCACGCTCGGCCAGCTGCTGATGCGTCACGGTGAATGGCAGCAGGCCGCAGAAGCCTTCCAGCAGGCGCTGGCACAGCGTCCCGATGGCTTTGACTACGCCTGGCTGGCGGACGTTTACGATCGCCTGCATCGCCCGGAAGACGCGGCTAAAATGCGTCGCGAAGGTCTGTTACTGACGCTGAAGAACAATCCTGGCGCCTGATTTTACAGTTGTTATTTTTGTGCACGCCGGGCCAGTCCCGGCTTTTTTTTGCCTGAGAGAGCGTGCAGGGAATGCGGCATCAATCCGTGAACGGCAGATAAAAAAACACCTGCCAGAAGCAGGTGTAAGATCAGGTCGGTAAGACAACTGATGGTATCCGACTCAACGTAATGTCCTTCTTACTGCAGTAGCGCGTGCACGTTACTGCCAGCTGGACAACGGATACCGTAAGGGGCTCTGCATCATTCCCAGGTTTATGTTGCATCCGCGAACATAAGAGGTGGAATGAGCATCTACGCAGAGATTATTGCACAAAGCGTGCCAGAATGTCATGAGTCACGGGAAGTTATTTTATATCAGTCAGTTAGGCAATCTCTGCCCGCTGACAGCGGTTGCGATGTCGCGAAAACGCGACAGACCGGTTTAAAGCTGTCTCCGCTGAGCGACAGGCTGTGCAAGGAAAGGTAAGGCTGTTAAAAATCAGCAGGTTATATGTCGCGTAATAGCGACAACTACCCCGACTGCTTTTCCTTCGCTGCGCCCGGCGCAAACCTCCTGCGGAGGTTCTCATCCTCTTTTGCTACAGACGAAAAAAGCCCGCTTTTTGCAAAGCGGGCTTTACGAATATGGTCGGCGAGAGAGGATTACGCTTCTCTGCGAGAAGCGCCCTGCGGGCCGTTGCTGGCGCAACGTTGTCTCGCTGCGCTCGGCTCAAACCTCCTTCGGAGGTTCTCATCCTCTTTTACTACAGACGAAAAAAAACCTGCTTTTTGCAAAGCAGGTTTCTTAAATGATGGTCGGCGAGAGAGGATTACGCTTCTCTGCGAGAAGCGCCCTGCGGGCCGTTGCTGACGCAACGTTGTCTCGCTGCGCTCGGCTCAAACCTCCTTCGGAGGTTCTCATCCTCTTTTGCTACAGACGAAAAAAAACCTGCTTTTTGCAAAGCAGGTTTCTTAAATGATGGTCGGCGAGAGAGGATTCGAACCTCCGACCCACTGGTCCCAAACCAGTTGCGCTACCAAGCTGCGCTACTCGCCGATTTTGTACTGCCTGTTACTGCTTACTTGTTTTGCCTGGTGCGAAGAGAGGGACTTGAACCCTCACGTCCGTAAGAACACTAACACCTGAAGCTAGCGCGTCTACCAATTCCGCCACCTTCGCATGTCCCAGCAAAATCTGGGGTGGCTAATGGGACTCGAACCCACGACAACTGGAATCACAATCCAGGGCTCTACCAACTGAGCTATAGCCACCATAATTCTGGTGCGTAAGCGTAACCGCTTACTTAATGCACTGCATAACGCGGTTAAACCAACCACCGAAGCTCTTGCGCACAAACTAAATGGCGCGCCCGACAGGATTCGAACCTGAGACCTCTGCCTCCGGAGGGCAGCGCTCTATCCAGCTGAGCTACGGGCGCGTAGCGCCGTTGCGGATGGGCATACTACGTATTTGACTCCAGGCTGTCCAGTGCTTTTTCATAAAAAAATCGCGTTTGCTTACGCTTTGTGCATTCCGTCGATAAATAACGCAATTTGCCTGCTTAACCTGCCGGAATTACAGCACTATTCCTGCCGCGTTACAGATCGCCGCGCCAGTGATAGCGTAAATATTTCAGCAGTTTTAACTGACGGCGCCAGCGTGATGGCTGACGTATCAGGCGATACAGCCACTCCAGCCCTAATTGCTGCCAGATGCGCGGCGCACGCGTGACGTGGCCGGTAAAGACATCATAGGTGCCGCCGACGCCCATATACAGCGCGTGCGGCCAGTGTTCGCGACAGTCGCGCATCAGCAGCTCCTGGCGCGGCGATCCCTGCGCCACGGTCACAATCTGCGCCCCGCTGGCGGCAATGCGCGCAAATAGCGCCTCGCGTTCGGCAGGGGCGAAGTAGCCGTTCTGGCTGCCCACGATGTTGACGTTCCACTGACGGCGTAATTTATCGCAGGTTTCCTGCAGCACCTGCTCACGCCCGCCGATTAAAAATACCGGAATACCGCTGCGGCCCGCCTGTTCCATCAGCGCTTCCCACAGATCGGCGCCGGCGATGCGGTTCACCGTTAGCTGCGGGTATTTTTTACGCAGCGAACGCACAATGCTGATGCCGTCCGGGTATTTAATCTCCGCGGCGGCGATCAGCGCGCGCAGCTGGGCATCCTCTTCCAGCGTCAGCATCTTTTCGGCGTTGATCGCCACCAGCGTGCCGCTGCGCGGCTTGCCGTCCGGCAGCAGAAAATGAAGAAAGCTCGCCATATCGGCGAAAGCGTGTAAATCGATGCCGCGCAGGGTATAACGCGGATGATCGGTTTCCATGGTCGGTATTTCCCGTCAGGCCCGGAGGTTAAGCAGAGCGCGATAAAACTGGCTCCGCGCGCGGGCGAATCAGCCCGGCACGCGCTAACAGCCAGAAAAGTAACTTCGCCAGCCCAACGCAGGCGGCGAAAATCAGGCAAAAGAACACCACGCGCGAGCCGAATGCATCCAGCCCTTCGCGCGCCAGCACGATCATATTGAACACCGCGCCAAAGCAGAAGCTTTGCAAAATGGCACCGCTGTAGCGGTTGCCGGCTTCGCGCCCCTGCTGGTAGAGAGAATCAAACCCTTTCATCAACAGCCCGACCGCTATCGCCCCAAGGGGAATAAAGCCTGCGCCACCCATGATCAGCAGCGAACCGAGCAACGTGGGCGAAATCGCCAGCCCGGAGTGATTATTCAGCACTTCCCAGGTGAAATAGTTGGCGCTGTTGAGCACCATTGAGGGCCGATCCGGCCACAGCCAGCCTGGGATAAACACGTAGAAATCACGCCAGATCGGTGCCAGCCCCTGAAAATCGAATTTGTCGTAATTCTGCAGCAGCAGCGCAAGGTTTTCCCACGGCGAAAAGGTGTCGCGCGTCAGATAGAGAAACGTATAAAACGCTTCATCGCCCACCACATCCAGATTGTAACGACGCAGCGCCAGCCAGAACATGCCGCCAATCGCCATCACGCCGGCCCCCACCAGCATCCACAGCGTAATCCAGCCGCGCGTAATGCCGATGAACAGGAACAGCGCAAAGGCGATGATGATATTGGCGCGCGTCCCGCCCACCAGCGCATAGGTTAGCAGACCAAACGCCACCGTGATCAGCAAAAACAGCAGCCACTGGCGCTGGGTAGGATTAAGGAAATAGCGGATCAGCATCGCCGGAATGAAGAAGTAGAAGAAACGCTTGAGCGCCACGCCGGACACTTCGCTGGAGAAGATCTGGTTATAGGCCGACAGCCGGAACAGCAGCAGGCCGTTATGCATAAAGAACACCGTGACGGTTCCCACCGCCACCAGCGCCAGCAGCAGGCAGGTCAGATGGGTTTCCACCCGGTTCATCGTCAGCCAGGGTTTGCGCGGCTCCGCCTGCGCAGGCCGCAGCCGCACTTTGTAGCTGACGTAATAGATGGCGTAGAAACTGGTGGCGGCCAGCAGCGCCTGCAGCAGATAGTCTGCCGGCACCACGCTGACGTTAAAGCGGAATACCAGCACGCTGGTCAGCGGAAAGCCAAAGTAAAATGTCAGTAAAAACAGCAGGGTAAAAAACAGGTGGAAATTAAAACGCACCCGTTTAAATTCGCGCCAGGTCAGCGTCAGAATGAAGCCCAGCGAAAACAGATACACCACCAGCAGACCACTAAACTGCAGCAGGCTCATGTCGACTCCCTTTCACTCTCCGCCAGCGCGTGGCGCCATCCCGCCAGATAGCCCGGGGCAAAAAAGGCGATAGCGGAACGATCGCACTGCGCCAGTTGACGCTGCGCCTCCGCCACGCGCGTGCGATCCAGCGCATCAGCGCTAAATAACACCGGCAGCCCCTGCTCGCTCAGGTCACGCCAGAACGGATTCTTACGGTTGACCACAAACGGAATGCCGGCCTGAATCAGCAGGCACAGCGTACCGATGCCCTGCTGACGCTCGAACATAAAATAACCGAGCTGACAGCGACTCAGCAATTGCAGATAGGCAGTGAAGTCGATTTTGTCGCGCAGCAGCGTCACCTGGCCGCGCGGAAACAGGCGCTGCGCGGCAGCATCAATCTCATCGATGTACTCATAGTTGCTGGCCGGATAACCGAGCGGGATCACCACGTTAACCTGCTCACCAAACTGGCGGCGAATCGCCTGCAATCCTTCAATGTGCCGGTTGCTGCGATCACCCGAGTTGCCGAGCAGAATGGTAAAGCTGTCGCTGGCGGCAGGGGCGGGTATCGCGGCCTCCGGCATGCGCGTTGGAAAATAGAGCAGCGAAGTGGGTACGCGCGGATGGCGCTGCTGGAAAAAGTGCAGATCGCCGCGCGTGGCAAACACCTGCGCCATGCGCCCCTGGGCGATACGCCGCAGCAGATAAAACAGGCGGTACTTCAGCCCGGCGCCCTCTTCATAGAGATCGGCGCCCCAGACGTGCCAGAACGCCTGCTGTCGCCGCAGCTTGCCGCTGAGCAGCGCCAGCCACAGGCGCGGATTGAACTGGCCGTGAAAGAAGAAGCGCTGATGGCGATCGGCGGCGCGTGCGATCACCGCCTGCGCCAGCGCGCGCTTGCTGGGATACACGTCGATCTGCAGTTGAGGATAGGCCAGCAGGGTATCCGGCGCGGCCGATACCACCATAAACTGACGCGGCGCGTCGGCTGGCGCTTCGACGCTCATGACGTCGTTAAAGAAGCGCAGCAGCGTGTGATTGTGATGCGGGATATCGGAGCCCAGCACGTGAAATAGCGTCATTTTTTTCGGCAATAAATCAAGAAAGCGCCACAGCAAAGGGCAAAGTAGAGCACGTAGGTCGCCATATAAGCCTGCGCCGCGCCCGCCGTTCCGTGCAGTGGGATCAGCCAGTGCGCAAAGGCGGTCAGCAGCACAAACTGGCTGATTTCCGTGAGAATATAAAAGCGCAGTGAGGCTTTGGCGATCACCAGGTATCCGAAAACATAGGCGCCTACTTTAAAGACGTCACCGCACAACTGCCAGACAAAAAGATCGCGCATGGCGCTGAACTGCGGGGAAAACAGCAGCCAGATGGCGACATCGCGCAGCAGCCAGACACAAAAGCTGGCCGCCGCCACCGCCGGCAACACAAAGCGCAGCGCACGGCCAATTTCGCGCGCGATGTCGGCTTTATGCTCCAGCCGCGCCAGCGTTGGCAGCAGCCAGACGCTGAACGTGGCGGTGATAAATTGCAGATACGCATCGGAGATGCTGGTGACGCCCTGCCACAGCCCGACCTGCGCCCAGCCCTGCTGCTGCGCCAGCAGATTACGCATCATCACCCAGGCTACCGGCAGGGTCACGGCCGTCATCAGCGCCATCAGGGTAAATTTGGCCAGATTACGCGCCAGCGCCGGCTGCCACTGCGGCATCAGCCAGCGCAGCGGCAGTTCCTCGCGGTGGCGTCGCAGCATCCACAGCGCCGGCCCGACCAGCAGCGCCGGCACCAGCGCCAGCCCGACCAGCGCACCGGCATAGCCACCCAGCCACCAGCACAACACATAACCCACCACGCCGATCAGGCTGCCGGCAATCAGCGCCAGCGCGTTACCGCGCGCATCGCGAAAACCTTTCAGCAGCGCCAGTGTCAGGTTGGCCCAGGCAATGCCCAGCTGCAAAAAGGCGACGATACGCACCACGTTTTGCCAGGCGGCGTGACCAAACAGCGCCCGGCTGATGGGCTCCGCCGCCAGCAGAAACAGCAGCGCCAGCAGCGTGGAAAACCCCAGCACCATTGCTGACGCAGTGCCGGTCACGGCACGCAGCTGCGCCGGCTGCTGGCGGAACTGCGCGACATAGGTGGTTACGCCGTTGAAGATACCTGCGCCGGCCAGCACACCGAGCACGGTAATCAGCTGGCGAAAGTTACCCGCCTGGCCGACGCCCTCGGGGCCGAAGCTCACGGCCAGCAGTTTCACCACCAGCAGGCCAGCGACAATTTTTACCAGCGTGGACGAGGCGGTCCACACTGAGGCTCTGGCTAACGACATCAGGCAAAGAAGCTCAGCAGCGAACTGATTACCGTACGCTGGTTGTTGTCCGACAGGTTGTAGAACAGCGGCAGCCGCAGCAGGCGCTCGCTCTCGCGCGTAGTGAACGCATCCGTGCCGTGGAAGCGGCCAAAACGCGTGCCGGCCGGTGAGGAGTGCAGCGGGATATAGTGGAACACGGTGAGGATCTCCGCTTCCTTCATCCAGTTAATCAGCGCCTGGCGATCCTCGCTATCGCGCAATTTGAGATAGAACATGTGGGCGTTGTGACGGCAACTGGCCGGCACCGCCGGTAACGCAATGCGTCCGCTGGCCGCCAGCGGCTGCAGCGCGTCGTAATAGTTTTGCCACAGGCGCAGACGCTGCTGGTTGATGCGTTCCGCCGCTTCCAGCTGTGCCCACAGATAAGCCGCCTGCAAATCCGCCATCAGGTAGCTGGAACCAATATCGCGCCAGGTATATTTATCCACCTGTCCGCGGAAGAACTGGCTGCGGTTGGTGCCTTTTTCGCGGATGATCTCCGCACGCTCGATCAGTTTCGCCTCGTTGATCAGCGTAGCGCCGCCTTCACCGCCGGCGGTGTAGTTTTTCGTCTCATGGAAGCTAAAGCAGCCAATATGGCCGATGGTGCCCAGCGCGCGCCCTTTGTACTGCGACATCACGCCCTGCGCCGCATCTTCAATCACATACAGCTGATGCTTCGCTGCCAGCGCCATGATGGTATCCATCTCGCACGCCACGCCCGCGTAATGTACCGGCACGATGGCGCGCGTTTTCGGCGTGATTGCTGCTTCAATCTGCGTTTCGTCGATATTCAGCGTATCCGGACGCACGTCGACGAACACAATGGTGGCGCCGCGCAGCACGAAGGCGTTGGCGGTGGAGACAAAGGTGTAGCTCGGCATGATCACTTCATCGCCGGGCTGGATATCGATCAGCAGCGCGGCCATCTCCAGCGAAGCGGTGCACGAGGGCGTCAGCAGCACTTTTTTGCTGCCAAAATGCTGCTCCATCCACTGCTGACAGCGCCGGGTAAAGCCGCCGTCGCCGCACAGCTTGCCGCTGGCCATCGCCGACTGCATATAGTCAACTTCAGTGCCCACAACCGGGGGCGCGTTAAATGGGATCATCAGGCTTTCCTGTAAAACCAGTAGGCGGTGCTTTCCAGCCGGGCACCGCTGCGTAAATAGAGGCGCATCGCCGTAAGATTGCTGAGCTGGGTTGCGACCCGCAGACGTTCGAGCTGGCGCACCCGGCCCCAGTCGGCTGCCGCCAGCAGCAAACGCTGACCGACGCCGTTGCCCTGCGCCGCCGGCAGCACCGCCAGCAGACCGATACGCGCATCACCGGCGACTTCGCGCATGGAGACGAAACCCTGCAGCGCGCCCTGCTCGTCGCAGGCGATCAGACACTGGTGATCAAAAGTGCCGCGCACCGCGTTCTCAATCCACTGTGCGTAGAAGCGACCGCTGTCTTCAGCGTCAAACCAGGGAGCACGAAAACGGCTCTGGCTAAACGCCTGGGCCGCTGCCGCGCGCAGCTGCGGGATCTGCGCTTCGCGCGCGATGCGCACGCCGGTCTGCCGTTCGGTGCGTTTGATATTGATCGCCAGATCCGCTTCGCCTTCCACCAGCTGAAAACCGTGATGGCTCAGCGCATCTATCGCCGCGCTGTCCTGCGCCGGCACCTTAACCTGCCACAGCGTGTAAGGCTGCTGCAGCGCCTCGGCCAGCGGCACATCGCCGTCCAGCGTCAGCCGCGCCGTGGCGCAGCGGAAGAAGTCGCTCTCCCACGCGAGGGGATCAATACTGACGCGGACGGGCATGCAGAATATCCAGCAGATACTGGCCGTAGCCGGTTTTGGTCAACGCCTGTGCCGCTGCCAGCAGCTGCTCATCGCTCAGCCAGCCGTTGCGCCAGGCAATCTCTTCGAGGCAGGCAATTTTAAAGCCCTGGCGTTTCTCCACCGTTTGCACGAACACGCTGGCCTCAATCAGGCTGTCGTGGGTGCCGGTGTCCAGCCAGGCAAAGCCGCGCCCCAACAGCTCCACCGCCAGTTCGCCCTGCTCCAGATACATCTGGTTGATGGCGGTAATTTCCAGCTCGCCGCGCGCCGAGGGCTGCACCTGCTTCGCAAACTCCACCACGCGGTTATCGTAAAAGTAGAGGCCGGTGACTGCCCAGCGCGATTTTGGCTGCTGCGGCTTCTCTTCAATCGACAGCGCGTTGAAGTCGTCATCAAACTCCACCACGCCAAAACGTTCCGGATCCATGACCTGATAGGCAAAAACCGTGGCACCGTGGCTGCGCGCGGCCACCTTTTTCAGTTTCGGACTGAAGCCCTGGCCGAAGTAGAGATTGTCGCCCAGCACCAGACAACAGCTGTCGTCGCCAATGAAGGATTCACCGATGATAAAGGCCTGCGCCAGGCCATCCGGGCTCGGCTGCTCGGCATACTGCAGCTGCAGGCCAAATTCACTGCCGTCACCCAGCAGCCGCTCAAAATGGGCGCGATCGTCCGGCGTGGTAATAATAAGAATGTCGCGAATCCCCGCCAGCATCAGCACCGACAGCGGATAGTAGATCATCGGTTTGTCGTACACCGGCAGCAGCTGCTTGGATATCGCCCGGGTTATCGGGTGCAGGCGCGTGCCCGAGCCACCGGCTAAAATGATACCTTTCATCGTTGCTCCTCCTGCATGCGCGCTTAACGCGGGGTGGCTAAGCCCAGTCGCTCGCCGCGATAACTGCCGTTGAGAATCGCCTGCCACCACTGCGGATTGGCCAAATACCACTGCACGGTTTTGCGGATGCCGCTGTCGAATGTTTCCTGCGGCGTCCAGCCCAGTTCACGGGCGATTTTACTGGCATCAATGGCATAGCGCAGGTCGTGGCCAGGACGATCGTGGACAAAGGTGATCAGTTCCCGGTAGCTGCTCAGCCCGGCAGCGCGCTGTTGCGGTGCCAGCTCATCCAGCAAATCACACAGCGTCTCCACCACCTCAATATTGCGCCGCTCGTTGTGGCCGCCAATGTTGTAGGTCTCGCCCACTTTGCCGCTGCTGACCACGGTATACAGCGCGCGGGCGTGATCTTCCACATACAGCCAGTCACGAATCTGGCTGCCGTTGCCGTATACCGGCAGCGGCTTACCGGCCAGCGCATTGATAATGGTGAGGGGAATCAGTTTTTCCGGGAAATGGTAAGGCCCGTAGTTGTTGGAACAGTTGGTGACCACCACAGGCAGTCCGTAGGTGCGCAGCCACGCGCGCACCAGATGGTCGCTGCTGGCTTTGGTCGCCGAATAAGGGCTGCTCGGGGCGTACGGCGTGGTTTCGGTAAAGAAATCTTCCGTGCCGTGCAGATCGCCAAACACTTCGTCGGTGGAGATATGGTGCAGGATGAAGCCCTTCTTGCGCTCATCCGTCATGCCGTTCCAGTAATGGCGCGTCGCCTCCAGCAGCTGGTAGGTGCCGACAATGTTGGTTTCGACAAAGGCGATTGGCCCGTCAATCGAGCGGTCCACGTGACTCTCTGCCGCCAGATGCATGATGCAGTCCGGCTGGTACTGCGCCAGCACGCGATCCAGCGCGGCGCGGTCGCAGATATCGACCTGCTCAAAAGCAAAGCGTGCATCCTGCTCAACCGGTGCCAGCGACGCCAGATTGCCGGCATAGCTCAGCTTATCCACCACCACCACCCGGTGGTCGGTATTGGCAATCAGGAAGCGCACCAGCGCGGAGCCAATAAAACCGGCGCCGCCGGTGACTAAAAACTGTTTCATCGCCAGACTCCTTTGGTATCCACAATCCACGGCTGCGTCACCTGTTCAGGGGTGACGGCGCGGAACTGCGCATGATCGACCAGCATCACCAGAATGTCGGCGTGTTGCAGGGCATCAGCCAGCGACACCAGCGTAGCGCGTTCGGCGAGCTGCGGCGGAATATCCGCCACATGCGGCTCGACCACCCAGGTGCGGCCGCTGTGCCAGCCCGCAATACGCTGCGCCACCGACATCGCCGGGCTTTCACGCAGGTCATCGATATTAGGTTTAAATGCCAGACCGAAGCAGGCGATGGTCACGTCCGTGGCACGCTTGCCGCTGGCCGTCAGGCACTCGGCCAGCGCCTGTTTAACCTGATCCAGCACCCAGCCCGGCTTGGCATCGTTAACCTCACGCGCGGTCCGGATCAGCCGTGCCTGCTGCGGGTTTTGCGCCACGATAAACCACGGGTCGACCGCAATGCAGTGGCCGCCGACGCCCGGTCCCGGCTGCAGGATATTGACGCGCGGATGGCGGTTCGCCAGCGCAATCAGTTCCCACACGTTGATCCCCTGTTCGGCGCAGATCAGCGACAGTTCGTTGGCAAAGGCGATGTTCACATCGCGGAAACTGTTTTCCGTCAGCTTGCACATCTCTGCGGTGCGCGCGTTAGTTTCCACGCACTCGCCGCGCAGGAAAATGCGATACAGCTCGCTGGCATGCGCCGAACAGGCCGGCGTCATGCCGCCAATCACGCGGTCATTTTTCAGCAGCTCGACCATCACTTTCCCCGGCAGCACGCGCTCCGGGCAGTAAGCGATAAACACGTCAGGTTGCTCGCCGTGCTGCGGGAAGCGCAGATCCGGGCGCGCCGCCGCCAGCCATTGCGCCATCTGTTCAGTAGCGCCCACCGGCGAAGTTGATTCGAGGATCACCAGATCGCCGGCCTTCAGCACCGGCGCAATCGACAGCGCAGCCGCCTGCACGTAGCTGAGATCCGGCTGATGATCGCCGACAAACGGCGTCGGCACGGCAATCATAAAGGCGTCGGCAGCTTCAGGCTGGGTGGTGGCGCGCAGGTTGCCGTTGTGCACTGCTGCACGTACTACGTCGCCCAGTTCAGGCTCGACGATATGAATTTCGCCGCGATTAATGGTTTCCACCGCGCGCGCATTGATATCCACGCCGATAACCTGTTTCCCGTGCGAAGCAAAAACGGCTGCCGTCGGCAGCCCAATGTAGCCCAGTCCGATAACGGAAATGGTTGAAAAACGCATAGTTAAACTCTGTGTTGTTTAAGTGCCTGCAGGATGCGCGCGCAGGCATGGCCGTCGCCATACGGATTGTGCGCGCGGCTCATCGCCTGCCACGCCTCGTCGTCCTGCAATAGCAGGCTGACTTCAGCAACAATTTTATTCACGTCGGTGCCGACCAGCTTCACCGTACCGGCCGCGACCGCTTCCGGCCGCTCGGTGGTTTCGCGCATCACCAGCACCGGTTTGCCCAGCGACGGCGCCTCTTCCTGGATGCCACCGGAATCGGTAAGAATCAGCCAGGCGCGATTCATCAGCCAGACAAACGGCAGGTACTCCTGCGGCTCAATCAGAATGATGTTGTTGATACCGCTCAGAATACGGTTCACCGGCTCGCTGACGTTAGGGTTGAGGTGCACCGGATAGACAATTTGCAGCTGCGGATGCTGACGCGCCAGCTGCGCCAGCGCGCTGCAGATGCGTTCAAAGCCTTCGCCAAAGCTTTCGCGCCGATGGCCGGTAACCAGAATCAGCTTTTTGTCGGCCTCAAGGAACGGGTAACGCGCCGCCAGGCGGGCATTGAGATCGGCATCATCCAGCACGCGATCGCGTACCCACAGCAGCGCGTCGATCACCGTATTGCCGGTGACGAAAATGCGCGCATCGGGCAGATTTTCGCGCAGCAGGTTTTGCCGGGAATTTTCTGTCGGCGTGAAGTGATAGCTGGCGAGATGGCCGGTCAGGGTGCGGTTGGCCTCCTCCGGCCACGGTGACATCAGGTTACCGGTCCGCAGACCCGCCTCAACGTGGCCCACCGGAATCTGATGGTAAAACGCGGCCAGGCTGGCGGCAAAGGTGGTGGTGGTATCGCCGTGCACCAGCACGACGTCTGGCTGGAAGTCCGCCAGCACGGTTTTCATGCCCTGCAAAATGCGGCTGGTGATCTCGGTCAGCCCCTGTTCGGGCCGCATAATATTGAGGTCATAGTCGGGCTGCAGCCGGAACAGGCGCAGTACCTGGTCAAGCATTTCACGATGTTGTGCCGTCACGCACAGGCGCGATTCGAAGGCAGCATCCTGCGCCAGTGCCTGCACCAGCGGAGCCATTTTGATCGCTTCAGGGCGCGTGCCAAATACAGTCAGAACTTTCACGCGGATTCTCTTAGTGACGGTTGGCGAATGTTGCACGCGGACGACGCACCAGCGCTACGCCGGCACCCACCAGCGCACCGATCGCGCCCCACATCACCATCATAAACAGACGACGTGGGCTATCGCGGCTGACCGGCTCTTCCGGCGTGCGCAGGTAACGGTAGGTCTGGAACGGTTTATCCAGACGCGGCCCGGCCTGCAGTGTGTTGAGCATCGCCCTGTTTTGATCATAGCTTAAATCGTAAGCAGGTCCGCTGGCTTGCAGGGTATCCAGTTGCGCCTGCAGCATCTGCTGCCCCAGCAGGAAGCGATCGCTGTCCGGCAGCGCTTCTCCGCTGACCGGCGCGCGGTTCTCTTTAATGCCCTGCTGGCTGGCCACTTTCAGCGCCTGCTCAATGCGCTGGCGGCGGCGATCAAACACCGCCTGCGCCACTTCCTGCTGACGACTGACCTGCGCCTGCAGCTGCACGCTGCGCGCCTGCCACGCACCTTTGAGCTCATCGTTGAGATGGCGCGCGGCGCGTTCGCTGGCATAGGCAATGTACTGCCGCAGCAGATTGTTGGCGTCGCCGGCGGTCTCCGCAATCAGCTTAATGTTATCCAGCGTATTGTGAGTGGCATCGGCCGGGGTGAACTGAATGTTGGTGATCAGATCGTCGAGCAGCGCGGCATCATTGTGCGCATTACCGCTTTTGCGGCTCTTATAGTAATCAGTCTGCAGCCAGAAATCGCGACGCGTATCCCACGACGCCAGCTGCATGGTGAACTCCTGATAGACCTCATCCATCACCGTCGGCGCAGGCGTATTCAGGCTGACGGTCTCGTTGCGCACATCCAGATTATTGAGGAACTGCTGCTGCACAAAGAATGCGCCCAGCATATTCACCGTCGGCCGATCGGTCACCGCCGTGGCGCTCCAGGATTGCTTCATTAACATGGAAGCCAGCCACGCCAGCAGCGCAAACAGCAGCGCCAGGCCAATAATCCAGCCTTTGCCGCGCCACAGCGTGCAGCCGAGGCCGCGTACATCCAGTTCGTTCTCCACAACGACAGAGGTCATAACAAAAGTGTCCTTATCCGGGTACTTATCTGGGTAATTATTTTTTCTCTTCGCCGCTGCTTTGCCAGCGACGTTTGATACGACGGATTTTGCGCGCGACGCGCCATGCATGTTTCAGGCAATAACCGTAAAGGAGGAAAGCAGCGAGGAACAGCGCCAGCATGACCCACTCGGGAATAAATGCCAGATATTCGCCCAGCACGCCAATCCCGGCCAGCAGCGCGGCGGCCACGGTAATCAATAAAAATGCCTGCCGGGAGGTAAAACCGGCCCGCATGATCAGGTGATGGATATGCTGACGATCGGCCGAGAACGGGCTCATGCCCTTGCGCAGGCGACGATACATGATCGCCACCATGTCCATCAGCGGAATAGCAATCAGCCACAGGGCGGTGACTGGCGTGATGGGATGGCTGAGGCCCTGCGTCGTTTCCAGCAGAATCCAGATGATAGTGAAGCCGATCATGGTACTGCCGGCATCACCCATAAACACTTTATAACGGCGGCCTAAAAAGCCGAGATTAAGCAGAATGTAGGGAATGGTGGCGGCGATCATCGCGAAGCACCACATCGCCAGGCTGGTCTGTCCGTCAAAATAGAGGATGATGCCCATCGCGGCGAAGGTGACGCAGGATAAGCCACCCAGCAGACCATCAATACCGTCCACCATATTGAAAGCATTGATCGCTGCCCATACCGCGAACAGCGTCAGCACATAGCCGAAAGGCCCGACGATCAGCTCGACCGGACCTATGATAAACCCCAGGCTCAGTAAATAGAGTTTTGCCCCGACCATCATCACGATGGCGATCGCCGCCTGAACCACGGCACGGATTTTGACGCTGATATCAAAGCGGTCATCGAGCGCGCCGACCAGCACCAGTACCCCGGCGCAGAAAAGGTACAGTACGGCGTGCGGCAGATAATAATTTGAGATGGCAAAGGCGAAGCAAATCCCCGCATACACGGAGATACCGCCGACTAACGGAATGGCGCCATGGTGTCGTTTTCTGGAATTCGGCGTGTCCACAAGCCCAATTTTTTTAGCCGCTTTACGAGCAAAAAACAGGAACGCTAAAGAAAAAAGAAAAACTAAACCAAGCTCAGTACTCATAGTGAGTAAATTCACGTTAACGCTCTCAGCTAAAATCATGGACAACAATAAGCAATTTTCCCGCCATTGCTGTATATCCCTGGTCTGAATTCTGTCGCAGCGCGTGCGTTTGCTGAAAAAACCGCCGCTTTGCTGCCTCAGTCAATATGTCTGCTTCCTGACAGGCATAATCCTAATGCCCACAAATGAAAAACGCCACGTTAAGACGTGGCGTTAGTCATAAATCCTGGCAATTTGTGCCGTTAGCCGGCTGGCTCAGGCCGTTACCGGCGGCAACAGATTACGAGCGTTTCATCATATCGAAGAATTCGTCGTTGGTTTTGGTCATTGCCAGTTTATTGATGAGGAACTCCATTGCATCAATTTCACCCATCGGATGGATGATTTTGCGCAGGATCCACATCTTCTGCAGCTCTTCCTGAGAGGTGAGCAGCTCTTCTTTACGCGTACCGGAACGGTTGTAATCGATAGCCGGGAACACGCGCTTCTCAGCGATTTTACGTGACAGGTGCAGTTCCATGTTACCTGTACCTTTAAACTCTTCGTAAATCACTTCGTCCATCTTCGAACCGGTATCAACCAGCGCGGTGGCGATGATGGTCAGGCTGCCGCCCTCTTCCACGTTACGTGCCGCACCGAAGAAACGCTTCGGACGATGCAGGGCGTTGGCGTCAACACCACCGGTCAGGACTTTACCCGACGCCGGCACTACGGTGTTGTAGGCGCGCGCCAGACGGGTGATGGAGTCCAGCAGGATGATAACGTCTTTTTTGTGCTCGACCAGGCGCTTAGCCTTCTCGATCACCATCTCTGCAACCTGCACGTGACGCGAGGCCGGTTCGTCAAAGGTAGACGCGATAACTTCGCCTTTCACCAGACGCTGCATTTCGGTTACTTCTTCCGGACGCTCGTCAATCAGCAGCACCATCAGCACGCAGTCAGGATAGTTGTACGCGATGCTCTGCGCGATGTTCTGCAGCAGCATGGTTTTACCGGCTTTCGGCGGTGCGACGATCAGACCACGCTGACCACGACCGATTGGCGATGCCAGATCCAGCACGCGCGCCGTCAGGTCTTCGGTCGAACCGTTACCACGCTCCATGCGCAGACGGTTGTTCGCGTGCAGCGGCGTCAGGTTTTCAAACAGAATCTTGCTACGGGCGTTTTCTGGCTTGTCGTAGTTAACTTCGTTAACTTTCAGCAGCGCAAAATAGCGTTCACCTTCTTTCGGTGGGCGGATTTTGCCAGAAATGGTGTCACCAGTGCGGAGGTTGAAGCGGCGGATTTGGCTGGGAGAAACGTAGATATCATCGGGACCGGCGAGGTAGGAGCTGTCTCCGGAGCGGAGGAAACCAAATCCATCCTGCAGTATCTCCAGCACACCATCACCGAAGATGTCTTCGCCGCTCTTCGCGTGTTGTTTCAGGATGGCGAAAATAATGTCCTGTTTGCGCATACGCGCCAGGTTTTCCAGCCCCATATTTTCGCCGAGAGTAATCAGCTCAGAAACCGGCGTATTCTTTAATTCGGTAAGATTCATAGTGATGGGTTCTTAAACTCGGGGTAATTCTCGAAATGTTTGTCGTGAATGGTATGGCAAAAATTCCATGCCTGTTAATGGCTCTTTTTCAACGCTGCTCGACGGTTATCGTCAGATGTGGCGATAGGAAGCGAGGAGACGGTCGAAAGGTGATGCCGAATGTGCTAGCCGTCAGATTGCCAAACCACGAAAACGTTCAATGCGAGCTGGGTCTGACAAGGGAAAACTTTAGATGCAAACTACAAGGTAAGTGCGTAATGCAGTGAGGTCAACTTAACACGCCTGAAGGGAGACGTCCAGCAGTGGCGAAAAAATTCACCACTGCCGAACAAACACCGCGCCGGGCTTAGGCCAGGTTAGCGTTCAGGAACTCTTTCAGCTGACCTTTAGACAGCGCACCCACTTTGGTCGCCGCCACTTCGCCGTTCTTGAACAGCAGCAGGGTCGGGATACCGCGAATACCGTATTTTGGCGCAGTACCTGGGTTTTCATCAATGTTCAGCTTGGCGATGGTAAGCTTACCGTCGTACTCTTCTGCGACTTCGTCGAGAATCGGGGCGATCATTTTGCAAGGACCACACCATTCAGCCCAGAAATCTACCAGCGTCACACCGTCGGCTTTCAGCACGTCAGTGTCGAAACTGTCATCGGTCAGGTGAACGATTTTATCGCTGCTCATGTTTAACTCCAAAGATTATGCCTGGCGAATTGGCGTAAAATATACCAACGTAGGTTGACTTTATTTCATCGGATACGCTTTCGTAAAGCGATAGTAAGCTGATATTCTACCACACTATGAGCAAAACACACTTAACAGAACAGAAGTTTTCCGACTTCGCCCTGCACCCACAGGTAGTGGAAGCCCTTGATAAGAAAGGCTTTCATAACTGCACGCCGATTCAGGCGCTCGCGTTGCCTTTTGCGCTTTCAGGGCGTGATGTCGCGGGTCAGGCGCAAACCGGTACCGGCAAAACGATGGCGTTCCTGACGTCAACGTTTCATTATCTTCTTTCTCATCCTGCTGCTGAAGGCCGTCAGGTTAATCAGCCACGCGCGCTGATCATGGCACCGACGCGTGAGCTTGCGGTGCAGATTCATGCCGATGCCGAGCCGCTGGCGCAGGCCACCGGCCTGAAGCTGGGCCTGGCCTATGGCGGCGACGGCTATGACAAGCAGCTGAAGGTGCTGGCAGACGGCGTCGATATTCTGGTGGGCACCACCGGACGCCTGATTGACTACGCCAAACAAAATCACATCAACCTCGGCGCCATTCAGGTCGTGGTACTGGATGAAGCGGATCGCATGTTCGATCTCGGCTTCATTAAAGACATTCGCTGGCTGTTCCGCCGCATGCCGCCGGCCACCCAGCGCCTGAGTATGCTGTTCTCGGCCACGCTTTCTTATCGCGTACGTGAACTGGCGTTCGAGCACATGAACAACGCCGAATACGTTGAAGTTGAGCCCGAGCAGAAAACCGGCCACCGCATTAAAGAAGAGCTGTTCTATCCTTCGAACGAAGAGAAGATGCGTCTGCTGCAGACCCTGCTGGAAGAAGAGTGGCCGGATCGCGCCATCGTCTTCGCCAACACCAAGCACCGCTGTGAAGATATCTGGGGCCACCTGGCTGCCGATGGTCACCGCGTAGGCCTGCTGACCGGCGACGTGGCGCAGAAAAAACGCCTGCGCATTCTGGACGACTTCACCAAAGGTGACGTGGATATCCTCGTTGCCACCGACGTCGCCGCGCGCGGCCTGCACATCCCGGCAGTTACGCACGTCTTCAACTACGACCTGCCGGACGATCGCGAAGATTACGTGCACCGCATTGGCCGTACCGGTCGTGCTGGCGCCAGCGGTCACTCCATCAGCCTGGCCTGTGAAGAGTACGCGCTCAACCTGCCGGCGATTGAAGAGTACATCGGTCACGGTATTCCGGTGAGCAAGTACAACAGCGACGCCCTGCTGAGCGACCTGCCGCCACCGAAACGCCTGCAGCGTAACCGCTCGGGCAACGGTCCACGTCGCGGTGGCAACAACAGCAACCGTCGCGGCGGTGCCCCGCGCAACAACAACCGTAAACGTTCGGGTTAAGCACACATGCTAAGCGCATCGTCACTTTATGCTGCGATTGATTTAGGTTCTAACAGCTTTCATATGTTGGTGGTGCGCGAAGTGTCCGGCAGTATTCAGACCGTCGCGCGAATTAAACGCAAGGTGCGTCTGGCGGCAGGTCTTGATGCGGCCAACCATCTCTCGGCTGAGGCGATGCAGCGTGGCTGGCAGTGCCTGCGTCTGTTCTCCGAGCAGTTGCAGGACATTCCCCCGGAACAAATCCGCGTTGTGGCAACCGCCACGCTGCGCATTGCCAGCAACGCGCAGGATTTCCTGACTCAGGCGGAACAGATTCTCGGCTGCGCGGTGAACGTCATCAGCGGTGAGGAAGAAGCGCGCCTGATCTATCAGGGTGTTGCGCACACAACCGGCGGCTCTGACCAGCGGCTGGTGGTCGATATCGGCGGCGGCAGCACCGAGCTGGTGACCGGCGAAGGTGCGCACGCCACGACGCTGTTTAGCCTGTCGATGGGCTGTGTAACCTGGCTGGAGCGCTTCTTCAGCGATCGTCATCTCGCCAAAGAGAACTTTGCCCAGGCCGAACAGGCCGCACGTGAAATGATCCGTCCGATTGCGCCGGCACTGCGAGAGAAAGGCTGGCAGATTTGCGTGGGCGCGTCCGGCACCGTCCAGGCACTGCAGGAGATCATGGTGGCGCAGGGCATGGATGAGCGCATCACCCTGAGCAAACTGCAGCAGCTCAAGCAGCGTGCCATTCAGTGCGGCAAGCTGGAGGAGCTGGAGATTGAAGGGCTGACGCTGGAGCGTGCGCTGGTGTTTCCCAGCGGCCTGTCGATTCTGATCGCCATTTTCCACGAGCTGAGCATTGAGAGCATGACGCTGGCCGGCGGCGCACTGCGCGAAGGGCTGGTGTACGGCATGCTGCATCTGCCGATTGACCGCGATATTCGAAGCCGCACGCTGCAGAACGTTCAGCGTCGTTTCGCCATTGATATTGAGCAGGCGGGCCGCGTGCGCCAGCTGGCAGAGAGCTTTTTCCGTCAGGTGAGCAGCAGCTGGAAGCTGGATCAGCGATGTCGCGATTTACTCCTCAGCGCCTGTTCAATCCACGAAATTGGCCTGAGCGTCGATTTCCGCCAGGCACCGCAGCACGCCGCGTATCTGATTCGCCATCTCGATCTTCCTGGTTTCACCCCCGCGCAGAAAAAAATGCTGGCCTGCCTGCTGCAGAACCAGAGCGGCAGCATTGATCTGGCGCTGCTGACGCAGCAAAACGCCGTGCCGCCGCGCATGGCGGAGCGGCTGAGCCGTCTGCTGCGGCTGGCAATCATCTTCTCCAGCCGGCGGCGCGACGACACGCTGCCAGCGGTGCGTCTGCAGGCGGATGATGATGCGCTGCATCTGACGCTGCCGGCAGGCTGGCTGGCTGCGCATCCGCTGCGCGCCGAGCTGCTGGAGCAGGAGAGCCATTACCAGTCGTATGTGCACTGGCTGCTGACGATTTCCTGATCGAACCTGCTGCTGCTGCGTTGAAAAGCTCCCGGCAACTGCGCTTTTACGCGAGTAAACTTCGCTTTGCCGGGCGCTTTGCCTCTGCGGCGCGCGCAACAGATTTCGCCACAGGCCAGGCTTGCGGCTGTGACGAAACCATTACCCCTTCTTCGCATTCTCCAGCATCGCACGTAAGCCGGCGACGCGCGTTTGCCCGGTTTTCACCCGCTCTTCAGCGCTGATCACCTTTTTCTCACGCTCCCACGCCACATCATCCTGCGGCAATTCCAGCAGGAAGCGGCTTGGTTCCGGACGCACCAGCTCGCCGTACTGACGGCGCTCGCGGCACAGGGTAAAAGTCAGCTCTTTCTGCGCGCGGGTGATGCCCACGTAGGCCAGGCGACGCTCCTCTTCGATATTGTTCTCATCGATACTGCTCTGATGCGGCAGCAGCCCCTCTTCCATGCCCACCAGATAGACATAGGGGAACTCCAGCCCTTTCGAGGCGTGCAGCGTCATCAACTGGACCTGATCGAGCTCTTCATCGCTCTCGCCGCGCTCCATCATGTCGCGCAGGGTAAAGCGCGTCACCACCTGCGCCAGCGTCATCGGCTCGTTAAGTTCGTCGCCCTCCAGCATTTCGGTCATCCACTGAAACAGCGTATTGACGTTCTTCATGCGCATTTCCGCCGCTTTCGGGCTGGGGGAAGTTTCGAACAGCCAGCTTTCGTAGTCGATGCCGCGAATCAGGTCGCGCACCGCATTCACCGGTTCACGCTCGGTGAGCTGAACGATTTCATTCAGCCAGTGGGTAAAGCGCTGCAGATGCTCCAGCCCGCGCCCGGAAAGCGTCTGTTCCAGCCCCATATCAAAGCTGGCGTTAAACAGGCTTTTGTTGCGCAGATTGGCCCACTCACCCAGCTTCTGTAGCGTCGCCGGGCCGATCTCGCGGCGTGGCGTGTTCACGATGCGCAGAAACGCGCTGTCATCTTCCGGATTGGTCAGCACGCGCAGATAGGCCAGCAAGTCCTTGATTTCCGGCCGCGAGAAAAACGACGTGCCGCCGGAGATGCGATAAGGAATACGGTTCTGCATCAGCAGCTTTTCAAACACGCGCGACTGATGGTTACCGCGATAAAGAATCGCGTAATCTTTGTACTGGGTTTTATTAATAAAGTGATGGGCAATCAGCTCGCCCGCCACGCGCTCGGCTTCGTGATCTTCGTTGTTGGCGCTCAGCACTTTCAGCTCGCTGCCCTCGCCCAGCTCGGAGAACAGCCGCTTTTCAAACACGTGCGGATTGTTGGCGATGAGGATATTGGCGCATTTAAGAATACGCTGCGTCGAGCGGTAGTTCTGCTCCAGCTTCACCACTTCCAGCGCCGGGAAATCCTCTTTCAGCAGCACCAGGTTCTGCGGCCGCGCGCCGCGCCACGAGTAGATAGACTGATCGTCATCACCGACCACGGTAAAGCGCGCCCGGGCACCGACCAGCAACTTTACCAGCTCATACTGGCTGGTGTTGGTGTCCTGATACTCATCCACCAGCAGATAGCGGATGCGCTGTTGCCAGCGTTCGCGCACTTCCTGATTCCGCTGCAGCAGCAGGGTCGGCAGCAGAATCAGATCGTCGAAATCCAGCACGTTACAGGCTTTCAGATGCTGATCGTACAGCGCGTAGCAGTGGGCAAAAATCTGGTCGCGCTGCGATTTGGCGAGACCGGCCGCACCCTGCGGATCGACCAGGTCATTTTTCCAGTTGGAGATGGTGGAAATCAGCTGCTGTAACAGGGTTTTATCTTCTTCCAGCCACTGTTTGGTCAGGTCCTTAAGCAGCGCCAGCTGATCCTGATCGTCGAACAGCGAGAAGGTCGATTTCATGCCGAGCGCCTTGTATTCGCGCTTGATGATCTCCAGGCCCAGCGTGTGGAAGGTTGAGATCATCAGGCCGCGCGCCTCTTTGCGTCCCAGCGTTTGCGCCACACGTTCTTTCATCTCGCGCGACGCCTTGTTGGTGAAGGTTACCGCCGCGATATGGCGCGCCTGATAGCCGCATTCACGGATCAGATGGGCGATTTTATTGGTGATCACGCGGGTTTTACCGGAACCCGCACCGGCCAGCACCAGGCAGGGACCGGTGACAAATTCGACAGCACGTTGTTGGCCGGGATTAAGACGCATAGAAAAACATCACTCAATTTAATCAGACAGGAAGATTTACATCGCGCCGTAGGGTGCGCATTGATGCGCACCTGAGCGCAAAGGTCGCCATCAATGGCGACCCTACAACTGACGCGCACTACGCTATAATGCGTCGCACATTATACATAACGGGAACACCATCATGGCGAAAACCGCGGCGGCTTTACATATCCTGGTGAAACAGGAAGCTCAGGCGAAAGCGCTGCTGGCGCAGCTGGAAAAAGGCGCGAATTTTCAGCAACTGGCAAAAAAACACTCGACCTGCCCGTCCGGGCGTAACGGGGGCGATCTGGGAGAGTTTCGCAAAGGGCAGATGGTGCCGGCGTTTGATAAAGCGGTGTTCACCTGCCCGCTGCTGCAACCTTACGGACCGGTGAAAACCGCTTTTGGCTACCACATCATCAAAGTGCTGTGGCGTAACTGATCACTTTTTGCTTTTCATCTGCTGGAGCACGTTGCTGCACTGATTATCATCGGTGTCGCTTGGTGAAATCAACGCCAGCAGTGCGGCCGCCGGCGCGACCACGGCCCCCAGCGCGACGGCTGCGGCACCACGCGCCAGCAGCGGACCGGCTTTGACTCCGGCATCCGGGTTTTTGAAGGTGCCGCGCACATACAGCGGCGAACGCAGCGTAATGATACGAATGCCCTTGCTCTCCGGATTGATCGACAGATCCAAGCGCTCATTAGCAAAGTTAGCGTTGCCGGTAACGTTGATCACCGCGTTCTCGGTATCGAACACGAACAGCCGCGGCGTCGCCAGTCCCTGACGGATATTCAGGTCGGTCGCGGCACAGTTGATGCGCACCTCATCGTCGCCAAACAGTTTACCCACCACATAATTACCGACGTTCAGCCCGGCAATCTCCATCAGGCTGCGGCTGATCAGGCCATCGTTCATCAACAGTTTCAGCTCGCCATTGCTGGTGCCCAGCAGGTCGGCCACCGAATTGCCGGTGCCGGTCAGGCTGGCATCCCCGTTGAGCTGGCCGAGACTACGCTGCATGGCGGTGACATCCGGGAACAGCTGGCGCAGCTGCAGCTTGCGCGCATGCAGGTCGGCGCGGCCGCGCATCGGTGAGCGATCGCCCTCCAGATGGATGGTCGAATTAATGCTGCCGCCGGCCATGCCGAAGCGCAGCGGATCCAGCAGCAGGTCGCCATTTTTCAGCTGCAGATGGGTATAGAGATCGCTGAGCGGCAGCTTGCTGCTGTGCTCGATACGCTTGCCGCTGAACTTCACGTCAGCGTCCATCACATCCCAGTTTTTGGTATCGAACTTGTCATGTGGCAACACGCGATCCGCCGGCTGGGTGCTGGCCTCACCGCGCTGCGCTTTGGCCTGCGCCGTTTTTTCACTGCCCTTGCCGGAGTTAACCCCAATCAGCGGCCCAAGGTCCGCCATACGCAGCTGGTTCGACGTCAGCTCGCCGCTCAGCGTCGGACGCGGTTTGCCCTGACGATAGCTGAGCGAGCCGTGAATATCGCTGTCACCAATATGACCGTTGAATTTTTCGTAGCGGAACAGCGGCCCTTTCTCTTCATTGAAACGCGCAATCAGGTGGCCGTCAGTTTCATACGGTGGCGTGTCCGGCAGCAGCACGCCGGTTAAGCCGTACAGATTTGCCAGCGTGTCGCCGGAGAAACGCAGCCGCACATCCAGCCCGCCGAGATTGAGCGGATCCTGCAGGGTGCCATCCACGCGCACACGTGTGGTGCCATTGCGTACGTCGAGCTGCAACGGGAACGGCGTGGTTTTGCTGCGCAGCGACAACATACCGCCAATCTTACCGTCGCCATCGAGTTTCTGGTTGTTGTAGGTCCCGCTTGCCTGCCAGCCAAACACAAAATCGCCGGCCCCTTTTTGCTGGTCGTTACCGCCCGCGACCTGCGCGTACGGCACGGGTTTGCCCAGCGGATTGATCTTCACCGTGACATCGGCTTTGTTGATGGCGTCGCGATAGCGCAGCTGTCCCTGATCGAACAGGATATTATCAAGGCGGAATGACCATGCCGAAGGCGGCGCGTTGGGGTCGCTGTTTTCGCTGCTGGCGAGGTTGAAGGTCCAGTTATTTTTCTTATCGGCGGTCTGCACCAGTCGCGCATCCGGCTGCTGCATCTTAATCCACGGCAGGTAAATCTCTTTGTGCAGCAGCGCCAGCGGCGCCAGCGTGGCTTCCACCCGCTGCAAATGCACCATTGTCACTTCCGGCACGCTGGGTGGATTACCGAGCATGACATCGTCGGCGTGCACCTGCGGCCACGGCACCCAGCTGCGCCAGCCTGGCTCTTCGCGATTGCGCACCCAGGCAACGCCAAGATCGCCGCGAATAGCGAACGGTCGGTTCAGTTCTGCCGAGACTTTCTGGTTGATGGTTGGCTTCAGGCGGTTCCAGTCAAAGGTGGCGATAATCACCACGACCACCACAACCAGCAACAATAAAATCCCGACCACCCAGCTAATTATTTTTCCTGTACGCGACATTTTGCCTCCTCCTTGCCCTTCCACGTCTCCTTAAAGATAGTCGAGACGTGGCAGAACGGAATTACGGAAGCTCGAGTACCAGGTTTTCCAGCTGGTTAAACGGCAGCGGACGTGAAAAATAATAGCCCTGTGCGGCCATGGCGGGCGAGTTGCGTACCTGCTGCCACTCCTCCTCGTTTTCCACCCCTTCGACGATCACGCCGTTACAGTAACGGTTGATCAGCGCCAGCAGCATGGAGAACAGCGAGCGCCCTTCATCACTGGCGCGCAGCAGCATAAACAGCTCGCGCGAAAGCTTGATGTAGTCGTAGCGCAGTTCGGTCAGCGCGGAGAAGTTGGCCATGCCGGACCCAAAGTCATCCAGCCACAGCGGGCCCAGCTCCGGCATCTGCGCCACCATCTCTTCCTGCGGCAGCGCGTGATGTTCGGTCAGTTCGAAGCGCACCCACGGCAGCTGGACGATCAGCGCGCGCACGGGCGCATGCTGCTGAATGGCCAATAATGTGGGACCATCAATATTGACGGAGGCCACCAGCTGACGCTGGCTGAAGAAGGAAGCCCACTGTAATAACAGTTCAAGCTGCTCCTGGACGATGTCGAGACGCTGGGCAATGGTCAGCGCCTCGAAATAGTCTTCGGGTGACACGTTTTGCTCCGGTGCGGCGGGATGCACCACGGCGGTAAGCAGTTCAATAGCCAGTAAGCGGCCAGAAACCTGGTAAATCGGCTGGAAAGTGTAGCACCGTTGGCACTGCTGCCAGTAGAGACGGGTTTCCTGTTGTTGCTCAAGTTCGGGAGAAAAAGGCAGCCGATGACTCAAATTCTTCATCACCATGGTGTTTTCCTGGTTGGTATTGAGTGCCTGCAAATAGCATCTCAGTGGCAAGTATCGGCTCTCCCCTGGATAACTTTATTGGTCTGCGCAGCCACACGAGCTGTTGAGTCTAGCAGCGTGTCTGCGGCTTAATCGGTAAAACAACCCCCGGTTTGGCCGCTAAATCGGTGCAGAAGCGCGGTTTTACGCCTTAAGGCAAATTAAAACAGCGTTTTAAAAAGCATTGACGACTGCCATACCAGACGCGAGACTAGAGCGCAGCATTCACTACAGGCCAAACACCATGACGCAGAAAACCATCGCCATTATTGGCGAATGCATGATTGAGCTGTCCGAAAAAGGTGAGAACATCAAACGCGGCTTTGGCGGCGATACGCTGAACACCGCGATCTATCTGGCACGGCAGAGCGATTCCAGCCAGCTGCGCGTGGAGTATGTCACCGCGCTTGGCACCGACAGCTTCAGCGACCAGATGATCGCGGCCTGGCAGCAGGAGCAGGTGCACACGCAGCTGGTGCAGCGCCTGCCGGACAAAATGCCGGGGCTTTACTTCATCGAAACCGATGCCCACGGCGAGCGCACCTTTTGGTACTGGCGCAGCGATGCTGCCGCGCGCTTCTGGCTGGATAGCCCGCAGGCCGGGGCCATCTGTCAGCAGCTGGCGCATTACGACTATCTCTACCTGAGCGGCATCAGCCTGGCGATCCTGCCTCAGGCCAGCCGCGAAAAGCTGATGGCGCTGCTCAGTGCCTGCCGGCAAAACGGTGGCAGCGTGATTTTTGACAACAACTACCGGCCGCGTCTGTGGGCGGATAGCGCCAGTGCGCAGCAGGCGTATGCGGCGATGCTACGCCACACCGATATCGCCTTCCTGACGCTGGATGATGAACACCTGCTGTGGGGCGAACAGCCGCTGGCGGACGTGATTGCGCGTACGCGCGCCGCCGGCGTGCAGGAGATTGTGATTAAACGTGGTGCCGACTCCTGCCTGGTGGCGCGCGGCGACGATCCGCTGCGGGATGTTGCGGCCATCAAACTGGCTCCGGCGCAGATTGTCGATACCACCGCCGCAGGTGACTCCTTCAGCGCCGGTTATCTGGCCGTGCGCCTCGCGGGTGGCAGCGTGGAGCAGGCCGCAGCGCGCGGCCATCTCACCGCCAGTACGGTGATCCAGCATCGCGGCGCGATTATTCCGCCCAGCGCGATGCCAAAAACCGTTTAACACCGCACACGATTGTCGCGCCGCGCTGCCTGCTACGCGTCGCGACAATTTCCCCTCTGCCCTGACGGCAAATTGATTATTGCGCTGAAAAATATCACCGCGAAAATTTGGCTTAATGACGCAGATTCACCGGGCAATTTTTACTAATGACGCACGCCATCCAGCCGTCTCTCTGCCTGACGCTCACCACTTAAATGCCGCTAATCAGACTGATTTAAATTCAATGCATTACGACGATAAACCCGACCGCCAGGCATAGTCCGAAACTGGCGACTCCGGCGGTTTTCGGCTGGACGATCGCGCGAAAAAAGACCATGTTTTAATCAACCACAGCAGGAAGCTGTCAGGTCGACCGCGAACACAATAACGACAACATGACTCGCTCAGGACAGATTTATGCACACAGAAATTATCAATATCTGGCCGCACGGCGACGCGCCAGGCGCGAGTGACTCGCGCGCTCAGCCGCAGATCGTCGATTTGGCCAGAGAGTTCGAACCTTACGACCGCGCCGCCACCGGCGTGCGCTGTCCGGAGATGGCGATCTGGCATCCGGAAACCTCAAACGGTATCACCCTGCTGGTGGCACCGGGCGGCGGGTATCAGCGCGTACTGATCGACCGCGAAGGCAGCGCCCTCGCCACCTTTTTCACCTCGATGGGCTACACGCTGGCGGTAATGACTTATCGCCTGCCGTACGACGGCCATCATGAAGGGCCGGATGCGCCGCTGGCCGATGCCCAGCGTGCGATGCGCGTGCTGCGCGAGCGCTCACAGCGCGGCCTGAACGGAAAGTACATCGTGATGATGGGCTTTTCCGCCGGCGGGCACGTGGCCGCCAGCCTCGGCACCCGCTTTGGCGAAAAAATCTATCCGCTGCAGGATCAGGCCGACAGCCTGTCACCGCGGCCTGATGCGATGGTGCTGCTCTATCCGGTCATCAGCATGCGCGACGGTCTGGCGCATGAAAGTTCACGCACCCGCCTGCTGGGCGCGTGGCCGGATCAGAAAAGCATTGATGCTTATTCGCTGGAGACGCGCGTGCACGGCCAGACGCCGCCGACGCTGCTGATCCACGCCGCTGACGATGAGACGGTTTCCGTTAATAACAGCATGGTGTTTTTTAGTGCCCTGCGGGAGCACAAGGTACCGGCGGAAATTCACTTTTATCAGAAAGGCGGCCACGGCTTTGGGATTCGTGGCGTGGCGGATCTGCCGCTGGCCAGCTGGCCGATGCTGGTGACCGAATGGCTGCGCGCAAAGACCTGATGCCCCTGCTACGTTGAACCGCAGCGGCGCTGGCGGCGCGCGTTCATCCCGGTCGCTTACGTAAGCTTCTGAGGATGACACCCGTGCCGCCTTACTGCAGCGCACCTTATTGCGGGGATTCATGCGCCCTGGGTCATGACGAGGGTTGAGCCTGATCGGTCGCGCTCGCGCTGCCATTATTTTCGGGTTTAGCCTCATCCGGGGTAGCGGCGGCGGCAGGCGCATCCGGAACCTTCATCACCTTGTCCCAGCTGTCCTGCAGCATCCTGACGTTGGTTTCGGGCTCACCCTGCGGCTGAATCAGCACCATGGTGAGCTCCTGCGTTAACTGCTGACGCAACTCCTGGTTGAGCTGGTCGCGCGTTAACTCGCTGAGAAACGCCTGACGCAGTTTCTGGTACTGCTCCGGCGCGATATCCACCACGGAATTCTGCTGCGAGCGCAGACGTTGCCCCATCAGAATATCGGTGTCGGTGCGCGCGTAGGTGGCAAACAGTTTGTTCAGTTCCAGCAGCTTTTGCGCCATCAGCGCATCAAACTCCTCCTGCGGCAGACCTTTGTCACGCACGGTGGCCAGCTCACGCGCCACCTGGTTCAGGTTCTGCGCCAGCGACGCGTTAGGCGAATCCATGTTAATGGCGCACTGCGCACGCTGATACAGCACGCGACAGTCGAAGCCAACCTGCACGCTTTGCGCTTTGCTGTCGGCCAGCGCGCGCTGGACGTGCCAGAACAGCGCTTCGCGCGCCAGATCGCTCTGCCAGTAGCGCTGCAGATTCTGCGAGTCGCGGATTGGCTGCCATGGCGTATCCCACACCAGCGACAGGCGATCCTGCATCATGCCGCCGTTAACCAGGTTGATTGGCTGATGCGGCAGCGGCGACAGCGTGGGCAGCGCCGCGGGCGCCACCCGTTTGCCTTGCAGTGGCGAGAACGCTTTGTTGATCTGCTCCGCCATGCTGCGGCTATCCACGTTGCCCACCACGTACAGCGTCATGCCGTCCGGCGTGTACCACTGCTGGTAAAAGGCATTAAGCTGCGCGATATCCACCGGCGCGCGCGGCTGTTCGCCCGGATCATGCGCCAGCATGGTCGACCCTTTCAGGCGATAGCGCCACCACACATCCTGCGTATTGGGCGGCCAGGTCGCGATGGGATCGGTGGCGGTCAGCGCGGTCGACACCACCTGCTCATTGATGGTCATTTTACCGGCGGTGGCCGCCAGCCAGCTGAGCGCCTCTTTCAGCAGCTCCGGCCGGTTGTTCGGCAGGCTGAGATTGTATTGGGTGAAATCATAAGATGAGATGGCCGGCGGCAGCGGTCGCTGCGGATCCATCGCCTGTTGCCACAGTGCGCGCTGCTGATTGGTATCCAGCGCGGTGTTATGCACCATCGCCAGACGCGGTAAAAGATGGCTGAACCCGGTTTGCTGGGCGCTTTCCACCAGCGAACCGGTATTAACAATCAGGCGCAGCTCGATGCGATCGCTTGGACGTTGTGGTGTGGTCAGCAGCTGCCAGCTGAAACCATTGTCCAGTTTGCCTTCCTGCCAGGCGGGATCAGGCTGAAGTGTTTCGGCGTGGACGCCGAAGCCAGATGCCGCAAGCAGCCATCCGCCAACCAAAAGCCGAATTCTGGTGCCCTGCATGTGAACCCCTACTCAAACAGATAAACGCTCGTGCGCGCCATAGGCGGCCGCTTTTCAGCGAACCACGGCGGCAGGCTGCCGCCACGTTTATACAACGACAGACTCTTTGACCACAGGAAGGTCAGGATGTCGCGCGACGAGGAAAAAAATCGGGAAAAAAATCAATGGGGTTATTATGCAAATGCCCGCTGTCAGGGCAAGCGACAGCGGGCATTTCACGACAAATTAACGCAAATAGAGGATTACGCGCTGGTCTGTGAAGCGCTATTGACCTTTTTCGCTGAAGAAAGCGTCGCTTTCATCTGCGCTTCATCGAGCTGGCCGACCCACTTCGCCACTACCACAGTCGCCACACCGTTACCCACCAGGTTGGTGAGCGCACGGGCTTCCGACATGAAGCGGTCAATCCCGAGAATCAGCGCCAGACCGGCCACCGGCAGATGTCCCACCGCCGACAGCGTAGCCGCCAGCACGATAAAGCCACTGCCGGTCACCCCTGCCGCGCCTTTGGAGGAGAGCAGCAGCACCACTAACAGCGTGATCTGGTGGAAGACATCCATGTGGGCGTTGGTCGCCTGAGCGATAAACACCGCCGCCATGGTCAGGTAAATCGACGTGCCATCGAGGTTGAACGAGTAGCCAGTTGGAATCACCAGCCCGACCACCGATTTCTTACAGCCCAGCTTCTCCATCTTATCCAGCATGCGCGGCAGCGCCGACTCGGACGAAGACGTTCCCAGTACAATCAGCAGCTCTTCTTTGATGTAGGCAACAAACTTAAAGATGTTGAAGCCGGCCCAGCGGGCAATAATGCCCAGCACAATCACCACGAACAGTACGCAGGTGATGTAGAAGCAGATGATCAGCTGACCGAGCTGCACCAGCGATCCGACACCATATTTACCGATGGTGAACGCCATGGCGCCGAACGCACCAATCGGCGCCAGACGCATGATCATGTTGATCACGCCAAAAATCACCTTCGAGAAGCTCTCGATGACGTTGAACATCACGGTGCCGGCGTTACCGAGGCGATGCAGCGCAAAGCCAAACAGGATAGCGAACAGCAGCACCTGCAGGATGTTACCGCTGGCGAAGGCACCGACCACGCTGTTCGGGATCACGTCCAGCAGGAAGGCAATCACGCCCTGCTGCTCAGCCTGCTGCGCGTAGACCGCAACCGCTTTGGCATCCAGCGTCGCCGGATCGACGTTCATTCCCGCGCCCGGCTGGATCACGTTGACCACCACCAGACCGATAATCAGCGCGATGGTGCTGACAATTTCGAAATAGAGCAGCGCTACTGCGCCGGTCCGTCCAACTGCTTTCATGCTCTCCATGCCGGCAATACCGGTCACCACCGTACAGAAAATCACGGGGGCGATGATCATCTTGATCAGCTTAACGAAGCCATCGCCAAGCGGCTTCATTTGCGCGCCTAACTCAGGGTAGTAGTGGCCTAACAGGACGCCGATGCCGATGGCAACCAGCACCTGAAAGTAGAGGCTTTTGAACAGTTTCATAACAGGTGTCCAGGTATAGACGGCATTCACCGCCATTGTTATGGAGAAACGCATGCGGCAAGCCGCCTGGAAGCGTATGACCTTACCGATGGCGAGGAAAATAACACTCTGTTAACAGGATTAGTATACCCTTACATTCCTTACAAAAGTTACAAAACTCTAACTATGAACTGAAACGCTTCAGCACCCCATAACGGTGCAATTCTGCAAGGAAAATCAATAAATAAGGTGATTATTCAGACGGTGACGAGCTGGCCAGCCAGCGCTGGTTAAACACCGATAACGGCAGGGCTTCAGCATATAAGTAGCCCTGCCCGATGGTAATTCCGCGCGCCAGCAGCCAGTCGCGCTGCTCGGCGGTTTCGACGCCTTCGGCTATCACGTCGAGGTGGATGATATCGGCAATCGCCGCCACGATGCGCACCATGGTGTCATCATCCGGCAGCGCGGCGACAAAGCTGCGATCCATTTTCAGCTTATTGACCGGCAGCGCTTTGAACTGATGCAGGTAGTTGAGATTGGAATAGCCCATGCCGAAATCATCCAGCGCGACCGCCACCCCGGTTTGCTGCAGCGAGCGCAGCAGCGCCATCGCCTGTTCAGCATCGCCAATCTGCGCGGTTTCGGTGATCTCCAGCACGAAGTTACCCGGCGCAATGCGGTGGCGCTCCAGTAGCCCCTGCAGGTGGCTCACCACGCTGGCATCGCGCAGCTGTACTGCGGAGATATTCACGCTGAGCGGCAGATTGATGCCGTGGCGCTGCCAGCCAGCGATAATGCGGCACGCCTCTTCAAAAACCCAGCGGCCGAGCGCGGAGATGACGCCAATCTCTTCGGCGCTGGCGATGAACTCTTCGGATAACCCGTAGCTGCCGTCCGGCATACGCATGCGCAGCAGCGCTTCTGCGCCGGCCAGCTCGCCAGTGGCCATATTGATTTGCGGCTGCAGATAGAGCGCAAACTGGCCATCCTGCAGGCCCTGCAGGATGTCGTGCTCCTGGGTTAAGCGCTTCTGCGCCCGCTCGGTCAGCGCCGGGTCAAAGAACAGAATCTGGTTTTTACCCTGATGGCGCGCCGACATCATCGCCGACGTGGCGCGCGCCAGCTGTTCGCCAGCGGACACGGTGTTGTCATCATGCAGCGCCAGACCAATGCTAGCGTTGGGGCGCAGCTGCAGCTGATACAGGTTCACCGGCTGGTTGATGCGTAGCATCAGGTTGCGCGCCAGCCGCATGGCGCGAAACGGGTTGTGCGCACGCTTCATCAGTAGCGCAAAGTCGCTCGGTCCGGTCTGTGCCAGCAGGGTATGGTCATCAATGGTACTGCGGATTTTTTCCACCAGCGTCAGCATCAGCGTATCGCGCTGCTCATCGCTCAGGACGCCATTGGCTTCCTGCAGGGTTTCGATGCGGATCACCATCAGCCCCCACGGCTGCTGGCTGTGGCGATGGCGGATGTGCTGATCAAGCAGCGCCAGAAACAGCGCGCGGTTGGGCAAATCGGTCACCGCGAAATGGGTGGTCAGCCGGCTCATCTCATCGTGAATCGACTCCAGTACCTGCTGGTTGCGGTTGTAGCTGCGAATCAGCATGCCGATCTCATCGTCGCGATGATTGTGCGGCAGCGCCAGCTTATGGGTGAGAATGGCGGGCGGCGGCAGCTCCTGCAGCTCACGCGAAATATTACGCAGCGGATGCACGATCAGCCGGTTGATACACCAACTGATCGCCACGGAAAGAATCAGCGCCAGCAGCAGATAGGTGGTGATCATGGTGGACAGCGTGCTGAGCAGGAACTGATAAACGCGTGACGAATCAGCCTGCAGCACCAGATAGGCAATCGGCTTCGGCAACCCGCTGCGCTCGACCGAATAGAGCGGCAGCGTAATCTGCACCGGCAGTTCGAACAGCCGGGCGACAAAGCGCGGCACCGGTTTCTCCGGCGCGAAGTCGGCGTGCAGCGCCTGGAAGGCGTTTGGCAGCACCACATCGGCGCGCGACAGAATGCCCGCCGGCTTAAGGGTATTCAGAATGCGTTCGGCCTGCGGAATATCGGCTTTGAGCACCGCTTCGGACAGCGGCTGACGCACGGTATGCGCGACGTTCTCCATCTGCTGGGCGTAATCCACCCTGCGCTGCTGCACAAAATGGAATAACTGGATGACGATAAAAATACAGATGGTGACCAGCGCCACGGCGGACACGGTGGCCATCTGCTTTATCGTTAACGAACGACTGACGCGCAACAAAACCTCTCCTGGCCGCCGGGGGCCGTGACAGTTGCCGGAATGCGCAGCAAGTATATCCCAGGTCAGCATTTTTTTGCGCCGGGATAAAGGCGAAAATCACGCAACTGCCCCGCTTTGCGCGCTGTTTCAGCATTTTGTCAGCCATTAGCGGCGCAGAGACAAAACGGTGCGCGCCAGCCCGCACCGTTTGCCGCTCAGGTTTTACTGCGGATAGGCTACCCAGTCGCCGCCGTTAAGGCGAATCCACGGTTTGCCCTGGTACATCATCACGACGGCGTTATCATTTTCCGACACCACCGGCGTCTGCGGCAGGTTATCCGCCAGCACCGACATGTTGACGTTCGGTGCGTTAAACACCTGACCGTCCACCACCCGCGACACCAGCTCGGAAATCGCCAGCAGGCTGACAGGCGTATCGATGGTCAGCGGCTGGCCCTGATGCGGCGCTTTCATGCCAACAAATTTAATGCCAACCGGCACGTGGGTGATGCCCGGGCTCGGAATGTCGCGCAGCCCGGACATCTGCATTTTATCCCCCTGCAGTGCCGCACCGTGCTCCGGCACCACCAGCACCATCACCCGGCGTCCCGACTTCTCCAGATTGGTCAGGAAGGTATCGAGCTGGTCGAACAGCACCCGTGCGCGCGGCTGCCACTCGGCGGTGCGGGTGCTGCCCAGCTCGCGCGTACCGTCGTGCAGCGGAATCAGGTTGTAGAAGGTGGCGCTGCGCGCATCGCTGCTTTTGCTGCGATCATCAAGCCAGCGCTGCATCAGCTGCCCGTCGTTGTACACCGGCGAACCATCAAAAGACGTCAGCTCTGGCGCAATCCCGGCCTGCGACATCAGCGGCGCCTGCATGTTGCCGTCCTCGCGCAGCTCTTTCAGGTAGTTACCGAACACGCCGGTATGGTCCATCATCAGCTGCTGCTTAAAACCCAGCTTCGCCAGATTATCAAACAGATAGCAGCGCTGGTCGGTGGCTTTATACAGGTTACTGTGTGAGGTCTGGCCGCAGCTGGCGCGCAGCAGGCGAATACCGGCCGGGCCGCTGTAGCCGGTGGCGGAGTTATAGTTGTTCAGCACGATATCAAAGTGCTTCCACAGCGGATGGTCACGCAGCTGCGCCACATCAATGTCCGACCACGCCAGCGAACAGATGTTGATCACCAGAATATCGAACGGCTGCGAATCGGCGGGCAGCGCATCAGGGAAGTGCGTGACGCGCTGGCGTTCGCTATCGTAAAAGCGATTCAGCCACGCGGTGAGGTTGGCGCTGGTGGGCGGCGCGCTTTGATCGAGTCCCGCCGCGGCCGGGCTGGCGGCCGGTTTGTCATTCAGCGCCACCGGCGGTGCGGCGGCTTTGCTGGGCAGCAGGCTGACCGCCGGGCCGGCGAGCGTCAGTACGTTCAGCCAGATCAGCGCCAGTGACACCAGCACGGTGACGCGAATCCACTGCGCCACGAACAGGTAAATCACCAGCAGCACAAAGGCCGCGCCGATCATCTCCCAGTTAATAAAGCGCTGCAGCAAATCCAGCAGATAGGCCGGCGAGAATCCCGCCACCTGGCTGCCCTGGCTGAGCAGCGAGTTCAGACCCGGCAGCCAGGTATCGTGCCAGAACAGCGCGAAGCCAATCGGCAGCGAAACCCACTGGCGCAGACGATGCAGCCGCGCTGACGGCAGCGGAAACAGCAGCCACGCCAGAAACACCAGATTACTCAGTGCATGGAAGTTGAGATAGCCGTACCACAACAGACCAAATTTGATCAGAAAGTAAAAGTTCCAGCCGCCGAGGCCGCGCCAGCGCGCCGCGTGCAGCGTCGAAGGTGTGTTATCCATGTTTATCCGTTTTGGTCGATTGGCGTTGCCACTGCCCTTCCGATTTGAGGGCGCGGGCAGGTAACAGGCGCATCAGCAGGCTGGTGCTGCGCTGCGGCAGCCAGCGTCGCCACAGCGATTTCAGGAACAGCAAAATCAGTAACAGCAGGATCGCCACCTGCACACCATCCATCAGCGTCATACGTGCGGTTCCCCGAGGTCGATGATGATCGGCTGCGGCGTCTGAGGGCCGCGCGGCGCGGCCGCTGCCGGCGCGGCAGGTTGCGCAGCGGCCGGTACCCTGAGCGGTTCGACCTGCGCCACCGGCGTCAGCTGCCGCACTTTATTCACCTCCGACAAAATCTGATTGTCGGCAAACCACACCATGCGGTTGCTGAACAGCTCGTCGTGCGGCAGGGAAAATATCGATTTCAGGGCAATGTCCAGGTCGTTAAAGCGGCAGGAAGAGAGGAATAAATAGAGCCGATCGTCAACCAGCGTCACCAAATCGCCAAAACGACGCGGTTTACACAGCGTCAGTACCTGCGGCGGCGACAGCTGCGGCACCGGGCGCAGCGCCACCATCAGCCCTTTGTCGTTTTCCGGCAGCAGCGTATTGTTCATCAACTGCTGTACCGCCGCACAGAAACGCTCCAGCGGCAAATAGCCTTTCTGCTGCAGCGGCTGTAGCGCCTGTACCAGCGCCGGCAGATCGGCCGGCACGTGGCGGGTAAACTGCTGGCCCTGCACGCCTTCCAGCGCGGTCAGCAAGCGCGACAGCGGCGCCGCCGTCGGGACAATGCTGTTAACGCCACACGCCAGCAGCAAACGTTCATCGCTGTAGCGCAGGCTGGTGCCAAGTTCCCGCACCACGATTTTCAGCGCGTTGCCGCGCGATCGCCGCAAACCATGGACCATGCTCGCCAGAGTCGGCACATCCTGATTATGGGCCAGGCTAAAGATGACCGTGGCGGCGTTGGCCTGCTGCCCGCGCGCATACACGCTCTCGTTATCGCTGAACAGTTGCCACTGCGCGGAAAGCGGCGGCGCCCCTTCCAGCACATCCTGCTGGGCCAGAAACTGGTTTTCATCATTGAGGCTCAGCGGCTGTGACGCGGCAGCTTCAGCCTGCGCAATAAACTGATTATCAATACAGTTCAGGCGGATAGCGCGGTCGGCCAGCAATTTATCGGCGGAGTACCACCAGTTAATTCGATATTGCCAGCTATCCTGCTGAAATTCTAAATGGGCGACACCATCAAGCTGACGAAAATAACGCTGCAGATGATTTCGCAGGGGAATAATTGCGGTTCCGCAGGTGATCATTAGCAGCGTCATTTGTTTTTTTAACAGAACCCGGCGCAAGCCTTTTATCCACACGGTCAGTTCATCCGGGGATAATTTGCTCCACAGCGCCGCCTGACTATAAAACATGACCAGACCGCTACGTTTATTCATTACGCGCGCCATATCGCTGGCCAGATGTTGCAGGCTGGCTTTATTGGCAGGCAGCGAAAATAAGGGAATACGCGCCGGACCGCCGGGCGGATCGGGCGTTAACAGCGCCTGCGGGGGTTCATCCGCGCTCACCAGCGTGGCCGCCTTTTGCTGGCTAACCACCTGACGTAACAGCGTTCGTGCGTCTTCGGGCCGCTGGCAGGTTATCCAGTAAAATCCCGGCGACTGCAGGGCGATTAATTCCTGTTGTACCTGCTGCAGGCCAAGCGTATAAAGATTTTTCATATTAGCGTCGCGATCTGTACAATCCAGGCTAGTTTAATATAGACGGCAACGATTGGAACTGCTGGAATAAAAAAAGCTGCGCACGCGCCAGACTGTTTGAACTTTGCCGGGCCAGAAATCGCTGGCTGCGGTTTTATACGCGACAAGAAAAATATCACCCCTCTTTATCCGTTGTCGTTTCTTTGGTGGCAAAAAAGTAATGAAAACTGAAAATGCTTTTTCACTGATCGCTGTCGGCAGCGAAGATCAGGATGATATTAACGCCCTGAGTGACGCCTTTTCACTGAAGGCGTTTCGCTATATTGATATTGCCCGTGAAGCGCGTCTGCAACAGTTGCTGTCGCGCTGGCCGTTGTTGCAGGAATGCACGCAGGGACCGGAGTCACCACGCTAATGCCGGTTCTCGCCTTACAGGGGCTGCGCGGCGGGTGTGGCGCGACGGCACTCAGTGCCGCGCTGGGCTGGGCGCTAAACGCGCTGCAGCAGTCGGTGCTGCTTATCGACCTTTCGCCAGCCAATCAACTGGCGGCCCACTTTAATCTGCCGCTCGACACGCCGCACGGCTGGCTGCGTGCGCAGCTGGATAACCAGCCGTGGCAGCACAGCGCGCTGCGCTATCAGCCGGGGCTGGATTTTCTGCCGTCTGGCACGCTCACGCATCAGCAGACCTTATCCTTAAACGCAGCGACAGCGGAAATTGCACAACCGCTGCTTAAGGCTTTGCCGGCCCTGAAACAGCGCTATCAGTGGATTATTTTCGACCTTCCGGCGGATCTGCTGCCGTGGCAGCTGGCGTTCATCCCGGCCGCCGATCGGCTGCTTCAGCTGTTAACGCTGGATGCCAACTGCCAGCTGCGCCTGCACCGCGCGCACTTTTCGCCGCAGACGCTGTTTCTGATTAACCAGTTCAACGCCAACAGCCAGCTGCAGCAGGATCTGCATCAGCTGTGGCTGCGCTCGCTTAAGAACCTGATTCCACAGGTGATTCATCGCGATGAAGCGCTGGCGGAAGCGCTGATGATGAAACAGCCGGTGGGCGCCTGGCGTCCGCATGCGCTGGCCAGCGAAGAGATCAATACGCTGGCCAACTGGCTGCTGCTGCATGTCGCCGGAGGTGGCGCATGAATGCGCTGCGCTGGCTGCTGGTGCCGCAGGCCTCGCAGGCATTGCAGCAGCGCGCGCACCTGGCGCGTCAGCACGGCGCCGGGCGGTTAACGGTCGCGCTGCATCTGCTGTGGTGCGTGCTCGCCTGGTCGCTGCTGCGGCTGGAAACGCCGGCGTGGCGGCGCGTGCTGCAGCAGCGTCAGCGCTACTTCCCGCATATCTCTCCGCTGCGCCCGCGTCCGCTGGATATTGTGCGCTATGCACTCCAGAGCCTGTGGCTGCTTATCATGCTGCCGCTGGACGGCAGCGCGCGCAGCGAGCGTAAACGTTTTAACGCCTTTGGCTCGCTGTTCCGCTGGCGCCAGCAGCTGTATCAATGGCTGGCGCAGCTGCCGGCGCGGCTGGAGCACAGCGGCGTACCGCAGCGCAGCGAACGCTGGCTGCAGCGCCTGCCACGGCGCGTGCGTCAGTTGCTGTTCATCGTAGTGGCGATCGCCGCCAGCCTGCTGGCGCTGCTGTGCATCTCGCAGCCGTTTGATATCACCACGCAGTTTGTGTTTGTGCTGCTGCTGTGGGCGCTGGCCATGCTGGTGCGCCGTATGCCGGGCCGGCTGGTGACCATCATGCTGATCGTGCTGTCGCTCACCATCTCCTGCCGCTATCTGTGGTGGCGCTATACGGAAACCCTTAACTGGGACGATCCGCTCAGCCTGACGTTTGGCCTGCTGTTGATTGGCGCGGAAACCTACGCGTGGACGGTACTGGTGCTGGGCTATTTCCAGACGCTGTGGCCGCTCAACCGCCAGCCGGTCTCCATGCCGCCGGAGATCGCCAGCTGGCCCAGCGTCGATATTCTGGTGCCGACCTACAACGAGCCGCTCAGCGTGGTCAAACCCACCATCTATGCTGCGCTGGGTATCGACTGGCCGCAGGATAAACTCAACATCTATATTCTTGATGACGGCACGCGCGAGGAGTTTCGCGAGTTTGCCGCCAGCGTGGGCGTCAATTACGTGGTGCGCCCCAGCCACGAACACGCCAAGGCCGGCAACATCAACCATGCGCTGAAAACCACCTGCCGCAGCGAATACGTGGCGATTTTTGACTGCGACCACGTGCCGACGCGCTCATTCCTGCAGCTCACCATGGGCTGGTTCCTGAAAGATCACCGGCTGGGCATGCTGCAGACACCGCACCACTTCTTCTCGCCAGACCCGTTTGAGCGCAACCTCGGCCGTTTCCGCCAGACGCCGAATGAAGGCTCGCTGTTTTACGGTCTGGTGCAGGATGGTAACGACACCTGGGATGCCGCCTTTTTCTGCGGCTCCTGCGCAGTGCTGCGCCGCAGCGCGCTGGATGAGATTGGCGGCATCGCGGTAGAGACCGTTACCGAAGATGCGCACACCTCGCTGCGACTGCACCGCCGCGGATACACCTCGGCCTACATCCGCATTCCTCAGGCTGCCGGGCTGGCGACCGAAAGTCTGTCAGCGCATATTGGCCAGCGCATCCGCTGGGCGCGCGGCATGGTGCAGATCTTCCGTCTCGATAATCCGCTGTTTGGCAAAGGGCTGAAGCTGGTACAGCGGCTGTGTTACGCCAACGCCATGCTGCACTTTCTTGCCGGTATCCCCCGGCTGATCTTTCTGCTGGCGCCGCTGGCGTTTCTGCTGTGCCATGCCTACATCATCTATGCGCCCGCGCTGGCCATCGCCATCTACGTGCTGCCGCACATGGTGCATACCAGCCTGACCAACTCGCGCATCCAGGGGCGCTGGCGCCACTCGTTCTGGAGCGAGGTGTATGAAACCGTGCTCGCCTGGTACATCGCCCGCCCTACCACCGTCGCGCTGTTTAATCCGCACAAAGGCAAATTCAATGTGACCGCCAAAGGGGGCCTGGTAGAAGAGCGTCATCTCGACTGGGTGATCACCAAACCCTACATGCTGCTGGTGCTGCTGAACATTGCCGGTATCGGCATGGGCTTCTGGCGCATGGCACACGGCCCGGCCAATGAGCTGCTCACCATCTGGGTCAGTCTGGTGTGGGTGGTTTACAACATGATTATTCTCGGCGGCGCGGTGGCGGTGTCGGTGGAAGCGCGTCAAATCCGTGAAGCGCACCGCGTGGAGATCGCCATGCCGGCGGCGCTGGCACGCGCCGATGGTCATATGCTGCCGTGCACGCTGCGCGACTACTCTGACGGCGGCGTGGGCGTCGAACTGCGCGAGCCGGATGCACTGCGCGAGAACGAAAGCGTCTCGCTGCTGCTGCGGCGCGGACAGCAGGAGTTCAGCTTCCCGTGCCAGGTACAGCGCGTATTTGGCCGCCGCGCGGGTATCCGCCTGCACCAGCTCTCCACCCGCCAGCACATCGAATTCATTCAGTGCACCTTTGCGCGCGCCGATACCTGGGCGCTGTGGCAGGACGGTTTTCCGGAGGATAAACCGGTGCAGAGCCTGGCGGACATTATGCTGCTCGGCTTCAAAGGCTATTTGCGGCTGGCGGAGTATGGTCCGGCACCGCTGCGCCGCCTGTTCCGTGGCCTGACCGCCGGACTGCACTGGCTGGCAACGCTGTTGCCGCATAGCGTCCGTCCGCGACCGGCAACGCTCAACACTGATTTTACCTAAGCTGATGATATGACCATGACGAGAAAACTGAGTTGGTTCACCGCCCTGCTGCTGGGCACGGCGTCTCTGGCGCAGGCGGCACTTCCGGCGGCGCTTCCTGCTGCACCGCCTGCGGCAACCTCTGTGCCGCTGCCCGACGTGAACCAACCGCTCGATGCCAGCGCCCCGCTGCGCGATAGCCAGCTGCTGTTTACCCAGGTGGCACCGCCGCCGGGTAGCATGACGCTGCGCGGCACCGTCCCCACCAGCCAGATTGAGTTCGGCGTGCGCAGCGATGAAGTGGTCACGCGCGCGCTGCTGACGCTCAACTACCGGCCTTCGCCGGCGCTGCTGCCGACGCAGTCGCAGCTCAAGGTGTATCTCAACGATGAACTGGTAGGACTGGTCACCGTCACCGCCGATCAGCTCGGCAAAGAGAACCAGACGCAGCTGGCGATCGACCCGCGCTACATTAGCGACTTTAACCGCATCCGCCTGGAACTGGTCGGCCACTACGCCAACGTGTGTGAAAATCCGGCCAACAGCACCATCTGGCTGGATATCGGTAAAGCGAGCAAACTGGACCTGACGCTGCAGAAGCTGCCGCTGAAAAACGATCTCTCTCATTTCCCGGAGCCATTCTTTGACGCGCGCGACAACCGGCCGCTGCAGCTGCCGATGGTGTTCAGCGGCCAGCCGGATGTGCAGCAACAGCGTGCGGCAGGCCTGCTGGCCTCGTGGTTCGGTAGCCAGGCGCAGTGGCGCGGCCAGTCCTTCCCGGTGCTGTATAACCAGCTGCCGGAAGGGCAGCATGCGGTGGTGTTCGCCACCAACGATCGCCGGCCTGACTTCCTGCAAACGCTGCCGCCGGTGGACAAACCCACCGTGGAAATGGTCAGCCAGCCGGACAATCCCTATCAGAAGATGCTGCTGATTCTCGGCCGCGACGATAACGATCTGATCACTGCAGTAGAGGGCATTGCGCAGGGTGAACTGCTGCTGCGCGGCGAGCGCGCCACCATCGAGAGCGTGAAACTGCTGGCCCCGCGCCAGCCGTACGATGCGCCAAACTGGGTACGCACCGATCGCCGCACCACCTTTGGTGAACTGACGCAGTATCAGAACCAGCTGCAGGCTGATGGCCTGCAACCCAACCCGATTAGCCTGACGCTTAACCTGCCGCCGGATCTGTTCCTGGTGCGCGCACGCGGCATTGATATGGACCTGATCTATCGCTACACCTCACCGGTGCAGCAGGACGGCTCACGGCTGGCAGTGCATCTCAATAACCAGTTCATGCAGGATTATCCGCTGACCAGTAAAGATGGCGCGGGCCAGCAGCTGATGCGCATTCCGCTGATGCAGGGCCTGCAGGACAACAGCCGTCAGCTGACCATTCCGGCACTGCGTCTCGGTGTGGTGAACCAGCTGCGCTTTGATTTTGATTACGCCAATACCTTTATCGGCGGCACTGCCGATGGCCGCTGTGAAACCGTCACCCCCGTCGCGCACCATGCGGTGATCGACGATCGCTCCAGCATCGATTTCTCCGGCTATCGTCACTACATTGAAATGCCTTCGCTCGGCGCGTTTGCCAGCGCTGGCTTCCCGTTCAGCCGCTTCGCCGATCTGGCGCAAACCCTGGTGCTGGTGCCGGCAAAACCGGAGAGCGGCGAAGTCAGTACGCTGCTTGACGCGCTGGGGGCGATCGGCGCCCAGACCGGCTATCCGGCACTGCGCGTGCAGATGAGCGATGACTGGCGCAACGCCAAAGACCACGATGCCGATCTGCTGCTGATCGGCAGCATTCCGCCGGATCTGCAGGCGGACACGGCGATCAATCTGCTGGTGGATCGCACGCGCAGCACCCTCAACATGCCATCGCGCCCGGGCAGCGCGCCCAACGTGCCACTATCAGCCAGCGAGCGCACTGCCGAAAGCCAGACCGGCATCAGTTCGCGCGGTCCGCTCGGCGCCCTGGTTGGCTTCCAGTCGCCGTTTCACGATCAGCGCAGCGTGGTCGCGCTACTGGCTGACAGCCCGCGCGGCTGGGATTTGCTGAATGCAGCGCTGCGCGACAGCGGCAAACGCGCGGCGATGTTCGGTTCCGTCAGCATCGTCCGGGAGTCCGGCGTCAACAGCGTGCGCGTGGGTGATACCTACTTTGTCGGGCATCTGCCGTGGTGGGAGCGGTTGTGGAATCTGCTGGCCACCCATCCGGTATGGCTGGCGATATGTGCCGTACTGGTGGTGATCCTGTTCGCCCTGATGGCCTGGCGCCTGATGCGCATGGTGAGCCGTCGTCGCCTGGCTGAGCTGGATGACGATGAATAAGTTACCGCTTGCGCTGCTGATCGCCAGTGCGCTGGCCGGCAGCGTGGCGGCCGCGCCCGGTCCGCAGGTGGCGCCGGTCGCGTGGCTGCTGATGCAGATTCGTACCGGCGAATCCACCAACAAATACGATTTGGTGCAGCAGTCGCTGTACCGGCTGGAAAAAATCGATCCGGATAACCCGCAGGTGCTGGCGGCACGCATTCGTATGGCGCTGCGTCAGGGCGATCAGGCCAAAGCGCAGCAGCTGTTCGATGCGCTGCAAAAGGCTGCGCCGGATGACGCCGCCACACGCGAATCTGCGGCAGGTTTGCGCCTGATGAGCCCCGAAGGACGTCAGCAGCTGCAGCAGGCGCGGCTGCTGGCCACCGCCGGACGGCTGCCGGAGGCCAAAACCGCGTGGGATGCGCTGTTTCACGGCGTCTTTCCCGATGTAAACACCGAACTGGAGTACTGGCGACTGGTGGCGCGCCTGCCAGGCCAGCAGCCGCTCGCCTGGCGTCAGTTGCAGGCGCTGGAGCAGCGTTATCCGGGCAATATCGGCGTCGAGCTACAGCTGGCGCGCATGGCGTTTGATAATAATCAGCCGGATCAGGCGGTGACCCAGCTGCGTCAGCTGGCCAACCGCGACGGCGGCCGCGATGCCGCGTCTGAATTGTGGCTGCAGCAGATCCAGAACCAGCCGGTGAGCGAGCGCAGCGTTGCCAGCCTGCAGCAGTATCTGCAGGTGTTCACCAGCGGCGATGCGCAACAGCGCGGAGCGGATGAGCTGGCGCGTCAGCAAAAAATGCTGGCCGATCCGGCCTTCCGCCAGCGCATGCGCGGCCTGGCGCTGGTCGAAGCTGGCGGCGGCGCGGCGGCAATCGGCGCATTACAGGCGGCGCTGAAGGCCAATCCGGACGACGCCGAACTGCTCGGTGCTATGGGCCAGGCACAGGCGCGTGCCGGTCACCGCGCCGCCGCCATCAGCTGGCTACAGAAAGCGATTCAGGCGGGCCAGGCCAGCACGCAAATCGGCAAGTGGCAGTCCCTGTTACAGACCAATCGTTACTGGCTGGCTATCGACAGCGGCGACGCGGCGCTGAAGCAGGGGGATTTATCCGGCGCTGAGCGGCAGTACCGCAGCGCGCAGGCCATCGACAGTAATGATAGCTGGGCGCTCATCGGCCTCGGTGATGTGGCGCAGGCGCGTAAAAACAGCGCGTTAGCCCGGCAGTACTGGCAGCAGGCGCTGCGCCTTGACCGCAGTAACGGCACGGCGCAGCAGCGCCTGAGCAATTTACGTATTGAGAGCCTGCTGGCCGACGCAGACGCGCTGGCGCAGCAGCAGCAATGGCCGCAGGCGGTAGCGAAATACCGTGAGGCGGCTCAGGCGCGACCGGATGATGTCTGGCTGGCCTGGCGGCTGGCCAATGCGCTACGCAGCAGCGGTGACAACCAGGCAGGCGCGGCGGTAATGGCCGCGATGGTGCGCCAGCAGCCGCAGCAGCCAGCCGCGCTGTATGCCACGGCACTGTGGCAGTCATCCGGCGACGACGATGCCGCCGCGCTGGCCACGCTGCACCGTTTACCCACCGCCCGCTGGGACAGCAACATGCATGAACTGGCGGATCGCCTGGCGCAAAACCAGGCGTTCGGGCGTGCCGGGGAGCTACGCGCCCGCGGTGATGAAGCCGCCGCCATCCGCTTGCTGCAACAGCAGCCGGCCTCGCCGCGCCGCGACATTACGCTGGCCGACTGGGCGCTGGAGCGGGGCGATGCCACAACAGCGCTGGCCGGTTATCAGCAGGTGCTGCAGCAGGACGCCAGCAACAACGATGCCGCGCTCGGCCGCATCGAGGCGCTGCTGGCGCTGCAGCGCACCACCGAAGCGCGCGCAGCGCTGCACAGCCTGCCGGACAGCGTGGCGCAGCAGAGCCTGAACAGCGGCCGGCGCGTGGCACTCGCCTGGCAAAACAGCGGCGATCTCCTCAAAGCGCAGCAGCTGTTCAGCGCGCTGAAAACCCGCGCCGCCGCTGTCGCGCCGTCACAGGAAAAAGCGCTGGTGCTGCGTGATGCCGCGCGGCTGGAGAGACAGCAGCGCCAGCCCGCGCTGGCACAGCAGGATTACCGCGCGGCGATGGTCGCCAGCGGCATCACCCCTGCGCTGCCAGACGATAACGCCCGCTATACCCGGCTGACGCGCACGCAGGCCCAGGACGACTGGCTGAAGCGCAGCATCCGCAGCGACGCCGCTGACCTGTATCGCCAGCAGGACACCACCGTGACGCTGGAACAGGACTACTCGCGCGATAAGGGCAACGGTGGCACCTCTGACTTTACCGCTCATACCACCATGCTGCAGGCGGAAACCCCGCTGGCCGATGGCCGCAGCTTTGTGCGCGTCGATCACGTACAGGTGTCTGCCGGTACGTTTTCCACCACTGATGGCAGCCACAGTGAACAGTTCGGCAGCTGTAACGACGCCAACGCCGGGGGCTGCCGGCGCGATTTCACCCAGCGGGACGAAGGCACCGCGCTGGGCGTCGGCTGGCACAACGATCGCTGGTCAGCCGATATCGGCACCACGCCGCTCGGTTTTACCGTCACTAACTGGGTCGGCGGCGTAAGCTGGAAAACTGACATCGACGATCTCGGGGTGACTTTTACCGCTTCACGTCGCCCGATCTCCAGTTCGCTGCTGGCTTACGCCGGCGCGCGCGATCCGGCCACTAACGGCGGCAAAAACTGGGGCGGCGTCGTCGCGACCGGCGGCGGCATCGGCCTGAGCTACGATCGGGGCGGCGCGCACGGGGTGTGGGCCGATCTCAGCGCCCATCAAATCAGCGGTGAAAACGTGGCGGACAACAGCCGCGAACGGCTGATGGCAGGCTATTACTACAAGCTGATCAATAGCGACAACCAGCGCGCCACCATCGGCCTGAACAGTATGCTGTGGCACTATCAGAAAGATTTGAGCGACTACACCTTTGGCCAGGGCGGCTATTACAGCCCGCAGCGCTACTTCTCACTGGCGGTGCCGCTGACCTGGCGTCAGCGCACGGAAAACTGGTCGTATGAACTCGGCGGCTCGGTGTCGTGGTCACAGTCAACCACCGACGCTCAGGCGCGCTACCCGGTGAATCCAGGCTTTACGCTGGCCAGCAATCCGTCATCGGACAGCAGTTCCGGACGCGGTTTCGGCTATACCGTGCAGGCGTTGATAGAGCGGCGCATCACGCCGCACTGGTCGCTGGGTTTAGCCATGGACATTCAGCAGGCGAAAGATTACACCCCAAGCCACGGGCTGCTGTATGTGCGCTATTCAATGGCCGGCTGGAACGGCGACATGGATATGCCACCACAGCCACTGGAACCGTATGCGGATTTTAAATAAGCACACGAAAATGAAAAGGTCGCCATAAATGGCGACCCTACAAGATAGTTGCGTGGTTTTTACAGGGTGCGCTTTGATGCGCTCCGGTATAAATCCCGACGGGTGCAGGTAGCGTTCGGCTATCGCTTCTCCTGATAAGCCAGCCAGGTTAGCAGTTGCAGGCTGGCGGAGAAATAGTTTTGCTCCGGCGCCAGGCGGTCGCTGAGGTAGCCGGTTTGGTTGAGCGTCAGGTCGCGCACCGCGGTCAGGCCACCTTCCATATTGTAAGGCGCCGGGGTGTTGGCCAGCACATCAAACCACGCGGGCGTGGTGTCGCGCGCGTAGCCCTGCCAGACGCGCTGGAAGGGCACCAGCCGCAGGCTTTGCGGATCGTACCACCAGATATTCAGCGGAATACGAATCGCGTCATAGCTGAAGCGGTTGGAATAGCCGACCGCCGGCGCGACGGAGCCATCGGCGTTCAGCGCCACCCAATCCAGCGGCAGGCCGGTTTTGCCAAACTGCATGTCGCCCAGCAGCGCAAGGCCATCATCAATCAGCGTGTTCCACACGCGCAGATGGCTGTGCTGCGCAAACTCCTGCCATGCGGCGAACAGGAAATAGGAAGGGTTAAGCACCACATAGCTGGTTTTATTGAAGCCCTGCGCGCCCGGCAGCATGACCTTGCGGCCGGCGTAGTCGATCACCGTTAGCTTGATGACCGCGCGCTGAATGCGATCCGACGCCTGCTGATAATCACCGCCCCACTTCTGCGCCGCGCGCTGTAGCGCCCAGGCGATCAGCACATCCCCGTCCGAAGCATCATTTTTATCGGCGATGGGATCGGCTGCGCCCGGCGTATAGCGCCAGTAGAACAGGTCATTCTGCGGATTGCGCAGATGGGTACGCGTCCACTGCCACAGCAAATCAAAGGTGGCGCGATCATTATACGCCACCGCCAGCAGCATGCCGTAGCCCTGACCTTCGGTGTGGCTGACGTTGTTATTGGCCGTATCGCTGATGCGGCCGTCGCTGCTCATAAAGCGGCTTTTGTAACTGCTCCAGCCATCGGCGGCCGCCTGAGCACTGAAAAATATCACCATGAAACACAGCATCCACTGACGCCAGAACCGCATCACTCTCATCACAGCTTCCTATTGGTATCGATAATGCAGCGTGCCGCCGTCGATTTTTTCCAGCGTCAGCGGTACCGCCGCGCTACCACCCTGCGCACGTAGCCACTGCGCGTACACGCCGGCCAGCACTGCGCTCAGCGCCAGCTGCCAGCGTTCTGCATCAAGCTGGCTGTCACCCTGCGGCAGTGCATGGTGCTCAAGCATAATCGCGTTCTGCTGCGGCTGTAGCTGAACAAAGCCCCAGTTAAAGCGCGCCAGCTGGAGATTAATTTCGCGCTCCAGATCCTGCACGGTGCGCGCCTCCGGCAAAGGATAGCGCGTTGCCAGCAATTCGCCCACGCCGTTGAGGAAGGCTTCCGCCTCCGCGCCAGCGTTGTCCAGCATGCTCTCAATCATCACGCTGACCAGATCAAACCAGCCCGGCTGATACGGATGGCTGATGCGTGCGCCCGGTTGCTCACTCATTAGTTGTCTCCAAACAGATAACGGAAGTACAGATTGGCTGTGCTTTCGTTGTAATCGCCAAAGGTGTCATAGCCGAGCTGGCCGCCGATGGTGACATCTTTATTAATCTTATAATCGGCGCCGGCGTGCAGGTTATAGCCGATGCCGTTTTTGCTCTCACCGCTGTAGTAGGCGCTTTTGACAAAGCCCTGATCGGCGAGGCTTTGCAGCTGGGACTGCAGCGACGGATCGTTGGGGAAATACGCGCTCTTGTCCTGGCTGTACGACTGATAGCCGACCGAACCGCCAACGTTGACTTTCAGATCATCAAACTTGCGGCTGAAGTCGATGGGGAACGACACCGCGGCATAATTCTGCGGACTGAAATAGCCGCCCTGACCGTAGCTGAAGTAACTCAGGTTTTTGGAGAAATCCATCCACGACAGGCTCATGCCGACCTTCAGCTCGCGGTCGTCGTAGTGGTAAGGCCGCACGTAAGCGCCCGCCGTGGCCTGCACGCTGTTGTTGCTCGCCACGTTCTCGCCCAGATAGCTGTAAGCGCCGCCGCCGACGTAGAAACCCGCGTCGCCGTTATCGAAGCTCAGCATGGCGTTGCCGCCGTTTTTGGTGACGCGCCCCCAGCGCTTGCCGCTGGTCTTGTCCTCCACGCCAACGTACGACAGCAGGCTGTCAGTCATGGCGCGGCGTTCACCGGTGAGGATCAGCGTCAGGAAATCGGTCAGCTTCGGCGACCACTGCACGCCGCCCACCAGCGTACTGAGATCCTGGCCGAGCGGCGTGCTGCCGAGGTCGATTTTGTAGCTGTCGCCCTTCAGCGCCATATTCAGTTCCACGCCGGTGGCCTTTTGCGAATCGGTCGACGAAGACGGCGTGTCGTCTATTTTGGCCGCGCCGGATGCCACCACATTGCCCTGCACCAGCGCGTTGCTGCCGAAGCGACGCCAAGCATCACCGGCCGCACTGCCAGCGGTGAGCGACACCGGCGTCATAGTAAAGTCGAAGCGCGACTCGCCGAACGGCACGGTCGAGAAGGTTAGCGGCGCCTTGGCTTCGGTCAGCTTGCTGAGCCCCGATTCGCCGTCGCGTCCGCGCACCTGCATCTGTCCCTGTACCCAGGTGCCGGTTTTCTCCTGCAGATTGTCCATCATTTCGTCAATCTGGCGCAGCGTCTGGCTCTGCCGTACCGCCGGCGTGGTGCTCGCCAGCGTGACGTCCTGCGCGCTGCTGCTGGTGGCCGGTGCCGTTTGCCACGGCATCACTGTGCCATAGCTGGAAGGCGAACCGGACACCGGCGAGGTGCTGCGGTTGATAAACGGATTGTCCGCCAGCGCCAGACCGCCAACGGTCGGCACGCTGCCGCTCTGTGCGCCCTGCAGACCAATCAGCTGGCCGCGCGCGCTGCGCAGGTAGCTCATCGCCTGGCTGTGCTCGCCGTTGGCTTCCGCCACGCGTGCCAGCAGTAACAGGCGATCCGGCGTCTGCTCATTGCGCAGGCCGCGGGTTAAGGTGTTCGCTTTGTCGACGTCGTTTTGCGCCAGCGCCACATCAATAGCACCGGTGCGCGCATCCTGAGTGGGCGTATCCTGCGTCAGCAGATAGTCATACACCACGCCCGCTTCTTTGTTCATCTTGCCGGACTGATACAGACGCGCCATGGCAAACATCAGATCGCGGTTCTGCGGATCGTGCTGCAGCGCACCCACCAGCTTGTCATAGGCGGCGGCGTACTGCTTCTGCTCGCGCAGGCGATCGACTTCATTGATGAGATAACCGTTGCGAATACCGGCCAGCTGCGTGGGCGTACTGCGCGCCTGCAACTCCGGACTGCTGAGAAAGCTCTGCGCTTCGGTCGTCAGTCCCGCCTGATTCAGTACCGCCACCTGCGCGGCGTAATCACCGGCGTTGCCCTGCACGCCGCGCTGCATGTTGCCGCGCACCACCGTCACCGCCGTGGTGAGATCGCCGGCTTTGGCCAGTTTCTGCGCCAGATTACCGGCATCGACCGGATTGGCTGGCGGCGTGGCGGCCAGCGCGCGCAGCGTATTGGCCGCTGCCGCGTCAGAGCCCTGCGCCAGATAGCGATCGGCGGTGGCCATTTGCAGATTGAAATTCACGCGCTGCGCCAGTTCGCGCATCTCACTGTTCTTGCTGCCGTTGGGAATGCGCGCCAGCAGCTGGCTGGCCTGCTGCCAGGCACCGTTCTCGCTGGCATTGAGCGCACCGGCATACAGCTCGCTGGTGCTGGCACCGCTGCGCAGGGTCGGCTGCATGACGTTGGCGGCCAGTAAATTATCGCCCTGCGCGCGGTAGATGCGCGCCAGATCGAGTCGCAGCCAGCCGTCGCTGGGATAGCGCTGAATGGCGCTGTTCAGCGTGGCGATGGCCGCACTGCGATTGCCTGCCGCCAGCTCGCGTTTTGCCTGCGCACGCAGCGGATCGCTGCTGTTACCGCGCGGTGCCACGCTCTGGCGCACGCTGTCGGGCAATGATGCCAGCAGGGTATTGGCTTCGGCGCTGCGGTTTTGCTGGCGCAGCACGTAAAACAGCCCCTCTTTGGCGCTGCGGTTATCGGCATCGCTCTGCAGAATAGCCCGGTAGGTTTGCTCCGCCTGCTGCAGCTGATTGCTGCGGCGCAGCACATCAGCGCGGAACAGCTTCGCCGATATACCTTTTTCGCCCTCGGCCTGCGTCAGCGGCTCACTCAGCGCCAGCGCCTGCGCGCTGTCACCGTTTTTCAGCGCCTGCTGGGCATTTGCCAGCTGCGCATAAAAGCGGGCGTCGGCCGCCTGCTGCTGACGCTGCTGGCTCTGATCGCCGCCCAGCTGTGCGGCGCGCGTCAGATAATCGGCGGCTTCGGCGTAGCGTCCGGCGCGCTGCGCCACGTAGCCCATACCGGCCAGCGCATCGGCGTCCTGCGGGTTGGCCTGCAGCACTTTTTCAAAGTTGTTCTGCGCACCGCTGACGTCGCCGCTGTTCAGCGCGCTAAAGCCCGCGCCCTTCTCCGCGCCGCCGACATTTTTGCGGTAGTAATCCACCACGGCGCTGTCCTGCGGATGGCGCTGCTGCCAGGTCTGGTACAGCGCGGCGTCCGACGCCTGCGGCGCCAGCCACAGCAGCGCCTGACGCAGCGAGCGATCGGCCTCTTTATTACCGTCCGCCATGCTGGCCAGCACATCAATGCCCTGGCGGCGCGTCGCTTCCTGATAGGTCAGCGCTTTGCCCAGCGCCAGCTGAGCGCCGGTATCCTGCGGATGGTCGGCGGCAAACTGCCGCAGCGCCTCCACCGCCTGGGGCAGCAGCGTGCGGTCGCCGGCCATGGTCAGATAATATTCTGCCGCCACGCTCGGCGGCGGCTCGTTGCCGCTGAAGGTGTTACGCCAGGTTTGCAGCGCGGCGGCGATGTTACCGCTGCGCGCCTGCTGACGCGCCAGCGACAGCTGCGCCTGTGGAATGCTCTGCAGCTGCCGCGCGTTGTCCAGCTCCGTCAGATGCGGATCGTTGGGCGATACCGCACTCAGGCGGGCGCGCCACTGTGCCGCATCGGCCGCGCTGCCGCTTTGCTGTGAATAGAGCGCCAGCAGATACAGCGCCTGGGTATTGTTCGGCTCCACCATCAGGATTTTTTGCAGCGAGGCTTTCGCCAGATCGTCATGCGCTTTCTGATGCCAGTAGGCCGCCTGGTCGAACAGTGCCTGTAACGCCGGATTGGTGCTCTCCGCCGCCAGCAGCGGCTGTGAGAAGGTCAGCGCGCCGCCCAGCAGCAACGCCTGACGAATACCGGCACTTATCAGCTGTTTTTTCATTATTTTTATCCTTACTTCCGGCCGGAGTGGCTATCGTCTTGCGGGTGGAGACGGCGCCACGCGTGGCGCTTCAGCATCACCCAGGCCGCACTGCCGATCAGCGCCGACAGCAGCAGCGCCGCCAGCGCCATCAGTACCGAGTGCTGGTTGGCATACCACACCACCATCATGTACCACGGCATTTCACCGCTCGGGAACTGCGGCCCGACGCGGAAGCTGCGGATGCCGTTCTCATCGGTGATGATGGCAGTATCACCGCGGATGCCGGCGTTGATGCGCGCCGAATTCAAATCATCGTGCAAACGCAGCAGCTGCTGATCGCTGGTGGCGACCGTCATCACCACCAGACGATCGGCGCTCCACGGTGAGCGATAGCTGACAAAGCCGCGCCACGCTTCATTTGAGGAGAAGTAGCGATCGGCATCCAGCTGCTGGCGAGACCAGTCACCGGTCAGCCAGCCGCGCAGCTTATCGACGGTGGTCGGCTCTTTAACGCCCAGCGTGTTGCCGCTGGTCTGGTAAGCGGTGCCGGCCAGCATCTGCTGCGTGAAGGCGCTGTGCTGCATGGTGCTCACCGCCAGTACATCGCTGTGCTGCAGGCGCGTCAGATTGGTGCCGCCATTCGGCAGGCCGAACAATACCTGGTTCTGTACCAGCGGCACGCCGGTGGCGTTACCGGCGCGCGCGGCCATGTCCAGCAGCGTGGCGATCTCGGCATCACCCGGCGCCTCCGGCAGCAGCAGCGTGGTTTGCGAAAAATCCGCCAGCCGCGAGAACGGGAACGAAGCACCGACGAAGTACGATAGGTTCGGCAGCATGGTGAAGTGACGCGTGTGGCTCAGATCGATCCACGAATCCTCTTCGATACGGCTCTTGATGTTGTTGTTGAGCAGCACGCCGCACGGCGCATCCGCCTTTGGCTTGATGTTGAAGTAGAGCGCCAGCTGGTTGTCGCCGTAAATCAGGTATGGCTCCAGCTTCAGCGTGTACTGCTCCTGACGTGCATCGCCGCCCAGCCGGTGCCAGGCGCTCTCCAGCAGCCCGACTTTGTTCACCGTTAGGTTGCGCAGGAAAGTGCCGTTCAGCGTGACGTTGAGGAACGAATTGTTTTCATCGATCCAGCTTTCCGACGGGAAACGGTAATGCAGATTGACCGGAATCGCGTCGCCGTCCCACAGGAACAGATCCGGCGCCGCGCGGAAGTTAACCCGCAGCGCATCGTGCCAGATACCGGTGGTGGTCAGGCTCTGATCTTTACGCAGCAGCTCGCTGAGGCGCACCGGGCGGCTGGTGTTGATCCAGCGCGGTGCGTCGTACGGTTTGCGCGTGCCAATCGGCTGCGGCGGTACGTTCAGGCTGCTGGCATCGGTGGCCAGCGGCTGCGTGGTCAGGCGGTTGGCCGCCTGGCGCAGCTGGGCATCATCTGCACCGACCACCAGCAACAGTTTGTACACCGGATTGTTGGGGTTATCGATCACCTGCAGCAGCGGCCCCTTCGCCGCAGGCAGCGTCACGCTGCCGATTTTGTCACCCGGATGGCCGATCAGGATACCGTTGTGCTCGGGCAGATCGCCGCGCACCACCGGGAAACGGATGCCACGGTAATCCGACTGAATGCCGAGCCAGGAAGCCACCAGCGCGGCGGCGCTGACGCTATCCGGCGAAACGTTAGCGGCAAAACCAAAGGTCACGCTGGCGGGCGTCATGCGCTGCACATCAATAAACGGACGCGGGAAGTTGCGCAGGCTGGTGCCGATGTTGAGCTGCTGGCCTTCAAGGCTGAGCGTGGTTTTCGGCAGAATGGTGACCTGATACTGCTGCGCGCTCTCTTTTTCGCACAGCAGCTTGTCGGCATCGTTGATTTTAAAGCTGAGGTTATTACTGGAAACCACCATCGCCGCCGGAATATCCAGCTGATAGTCGCTGACATCGCTGTCGCTGGCACCCAGCGGCAGGGTGCCGAGCGGCTGGCCGTTGAGCATCAGCTGCAGCGACGTGTTGCGCGCCGCCAGCGCGGCAGAGACGCGCAGCGACAGGTTGAGCCGCGCATTAGTGATCACCTCATCGCCCGGCAGGGTAAACAGAATACCGGACTGCAGCTGGCCGCCGGTCAGGGTGATGCCGCGCGGCTGCCCCATCTGCGCCACCGAAATGGTGCTGCTCACCGGCTGGTTTAACAGCGCGCCAGCGGGATCAGCGGCAGCCGGTGCCTCCGCAGCCACCGGCGGTATGACGATGTCAGGCGCAGCCGATGCTGCTGGCGTTGCTGCCTCTGCCGGCGGTGCTGACTCTGCCGACTGTGCGGGTGCTGTATTTTCCTGCAGCGGCGCTGCATCGCCCGGCGTGTACGGCGCGTCGCCCGCGGCCTGCTTCAGCTGCGGATCGGCACTGCCATCCAGCCCCTGCGGCGGCGGTACGTCAGAGAGCGCGGCGCTGTCCTGGGTTACCGCCGGCGTCTCTGCCCAGGCAGGGGCGAGCAGCAGCGTGGTGGTCAGCGCGCTGGCCAGCAACGTGTACGTCAATGTTTTCATGCTGCGCTGTCCTCTTTGGCCGTTGCCTGGCCATCACGCTTGCGCGCCTCACGGCGATCTTTCCAGCTCAGCCAGAACAGCTCAAAGACGGTACGGATGATGGTGCCGAGCGACACCAGCGGATTGTCCTGCTTATATTCCGGCTGGATCCACGCATCGGCCCGCGCCAGCACCACGCGCACCAGTTCACGGCGGCGCGCCAGCGGCATCGCGCCAAAGCGCAGGCGAATGGTCTCCTCATCACCGGAGATCTTGCTCACCGGAATGGTGATGGCACCCGATTTCAGCAGCAGATCGATCTCTTCGATTTCATCGTGCTCATGCCGGTTGTCCGGCGCATCCAGCTGCGCGCCGCCCATCGACAGATCGCTGGTTTGCGTGCGCGAAGAGATGCCGCTGGCATAGTGAATCACCGCCGGGATCTGCACCTCGATACGAATGGTTTTACGCACCTGTTTGGTTTCACGCGCCACGGCAATCGCCGCCATCAGGATGATCAGGCTGAACACCGCCCAGCCGACGTTGAGCGCAATCACATACGGGTCCACCCCGAAGTAATCATGCGCCACGGCGCGCACCACGCCGGCCACGATGCCAATCGACAGCAGCGCGGCAACGATGACGTGAGGCCGCACGATGTGGAAGTCAAAGAAGCCCTGGTCCAGCAGACCACCTTTATCCGTCACGTTGAATTTGCCGTGCTTTGGCGACAGCAGGGTCAGCAGCGTCGGAATCACCAGGTGGAAGCACATCACGGTTTCGTAGATTTCACCCCAGAAGGTGTAGCGGAATTTGCCGTTCATGCGTGAGTTAACGTACAGCGACATCACCAGATGCGGTAGTACGTAAGCGAAGATGAGTGACGCCGACGAGTGGATAATATTCAGGTTAAACAGCAGGTAAGCCAGCGGCGCAGTGAGGAACGCCACGCGCGGCAGGCCAAACTGGAAGTGCAGCATGGCGTTGAGATAGCACAGACGCTGCTGCCACTTAAGCCCACGGCCCAGCAGCGGATTATCGACACGGAAAATCTGCGTCATGCCGCGCGCCCAGCGGGTACGCTGAATCACGTGCAGACCCAGACGTTCGGTCGCCAGACCCGCCGCCAGCGGAATTGCCAGGAACGCCGAACCCCAGCCGAGACGCTGCATTTTCAGCGCGGTATGTGCGTCCTCGGTGACGGTTTCCACCGCGAAGCCGCCAATCTGTTCCAGCGCGCTGCGGCGGATCACCGCACAGGAGCCGCAGAAGAACGTGGCGTTCCAGTTGTCGTTGCCCTGCTGCACCGGGCCGTAAAACAGCGAGCCCTCATTCGGGATGCTGCGCGCGGCGCGCAGGTTACGTTCGAACGGATCCGGCGAGTAAAAGTAGTGCGGCGTCTGCAGCAGCGCCAGCTTCGGATCTTTCAGGAACGGACCGACGGTGGCCTGCAGGAACGTGCGCGTCGCCACGTGGTCGCAGTCAAACACGCAAATCAGCTCGCCTTTGGTGATTTTCATGGCGTGATTGAGGTTGCCGGCTTTGGCGTGGCGGTTATCGTCGCGGGTGATATAGCCGACGCCAACATCGGCGGCAAATACCGCGAACTCGCTGCGTTTGCCATCATCCAGCAGGTAAACTTTGATCTTATCGCGCGGGTAGTCGATACACTGCGCCGCCAGCACGGTATCCCGCACTACGTCGAGGCTTTCGTTATAGGTCGGCACGTAGACATCGACCGTCGGCCACAAGCGGGTATCATCCGGCAGCGGTTCGATGGTGCGTTTTAATGGCCAGCTGGTTTGCAGGAAGCCGAGAATTAAGATCAGCCACACGTACAGCTCGGCCAGATATAAGCCGATACCGAGAATCGCTTCAATTTCGGAATTAAATTGCAGCGTTTCCGTGGTGCGCCACCAGATATATCGGGTCGACATCAGCGCGGAAAGAAAAACCATCACAATGGTTATTTTACGGCTTTTACTGAAGCCCAGTAAAAACATCATGCCAATACTGATCAAACCAAAAATATACTGTTTCTGGCTGTCCATAGGCGTGATGACGATTACCGCAGCGACCGGTGCAAGCACCAGCAGCAGCAGGTAAAACCCGAGTTTACTCATGATTCACCCTGAAGAAGCTGTGTTGTTATTATTTGAACCAGGCCGCTGGCGGCCGGGCTTGTTAATAATGACTGCGGATCGGTGCCTGAACTTCGCCGTTGCCTACGTTGATATTCAGGATATTCGCCACCCGTTTTGCCACCAGTTCAATATCAAACGCCGCTGCTGAAGCCGGGCTGAAATCATAGATTGACTGCTGCGAGGCATTGGCCTCAGCCACGCTTTCATCGCGGTGCACCACGCCGAGTAAATTATCGCCCAGCCGCTGCTGCATAAATGCGGTCACTTCACGGCTGATATTCCGGCGATTATCACTTTGGTTGAGCACGAAATAATGACCGTGCTGATTATTTAATGGCTGGCCAATCATGCGATGGTTTTCAATTTGCGGCAGCAGCGCCACCGAGGCGGTATCCGCCAGCATCACCACTAAATGCATATCGGCCAGCGCCTGCATGGCTTTCAGCGCCGGACCGGGTCCCGGCGGAAAATCTGCAATAATTACCAGACCCGGATAATTCAGGACGGTATCCAGGCCGCGTTTTAAGAAATGGGCATCGTGCGCCAGGTTGTGTTCGAAGCGCTCACGCTGCGCTTCAGTCACCTCACCGTAAGGCATGACAAAGATGTTGCTGCCGGTGGTGAGGATCGACTGACTCCAGTCAGCCTGCTCTTCCGAGCGCGCCACAAAGCCGCGGCTGTCGTGCAGCGGTACGCCAAAATGCAGGCGCAGCGCATTTTGTACGTCAAAATCGATCGCCAGCACTTTGCTGCCGGCACGCGCCAGACTCCAGGCCAGGTTGGCCGCCATGGTGGTTTTTCCTACTCCCCCTTTTGGCGAGCACACACAAACTAATGGCATAGCGCGATCTTCTCCAGTAACGGTTTGAGCAGTGTTTCTTTAGATAAATGAACCGGTTCCGCCGCACGTGAGCGGAACAGTGCGCCAAAGCGCGAGGGCGTAGCAGGCTCCGGCTGCGCCACGGCGGGCGCAGTGGCCGGTGCTGCGGCAGCAGGGGCAACAGCCTGTTCAGCAACCGGCGCGCTGACCGGCGGCGGTGGGAACAGTGAAGTGGCCGCCTGACGCGCTACGTGCGTGGCTGCCGGTGCCAGCGACGACACGGACGCGGCAGTGGGCGCGCTGCTTGCTGGCGGGAATAACGCGCTGCGCGGTGTTTCTGTGTCGGGTGCCGGCGCGCTGGCGGCGAGGCTCTGCAGCAGCGATGCCTTTTCACTGCGGGCGACGGGCGCCGGATTGAGAGCCTGCGGCGGCGCGACAAACTCATCGCCGCGAATTGGCTGCGGCTGCGGCAGATCGACGCGCTGGCCGCTACCCAGCTCCGGCTCATCATCCGTCGCCAGCTGACGGATGATCGCCCACTGGCTGTGATCGGCTTCCAGCGATTGCCCGGACATATCCTTAAAAGCAATGTCCAGCGTTTGCGTTTTTTCCTGGAAACGCTGCAGATCGTCGTAGTTCTTCATGATCAGAGCCTGTTAAAGCGGAGGGGTAATTTCCGCGAATATAACACACACGTTAAGACACGGTGAGAGAATTCTGATTATTAAAACCGCAGATTCGACAAAAGAGTTTTATCTGAAAGATTGAAAATATACAGATGCAAAAAGCATGCACTGATTAATTGAGCAGGATTAATAAAAATCGATTAACGGAAATAGCAGCCGGAAGATAATTAAGCTAATACACTGATAATAAACAACTTACTATTGAAATGTGCAGTTATCTCTGGCCGTGACGGCGCTCACACAATGCGGCACGGATTCAGAATTTGCCTTAACCTTTTCGCTGTGGTTCAGGACCAGCGATTTAAAGATTCAGTCGCGTAATACATTTCTGCCATCGCAGGCGATTAAGACACGTCAGGTTAATTTTACTCATGTATCAGGCCACCAATAACAAAGGCTCCCGCAGGAGCCTTTCGCACTGGCTGGCCGTAATTACGGCGTCGCCACCGGCTGATTCTCATCCTGGTCGACGGCGAAGCAGGCGATTTGCTGCTCACCATACTGCTTCAGTTTCGGCTGCAGCTGCACGCAGGTACCGAAACGACGGCGGCAGCGTGCGTTGAACGCACAGCCCGGCGGCGGATTCAGCGGGCTCGGCAGCTCACCGGTCAGTTTGATGCGCTCGCGGCGTTCGTCCGGATTGAGGCGTGGCGTGGCCGACAGCAGCGCCTGAGTATACGGATGGCGCGGGTTGCTGAAGATCGCCTCTTTGCTGCCCTTTTCCACACAGCGTCCGAGGTACATCACCATCACCTCGTCGGCGATGTGCTCCACCACCGACAGGTCATGCGAGATGAACACATAGGACAGGCCGAGATCCTGCTGTAAATCCATCATCAGGTTGAGCACCTGAGCGCGCACCGAGACGTCGAGCGCCGAGACCGGCTCATCGGCAATCAGCACGTCGGGATCGAGCATCAGGCCGCGTGCAATAGCGATACGCTGGCGCTGACCGCCGGAGAACATGTGCGGATAGCGATCGTAGTGCTCAGTTTTCAGGCCCACTTTGGCCATCATCTCCAGCGTTTTTTCCCGCCGTTCCGCTTTGCTCAGCGCGGTATTGATCACCAGCGGCTCTTCCAGAATCTGGCTGATTTTCTTACGCGGATTGAGCGAGCCATACGGGTTCTGGAACACAATCTGGATTTTCTGCCGGCGCAGCTTTTGCGCCTGCGGATCGTGTTTCAGCAGATCCTGCCCGTGCCAGTACAACTCGCCGGCGGTCGGCGTTTCAATCATTGTCAGCAGGCGACCCAGCGTGGATTTACCGCAGCCGGATTCGCCCACCACCGCCAGCGTTTTGCCACGCTCGAGGTTAAAGGAGACGCCGTCCAGCGCCTTCACCAGGCGCTCCTGGCCGAACAGACCCTTTTTCACCGGATAGTGTTTTTTCAGGTCAATCGCCTGCAGCAGGTAATCCTGCTTCGTGTTATCAAGACTCATAAGTCGGTCTCCCGGCATCATCCAGTGGGAAGTGACATTTGGACTGGCGGCCCGGAATATCGCGCAGCTCAGGTTCTTCAGTACGGCAGCGGTCGGTCACGTACGGGCAGCGCGGATTGAGCAGACAGCCGTTAGGGCGGTCATACTTGCCCGGTACCACGCCCGGCAGCGACGCCAGCCGCGCTTTGTCGGCGGCAAACTCCGGCAGCGCACGCAGCAGCGCCTGCGTATACGGGTGACGCGGCGCTTTGAAGATATCCACCGCTTTGCCGCTTTCCACCACCTGACCGGCGTACATCACGATGATGTGCTGCGCCGCTTCGGCCACCAGCGCCAGATCGTGCGTAATCAGGATCAGCGCCATGTTCTCCTGCTTCTGTAACTCCAGCAGCAGTTCGATGATTTGCGCCTGAATGGTTACGTCGAGCGCCGTGGTTGGCTCATCGGCAATCAGCAGCTTCGGCTTACAGGCAATGGCCATGGCGATCATCACGCGCTGGCTCATGCCGCCAGACAGCTGATGCGGATAGACATCAAGCCGCGACGCCGGATCGGGAATGCCCACCTGCTCCAGCAGGTCGATGGCACGCTGACGCCGCGTGCGCTTGCTGCCGCCCTGATGCACCTTCAGCGCTTCCATGATCTGGTAGCCCACGGTGTAACACGGGTTGAGGCTGGTCATCGGGTCCTGGAAGATCATCGCCACTTCTGCGCCCACCAGCTGGCGGCGCTCTTTTTCGGAGATGCGCTGCAGGTCGCGCTGATTGAACTCCAGCTTCTCCGCTTTCACGCGGCCGGGATAGTCAATCAGCCCCATGATCGCCAGCGAGCTGACCGATTTACCGGAGCCGGACTCGCCGACAATCCCGACGACCTGGCCCTGTTCTACCTGGTAGCTGATGCGGTCAACCGCACGGAACGGTGCCTTTTCGTCGCCGAAATGCACCGACAGTTTTTCTACATTTAATAACGCCATCTCGGTGCCTCTTTACTGCTTGAGTTTCGGGTCGAGTGCATCACGCAAACCATCGCCCATGAGGTTAAAGGCCAGAACCGTCAGCAGGATGACCACTCCGGGGAAGGTCACGACCCACCAGGCACTCTGCGCATACTGCAACACGTCGGAGAGCATGGTGCCCCACTCCGGCGTCGGCGGCTGCGCCCCCATACCGAGAAAGCCCAACGCGGCCATATCCAGGATGGCGTTGGAGAAACCTAACGACGCCTGCACGATCAGCGGTGCCAGGCAGTTAGGCAGAATATTGATGAACATCTGGCGCAGCGTACCGGCACCGGCCACGCTGGAGGCGGTTACGTAGTCGCGATTGACTTCCACCAGCACCGCTGCGCGCGTCAGGCGAATGTAGTGCGGCAGCGCGACGAAGGTAATCGCCAGCGAGGCGTTGACAATCGACGGGCCAAAGATGGCCACCAGCACCAGCGCCAGCAGCAGGCTTGGCAGCGCCAGCATGATATCGACGAGGCGCATAATCACTGCATCTACCACGCCGCCGAGATAACCGGCCATCAGACCGAAAATCACCCCCAGAATCAGCGACAGCACCACCACCATGCAGCCCACCAGCAGCGACAGGCGCGCACCAAACATCAGGCGCGACAGGATGTCACGGCCGACGTCATCGGTGCCCAGAATAAACTTCCAGCTACCGCCCTCCTGCCACACCGGCGGGTGCAACAGCGCATCGCGGAACTGCTCAGCCGGAGCATGCGGTGCCAGCACATCGGCGAAGATGGCGATTAGCAGCATCAGAATGATGTAAACCAGGCCGATAACCGCGCCTTTGTTACGTTTAAAATAGTGCCAGAATTCCTGAATCGGGGTCATCGGCTTCGGTGCAGCGGTGACGCTTGCGGGATCAACAGCAGACATGATTCCCCCTTATTTCTTATGACGGATGCGCGGATTCACCACGCCGTACAACAGATCAACCAGCAGGTTGACCAGAATGATCAGGATTGCCACCAGCAGCACGCCGCCCTGCACCACCGGATAATCACGGCGCTGCAGTGCTTCGATCAGCCAGCGGCCGAGTCCCGGCCAGGAGAAGATGGTTTCGGTGAGGATGGCGCCCGCCAGCAGCGTGCCCACCTGCAGACCGATCACCGTGACCACCGGCAGCATGGCGTTACGCAGCGCATGCACCACGATCACGCGCATGCGCGTCAGGCCTTTGGCGCGCGCGGTGCGGATGTAATCTTCACCCAGCACTTCCAGCATCGAGGAGCGCGTCATACGCACAATCACCGCCAGCGGAATGGTGCCCAGCACGATGGCCGGCAGGATCATGTGCATCACCGCATCTTTGAAATCACCCTCTTCGCCCCACAGCAGCGTATCAATCAGCATAAAGCCGGTGAGCGGATGGCTGTCGTCAAGGAAGATGGTGTCGCTGACGCGGCCGGAGACCGGCGTCAGGTTGAGCTGCACCGACACCAGCATAATCAGCATAATGCCCCACCAGAAGATCGGCATTGAGTAGCCGGTCAGCGAGATGCCCACCGCGGTGTGATCGAAAATTGAGCCGCGTTTCACCGCCGCCAGCACGCCGACCGGAATACCCACGGCAACGGCGAAGATCATGGCGCAGATGCCCAGCTCGAGCGTGGCTTTAAAGCGCGGCACGAACTCATCCCACACCGGGATGCGGCTTTTCAGCGAGATGCCGAGATCGCCATGCAGCACGCCGTTGATGTAAGTGATGTACTGTTTCCACATCGGCTGATCGAGACCAAACTGGGCCATCAGCTGCGCATGACGTTCAGGGGAGATGCCGCGTTCACCGGCCATGATCAGCACCGGGTCGCCGGGGATCAGGTGAACGAAGGCAAAGGTCAATAATGTAATACCGATGAACGTCGGGATGACAAGGCCCAGACGTCGGAGTATGAATTGCAGCATAAGCCGGATTCTCAGTCATTTTCCGTGGCGCTAACGCCATGGACTACATTGCTCACAATCCGCAGCCGGCATAGCCGGACGCGACGCAAGAAGCGCTTCAAAATCCCCGTCATACTTCACGCTGCATCAGCGCAAGGTATTGAGGGTTTATAAGAAATTAGCCGGAAATAAAGTGCGGAGCACGGGCGGCGAAGGTGCCGCCCGAGGGCCAGCCATGCTGGCCCTGACCGCGATAATCCGAAAGGTTATTCCTGGATGTCGACGTTTTCGAAGTGATGTTTACCTAATGGATCAACCACATAGCCACTCACTTTCTTGCTCACTGGCTCGTACACGGTTGAGTGCGCGATGATCAGTGCTGGCGCCTGGTCGTGCATCACTACCTGCGCCTGCTTATAGAGCTCAATACGTTTGTTGTGATCGGCTTCAGCGCGCGCTGGCTGAATCAGATCTTCAAACGGCTTGTAGCACCAGCGTGAGTAGTTAGAACCATCTTTCGCTGCCGCGCAGCTGAACAGGGTGGCGAAGAAGTTATCCGGATCCCCGTTATCACCGGTCCAGCCCATCATCACGGTCTGGTGTTCACCGGCTTTAGCACGCTTCAGGTACTCGCCCCACTCGAAGGTAACGATTTTGGCTTTCACGCCGATTTTCGCCCAGTCAGCCTGAACCATTTCCGCCATGCGACGGGCGTTCGGGTTGTACGGACGCTGTACCGGCATCGCCCACAGGTCGATGCTGAAGCCATCCGGCATGCCCGCTTCTTTCAGCAGCTCTTTGGCTTTGGCCGGATCGTAAGCGTAGTCTTTGACGTCATTGTTGTAGCCCCACATGGTTGGTGGGATCAGGTTTTTCGCTGCCTGACCGGCGCCCTGATAGACCGCATCAATGATCGCTTGTTTGTTCACCGCCATGGTCAGTGCCTGACGCACTTTGACGTTATCCAGCGGTTTTTTCTCGGTGTTGAAAGACAGGTAACCGACGTTCAGCCCTGGCTGTTCCATCAGGTTGATTTTGGTGTCTTTCTTCATGCTGGCAATATCAGCCGGGTTGGGATACGGCATCACCTGACACTCGCCTTTCTGCAGTTTGGCGTAGCGCACCGAAGCATCTGGCGTGATGGAGAACACCAGGCGATCGATTTTTGGCTTGGTGCCCCAGAAGTCCGGGTTGGCTTTGTACAGAATACGTGAGTCTTTCTGGTACTGCTGCAGCACGAACGGACCGGTACCTACCGGGTTGAGGTCCAGTTTTTCTGGCGTGCCGGCTTTCAGCATGTTGTCGGCGTACTCTTTCGACAGGATTGACGCGAAGTCCATGCCAAGGTCGGCGAGGAACGGCGCTTCCGGACGGGTCAGCGTGAAGCGTACGGTGTAGTCATCCACTTTTTCGATTTTGGCGATCAGCTTCGGCATGTCCATGCCTTCGAAGTATTCGTAGCTGCCGCCGGAGACACCGTGGTACTTGTTGTTTTTATCGAGCTGGCGCTCGAAGGAGAACACGACGTCATCAGCGTTGAAGGTGCGGGTCGGCTTGAAGTCTTTGGTCGTTTGCCACTTCACGCCCTGACGCAGATGGAAGGTATAGGTTTTACCATCTTCGCTAACGTCCCATTTTTCTGCCAGGCCCGGCTGCAGCTCAGTGGTACCGGTTTTGAACTCAACCAGACGGTTGTAGATCGGTACTGAGCTGGCATCGTAAGTGGTGCCGGATGTGAACAGCTGCGGGTTGAAGCCTTCCGGCGAACCTTCTGAACAGTAAACGAGGGTTTTCGCCTGAACGCCCGCGGCCACGGTCATAGCAATCAGGCTAAGACCGACCTTCAGCATCCTGGATTTGGCCAGGGAGTTGATCATGTTTTGCTCCATTGTGATGTGATGTTGTGTGCGTCGCCCGACCTCTGATTTTTTTATGCGGTTCGGGCAGGTCAGTTATGTAATGACCAAAATGCGAGCGGTTATTGTTGTAGCGCTGACGCCGTGGAACCTGCCAGCGCTGGCCGTCTCTGCATCTTATTGACGCATCAATTTGTCAACAGTTGCAATGAACGTCAATACAACGTGGGGTTATTTACACAGAGTGTGAGTAAGTGCAAGCAACGATAAAAAACAGTGTTTTCACGCTAAGCCAAAATTTAAAAAGGTGATAAAGCGCGCAATGCCGTGTGATTCTCTGGCAATAGCGCCTGATGACAGTGATTATCACCGTTAAAAAACGTCTTAAAGTTGTCGGTAAATGTTGAATATCTGAACGATTCCCCGTGCGTTATGACGTTCAGGCAGCGAAATATGCTGGCGTAATGGCATAAGAAATCAGCAAAAAGCAAAAGCCGGTCATAAGCAGAATGTGTCGCGAATTAAGAGAGGTGCTTTGATGCAGCAAGGGATGAAGAGCGGTGTTGAAGGATAATACGGTTTATCCCGGTGATGATTAATGGAACGCGTAAATTGATGACTTTGCTTGATCGCTGCCGGGATGTGAGTCTGGTTCAGGGAAAGCCATCAGATCGCCATGAATGATGGGCGTGGGTTCCGGCTTGGCCGTCCGGTCGCCATGAATGGCGCCCCTACAGGATTATGCACTTTTGTAGGGTGCGTATTTATACGCACCTGGGGGATGTGCACGGCAGTCAGTAAACCTTCAGTCATCACCGAAGCCGGATAAAGGGTGGAATGCGGGGCCGTGGAGTAAAGCGTCACACGCCATGGATGGCGTGTGCCGAGCGATCAGGGACGAGACAGCGTCTTTACGGAGCGGTCGCGTATTTCACCCTGAAACTGCAAAAACGACAGACGAAAAAAAACCTGCTTTTTGCAAATCAGGTTTCTTAAATGATGGTCGGCGAGAGAGGATTACGCTTCTCTGCGAGAAGCGCCCTGCGGGCCGTTGCTGACGCAACGTTGTCTCGCTTCGCTCGGCTCAAACCTCCTTCGGAGGTTCTCATCCTCTTTTGCTACAGACGAAAAAAAACCTGCTTTTTGCAAAGCAGGTTTCTTAAATGATGGTCGGCGAGAGAGGATTACGCTTCTCTGCGAGAAGCGCCCTGCGGGCCGTTGCTGACGCAACGTTGTCTCGCTTCGCTCGGCTCAAACCTCCTTCGGAGGTTCTCATCCTCTTTTGCTACGAACGAAAAAAGCCCGCTTTTTGCAAAGCGGGCTTTTCGAATATGGTCGGCGAGAGAGGATTCGAACCTCCGACCCACTGGTCCCAAACCAGTTGCGCTACCAAGCTGCGCTACTCGCCGATGGGGGCGAATATTACTGCCGTGACTTTAGAGCGTCAATCCCTTTTCCCGAAAATCCGCCTGATTGCCTGGAAAGCAAGCAGTGCCTTAAACACCTGCCTGCTCAATAAGATCCAGGCACGAATTACAGCGCTTTCGCACTGCTGGCAGTGGCAGGTGCCTGGCACCAGTTATTCGCTGCTTTAATACCGCCATCCGGCGAGGTATAACTCAGACACCCTAAAATGGTGTCGAACAGCTCAACGTGACGATGGGTTTTGCCGACGCGCTGCTGCGCCTGTAAGCGCTCAAAGTTGCTGCGGTTAGTCGGGTCCTGCAAATACTTATCGGACGCCCAGACAATCATCGGCACGCGGAACTGCTCCGGCGGCGCCATCTCGCGCGGCGTACCGTGCAGGTGCATATTTTCGCTGATCGACTCGCCGTGGTCGGCGGCATAGAACACAATCGCTTTCTTATCACGCAGCTGATCCAGCACGCTGTCCAGCATGGTATCAACATACAGAATCGAGTTGTCATAGGCGTTAATCAGCTGGGCTTTGCTGCACTTATCGTCCACGCCAATACACTCAGGCTGATAGCGGGCAAACTCGCGCGGATAACGCTGCGAATAGAGATAGTGCGAACCTTTCGTGTGCAACACCACCAGATGCTTGCCTTTCGGGAAGCGCTGCAGCGAAGCCTGCAGCTCCGGCACCAGCAGCATATCGTCCACCGCTTTGCCCTGATTGCGCTTCTCAGAACCAATCTGCTCGCGGAACGAGAAGTTATTCACATCGGCGTTGTCGTAGAACCACACTTCGCTCTGCATGGCGAACAGCTCGGAGGTGAAGCCCAGCTCTTTCATCACCGCAAAAATGTTCTGCTCTTTCAACGTACGGCCAGGGTTATCCATGGTGCCGCCCTCGCGCACAAACATGCAGCGCAGCGACAGCTTGGTGGCGGTATCACAGGATTCACCGCGGAATGCCACCAGATTCTTCTCTTTCGACAGCTTCGGCGTGGTATCGCGGTTATAGCCCAGCATGCCCATGTGATCCCAGCGCGTGGTCTCGCCGATCACAAACACCACATAGGTATCGTCAATACCAGGCGGCGCTATATAGGTAAACTTCTTCGCCGGATCGAGCAACTCCTGGCTGTCCAGCTTCTCGTCCACCTTGGTCCAGGCGAACAGGCCCAGCGCCGCAATCCAGTTCGAAGGCAGATAAGAGTGCGCCACTACGCCGCCATAGCTTGGCAGGTCGATATTGGTGATCTCTTCATTGGCTTTTTGCAGCTTGTCGAAGTAGCGAATCGGCAACCACACCAGCGCCACGCTCAGCAGCAGGATCACTGTAGGTTTCAGGCGCTGACCAGGGGTTTTCAGCTGTTCAATCAGTGTCAGGCTCAGGTTATTGCGCCAGATCAGTAGCAGCGGCAGTGCGCTCACCAGCACCATCCACAATACAAAGTGCAGCCCGATAACCTCTTTAGAAAGATCGACATCGGTGGTCATGACCGACGCCACGATGCCGTAACCGATCACCACGTTAAAGAACGCCATGTAATAGGCGGCGGCCACCGAAATCACCACCAGCAGGCTGGCGATCACGCGATAAAACCATTTGCCACCCAGCGACAGCAGTCGCATCAGGAAGAAGGTCAGCAGTACGGCCGCGGTCACTTCCGCCGCGGCGGATAACCAGTTGGTGACGGTGGATTTCGTTAAGAAGCCGTCAAAACGGCGATAAAAGATTGGCAAATTCAATAAGATGCCAAGATAGAGCGCCAGCAAAAGCGACAACTTTTGCTGCGTTAAACTTTTAATGTAATTCATATAAATTTCTGTTCCCGACCTGGTGTCGATGCTTCAACCGTAAATGTGACTGTGCAAAGAGCGTAAGGTTCGCTTGCGTAGCAGAAAAGCGTGACCTGGCGAGTAGGATCGGGACGAATCTGAACCCAAATAATTACGATGATGCACGGAGCGCAGCAGTAGAACATTTAACCAATGGTAAGACCAGAAAATTCTTTAGTTCGATGGGATGCGGGATGTTGTTCGTGATAAAAAAGGCTCCCGCAGGAGCCTTTTATGCAGGCATCAACTTAGTTGATGATATTCAGCGTCACGTCGATGTTGCCGCGCGTCGCGTTTGAGTACGGACAAACAATGTGTGCCGCATCAACCAGCTTCTGCGCTTCCGCCGCGTCCATCTCTGGCAGATGGATATTCAGTTTTGCTTCAATGCCAAAACCGGTGGGGATAGGGCCAATCCCTACTTCGCCCTCAATCCACGCGTCTTTTGGCATGGCGATTTTGTCGCGGCCGGCAACAAACTTCATCGCGCCGAGGAAGCAGGCAGAGTAGCCGGCAGCAAACAGCTGCTCCGGGTTCGTCACCTCGCCGCCCGCGCCGCCCATCTCTTTTGGCACGCCCAGCTTCACGTCCAGCACGTTATCAGACGAGGTGGCGCGGCCATCGCGGCCACCGGTTGCTTTGGCTTTGGCGGTGTAAATCACTTTTTCTAAAGACATCATAACCTCACTATTCGCTATATAATCGCGTGCTATTTATAAGGCACAGGGGAAAACTTCACTCTCAGAATGCCGCCGCAGCGACATCCCTGATGCTCAGGTGGCGCGATTCAGGTTGCCGCGCAGATCGTCCAGCTGCTGTTTCAGCGCCGCCATGGTGTCGGTATCGCAGGCGGTCGCGCACTGTACCGCTTCCGGAATGCTGGCGGCTTTTTCCTGCAGCGCGCGTCCCTGGTCGGTCAGCGTAACCACGACCTGACGCTCATCCTGACGCGAACGCTGGCGGCGCAGCAGACCAGCGCTCTCCAGTCGTTTCAGCAGTGGCGTCAGGGTGGCCGAATCGAGAAACAGCTTTTCACCAATCTCCGATACCGTCAGATCATCCTGATGCCACAGCACCAGCATCACCAGATATTGCGGATAGGTGATCTCCAGCGCCGCCAGCAGCTGGCGATAGACTTTATGCATCGCCAGGTTCGCCGAATAGAGCGCGAAACACAGATGCTGATCAAGCTGGAGTGGCGCAGGCTTCACTTTTTTGTCATCTTGATTACTGTTCATGCGACTCAATATAGATAGCGCGCTAGATAATTGCAAGCAACTTTTTCCTGGAGTGTGAAGATGCGTGATTCACTGGAAGAGCAGGCGCGCCGTTATGCCACGCAGGCACATGCCGATGCGGGCCAGCGTCGCAAATACACCGACGAACCCTATATTGTGCATCCGGCTGCCGTCGCGGAGCTGGTACGCAGCGTAAGCGATGACGAAGCGATGATCGCTGCCGCCTGGCTGCACGACACGGTGGAGGACACCGCCAGTACCTTACAGGATATTGAAGAACACTTTGGTGCGCGCGTTGCACACCTGGTGGACATGCTTACCGACAGCGCCCAGCCGCAGGCGAAAAATCGTACCGCCCGTAAGCTGGCACACTTTCGCCACACTGCCGAAGCCTCGCCCGAAGCGCAAACCATCAAGCTGGCCGATATCATCGATAACACCCGTGCCATCGTGCAGTTCGATCCCAACTTTGCCCGGGTTTACCTGGTCGAGAAACAGATTCAGATTCAGCTGTTACAGCAGGGCGATCGGCGTTTGTGGCAGCAGGCGAATCACATCATTGAACAGGGCATCGCGCAGCTGGCAAAACCGCCGTACAGCGTGCCGGAAAGCTGGTTTGTCAAACAGGCGGCGAAATACGGTGGCTTAAGCTGAAAAAAACCCGCCGTGCAGGCGGGTCACAGAGAACCGATAGTCGGCGTTATTCCAGCAGCTGTCGGCCCAGATACGGATTGGCCTGCAGCAGTTTCATCAGTTTGCGAGCCGTGGCGGATGGGCGCGTACGTTGCGCTTCCCAGCTTTTTACTGACGAGACGCTCACCCCCATCACGCGGGCGAATTCATCCACCTGCATGCCGGTCATCTCGCGTAAACGCTGCGGTTCGGGAACGGAAACGGTATTGAGTGCAATTTCTGATACGGGAGTCTGTGCATCACGTGTCAAAACAATTTGCTCAAGACTGCTGAGTAATTCGACCATTGGATCTTTTATTTCCATAGAGAACTCCTTAAAACTCACTATGAAGCACGTGAAAGTAGAGAGGTAAGCGCCACCAGGCGCTGAAACCGGCCTTATCAGGCTGTATCCCGAAACAGTTTTCCCTTATCAGGGCGAAAATAGTGTTTTAATGAAACCGTTACGGGACACAGCCTGTTGCACACTGCGAAAAGATGTCAGGGCAATGCAACATTGAACCGGGTCTCTAAGTATGGGTCAGATCCCCGGCTTTGCTGCCTGTTTCCTGATTATTTTTTCTTCTTTCTTATGCTGCAAACGGATCGATCACCATAAGTAACTGACCCGCCTGCACTTGCTGCCCGGCCTGGCGTTGCAGGCTGTGGATTTTGCCACTGACCGGCGCCACGATCGGGATTTCCATCTTCATGGATTCGAGAATGCCTACCGTGGCACCCGCGGTCACATCACTGCCTTCCGCCACCAGCCATTGCCACACGCTACCCGCCACCTGGCTCTCGACGCTGTGACAGCCCGCCGGCACCACCACTTCCTCGCTGCTCTGCGCCTGCAGCTGGCTGTCGAAGGTGAACTGGCCATCGGCGCGCCAGCGTGCCAGCTCGGCGTCAAACGCCTGCTGACGCTGCTGCTGGAACGCGTCGATCTCCGTCGCCTGGGCAGTCAGCAGCGCCTGATACTCGGCGAGCCGGAACTCACCGGCTTCCACGCGCAGCGGATAATCGCCCCACGGGAAACGTTCGCGGATTTGCAGCAGTTCGTCGGCACTGACCGGATAAAAACGGATTTGGTCGAAGAAACGCAGCAGCCACGGCTGGGTAAAGGCGCTGGTGCGGCGATCGCGATTCCACATCTGCAGCGTACGTCCGACGAACTGGTAGCCGCCCGGCCCTTCCATGCCATAAACACACAGATACGCGCCGCCGATGCCCACCGAGTTTTCCGCCGTCCAGGTGCGCGCCGGATTGTATTTGGTGGTCACCAGGCGGTGTCGCGGATCGAGTGGCGTCGCCACCGGTGCGCCGAGATAGACATCGCCCAGCCCCATCACCAGATACGAGGCGCTGAACACAATCTGTTTCACCGCCTCCACGCTTTCGAGCCCGTTGATGCGCCGGATAAACTCAATGTTGCTCGGGCACCAGGGCGCATTCGGACGCACCGACTGGCTATAGCGTGTCACGGCTTCACGGCAGGCGGCATCATCCCAGCTGAGCGGCAGCCACACAGTGCGCGATGGCACAGCCGCGTCGGCGAGGTCGCCCAGCAGATTATCAGCTTGCAAAATTTGCGCCAACAACTCACTTCTTGCGCACTGCTGCGCATCATAATGCACCTGTAACGAGCGGATGCCGGGCGTCAGCTCCAGCTGACCCGCCAGCGGATGCGCCTCCAGCCACTGCATGAGAGCGTGAACGCGGAAACGCAGCGCAATGTCCAGCGTCAGCGCGCCATACTCCACCAGCAGAAAACGGTCTCCCGCGGCGCGCACGCACAGTGCAGGCCGCCCGGCGGTTGCTGCATGCTGGTGCAATATCGGATCGATCAGCGGCAGTGCTGGCGCCACGCGCACCGCTTCCGGTTGCAGATGCGCGATCTCGTGACGCTGCGCCTGCGCCAGACGATCGGCATCAGCAAGGGCGATCGGCACAAAGCGCAGTCGATCGCCCGCTTTCAGCTGACCCAGCTTCCACAGATCGGCGTCGATCACCGTCGCCGGACAGACAAAGCCGCCCAGCGAAGGGCCGTCCGGACCAAGAATCACCGGCATATCACCGGTAAAATCCACCGTGCCAAAGGCATAGGCGTTGTCGTGAATATTGGACGGATGCATGCCCGCCTCGCCGCCGTCGCTGCGCGCCCAGTCAGGTTTCGGGCCGATCAGCCGAATCCCGGTGCGGCTGGAGTTGTAGTGCACCTGCCACTCGGCAGCGAAAAATTCCTCGATATCGTCATCGGTAAAAAAGGCAGGTGCGCCGTGCGGACCATAAATAACGCGCAGCTGCCATTCACCGTTAAGCGGCGGCAGCAGCGTCTCAGGCAGGCGCGCCGCCGCAGCCTGACGCGGCGCGGCCAGCTGCAGTACGTCGCCGGCGCGCAGCGCCCGCCCGGCATGACCGCCAAACTTACCCAGCGTAAAGGTACTGCGGCTGCCCAGATAGCGCGGCGTATCCAGCCCGCCCGCCAGCAGCAGATAGCTGCGGCAGCCGTCGCGCACGTCGCCCAGCGTCAGGGTTTGCCCGGCCTGCGCATGCAGCACCTGATGCATCGCCAGCGGCTGGCTGTCGAGGGTGGCCGCCAGCGGCGCGCCGCTCAGTACAAAGCTGCATGCCTGATTAAAGCGCAGCGTCGGGCCGCGCAGCGTGATTTCCAGCCCGGCCGCCTGGGCCTCGTTACCCAGCAGGCGATTGCCGAGCTGAAAGGCGCGGCTGTCGAACGGCCCGGAAGGCGGTACGCCGACGTGCCAGTAGCCGACGCGGCCCGGCGCATCCTGCACCGTGGTGAGGGTGCCGCCGCTGAGGATATCCAGCGTCGGCGGCTGCCACGCCACGCTGCCGAGCGTGGCGGTAATGATGCGCCCCTGCTGCACGTCCGGCAGCGTACAGAGCTGACGCAGCCAGCGCAGGTTGGTCTCGATGCCATACAGCTCACTCTGCGCCAGCGCCGCGATCATGCCGTCGAGCGCGCGCTGGCGATCGGCCGCGTGCACGAGGATCTTCGCCAGCATCGGATCGTAAAACGGTGAAACTTCCATGCCGCTCTCTACGCTGCTGTCGATGCGCAGCGTAGCGTGATCGAGCGCCGTCGGGAACTGCACGTGGCTGAGCAGTCCGGCGCTTGGTTGAAACTGCTTCGCCGGATCCTCAGCGTACAGCCGCACCTGAATGGCATGGCCCTGCGCCACCGGTTGCAGCGTCGCCAGCGGCGGCAGACGCTGCTGCGCCAGTTCAACCATCCAGCGCACCAGATCCACGCCGTACACCAGTTCAGTGACGCCATGCTCGACCTGCAGGCGGGTATTCACCTCCAGGAACCAGAATTGCTGGCTGACCTCATCATAGACATACTCCACCGTGCCGGCGCTGCGATAGTTAACCGCGCGCGCCAGCCGTACGGCGGTGGCCTGCAACTGCGCGCGCACCGCATCGCTGAGCCGCGGCGCGGGGGTCTCCTCCAGCACCTTCTGATTACGGCGCTGCGCCGAGCAGTCGCGTTCGCCCAGCGCAATCACGTCGCCCCGGCCATCGCCAAAAATCTGTACTTCGATATGGCGCGCCCGGGCGATAAATTTCTCTAAAAACACGCCATCGTCGGCGAAATTATTGCCTGCCAGCCGCTTCACGCGGGTAAAGGCTTCCTCCAGCTCGTCCGCGCTGTTGCAGCGCTGCATCCCAATGCCGCCCCCGCCGGCGGTGCTTTTCAGCATCACCGGATAGCCAATCTGTTGCGCGGCGGCCTGTGCCTGCTGCAGGGAGGTCAGCAGGCCGCTGCCCGGCAGCAGTGGCACCGCGTTCTGCTGCGCCAGCTCACGCGCGCGATGTTTCAGGCCAAACGCCCGCATCTGCGCCGCATCCGGCCCGAGAAAATGCAGGCCCGCCGCTTCGCAGCGCGTGACGAACTCCGGTTTTTCACTGAGAAAGCCATAGCCCGGATGCAGCGCCTGCGCGCCGCTCTGCGCGGCAATCGCCAGCAGTTTGTCCTGGTTGAGATAGGTGTCGCGCACCTGGCCCTCGCCCAGCGACCAGGCTTCATCGGCCAGCCGCACGTGGCGCGCATGGCGGTCGGCTTCGGCATAGACGGCAATCGCCCGGATATTCATGGCCTGCAGGGTACGGATGATGCGCACGGCAATCGCGCCACGGTTGGCAATCAATACGCGATCAATCATGACTGAATACTCTTATTGCGGCAGGTCGTCCTGCACCAGCTGTGACGGCGTAAAACGGGTCGTCCCGTTGCGTCAGAGAATCACCACACGCTGACGGCAATCGGCGTCGGGTTGTAACCGTTACAGGGATTGTTGAGCTGCGGACAGTTGGAGATCAGCACCAGAATGTTCATCTGCGCCACCATCTCAACATACTTACCCGGCGCGGAGATGCCATCAGCAAACGTCAGGCCGCCGTCGTGGGTCACCGGCACATTCATAAAGAAGTTAATGTTGTGCGTGATATCGCGGCGCGTCAGGCCAGACTCCGGATGCGCGGCGACCGCCAGCATCCAGCTGTCGCGGCAGGAGTGCATGTGGCGCTTTTCGAGGTCATAACGCACCGTATTACTCTCGCACGAGCAGGCGCCGCCGAGCGTATCGTGACGGCCACAGGTATCGGCGGTGATGGTCAGCATCGGCCGATCAAGATTAGAACGCAGCACGCTGCCGGCCGTGAGAAACACGTTGTGCTGGCCACGCAGCGTCTCGCTCATGCTGTAGCGCTCGGCGGTATCGTCGGCGTTGAAAAACAGCGTATCCGCCGCCTGATTGCCTTCCAGATCGGTAATGCGCAGCGTTTCACCAGCGGCAATGCGCTGCAGCCAGTAATCACCGGCGTCGATCTGCTGTTGCAGACGCGCCTGCGCCGGGTTTCGTTCACTCTCTTTAATCATCACACTTCTCCCTGCAGTTGATAGAGGGCGTTATTGCGCAGGCCGCGCTGGTTTTCAGCGCGCTGCAGACAGATTTCCGGCAGCGGCGCGCGCTGCGCATCCAGCGTTAGCTGCAGCGGCTGGCACGGATAATCGCTCGCCGGGCTGAGCGGGTGCGGACAGGTGTGCAGCAGCACCAGCGTGTCCATGGCGAAACGCAGCCGAACCTGCGCGCCGGCTTGGCCCTGCCGCTCCAGCGTTAAGCACCCGCTGTCATCGGCGCGTACCTGCGCAAACAGATTGAGGCAGGCCGCCATGTCGCGCTGGCCAAGGCCATATTTCGCCAGCTCGACGAGGAAGCTGTCGTAGCCGTTTTGATGGCGCAGGTTGCGCGCCTGCTGATAATCGCTGACCCCATAGCGCGCGGCAGTCTGTGCCGCGTTCAGCGTGCCGCACACGCTCTCGTGCCAGCCGAAACTGTCGTGTTCAATGCCGCAGAAAATGCGCCCCATGTCCGAGTAGAGACAGTGGCCGGCGGTGAGCCGGAAAGTGTGCTGGCATTTGAGCGTATCCGGCGCGTTGTAGCGCTCCAGCAGGTTTTCCGGGTTATAAAACAGCAGGCTGGCGCTGGCGCCGCCCACCACATCGGTCAGCGTCAGCGCGCTGCCGCTGCGCATGACAAAAGACCAGTGCGCCCCGGCGGGCAGCAGGGTTTGGTATGGCTGCATCGTGCTCTCCTTTAAGCCACCTGCGTCGTGGACAGCACCTCAGCGGCAGGCTGAGTGCGATCCAGCGGCAGGTCGTAAGTGATAGTGGCGCCCCAGGCTTGCGGCGCGTGCGGATCGTGGCGCAGTTTGTCGAACACCAGCAGGCGTGACGCGAGGCTGAAGCCCTCTTTCAGATCGTGGGTGATCATGAAAATGGTCAGCTGATGCTGCTGCCACAGCTGGGTGATCAGCTGATGCATCTCGCTGCGAATACCGGGATCGAGCGCGCCAAAAGGTTCATCCAGCAGCAGAATGCGCGGCTGTTTCATCAGCGCCTGCGCCAGGGCCAGACGCTGCTGCATGCCGCCCGACAGCTGATGCGGATATTTGCTCTGCGCCTGTTCCAGTCCGACCTGCGCCAGCATTGCCTGCGCGCGCTGGCGAATCGCCTGACGTTTGCGTCCCCAGACGCGTCCCAGCCAGCGTGCGCTGCTGAACTCGTCAGCCAGCATCACGTTGCCGAGCACCGTCAGATGCGGAAACACCGAGTAGCGCTGAAACACCACGCCGCGATGGGCATCCGGCTCGTCGGGAATCGGTGCGCCATCCAGCAGCAGCTCGCCTTTGGTCGGCGCTTCGGTGCCGAGCAGCATATTCAGAAACGTGGTTTTGCCGCAGCCTGAGGCACCGACAATCGCCACGAACTCGCCGCGCTCGACCTGCATATTCAGCCGCTCCAGCACCACCTGATCGCCGTAGTGTTTTTCCAGATTTTTCAGTTGCAGTAAGGGCATCGCGCGCTCCTTATTTGGCGTGATACCACGGCCAGCAGCGTCGGCTGACGAGCCGCAGCAGCAGGTCGAGGGCAAAGGCCAGCAGGGTGATCCATGCCACGTACGGCAGAATCACATCCATGGCCAGATAGCGGCGCATCAGGAAGATGCGATAACCGAGACCTTCCGTGGCCGCAATTGCTTCGGCAGCAATCAGGAACAGCCACGCCGAACAGAGCGACAGCCGCACCGCATCGCACAGGCGCGGCATCAGCTGCGGCAGAATCACCCGCCACAGAATCTGCGCGCTATGCGCACCCAGCGTCTGCGCTTTGACCAGCTGCTCCTGCGGGATTTTCTGCACCTGCAGCTGCAGATCGCGGGCGATCAGCGGCGTGATGCCGATAACGATCAGCACCACTTTGGAGACTTCGCCAAGGCCAAAGCAGATAAACAGAATGGGCAGAATCGCCAGCGGCGGCACCAGCGCAAACAGCGTCACCAGCGGCGCCAGCACCGCGCGCACCACCGGTAGCGCGCCGGTGAACAGGCCAATTGCCAGCGCCAGCAGCGCGCTGATAGCGACACCACTCAGCAAACGCAGCAGGCTGGCGGCGGTATCGCTCCACAGCAGATATTCGCCGGTGCGCGGGCTGGGCTGAAACGCCATCCGGCTGATGGCCTCGCCCATGGCGTTGAATCCCGGCAGCAGCTTGTCTGCCGCGTTCAGGCTGAGGCGCGCATCCGACGCGAACAGATAGACCAGCAGCACCGCCAGCAGCGGCAGAATGCCAAGCAGCAGGCGGCCGAGCGGCAGCGGTTGGTAGTTGATCAATTTACGCATCGGCAGCGCCTCGCTTACAGCTGACCGGCAGCGGCCAGTTTGGTGAAGGTGTCGGTAAAGCGCAGTTTGATGTTGCCGGCATCGCCCCAGTTACCGGCCGGGGTAGCGACCCCTACCGCATCGGCCCCCGGCGCGCCTTCGCCCAGCAGGCCGTGTTTAAAGGAGAATTCGGCCACCAGCTGCATCGTGGCTTTCAGCTGCGGGCTGTCGACAAAATCCAGCGTGGTTTTGGCATCGCTGAACAGGTGTGTCGCGGCAAGCTGCTGATCAAAACCGGCCAGATCGGTACCGGATGCCTGCGCCATCTGCGTGCGCGCCGCTTTGGCACTGTCGCTTTGTCCGGCCATGCTGTGCAGCGTCTCGTACCAGGCGCCGGTAAGCGCTTTGCCGAGCTGAGGATATTTGTTGAGCGTGGCGGTGTTAACTACCAGCAGGTCGAGGATTTCGCCCGGGATCTGCGCCGAGGAGAACACCAGATGGCTGTCCGGCTGCTTCTCTGCTTCCGCCAGCAGCGGATTCCACGTGACGATGGCGTGAACGTCAGCAGTGCCAAACGCCGCCACCAGATCGGCATCGGCGGTGTTAACCACCCTGACATCTTTCTCGCTCATGCCGGATTTCTCCAGCGCGCGCGCCAGCAGATAGTGTGAGACCGAGAGTTCGACGAGGTTGATGGGTTTGCCTTTCAGCGCGCTGACGCTGTCCGCGCCTTTAAGCAGAATGCCGTCGTTGCCGTTGGAGTAGTCGCCGACAATCAGCGCGGTGCTGTCGACGCCGCCAGTGGCCGGAATGGTCAGCGCATCCATATTGGTCATGGTGCAGCCGTCAAAGCCACCTGCGGTGTACTGATTGACCGACTCGATATAGTCATTAACCTGCACAAACTGAATATCGATGCCGTACTTATCGGCCCACTTTTTCACGATGCCGCTTTGCTGGGCGTAATCCCACGGCATCCAGCCAGCGTAGATGGACCAGCAAAGCTTAAAGGAAGGTTTAGCGGCGGCCAGCGACGGAACGCTGAACAGGGCGACGCTGCAAATCAGCAGCAGGCGCAGACAGACTTTAATCATGATGATTCCTCTGGCGTTAACGGACGAAAATCAGGCAGGAGGCGGCGAGCAACGTTCTCGCTTTCCTCCCGGGCTTTTTTCCCGCCGTGTAACCGTCAGAGGACGGTCGGTCACTCTCGGACCAGCATCTCGCGATCGGAACCCTAGTGACCCATTGCAAATTGTGTGGCGACGTCGGTTGCCCGCGATCGCTCCTGCATCTGCCAGAAAGCAGGCAATATCAATGCCAGGTTGCTATCAGCCTGAATTACATGCGTTATTGCACAGCGCTGCGCTTGCAGGCAGGCTGCGCTGCACAGTTGTGCAGCAGGCACGCACCAGCGTGAAGCACTGCAGACCAGCCGTTGTACAGCCGGGGCCATTGCACTATTCTTTAGGACCTTTCCCAGCGAATCGAATTTAGCCATCGTCACAACAGGAGTTGAATTATGGCGTCAGGAATTTCCCGCATCTGGATGCGTAGCGGCATGCTGCTGACCGGCGTGCTACTTGTGCTGCAGCTTACCGCCTGCGGCGATAAAGAGGGCGATCAGCGCAAAGCCTTTACTGATTTTCTGCAAAACACCGTGATGCGCAGCGGTGAACATCTGCCCAGCCTGAGCGAAAACCAGAAGCAAACCTTCGGTAATTACGCCAGTGATTACGCCATCCTGTATGGCTTCTCGCAGCAGGTGAATCAGGCGGTGGATCAGGGCATGCGCCCGGTGGTTGATGAGCTGGCGGCTATTCGCGTGCCGCAGGATTACCTGACACGCCGCGACAGCCTGCGCCAGGCGAGCGGCAATCTGAGCGTGCTGACGCAGCAGATTCAGAGCGCCAAAATGCAGGCCGACAGCAGCAAAGCCACGCTGAAGCAGCCGGACGATCTGAAGAAAGTGTACGACAGCGTGTACGCCAAAGTGGTGACGCAGCCAGCCAGCACGCTGATTCCGCTGCTGCCGCAGCTGCAGGCGCTGAGCCAGTCGGCAGTTCAGGCCGGCGATTATCTGCAGTCGCAGGGCGCGCGCGTCAGCTTCAATGACGGCGGCGTTCAGTTCCCGACGCAGGAGCAGGCCACGCAGTACAACACGCTGATGAGCAATCTCGCCAGCAACACGCAGGCGCTGACCCAGGCACAAAATGCCGTACAGGGTGGTTTGCAGTAAGCCGCTCAGCGGGCAGTTCTCCACTGCCCGCTTTTTCAGATTTTCGTCACTTCCTTACATCGCCTTTTTCTGTCAGCACAGAGTGTGATCTGGCGCATTTTCAACCAAAAATAGTTTGTGATCTCAATCACATTTGTGAAACAAACCGGCCCAGGTGAAAGGTGATTTTTGTCACATTTCTACCGCTGTTGCGCGCATTTTTTCGCCGGCGTTGCTTTCTTACAGGGTATTTTTGTGATCAAAGTCACCTTTAATCCCCCTGCCCACCCCAACTTAGCGTGATATGTATCACACTTTTTCCTGACGCTACGCAGTGTAATCAACTAGTGCTAGAGTCCGCGTGCATACAGTAATGCCACGGCCCCCGCCGTAACGTCTTAACAAAAACAAACGCGCTCTCTTATTGCAGCGCGTCTCAATAAGGGGTGGGTTTATGTCCTCATCAGTCAAGGTCAAGGTTCAGAGCTTTGGTCGCTTTCTGAGTAATATGGTGATGCCAAACATCGGTGCGTTTATCGCCTGGGGTATCATCACAGCACTGTTCATTCCAACCGGATGGATTCCTAACGAAACGCTGGCCAAACTGGTCGGCCCGATGATTACCTACCTGCTGCCGTTGCTCATCGGCTTCACCGGTGGTCGTCTGGTGGGTGGCGATCGCGGCGGCGTGGTCGGTGCCATCACCACCATGGGCGTGATCGTCGGTGCCGATATGCCGATGTTCCTTGGCTCGATGATTGCCGGTCCGCTGGGCGGCTGGGCGATCAAGTCGTTTGACCGCGCGGTTGACGGCAAAATCAAAAGCGGCTTCGAGATGCTGGTCAACAACTTCTCGGCCGGTATTATCGGTATGCTGCTGGCGCTGCTGGCCTTCCTCGCTATCGGTCCGCTGGTAGAAGGTCTGTCGCACATTCTCGCCGCCGGCGTAAACCTGATGGTGCAGAACAACCTGCTGCCGCTGACCTCAATCTTTGTTGAACCGGCGAAAATCCTGTTCCTCAATAACGCCATCAACCACGGTATCTTCTCGCCGCTGGGTATCCAGCAGGCCAGCGAAGCGGGCAAATCGATCTTCTTCCTGATTGAAGCGAACCCGGGTCCGGGTATGGGCGTGCTGGTTGCTTATATGATCTTCGGCCGCGGCAGCGCCAAGCAGTCGGCGGGCGGTGCAGCGATCATCCACTTCCTTGGCGGTATCCACGAAATCTACTTCCCGTACGTGCTGATGGCGCCGCGCCTGCTGCTGGCAGTGATCCTCGGCGGTATGACCGGCGTGTTCACCCTGACGCTGCTGAACGGCGGTCTGGTATCACCGGCCTCACCAGGTTCGATTCTGGCCGTGCTGGCGATGACGCCAAAAGGCGCTTACTTCGCTAACATCGCGGCTATCGTTGCGGCTTTCGCCGTCTCCTTCGTGGTCTCCTCGATTCTGCTGAAAACCAGCAAAGTAAAAGAAGAAGACGATATCGAAGCGGCGACCCAGCGCATGAAAGACATGAAAGCGCAGTCAAAAGGCCAGGCCGTTGCCGGTTCACCGGTGGTTGCCGATGCCAGCAGCGTTGACGTCAGCCACGTGCGCAAAATCATCGTCGCCTGTGATGCCGGTATGGGCTCCAGCGCGATGGGTGCAGGCGTGCTGCGCAAGAAGGTGCAGGATGCGGGCCTGAGCAATATCTCTGTGACCAACAGCGCGATTAACTCGCTGCCGGGCGATGTCGATCTGGTGATTACTCACCGCGATCTGACCGAACGTGCGATGCGTCAGGCGCCACAGGCGCAGCACATCTCGCTGAACAACTTCCTCGACAGCGCGCTGTACACCAACCTTACCGAGCGTCTGGTGGCGGCGAACCGCAGCGAAGCCCACCGTGAAACGGTACAGACCGCGCTGGCAGACAGCTATGACGACGGCAGCGCGCACCTGTTCAAACTGGGCGCTGACAACGTGTTCCTCGGCCTGAGCGCCAGCAATAAAGAGCAGGCGATTCGCTTCGCCGGCGAGCAGCTGGTGAAAGGCGGCTACGTGCAGCCGGAATATGTTGAAGCGATGCTGGCGCGCGAGCAGCTGACGCCAACCTACCTCGGTGAATCCATCGCCGTGCCGCACGGCACCGTCGAAGCCAAAGACCGCGTGCTGAAAACCGGCGTGGTATTCTGCCAGTATCCGGCCGGCGTGCAGTTTGGCGATGAGCCGGACGAAGTCGCGCGACTGGTGATTGGTATTGCCGCACGCAATAACGAACACATTCAGGTGATCACCAGCCTGACCAATGCGCTCGACGACGACAGCGTAATCGAGAAGCTGGCGAACACCACCAGCGTGCAGGATGTGCTGGATCTGCTGTCTGGCAGCACTGCCAACGCGTAATTCGCGGTTTTAACTTCCCTGGGGCGGGCAAGCCCGTCCCCACTTTCCGGGGCGGACATGCTCGCCCCTTCGTCATTTGATATGGGTCAAATTTATGAAAGCGTTACATTTTGGAGCAGGTAACATCGGCCGTGGATTTATCGGTAAGCTGCTGGCGGATGCCGGTATCGAACTGGTGTTTGCTGATGTGAATCAGGTGGTGCTTGATGCCCTTAACGCCCGTCATGAGTATCCGGTTCACGTGGTGGGCGAGCAGGCGCAGGTTGAAATCGTTACCGGCGTCAGCGCGGTGAACAGCACCAGCGACGACATCGTCACGCTGATCGCTGAGGTTGATATCGTTACCACGGCGGTTGGTCCGCAGATCCTTGAGCGCATCGCGGGCAGCGTGGCGCAGGGTCTGGCCAAACGCAGTGACAACGGTAATGTCCGTCCGCTGAATATCATCGCCTGTGAAAACATGGTGCGCGGCACCAGCCAGCTGAAGCAGCACGTACTGAAGGCGCTGCCGCAGCAGTATCATGCGTGGGTTGAAGAGCATGTTGGCTTTGTTGATTCGGCAGTTGACCGCATCGTGCCGCCATCTGAAGCCGGCAGCACCGATCCGCTGGAAGTTACGGTAGAAACCTTCAGCGAGTGGATTGTCGACGAAACCCAGTTTAAAGGCGCGCTGCCGGACATTCCTGGCATGGAGCTGACGGATAACCTGATGGCGTTCGTCGAGCGCAAGCTGTTTACCCTCAATACCGGCCACGCCATTACCGCTTATCTCGGTAAGCTCGCCGGCCACGCCACCATTCGCGAAGCCATTCTCGACCAGAAAGTACGCGCCGTGGTGCAGGGCGCGATGCAGGAGAGCGGCGCGGTGCTGATCAAGCGTTATGGTTTCGATGCGGAGAAACATGCCGCGTATATCCAGAAAATCCTCACGCGTTTCGAAAACCCGTACCTGAAAGATGACGTCGAGCGCGTCGGCCGTCAGCCGCTGCGTAAGCTGAGTGCCGGCGATCGCCTGATCAAGCCAACGCTGGGCACGCTGGAGTATCAGCTGCCGCACGCCAGCCTGGTGCAGGGTATTGCTGCCGCGATGCACTATCGCAGCGAAGCCGATCCGCAGGCGCAGGAGCTGGCGTCACTGATCGCGCAGAAAGGCCCACAGGCGGCGCTGGCGGAGATTTCTGGCCTTGATGCCAATAGCGAAGTGGTGAGCTCAGTGGTGAGCGCTTACCACGCTATGGCATAATGCGCGCCCTTTAGTGGTCAATTCGGGCACGGCAGCCGCGTGCCCGTCGACGGTAGCTGAATGATGCAGGCAATAATGGAAGAGAAGCAGGCTTTTGAAAACCGGGTGCTTGAGCGGCTGAACGCCGGTCGTTCGGTGAGAAGCTTCCTGATCGCCGCTGTCGAACTGCTGGCGGAAGCAGTCAATCTGCTGGTGCTGCAGGTCTTTCGCAAAGACGACTACGCGGTGAAATATGCGGTGGAACCGCTGCTGCTGGGCGACGGCCCGCTGGGCGAGCTGTCGGTACGCCTGAAGCTCATCTACGGCCTGGGGGTGATCAATCGCCACGAATACGAAGACTGCGAGCTGCTGCTGGCGCTGCGTGAGGAGCTGAATCACGACACCAGCGACTACCGCTTTACCGACGATGAAATACTCGGCCCGTTCGGCGAACTGCACTGCGTGCTGGCCTGGCCGCCGCAACCCGATTTCACCCGCGACGACGCCGCGCTGCGCGCCATGCAGCAGCAGCGCTACCTGCAGATGGTGCGATCCACCATGGTGCTGTCGCTGACCGAGCTGATTTCCCGTATCTCGCACAAACAGGCCTTCAAGAAGCCCGCCGTGTAACGCTTCCCCTGCGGCGCTATTGCCACGCGCCGCTGTTCTCTCCGCCGCAGACAAAATATTACGCAGGATATTGATGCAGCGCTTTTTTTGGCGGTTGATGATTTTGCCAACAATCGTCAGATAGCGATATACTTACCGCTCCTGTGGCAAACAGACGACATCCCTATGAAATACGATACATCTGAACTCTGCGACATCTACCATGAAGAAGTGAACGTTGTTGAACCGCTTTTTTCGAACTTTGGTGGGCGCACCTCATTCGGTGGTCAAATTACCACAGTGAAATGTTTCGAAGACAACGGCCTGCTGTATGACCTGCTCGAAGAGAACGGTCGCGGTCGCGTGCTGCTGGTCGATGGCGGCGGCTCAGTGCGGCGCGCGCTGGTTGACGCACAGTTAGCAAGACTGGCGGCGCAAAACGAGTGGGAAGGCATCGTGGTGTACGGCTCGGTTCGCCAGGTCGATGAACTGGAAGAGCTGGAGATCGGCATTCAGGCGATTGCGGCCATTCCGGCTGGCGCCGCAGGCGAAGGCATCGGCGAGAGCGACGTGCGGGTTAACTTCGGCGGCGTCACCTTCTTCTCCGGCGATCATCTCTACGCCGACAACACCGGCATGATCCTGTCTGAAGACGCACTCGACATCGAGTAAGCGACAAACAAAAACGGGTGCCGCGGCACCCGTTGGTTTAAGCGCTAAGGCTTAAACTTCTTCCATTTTTCCCAGCAGTGCACGCAGGCGCTCCTGCCATACATGCTGCTCTTCTTTCAGATGCTGATTTTCACGCGCCAGCGCTTCGTGATTGCCGGATGCCTGGCTCATTTCGTTTTTCAGATTATTGTTCTGCTCTTTCAGCTCTTCAATTTCCATCTGCAGCAGGGTGATGGTATCAATCGCCTGCTGTACTTTCGCTTCCAGTTTCTCGAATACTTCAAATGACATCTTTCTGACCTCTCCTAAATCGTGCAAGGCGTTGATAGACCGGGCGTGCCTTAAAATAGTGCGTCCAGCCACGATGTCCCGATTGTATGTAGCCACACCCGGCAAGTCCAGCAGCACAAGGCCTGCGAGGGAAGTCTGTAACACTTTTCAGTTTATACCTGGAAAACGCGCAACTTCGCGCATTTTGCGCGCGGTCACACGCGCAGGGTGCAGCGCAGCGGGGGTTTTTGGCCCTAAACACAGGCAAAAGACGCGAAAACGCGCATTTTTATGACACGGCACACAAAATTCGATTTCGCTATTTCTCGTTTATGCTCGTTAACGATAAATTCACATCAACCCTACATTAGAGCTGGGCGACTCAAGGATTGAGAACAAAAACTGATAAAATTTAACCTCGCTTCAGGAATTCCATTATGAGTCAGACAACGAACACACTCAAAGGTCAGTGCATCGCCGAGTTTCTCGGTACCGGTTTGATCATCTTTTTTGGTGCCGGCTGTGTGGCGGCGCTGAAGCTGGCCGGTGCCGCATTCGGCCAGTGGGAAATTTGTATCATCTGGGGTCTTGCTGTCTCCATGGCGGTTTATCTGAGCGCAGGCGTATCCGGCGCTCACCTCAATCCGGCAGTCACGGTTGCCCTGTGCCTGTTCGCCAACTTCGAAGGCCGCAAAGTTTTACCTTATATTGTGTCGCAAATCGCTGGCGCGTTCTGTGCGGCGGCGCTGGTCTACGGTCTTTACTACAATCTGTTCTTTGATTACGAAGCCAGCCACCAGATGGTACGCGGCAGCGTGCAGAGCCTCGATCTGGCCGGTATCTTCTCCACCTATCCGAACCCGCACATCACCGTGGCGCAGGCGTTCCTGGTGGAAATGGTAATTACCGCCGTGCTGATGGCGGTGATCATGGCGCTGACCGACGACGGCAACGGCGTACCGCGTGGCCCGCTGGCGCCGCTGCTGATTGGTCTGCTGGTGGCGGTGATTGGCGGTTCCATGGGTCCGCTGACCGGCTTCGCCCTGAACCCGGCGCGTGACTTCGGTCCGAAGCTGTTCGCCTTCTTCGCGGGCTGGGGTAACGTGGCGTTCACCGGTGGTAAAGATATTCCTTACTTCCTGGTGCCAATTTTTGGCCCGCTGGTCGGCGCCTGCCTCGGTGCCTTCGGTTACCGTGCGCTGATTGGCCGTCACCTGCCGGGCAACCTTGCAGAAACCAGTAAAACAGAAAAACCGGTTGCGCGCGCTGAGCAGCGTAAAGCGTAAGTTTCATCGTTAATCATCAGGAAACCATAATGACTACGACTGATAAAAAATATATTGTCGCGCTCGATCAGGGCACAACCAGCTCACGTGCCGTGGTGCTCGATCATGACGCCAACATCGTCGCCGTCTCACAGCGCGAATTCACCCAGATCTACCCGAAAGCCGGCTGGGTTGAGCACGATCCGATGGACATCTGGGCCTCACAGAGCTCCACGCTGGTGGAAGTGCTGGCGCACGCTGATATCCGTTCTGACCAGATCGCCGCCATCGGTATCACCAACCAGCGTGAAACCGCCATTGTCTGGGATAAAGAGACCGGCAAACCGATTTACAACGCCATCGTCTGGCAGGATCCGCGTACCGCCGACTACTGTAACAAGCTGAAGAAAGAGGGTCTGGAAGAGTACATCCAGCACACCACCGGTCTGGTGATTAACCCGTACTTCTCCGGCACCAAGGTGAAATGGATTCTCGACCACGTGGAAGGCGCACGTGAGCGGGCGAAACGCGGCGAGCTGCTGTTTGGCACCGTTGACACCTGGCTGGTGTGGAAAATGACTCAGGGCCGCGTGCACATCACCGATCACACCAACGCATCGCGTACCATGATGTACAACATCCACAAGCTGGAGTGGGATGCGCGCATGCTGGAGATTCTGGATATTCCGCGTGAAATGCTGCCGGAAGTGAAAGGATCGTCCGAAATCTACGGCCAGACCAACATTGGTGGTAAGGGCGGCACGCGTATTCCTATCGCCGGTATCGCCGGTGACCAGCAGGCTGCGCTGTATGGCCAGCTGTGTGTGCAGCCTGGTATGGCGAAAAACACCTACGGCACCGGCTGCTTTATGCTGATGAACACCGGTACCGAAGCGGTTACTTCGACTCACGGTCTGCTGACCACCATCGCCTGCGGTCCACGCGGCGAGGTGAACTACGCGCTGGAAGGTGCCGTGTTCATCGGTGGTGCGTCAATTCAGTGGCTGCGCGATGAGATGAAGCTGATCAGCGATGCGGGCGACTCCGAATACTTCGCGATGAAAGTCAAAGACACCAATGGCGTGTACATGGTGCCGGCCTTTACCGGTCTCGGCGCACCGTACTGGGACCCGTATGCGCGCGGCGCAATCTTCGGCCTGACCCGTGGTGCCAATGCCAACCACATCATTCGCGCCACGCTGGAGTCCATCGCTTACCAGACGCGTGATGTGCTGGAAGCGATGCAGAACGATGCCGATACCCGCCTGCAGTCGCTGCGCGTGGATGGCGGTGCGGTGGCCAACAACTTCCTGATGCAGTTCCAGTCCGATATTCTCGGCACGCGCGTGGAGCGTCCGGAAGTGCGCGAAGTGACTGCGCTGGGTGCGGCTTACCTCGCCGGTCTGGCGGTCGGTTTCTGGAACGATCTGGAAGAAGTTCGTGCTAAAGCCGTGGTGGAACGCGAGTTCCGTCCAAGCATTGAAACCACCGAACGCAACGTGCGCTATGCCGGCTGGAAAAAAGCCGTGGCGCGCGCCCAGGCGTGGGAAGAAGAAGAGTAACACTGTGCTGACCCGCGGCGCCCTGCCGCGGGTTTTTCCCGTCCCCCTGCCCCGCTGTGCTACACTGCCCGCCTGTTTTTTGTCAGGTGCAGACCATGAAACGAGAACTCGCGATTGAATTTTCCCGTGTGACCGAAGCCGCTGCGTTAGCGGGCTATCACTGGTTAGGACGCGGCGACAAGAATGCCGCCGACGGCGCCGCCGTCAACGCCATGCGCATTATGCTCAACACCATCAATATCGACGGCCAGATCGTGATTGGCGAAGGCGAAATCGACGAAGCACCGATGCTGTACATTGGTGAAAAAGTCGGTACCGGCCACGGCGATGCGGTGGACATTGCAGTTGATCCTATCGAAGGCACGCGCATGACTGCGATGGGCCAGGCCAACGCGCTGGCGGTGCTGGCGGTGGGCGATAAAGGCAGCTTCCTGCACGCACCTGATATGTATATGGAAAAGCTGATTGTCGGTCCGGGCGCGCGCGGCGCTATCGATCTCAACCTGCCGCTCGCCACCAATCTGCAGGCGATTGCGCAGGCGCTCAATAAACCGCTCAGCCAGCTGACGGTGTCGATTCTTGCTAAACCGCGTCACGATGCGGTCATCGCGCAGCTACAGCAGCTGGGCGTGCGCGTGTTTGCTTTTCCGGACGGCGACGTGGCTGCCTCGATTCTCACCTGTATGCCGGACAGCGAAGTGGACGTGCTGTATGGCATCGGCGGTGCGCCAGAAGGCGTGGTGTCGGCGGCGGTGATCCGCGCCATGGATGGCGACATGCAGGCGCGCCTGCTGGCTCGTCATCAGGTCAAAGGAGATTCGGCCGAAAACCGCCGTCTGGGTGAGCAGGAGCTGGCGCGCTGTGCCGAAATGGGCATCAACGCCGGGGAAGTGCTGACGCTACAACAGATGGCGCGTAACGATAACGTGATTTTTGCGGCGACCGGCATCACCACGGGCGATCTGCTAAAGGGCATCACGCGCCAGGGCAATATCGCCACCAGCGAAACGCTGCTGGTGCGCGGTAAATCGCGCACCATTCGCCGCATTCAGTCAATCCACTATCTGGACCGCAAAGACGCAGCGCTGCACCCTTTTATCCTGTAACCGTCTGTTTGCCGCTCTCCGGATGACGCGAGAGCGGCCACCAGCACAGCAGCATCACCAGCGACGTCACAAACATCAGCATACCGAGGCTCGACTGATCGTGCTGCGGCAGCAGCGCTGAGAGCCACGCAACCACACCGGAACCCAGATTCTGCAGGCCTCCGATCAGCGCACCGGCGCTGCCGGCCAGCCACGCGTAGGGCTCCATCGCGCCAGAAGTTGCCAGCGGAAACAGCATGCCCGCGCCGAAGAAGAACAGCGCGGCCGGCACCAGCAGCGTCCAGATAGTCATCACGCCAAACCACGCCGGCAGCCACATCAGCAGGCCCGCCAGCAGGCAGCTGTTCACGCCGTACCACATCAGCGTATGCCAGGATTTCTGCTCGCGGCCGGCAAACCAGGCACCAAAAAAGGCCGCCGGAATCGGCAGGATGAACAAAATACTCACCGTCAGCCCGTCCAGCCCCAGCACGCCCGCCATCAGTACGCCGCAGCTGGCCTCAAATACCGCAATGCCCGCCAGCGCGCCGATCAGCAGTAGCAGATAACGCACAAAGTTGCCGTCGCTGAGCAGCGTGATGTAGCGGCGCAGAAACGGTGTCGCGGGCGCATCCACCGGACGGGTCTCCGGGAGCCAGCGTGCCATCGCCGCCGTTACGCCAACACACAGCAGCAGCAGGAAAGCAAAGCAGGCGTGCCAGCCAAACAGATGGGTCAGCAGCGCGCCGATTACCGGCGCCAGCAGCGGGCTGACCAGAATGCCCATGTTGAGCAGGCTGTTGGCCTGGCGCAGCGCAATGCCGGAGTAGAGATCGCGCGGCATGGTGCGCGCCATCACGCCAGCCACGCCGGTACCCAGTCCCTGCACCGCACTGCCCAGCACCAGCACACTCAGCGACGGCGCAAACAGGGCGATCAGCGCGCCCGCCGCGAAGATCGTCATGCCCGCGAGGATCACCGGACGCCGGCCAATACTGTCCGACAACGGGCCGTAGATCAGCTGCGATCCGCCGTAGGTCATCAGATAGGCCGCCATCACCTGCTGCATGGCGCCGCTGCGTACGTTAAGCGCCTCTGCCATGTTCGCCATGGCGGGCACATAGATGGTCTGCGCCATCTGCCCGACCGCCACCAGCACAATCAGCATGAACAGCAGGAAGCGGTTTTGCGTATTACTCATCATCATGGAACAAAATGTCTGCCTGAGAAACAAAGTAATGACAGCACTAAACAGGGCTGCCGGAGAGTTATGGCGGCAAAAATATCAGGAATTGCGCACAAAGCGAGAGGCGGGCGTAAAGCGGCAGCACAGGCACCGTCAAGCTTCTGTACCAGGCTGTAACGTGGCCGCTACAGTTGCTGATGTGTGCGGACGATTTGTCGCAGAGAGCCCTTTGACCGCTGCGGGGCTGGAAATCTGGTGCCGGGCTGACGAAGATAGAAAGAGACCAATTATCAATCATCAGGAGCGAACATGGCAGAGTGGGTCAATGCAGAAGTAAAAGAAGTGAAAAACTGGACCGACGCACTGTTCAGCCTGCGCGTCACGGCGCCCATCGACCCTTTTACCGCCGGCCAGTTTGCCAAGCTGGCGCTGGAAGTCGACGGCGAGCGCGTGCAGCGCGCCTACTCCTACGTCAACGCGCCGCACGATCCGCTGCTGGAGTTCTATCTGGTAACGGTGCCGGAAGGGAAGCTCAGCCCGCGTTTACAGGCGCTGCAGCCCGGCGATCAGGTGATGGTGACCAAAGAGGCGGCCGGTTTCTTTGTGCTGGATGAGCTCCCCGACTGCCAGACGCTGTGGATGCTGGCGACCGGCACGGCGATCGGCCCGTATCTGTCGATTTTGCAACAGGGCGAAGGGCTGGAGCGCTTCGATAACATTGTGCTGGTGCACGCTGCGCGCTATGCCGCCGACCTGAGTTTTCTGCCGCTGATGCAGCAACTGCAGCAGCGTTATCAGGGCAAGCTGCACATTCAGACGGTGGTCAGCCGCGAGCAGATGCCCGGTTCACTGCATGGCCGCGTACCGCAGCTGATCGAGAGCGGAGAACTGGAAAACGCCGTGGGCCTGCCAATGCACGCCGACACCAGCCACGTGATGCTGTGCGGTAACCCGCAGATGGTGCGCGATACCCAGCAATTGCTGAAAGAGACCCGCGATATGCGCAAGCATTTCAAGCGTAAACCCGGTCACATGACCAGCGAGCATTACTGGTAATCGCGCCGGCAGCAAAATGTCAGATTTTTCCCGGCGCGGGTTTTGACTTTCAGCGGTAAAAACCGTTCTAATCGTGGGCTAAGTGAATGATTTAGGGCCGAAGCAATGAAGAATCTGCCAGTCGCGCTGTTGCTCAGCGTCGCACTGACATTTCCCGCCTGGGCAGAGGACGCGCCCGCGCAGGATCGCAACGATCACCTGCCTGCGGCGCCGTATCTGCTGGCGGGTGCGCCCACCTTTGATATGACCATCGCGCAGTTCCGCGAAAAGTACAACGCCGCCAATCCTGACCTGCCGCTGCAGGAGTATCGCGCCATCGATAACCGCGATGACAAGAGCCACCTGACACGTGCCGCCAGCAAAATCAGCGAAACGCTGTATGCCTCCACCGCGCTGGAACAGGGCACCGGCAAGATTAAAACGCTGCAGATTACCTGGCTGCCGGTGCCGGGCCCGGATATGAAAGCGGCACAGACACGCGCCATGGATTACATGACTGCGCTACTGCGCTTTTTTGTGCCCGGTTTGTCAGCGGAAGAGGGACACAAGAAGCTCGATGGCCTGCTCAGCGCCGGCAAGGGCGCACGCTATTTTTCCCGCACCGAAGGTGCGCTGCGCTTTGTGGTCGCAGACAACGGCGACAAGGGACTGACCTTCGCCGTTGAGCCCATCAAACTGGCGCTCGCTAGCCCCTGATCTCCCCGGCAAAAATGACGAAAAGCAAAGCCAGCGCCCCATTTGATCTCTATACTGTCTGGCAGACATCGCTGCCCCGATGGCAGCGCTATTTCATGAATCGCGTTATGCGGAGGAAAGAATGCGACATCCACTGGTTATGGGTAACTGGAAACTGAATGGCAGCAAGCACATGGCGGGCGAGCTGATTGAAGGCCTGCGCAAAGAGCTGTCAGGTGTGGAAGGCTGCGGTGTGGCGATTGCTCCGCCGGCGATCTATCTGGATCAGGCCAAACACGCCATTTCCGGCAGCCACATTGCGCTGGGTGCGCAGAACGTTGACGTGAACCTGTCTGGCGCTTTCACCGGTGAAACCTCTGCCGAGATGCTGAAAGACATCGGCGCGAAATACATCATCATCGGCCACTCTGAGCGCCGCACCTACCATAAAGAGAGCGACGAGTTCATCGCGAAGAAATTCGCCGTGCTGAAGGCCGCAGGCCTGGTACCGGTGCTGTGCATCGGTGAGACCGAAGCCGAGAACGAAGCCGGCAAAACTGAAGAAGTGTGCGCACGTCAGATCGACGCCGTGCTGGAAACCCAGGGTGCAGCGGCCTTCGAAGGCGCGGTTATCGCCTATGAGCCAGTCTGGGCCATCGGTACCGGTAAATCAGCGACCCCTGCGCAGGCGCAGGCAGTACACAAATTCATTCGTGACCACATCGCGAAGAAAGATGCCGCTATCGCTGAGCAGGTAATCATTCAGTACGGCGGTTCGGTTAACGACAAAAACGCCGCAGAATTGTTCACCCAGCCGGACATCGACGGCGCGCTGGTGGGCGGTGCGTCGCTGAAGGCCGACGCTTTCGCGGTGATCGTCAAAGCCGCTGCAGCAGCCAAAAACGCGTAAGTTGCTGACGCAAAGAAAGGCGGCTGATGAGCCGCCTTTTTTATTGCCTGAGCAGTCGCGATGCCACTCACTCCAGCAAACGGCACTGGTGATCCTGCAGTTCTTCCGCCGAACCGCGATTCAGATTCAGCCAGTTGCGCTCCAGCGCCAGCAGCGCCAGGCGTCCATCCGGCAACCGGGCCAGCGCCAGCCCGTATTTGCCCATCTCACCGCGCGCATGCGGCACCTCCTCAGCCAGCCGGATAAATACGCTCTGCTGCGCAAGTTCGGCAGTGCTCAGCGTGCGAATCAGCCAGGTATGCCGCAGCAGCGTTGCCGTCTGCCACTGCGCATTCAGCCTCGGCGCCAGCGTATCCAGCTGCTGACGCACATCCGGTCGCAGGCAGGAGATATGAATGTGCAGCTGATTCTGCGTACGACCATACTGCGCGTTAATAGCCAGCGACAGCACGCGGTCGTCGACAGGCGCACCGCGCTTCTGCGCCAGCAGGCGGCGCTGCTGCCAGGCGGCAGCAAACAGGTTCGGCGTGGTGGGTTCGAGGAGGATTGGGCTCTCCATGCCGGTGATTTTTGCTATCGGCATCAGCAGATATTGCAGCGGGCCATTCAGATCTTTGAGCGTAACGTAACCCTGCGCCAGATTGACCTGCTGACAGGGGGCAGGATTACCGCGTTGCGTCATGTCCGGTACGCACTTTTCGCTGACAATCTGCCATAGCGCGTCGGCGTTTTTATGCAAATGCACCGCACCGGCGATCAGCCCGGCAATCAGAAGGATGAACGCGATAATCAGCAACGTAAGACTACGGCGGCGCGCCTGCATGGCCAGATCCTCAGTGATGAGCTGTCAGCATCCTCACCTGTCGCCAGCGGAAAGTCACGGCTTTTTCCGCGCCGTAAAGCAAAACGGCCAGCGCAGAGCTGACCGTTTCGTCATGATGAAAACGCGGTTACGGTTTCATGACCTGATCGTAGCTGCCACCGTCGGCAAAGTGTGCTTTCTGCGCTTTGCTCCAGCCGCCAAACTTGTCATCAATGGTGAACAGCTTAACCGGCGCGAAGCTGCTGGCAAACTTCTTCGCCACCTCAGGATCGCGCGGGCGATAGAAGTTTTGCGCCGCGATGGTCTGGCCTTCCGGTGAGTAGAGATATTTCAGATACTCTTCCGCCACCTTACGCGTGCCCTGTTCATCCACCACTTTATCGACCACGGAGACCGTCGGTTCGGCGAGGATCGATTCGCTCGGCGTAACGATTTCAAACTTGTCTTTGCCCAGCTTATCAACGGCCAGATAGGCTTCGTTTTCCCATGCAATCAGCACATCACCGATACCGCGCTCAACGAAGGTGTTGGTCGCGCCACGTGCACCGGAATCCTGCACTTCAACGTTTTTGAACAGCGCCCGGACGTAAGCCAGCGCTTTGGCCTGGTCACCGTGGTTCTGGTCCAGCGCCCAGCCCCAGGCCGCCAGATAGTTCCAGCGTGCGCCGCCGGAAGTTTTCGGGTTTGGCGTGATTACGGAAACGCCTGGCTTAATCAGATCCGGCCAGTCATGAATGCCTTTAGGATTGCCTTTGCGCACCAGGAACACGATGGTGGAAGTATAAGGTGCCGAGTTGTCCGGCAGACGCTTGATCCAGTTTTTATCGATACGACCACGGTCAGCAATAGCATCCACGTCGGACTGCAGCGCCAGCGTCACCACATCTGCGCGGATGCCATTGATCACGGACGTCGCCTGCTTACCCGAACCGCCGTGCGACTGGCGGATCACCACGTTATCACCGGTTTCCTGCTTGTAGTGCGCGCTAAACGCTTTGTTGTACTGCTCGTACAGCTCACGGGTTGGATCGTAAGAGACGTTTAACAGCTGAATATCCTTTGCCAGAACACTGGTTGAAGCCAGTAACAGGGTGACACCAATACTCCACTTGTTCATTGCTTGCTCTCCCGAGGTCGTTATAGAACAAGACTGACACAAAGCAATCCATGGATTAAAGAATTAAAAATAAGCTGTTATAACTATGGAGAATATAGCAAGGCATAAAAAAGGGCGCGAAAGCGATCGCGCCCGATTTATCGTTGATTAGTAGAGTTTTTTCGCGGTATCCAGCCAGTCGCGCTTGAACGGACGCTTCATGTTTTCGATAGCGTCGATGATGTCATGATGCACCATCTTCTCGTTCTGAATCCCCACACAGCGACCGCCGTAGCCCTGCAGCAGCAGCTCAATTGAATAAGCGCCCATGCGTGATGCCAGAATGCGGTCGTAAGCGCATGGCGCACCGCCGCGCTGGATGTGACCGAGCACGGTGGCACGGGTTTCACGCTTGGTTTCCGCTTCAATAAAGTGCGCCAGATCGTCGATGTCACAGATGTGTTCGGTGATCGCCACGATGGCGTGTTTTTTACCTTTCGCAATGCCAGCCTGGATTTCTGCCACCAGTTCTTCGCGGGTGTAAGGGATTTCAGGCAGCACGATGAACTCACAACCACCGGCGATGGCCGCCGCTAGGGTCAGGTCACCGCAGTAGCGGCCCATCACTTCTACGATGGAGATACGCTGATGCGAAGAAGAGGTGTCGCGCAGACGGTCAATCGCTTCAACTACGGTTTCCAGCGCGGTGAAATAACCGATGGTGTAATCGGTACCGGCGACGTCATTGTCGATGGTGCCCGGCAGGCCGATGCACGGGAAGCCCATTTCGGTCAGGCGTTTGGCACCCATGTAAGAACCGTCACCGCCGATCACCACCAGCGCATCAATGCCGCGCTTTTTCATGTTTTCGATCGCGACCTGACGCACTTCTTCGTTACGGAACTCCGGGAAACGCGCCGAGCCGAGGAAGGTGCCGCCGCGGTTAATCATGTCCGACACGCTGTAGCGGTCGAGGTTGATCATGCGGTCTTCGTACAAACCCAGATAGCCGTCATAAATACCAAAAACTTCAAGGCCTTCACTCAGCGCGGAACGGACAACTCCGCGAATGGCTGCGTTCATGCCTGGGGCGTCGCCGCCGCTGGTCAGTACTCCGATTTTTTTGATCATGACAACCTCTGGATTGTTCAAAACTAAGGATTATTCCTGCCTGTCGACCGGTGTGGACCAGCTCGCGATCGCACGGCTTAATAGTTGCAGATAGTATATCAAAGGCTTGATGCTGAATTGATTCAGGTCAGACAAGTTTTCGCTAATTTTTTACAGAGTTGTTAGCGTTACGTCATTTTTTTCACGCAATACTATGTTTTATAACGGCTAAAACTGAAAAAAACCCTGCTGATTTTGCGGCACGACAGAACAGGGGTCCTGATGAATAATCACATCTGAGCCGGGAAATTTTTGCCGTAATGCCTGCTCAATTTGATCGGCCACCTGATGCGCCTGCACCAGCGGGAGATGATCGTCCATCTCCAGATGAAGCTGAATAAACCGCGTCGGGCCAGACTGCCGCGTACGTAACGCATGGGCACCGCGTACGCCGGGCCAGTGGCTTACCAGCGCGATAATCGCCTGTTTTTCCTGCTCCGGCAGCGCACGATCCAGCAGCGACTGCACCGCTTCATAGCCCATGCGCAGCGCGTTATAGAGGATATATACGCCGATGCCGAGCGCAAACAGCGCATCCGCTCGCTTAAAACCATAACTGCTTAAGCCCAGCGCCACCAGAATCGCGCCGTTCATCACCACATCCGACTGATAATGCAGCATGTCCGCGCGTATCGCCTGGCTGCGGGTACGCCGCACCACCCAGCGCTGAAAAGCGACCAGCACCAGCGTGGAGCTGAGGGCGATCAGCGTCACTACTATACCCACCAGCGGCGCGCGCAGCGTTTCTGGCGTGGCCAGATGCTGCAGCCCGGTAAGAAACAGAAACAGCGCCGATCCGGAGATAAACATGCTTTGCGCCAGTGCCGCCAGCGATTCCGCTTTACCGTGACCAAAGGTGTGATCGTCATCGGCAGGCTGCAATGAATAGCGCACCACCAGCAGATTGGTCAGTGACGCGGCGATATCGACCAGCGAATCCACCAGCGCCGCCAGCACGCTGACCGAACCGGTGTACCACCAGGCGAAAATTTTCACGATCAGCAACAGCGTTGCCAGCGTGGTTGCCGCCAGCGCCGCGCGGTTTACCAGTTTTGCGTAGGAAGGTTCCATGCCTTGCCTCGTCAGGCGCTGCAGCACGCCATGCAGTGGAAAATGGCTCAAGTTTATCACCGTCCCGTGCAGACTGCGTGACAGGATGGCGAGACGGATGCAATTTGCCCGCGAATTCAGGGCAAAAAAAACCCCGCCATCATGGCGGGGAAGACAGGGATGGTGTCTATGGCAAGGAAAACAGGGATACTATGTTACTGGTTACTGCTGGTACTACTCACTGCTTGCAGCGGTGATGATGGCTGCAATCCGGAGAGCCGACGCGCTTCATTCAGGCGCCGCTCAAAATTCTTCTGCAATGTCGCTTGCTGTGCAGGCGTTAGCAGGTGATACATCTGATTACGAACCCGGGCCATCTCGATTTGCAGTTCTACCTGCTCGCGGGCCTGTTTCTCTGCCTGCTGGCGGATAGCCGATTCGTTAAATTTGTCTGCAATGACAAGGTCATGCATAGTTTCTATGTCCTGAACGCTTAACACCGGGCGTTCATGGCGCGCTTGCTGCATCAGGTCGCGCATCTGTTGCCGCTGTTGTTCAGTCAGCTCAATGCCATCGAACATGTGGCTTTGCGGATTTTGCGTCATACTGCCTGTCGTCAATCCGCCGTTATGATGCATCTCGTCAATCGTCGTCGTGTCTGCTGCTTCTGCGCTGGCGTGACTGAGAACCATCGCTGAGGCAAAGACGACGGCGGTTAAGTAGCGCATCGTTTACTCCCGGTTCGTTCCGTTTTGCGATTCAACGAGAGCTAGTGTACGGCGACAGCTGCAAACATCCGTCAGGGGGTGTAAAACTACGTAAAGCGTTGGATTGCCACTATAGGAACACGGTATTTTGCCTGCGGAGGGCAACAAAAAATGAATAAAATCCTGTTGGTTGATGACGATCGCGAATTGACTTCGCTGCTTAAAGAACTGCTTGAAATGGAAGGTTTTGAGGTGATTGTCGCCAGCGATGGCGAGCAGGCGCTCAATCTGCTGGACAACACCGTCGACCTGCTTTTGCTCGATGTCATGATGCCGAAGAAGAACGGTATCGACACGTTAAAAGAGCTACGCCAGCAACATCAAACCCCTGTCATCATGCTGACCGCCCGCGGTAGCGAGCTGGACCGCGTTCTGGGCCTGGAACTGGGCGCGGATGACTATCTGCCAAAGCCGTTCAACGATCGCGAACTGGTGGCGCGTATCCGTGCGATTCTGCGCCGTTCCAACTGGAGCGAACAGCAGCAACAGCACGATAACAGCTCACCGACGCTGGAAGTGGATTGCCTGCGCCTGAATCCGGGCCGTCAGGAAGCCAGCTTCGACAGCGAAACGCTGGATCTCACCGGCACTGAGTTCACCCTGCTCTACTTACTGGCGCAGCATCTTGGCCAGGTAGTGTCACGCGAGCATCTCAGCCAGGAAGTGCTGGGCAAGCGCCTGACGCCGTTTGACCGCGCCATCGATATGCACATCTCTAACCTGCGTCGTAAGCTGCCGGAACGTCGTGATGGTCATCCGTGGTTCAAAACTCTGCGCGGACGCGGCTATCTGATGGTTTCGGCATCATGATTGGAAGTTTGACCACCCGCATCTTCGCCATCTTCTGGCTCACCCTGGCGCTGGTGTTGATGCTGGTACTGATGGTGCCCAAACTCGATTCGCGCCAGATGACCTCGCTGATGGAGAGCGAACAGCGCCAGGGCACCATGATTGAACAACACGTTGAGGCGGAGCTGTCACAGGATCCGCCCAACGACCTGATGTGGTGGCGCCGGCTGTTTCGCGCCATCGACAAATGGGCACCGCCCGGTCAGCGCCTGCTGCTGGTGACCAGCGAAGGACGGGTGATCGGTGCGCAGCACAATGAAATGCAGGTGATCCGCAACTTTATCGGCCAGTCTGATAATGCCGATCATCCGCAGAAGAAAAAGTATGGCCGCGTCGAGATGGTCGGCCCCTTCGCGGTGCGCGACGGCGAAGACAATTACCAGCTGTATCTGATCCGTCCCGCCACCAGTTCCCAGCTCGATTTCGTCAACCTGCTGTTTGACCGTCCTCTGCTGCTGCTCATCGTCACCATGTTAATCAGCTCACCGCTGCTGCTGTGGCTGGCGTGGAGCCTGGCGCGTCCGGCACGCAAACTAAAACATGCCGCGGATGAAGTGGCGAGCGGAAATCTGCGTCAGCATCCGGAACTGGAATCGGGCCCGCAGGAATTTCTCGCTGCCGGCTCCAGTTTCAACCAGATGGTGAGCGCGCTCGAACGCATGATGACGGCACAGCAGCGTCTGCTGTCGGATATCAGCCATGAATTACGCACGCCGCTGACGCGCCTGCAGCTGGCGACGGCGCTACTGCGCCGGCGTCATGGCGAAGGCAAAGAGCTGGAGCGCATTGAGACCGAAGCGCAGCGTCTGGACGGCATGATCAACGACTTGCTGGTACTGTCGCGCACCCAGCACAAGAACGCGCTGGTGAGCGAAGCGATGAAGGCCAACCAGCTGTGGAATGGCGTGCTGGAAGATGCCAAATTCGAAGCGGAGCAGATGGGTAAAACCATGGACGTGCCCTATCCGCCCGGTCCATGGCCGCAGTACGGCAACCCGCATGCGCTGGAAAGCGCGCTGGAGAACATTGTGCGTAACGCGCTGCGCTATTCACACACGCACATCAGCGTTAGCTTTGCGGTGGATATTCAGGGCATTACCGTGCACGTGGACGACGACGGTCCTGGCGTCAGCCCGGAAGATCGCGAGCAGATTTTCCGTCCGTTCTACCGCACCGATGAAGCGCGTGACCGTGAATCCGGCGGCACCGGGCTCGGGCTGGCGATTGTCGAAACCGCCGTGCAACAGCACCGCGGCTGGGTGAAAGCCGATGACAGCCCGTTAGGCGGTCTGCGCCTGACGCTGTGGCTGCCGCTGTACTCCGCCCGGCAATAATTTGCTATGCTGCGGCCCTCGTTTCCGGGGGCCTTATGCTAAACATCGTCTTATTTGAACCTGAAATTCCGCCAAATACCGGCAACATCATCCGCCTGTGCGCCAATACCGGCTTTCAGCTGCACCTGATTGAGCCGTTAGGCTTCGCCTGGGATGATAAACGCCTGCGCCGCGCCGGACTGGATTACCATGAATATACCGCGCTGAAAAAGCACGCCAGCTACGCCGCTTTTCTGGCGGCGGAAGCGCCACAGCGCTTATTCGCGCTGACCACCAAAGGCACACCGGCGCACAGCGCCGTCAGCTATCAGCCGGGCGACTATCTGCTGTTTGGCCCGGAGAGTCGTGGCTTACCGCCAGAAATTCTTAATGCGTTGCCGGCAGAACAGAAGATCCGCATTCCGATGCGCGCAGAGAGCCGCAGCATGAACCTGTCGAATGCGGTTTCAGTGGTGGTGTATGAGGCGTGGCGCCAGCTGGATTATGCGGGCGCGCTGATCAAAGGCTAGATGCCGTCGCCGTACTCAAACCCGGCGCCGGTGAAGTGCTGATCCATATCCATCGACGGTTTGTCGCTGGCTGGTTTGCCGACAATGCGCGCCGGCACGCCGGCCGCCGTGGTATGGGGCGGCACCGGTTGCAAGACCACCGAACCGGCACCGATTTTGGCACCGCGCCCGACTTCAATATTGCCAAGGATTTTGGCCCCTGCGCCAATCATCACCCCTTCACGGATCTTCGGATGGCGATCGCCGCTGGTTTTACCGGTACCGCCCAGCGTGACCGACTGCAGAATGGAGACGTCATTTTCCACCACAGCCGTTTCACCAATCACGATGCCGGTGGCGTGATCCAGCATGATGCCGCGCCCGATGCGCGCCGCCGGATGAATATCCACGGCAAAAGAGACCGAGATTTCGTTTTGCAGATACACCGCCAGCGCGCGCCGTCCCTCTTTCCACAGCCAGTGGCCAATACGGTACGCCTGCAGCGCGTGGAAGCCCTTCAGATAGAGTAACGGCGTGGAATATTTGTCGACCGCCGGATCGCGCTGACGCACTGCCTGAATATCGTACGCGGCCGAGACAATCATCTCAGGATCCTGACGATAGGCTTCTTCAACAATTTCGCGTATGGCAATAGCGGGCATGATCGGGTTAGCGAGCTTGTTAGCCAGCATGTAGCTGAGCGCGCTGCCGAGATTTTCGTGCTTGAGCAAGGTCGCATGGTAAAAACTGGCCAGCATCGGTTCACAATCGGCCAGCGCTCTGGCTTCGGCTTTGATATGGTTCCAGACCAGTTCTAACTCTTCAGACGACATTGCTGTTTGCTCCCGATAAAAAAGCGCCCGATTAGGCGCTACAGGTGATAATGCTTAAGCGTCCTGCTTTAGCTTTGGCTGTTCTCGTCCTTCCTTGTACGACCAAGCAGGCTCAATGCTGCCTCTCGCGCCGATTTTTCGCAATATAATACCTGATAAATTTGCTCGGTTATTGGCATTTCCACGCCCACATGCGCAGCTAACGCTTTGACTTCTTTCGTGTTTCTGTAGCCTTCTACAACTTGTCCGATAATGCGTTGCGCCTCATCCACGCTTTCGCCCTGCCCCAGCATCATGCCGAAACGGCGGTTGCGCGACTGATTATCGGTACAGGTCAGCACCAGATCGCCAAGACCCGCCATGCCCATAAAGGTCGTCGGATCGGCACCCAGCGCAGCACCGAGACGGCTCATCTCCGCCAGACCGCGGGTGATGAGTGCCGTACGCGCATTGGCACCAAAGCCAATGCCGTCGGAGATCCCGGCACCAATCGCAATGACGTTTTTCACTGCGCCGCCCAGTTGCACGCCGATGAAGTCCGGATTGTTGTAAACGCGGAAGCTTTTGCCGCAGTGCAGCTTTTGCTGCAGATCGTCGGCAAACTGCGCGTCAGTGGCCGCCAGCGCAATCGCCGTCGGCAAACCGGCCGCCAGCTCTTTGGCAAAGGTCGGGCCGGAAATCACCGCCAGCGGAATGCTGTCGCCGAGGATTTCGCGCGCCACATCCTGCAGCAACCGTCCGGTCTCTTTTTCCAGTCCTTTGGTCGCCCAGACAATGCGTGAATCGGCACGCAGCAGCGGTTTGAGCTGCATCAGCACGTCGCCGAACACATGGCTTGGCACTACCACCAGCAGATCGCGGCTGGCGCTGACGACGCGGGCCAGATCGGCTTCAGGAACGAGATTATCGGGGAAAGGAACATCGGGCAGGAAAGCGGTATTGCATCGGTCAGCCTGCAGCTGCGCCACGTTTTGCGGATTGTGGCCCCACAGCAGCACCGGATGGCCATTACGGGCCAGCGTAATGGCCAGTGCGGTGCCGTACGAGCCGGCACCGATGACGCTAATCGAAGCGTTGAGTGTAGTCATCAGGCATCCTGACGTGGCGCTTCGCCTTCACCCTGCTGCTGCAGATAATTCATGAACAGCGCATCAAAGTTGACCGGCGCCAGATTGAGCTGAGGGAAGGTACCGCGTGACACCAGGCTGGTGACACATTCACGCGCATACGGGAACAGAATGTTCGGGCAGTAAGCGCCGAGGCAATGTGCCATCTGCGTGCCTTCGATACCGCTGATGGTGAAGATACCGGCCTGCTGTACTTCGCACAGGAACGCGGTGTCTTCGCCCACGGTGGCGGTGACAGTAACGCGCAGCACGACTTCATACACTTCATCCGCCAGCTGAGAAGAGGCGGTGTCCAGATCCAGCTTCACTTCCGGTTCCCACTCTTTCTGGAAAACCTCAGGTGCGTTTGGCGCTTCAAATGAAACGTCTTTGGTGTAAACGCGTTGAATCTGGAACTGCATTTCGTTGCTGCTATGCTCTGACATGTTACTGAATCCTTTAAGTGAAAATTGTCGGTCGAAAATGTTATGCGCGGAGCAAGGTATCGAGTCCCTGACGCCCGTCCAGCGCGTAGAGATCGTCACAGCCGCCAATGTGCTGCGCGTCAATAAAGATCTGTGGCACCGTGGTGCGGCCGCTGCGTTTGATCATCTCTTCGCGCTTTACCGCGTCCCCATCAATGGGAATCTCCTGGTATGACACGCCTTTTTGATCCAGCAACGCCTTCGCCCGGTGGCAGTAAGGACAGGTCACTTTGGTGTAAATCTCAACATTAGCCATGCGGTGATACCTCAGGAAGTTATTTACCGCGAACCAGCGGCAGGTTTTCGCCACTCCAGCCGCTCACACCATCTTTCAGCACGGTCACTTTGTCAAAACCCGCTGCGCTAAGGGTGGCTGCCGGTTCTGCGGCGCTCTGGCCGGTGGCACATACCACAATTATGGGCTGCGACTTGTGCTTTTCCAGCTCGCCGAAGCTGCCTTTTTTGATATCGGCTGCGGCGATGTTAATAGCCCCTGAAATGTGTCCTTTGCGATAGTCGTCGCGTGAACGAACGTCTACCACCACCGCGTCCTCTTTGTTGATCAGGTGGGTTGCTTCACCACGGCTGATGGTTTTTACCTTAGAGAACATACCTTTAACGGTGGTTACAATCACCAGAATAAGTAAAGCGACCCATGCCAGACTAAGGATGGGGTGATTGCTTGCAAACTGCATAATTTCTTGCATGAGGGGTAACGACTCCAGACCGGGGCTAATAAGCTAAAACAAGGGTTCTGAGTATACCTGCGCCACTTCGCATGTACAGTCGTGAAGCGGGCAGAGTTACGATTTGTGCGTCATTTTCCAAAAAAAGTGTTCTAATCGCAAAATTGAGACAATCTTTATCCCGGTAAGCTGTGGCCGACATCTTTCGTAAAGCAAAACCCGGCCGGGATAACTGGTAAGCGGCTGTTCATCGTGGAATAATTATCGACTATGAAGGGAAAAGCGACCGTTACACACACAAGGACCCGTTACAACGACCCGGCATCTCCGTTGTCATTTCGCTGGTCCGATATCTCCCTCAGCCTGCTTTGTGCGGGTGCGTTGCTGTTGCCCGTCGCCGCGCATAGCGCCGATGACAGCAAAACGCAGCTAAAGTCCATTCAGCAGGACATCGCCGAAAAAGAGAAAAGCGTTAAAGCGCAGAAGCTGCAGCGCAGTAAGCTGCTGGATCAGCTGCAGAGTCAGGAAAAAGTGATTGCCCAGGCCAGTCGCCAGCTGCGTGAAACCCGCAACAGCCTGAGCGCGCTGAACGGCGAAATCGCCCAAACCACCGCCGCCATTGCCCGGCTGGAAAAGCAGCAGGCGCAGCAGGAAAAACTGCTGGCGCAGCAGCTGGATGCCGCGTTTCGTCAGGGCCAGCACAACGGCGTGCAGCTGCTGCTCGGCGGTGAAGAAGCACAGCGCAGCGAACGCATTCTGGCCTATTTTGGCTACCTCAATGCCGCCCGGCAGAAAAACATCGACGAGCTTAAGCAGACTCAGCAGGAGCTGGCGCAGCAGCGTCAGGCGCTGCAGGGCAAGCAGGAGCAGCAAAAGTCGCTGTTAGCGCAGCAGCAGACGCAACAGAACAAGCTGGAAACCGCCAGCGCCGCACGCAAGAAAACGTTGTCCGCACTGGAGAGCGCGCTGGAGAAAGACCAGGCCGATCTGGTCGAGATGCGTCAGAACGAAAGCCGCCTGCAGGACAAAATCGCCAAAGCCGAACGTGAGGCGCGCGAACGGGCGCAACGCGAAGCGCGCGAGGCGGAAAAAGTGCGCCAGCGTCAGGCTCAGGCAAAAGCCAAAGGCTCCAGCTATTCTCCTACGCAAAGCGAGCGCGAGCTGATGGCGCGCACCGGCGGCCTTGGCCGGCCGGGCGGACAGGCCATCTGGCCAGTGCGCGGTCGCATTGAACATCGCTTTGGTGAAGCAATGCAGGGCGAACTGCGCTGGAAAGGTCTGGTGATTGATGCGCCGGAAGGCACTGAAGTCAAAGCCATTGCTGATGGTCGCGTGCTGATGGCCGACTGGCTGCAAGGCTACGGCCTGGTTGTGGTCGTCGAACACGGTAAAGGCGATATGAGCCTTTATGGCTACAATCAGAGCGCGTTGGTGAGCGTCGGTGCGCAGGTGAAGGCAGGACAGCCTATCGCCCTCGTGGGCACCAGCGGCGGCCGCGGCACGCCCTCGCTCTACTTTGAAATTCGTCGTCAGGGACAGGCCGTCAACCCACTGCCGTGGTTAGGAAGATAAGTGTTGTTTCAGTCCCAAAAGCTTAGCGCCGCCCTGTGCGGGCTGTTTTTCACCTTTGCCGCCCATGCGGGAAAACTGGCTATCGTCATTGACGACTTCGGCTACCGCCCGGCTGAAGAGAATAAAGTGCTGCAGATGCCCGCCGCGATTTCTGTGGCGGTGCTGCCCAACGCGCCTCATGCGCGTGATATGGCAACCAAAGCGCATCAGGACGGTCATGAAGTGCTGATTCACCTGCCGATGGCGCCGCTGAGCAAACAGCCGCTGGAGAAGGACACGCTGACGCCGGAGATGAGCAGCGAAGAGATCGCGCGCATCGTGCGTGACGCCAGCAACAAAGTGCCGTATGCGGTTGGTCTGAACAACCATATGGGCAGCAAAATGACCTCCAGCCTGCCCGGCATGCAGAAAGTGATGCAGGTGCTCAATCACTATAATTACTACTTCCTCGATAGCATGACCATTGGCAACAGCCAGTCGGTCCCGGCCGCACAGGGCACGCAGGTCAAAGTCCTGAAGCGTCGGGTATTTCTTGATGACAGCCAGAATGAAGCGGCGATTCGCACCCAGTTCACCCGCGCAGTGAAGCTGGCACAGCGTGATGGCTACGCCATCGCTATTGGCCATCCGCATCCCACCACGGTACGGGTGTTGCAGCAGATGTTGCCAACGCTACCGGGCGATATCACCCTCGTCCGCCCCAGCCAGTTGCTCAACGAACCGCTGCGCCAGGGCGCTACGCCGCCGGTCAGCACGCCGGTGAAACCGCGTACCCCGGTGTTCCGTGCGCCTGGCGTGTGTAAGCCGGGCCAGCCGCTGCCTGCCGTACCGCAGAGTCGTGCGGTGGAGGTGGTGACAGAGAGCATTACCGGCAGTTCACTCGTGCAGTCGCTTAAACAGCTATTCTGATTATCAGGCGCAGCGTGCTGCGCCTTATTTAACGCCACACCTTTTCCGCGCAAGGATATCGGAACAGATGACGTCAACCAGAAAGAAAATTCTGCTGCTGGATACCGGGCGCGAATGGGGCGGCGGTACCAACAGCATGCTGGAATTACTCAAGCGCATTGATCGCCAGCGTTTCGCTATCACCTGCTGTTTTTATCAGAATTATGCGCGTGGCAATCAGGAGACCATTGCCTCGGTATTAGACGCGATCGGCATTCCGGTGCTATTTATTGCGCAGCGTCGCCAGCCGCTCTGGGCAAAAATCACCAAAGAGTCGCTGCGCACCCTGCTGTTTTTTAACCGCGCGGTGAAAAAAAGCGCCATCGACCGCATCGATCGCCAGTGGCGCATGCAGCCTAACGCCCGCCAAATCGCGACGATTTTACGCGACGGTGGCTATGATGCGCTGTACATGAATAATCAGCCCAGCACCAACGTTGAAGGCTATCTCGCCGCTGAACAGACTCACGTGGCGTTAATTCAGCACTGCCGCATTGATCCGTTACTCAATAATGCGCTGGTCAAGATGATTAATCGGCATTGTGATGCGGTGATTGCTGTGTCACAGGGCGTACACCGCACCCTGAGCAAAAGCGGTGTTGATGCGCAGCGCTGCTTTACCGTATCCAACGCTATCGATATTCATCAGCCGCTGCCGGTGCGTGAGGCGGTGCGTCAGCGCTTTGATTATCCCGCGGATACCTTTATTTTCGGCTCCATCGGTTCCCTGATTGCGCGTAAATCCAACCATCATATTTTGCAGGCGTTAGGTGAATTCAGCCGCGCGCATCCTGCCGCTAAATGGAAAATGGTGATCGTCGGTGCCGGCCCGGAGCAGCAGCACTTACAGCAGCTGGCACAAAAAGAGGGGATTGCCGCGCAGGTTATTTTTACTGGCTTTCAAAATAACGCGCTGGATTATCTGGCGGCATTCGATACGTTTATTCTCGCCTCAGCCAGTGAAGGGCTGCCGCGCGTGGTGCTGGAAGCGATGCTGGTGAATACGGCGGTGATAGGTTCGAATGTCGTCGGTACGTCGGAATTAATTCAACACGGCGAGACCGGTTTACTGTTTGACTATGGCAATACGCAACAGCTTAGCCAGCATCTTAGCGCGCTATGGCAGGATACTGCATTGCGCCAGCGTTTAATCGCCGCCGCCGCCGCCCGGGTGCGCGAGCGCTATAGCATTGAACATTACGTATCGGGCGTGGAAAACATTCTGGAAAACGTCATGGAGAGAAAAAAGCATGTTTGATTTTTTAAATAAACACCGTCGCTATATTCTCTCGCGCCACAACATTCCCGCCACGCAGGCGGATGCGCAGGGCACAATTGCCGTCAGTTCCGTGGTCATTCCCTGTACCGGCGCTGATTACATTGAAGAAGCGGTGCTCAGCGCTTATTTTGCCAGCCGCTGCGCCGACACCATCAGCGAAATTGTCATCGTCAGCGATCAGCCTTCCAGCGCTTTTCCGCCGCTGCCGGCACGCGTGCGTGTGGTGACGCTGGAGGTGCCGTTTCGTGAAGAAAACTACCGCTATAAACAGATCTACCGCAGCCGCCTGATTAAACTTCAGGCCCCCTTGCAGGCGACCGGTGAAGGTATATTGATGATCGATTCCGATCTCAATTTATTAAAAACGCCGGATATTGCGATGCGTGAGCATCATCTGTACAGCAGCTTCCGTCAGGGCAAGATGATCGCCAAACTGGCCGGCGCGCCAGAAGAACACATTCCGGCCTATTACCACCACACCGTTCGCCCTTATTTGCAGGATCACGTGAATGGCGCCTATCTGGCGGCCTCCCGTCGCACATGGCAGCGTATTTGTCCGCTGTGGCTGACGTTATTTAATGATACCTGGGAATTGATGAACGACGACCAGCCGCCAACCGATCAGCTACCGCTCGCTGCCCTGCTCGACCTGCTGGATGTCCGCACGGTCAATCTGGGCGAATGGGCTAACTGGCCGGTGTCGAAACGCATTGGTGGTCAGTCGGCCGTGATTCCACCGCAGGTGATTGGCGCGCATGGCGGCTTTCCCTTAAGTGAATGGCAAAAATATTTGCAGGATCCGCACCAGCCGCTGAGCTTTAAGGGCCAGGATTACACGCGTAAGGTGCGTTACCTGACCGATGCGGAAAAACAGCAATCCTGAGCGTCACCGGCCCGCAGGCCGGTGTGTCGTTTAATCCCAGCTCAGCACCACTTTGCCTGAACGCCCGGAACGCATCTCGTCGAAGCCCTGCTGGAAGTCGTCGATGTGATAGCGATGCGTGATGATCGGCGTCAGATCGAGGCCGGACTGAATCAGCGCGGCCATTTTGTACCAGGTTTCAAACATCTCACGGCCGTAAATCCCCTTGATAAACAGCCCCTTAAAGATAACCTGATTCCAGTCAATCGACATCTCACCCGGCGGAATGCCCAGCAGCGCAATGCGTCCGCCGTGATTCATGGTCTCCAGCATGGTACGAAACGCCGGCGGCGCGCCGGACATCTCCAGTCCGACATCAAAGCCTTCGGTCATGCCCAGTTCCGTCATCACCTCGCGCAGATTCTGCTGCGCCACGTTGACCGCACGCGTCACGCCCATTTCACGCGCCAGCCCGAGGCGGTACTCATTGATGTCAGTGATCACCACATTCCGCGCGCCGACGTGTTTACACACCGCTGCCGCCATAATGCCAATCGGTCCGGCACCGGAGATCAGCACGTCTTCACCTACCAAATCAAACGAGAGCGCGGTATGCACCGCGTTACCGAACGGATCGAAAATCGCCGCCAGCTCGTCGGAAATATTGTCGGGAATTTTGAATGCGTTAAACGCCGGGATCACCAGATATTCAGCGAAGCAGCCCTGACGATTGACCCCGACACCCACGGTATTACGGCATAAATGGGTACGGCCGGCGCGACAGTTGCGGCAGTGGCCACAGGTGATGTGACCTTCGCCCGATACGCGATCGCCAATGGCGAAACCCTTCACTTCCTGACCGATACCGACCACTTCGCCCACGTATTCGTGGCCGGTGATCATCGGCACCGGAATGGTTTTGCGCGACCAGTCGTCCCAGTTATAGATATGCACATCGGTGCCACAGATGGCGGTTTTGCGGATTTTAATCAGCAGATCGTTATGACCGGGCTCCGGCACCGGCGCGTCGTGCACCATCCAGATCCCCTCTTCCGCTTTCAGTTTAGCCAGTGCTTTCATCCGTTGGCTCCTGCAGTGATAACCCCTAACTGATGTCCGATGCGCGTGAAGGCCGCCACCGCGTGCTCCAGCTGCGCCTGAGTGTGGCCGGCAGAAATCTGCGTGCGAATGCGCGCCTGGCCCTGCGGCACCACCGGATAGAAGAAGCCGGTAACGTAGATGCCTTCCTGCTGGAGCAGGCTGGCAAACTGCTGCGCCACTTTGGCATCGCCCAGCATTACCGGAATGATGGCGTGATCGGCACCGGCCAGCGTAAAGCCCGCGGCGGTCATTTTTTCCCGGAAGAAGCGGGCGTTTTCCCACAGCCGCTGCCGCAGTCCATCGCCTTCGTTCAGCAGATCCAGCACGCGCAGCGACGCGGCCACAATCGCCGGTGCCAGCGAGTTGGAGAACAGATAAGGGCGCGAGCGCTGACGCAGCCATTCAACCACCTCGCGTTTTGCCGCCACGTAACCGCCGGACGCGCCACCCAGCGCTTTACCCAGCGTGCCGGTCAGAATATCCACGCGATCCATCACGCCGCAGTATTCATGCGTGCCGCGTCCGCTTGCGCCGACAAAGCCTACCGCGTGCGAGTCATCCACCATCACCAGCGCATTAAACTCATCGGCCAGGTCGCAAATGCCCTGCAGGTTAGCGATCACGCCATCCATGGAGAACACGCCGTCGGTGGCAATCAGCAGATGGCGCGCCCCCTTGTCGCGGGCCTCCTGCAGGCGCGCGCGCAGCTCAGCCATATCATTGTTGGCGTAACGATAGCGCTGGGCTTTGCACAGGCGGATGCCGTCGATGATCGACGCATGGTTGAGCGCATCCGAGATAATCGCGTCTTCCGCGCCCAGCAGGGTCTCAAACAGCCCGCCGTTGGCGTCGAAGCATGAGGAGAACAGGATAGCTTCTTCCATGCCGAGGAACTCCGCCAGCCGGCGCTCCAGCAGCTGATGGCTGTCCTGCGTGCCGCAGATAAAACGCACCGACGCCATGCCAAAACCATGCGTGTCCATGCCGTCTTTGGCGGCCTGAATCAGCGCCGGATGGTTCGCAAGGCCGAGATAGTTATTGGCGCAGAAGTTAATCACCGGCGGGCTATTGGCGACGTTGATTTCCGCCTGCTGCGCCGAGGTCAGGGTGCGCTCCTGTTTGAACAATCCGTCCTGCCGCGTTGTCTCAAGCTGTTGCCGGATTTGTGAATAGAACTGATCGGACATGATTCTGCTCCTCAGATAGCAAAATTTTGGCACATATTACTGATCGAAAAGCGAATGGACGACAATTCAGCCAGGGAAATCTCCGTTTTGCAGCATAGTTCACGCGGCGCGCAGGATTTGTGCAGCGCGATCGGCGTCATCTGGCTGTCCGCATCGGGCTGAAATGTTATGATGTTAGATATTCGTGCGTGAAACCTCCTGTTTCACCCCAACTGTTTAAAGGCAAAGCATATGATTATCGTAACCGGCGGCGCGGGCATGATTGGCAGCAACATTGTGAAAGCGCTCAACGATCGCGGTCATACCGATATCCTGGTGGTGGATAATCTGAAAGATGGCACCAAATTCGTGAATCTCGCGGATCTGGACATCGCGGATTACATGGATAAAGAGGAGTTCCTCACCTACATCATGTCGGGTGAAGATCTGGGTCCGATTGAAGCGGTGTTCCATGAAGGTGCCTGTTCAGCCACCACCGAGTGGGACGGTAAGTACATGATGGATAACAACTATCAGTACTCGAAAGATCTGCTGCACTTCTGCCTCGAACGTGAAATTCCGTTCCTGTATGCCTCCTCGGCCGCCACCTACGGCGGGCGTAACGAGAACTTCATTGAAGAGCGCCAGTACGAGCAGCCGCTCAACGTGTACGGCTACTCAAAAATGCTGTTCGACCACTATGTCCGCCAGATTCTGCCGGAAGCGGATTCGCCGGTGTGCGGCTTCCGCTATTTCAACGTGTACGGGCCGCGTGAAGGCCATAAAGGCAGCATGGCGAGCGTCGCGTTCCACCTCAATACGCAAATCAGCAACGGTGAAAATCCTAAGCTGTTCGAGGGCAGCGACAGCTTCCGTCGTGACTTCATCCACGTCGATGATGTGGTGGCGGTCAATCTGTGGTGCTGGGAAAACGGCGTATCCGGCATCTATAACTGTGGTACCGGTCGTGCCGAATCCTTCCAGGAAGTGGCGGATGCGGTGCTGAAGTTCCACCAGCAAGGCCAGATCGAATACATCCCGTTCCCGGACAAACTGAAAGGGCGCTACCAGGCCTTTACGCAGGCGGATCTCAGCAAACTGCGCGCCGCGGGCTATGACAAACCGTTTAAAACCGTTGCGCAGGGCGTGGGCGAATACATGGCCTGGCTGAACCGTCACGCATAAGGAAACCGGCACCGGCGATGAAAATTCTGGTTATTGGCCCCTCCTGGGTCGGCGATATGATGATGTCGCAAAGTCTCTATCGCACGCTGAAACAGGCGCACCCTGAGGCGGTAATTGATGTGATGGCGCCGGCCTGGTGCCGGCCGCTGCTGTCACGCATGCCGGAAGTGAATCAGGCGCTGGCGATGCCGCTTGGCCACGGTGCGCTGGCGCTGGGTGAGCGCCGTCGCCTGGGCAAAGCGCTGCGGGCCAGCGGTTACGATCGCGCCTATGTGCTGCCAAACTCGTTTAAATCGGCGCTGGTGCCGTTTTTTGCCGGCATCAAACGCCGCATCGGCTGGCGCGGTGAAATGCGCTATGGCGTGCTGAATGACGTGCGTGTGCTGGACAAAGCCGCGTTTCCCTTAATGGTGGAGCGCTATGTGGCGCTGGGCTATGACCAGCCGGTTGCGGCGGCAGCACAGTTGCCGCAGCCGCTGTTGTGGCCGCAGCTGCGCGTCGACGACGATGAAAAACGCATGACCGCAGCGCAGTTTGCGCTGTCGGCCGATCGCCCGGCCATCGGCTTCTGCCCCGGTGCCGAATTTGGTCCCGCGAAGCGCTGGCCACACTATCACTACGCCGCGCTGGCAGAACAGCTGATTGCTGAAGGCTATCAGGTGCTGCTGTTTGGCTCGGCTAAAGATCGGGAAACCGGCGAGGCGATCCTGCAGGCGCTGCCGGACACGGCACGCGCGCACTGCCGCAATCTGGCGGGCGAAACGCAGCTGGAGCAGGCGGTGATTCTGATCGCCCACTGTGCTGCGGTCGTCAGCAATGATTCCGGACTGATGCACATTGCCGCCGCGCTCAACCGGCCGCTGGTGGCGCTGTATGGCCCGAGCAGCCCGGATTTCACGCCGCCGCTGTCCCATCAGGCGCGCATCATTCGCCTGATTACCGGCTACCACAAAGTGCGCAAAGGCGATGCCGCAGAGGGCTATCATCAGAGCCTGATTGATATTCAACCGGCACGCGTGCATCAGGAACTCAACGAGTTGCTGCATCCGGTGCAGGAGTAACCATGCACGTTTTGATTGTTAAAACCTCGTCGATGGGTGATGTGCTGCACACGTTGCCGGCGCTGACCGACGCGATGCAGGCGATTCCCGGCATTCGCTTCGACTGGGTGGTGGAAGAGAATTTTGCGCAGATCCCCGGCTGGCATCCGGCCGTCGATAAAGTCCTGCCGGTGGCGATTCGTCGCTGGCGCAAACACTGGTTTGGCAGCCAGCAGCGCGAAGAGCGCGTGCAATTCAAACGCGAGCTGCAATCACGTCAGTACGACGTGGTGATTGATGCCCAGGGGCTGATTAAAAGCGCCGCGCTGGTGACGCGCCTCGCCAAAGGCATCAAACATGGTCAGGACAGCCGCAGCGCACGTGAACCGTTCGCCAGCTGGTGGTATGACAAGCGTCATGAGATTGGTAAGCAGCAGCACGCCGTGGAACGCACGCGCGAACTGTTCGCCAAAAGTCTGGGCTATGATAAACCGGCCACGCAGGGCGACTATGCCATTGCCGGTCATTTTCTCGCGGCGCAACCGCAGGATAGCCAACCGTACCTGGTGTTTCTGCACGCCACAACGCGCGACAACAAACACTGGCCGGAAGATCACTGGCGCCAGCTCATCGCGCGGGTTCAGCCCACTGGCCTGCACGTCAGGCTGCCGTGGGGCGCCGAACACGAGCACCAGCGCGCGCAGCGGCTGGCAGCAGGGTTTGATCATGCAGAGGTGTTGCCGAAGCTGACGCTGGAGCAGGTGGCGCAGCAGCTGGCGGGCGCCCGTGCGGTGGTCTCAGTGGATACCGGTTTGAGCCATCTGACCGCCGCGCTGGATCGCCCCAACATCACCCTGTTCGGCCCGACTGACCCGGGTCTGATTGGTGGCTATGGCAGGAATCAGCATGCGTTACGGCCCGCTCAGGGCAGCAGCATGGCAGGCATTCAGCCTGACGACGTGATGGCCATGCTGGCTGAGATCGCGCTGTAACGCGATTGGGCGGCTTAGCGCTGCTGTTGCTTCAGCCGGGCAAACTCCGTGAGCGTCATGCCCTGCGTCCGGGTCGCCAGCCAGCTGAACAGGCCTTCCAGATCGTCATACAGGCGTTCAATATCAGCCTCCGTTTTAAACGTGGGGCTGCCATCTGGCATAAACTCGGATGAATGCAGCATGAACTCCACATAGTCGTTGCCCTGTGCGAGCGTCTGTTCTGCCACCTGTTTCATCTGGGCCAGATTCCCCCCCACCGGACGCAGCCAGTTCACTGACGGTCCGCGCTGCCTGCCGCGGATGCCATTCCACATTTTTTTAAGCTGATTGGTCAGTGTGCCGTAGCGATACTGAATGCTCATCGGCAGTTCCAGCAGCGGACCGTTGCCCGGTTTGGAAATATCGTGTTCATCGAGGAAATAAGCGCGATCGGGGAAATGGCTGTAATCCGTTCCGCCCTGTCCCTGCGGTGCACCCTGCGCATTACGCCAGTTCACGCGCGGCGTAACCGAGCAGTCAACCAGATAGCCCTGATCGATCAAGGCGCGGGCGTACACTTCATTGAATGCCCAGCGGCCGGCGCGGTGGCTGGTCATTTTACGCTGAAAAGCGTTCTCCAGCAGATCGGTCATATAGGCGACTTTATCGCGCAGGACGTTTTCAGGATATTCGATCAGATAAGGTTGGTAACGCCACTCATCGTCGGTCAGCGCATATTCAGGTGGACTGTACCAGGCATGTAAATGCATACCGATTTCGCCCTGACCGCGCGCCAGCAGATCGCGCCCGAACTCGACATAAGCCGGGTCACTGGCCATCTCATAGTTGGTCAGCCAGGTCGGTTTAAAAGCGTATTTCTCACACAGCGCCTGGAAGCGCGGTAAAAACCGGACGTTATGGGTAGTGACCTTGCCGCTGCGATTGCGCCACAGGTTATCCCCTTCGGTATCAAGGGTAATTAAAAAGGCAGGTTTTTCCATAACTTATCCGGTGAATTACAGTGTTATAATCGCTATGGTACGCAACGCTCCTGACGGGCGCAAACTTTTCCCATACGGGTTCAGGGGGAAGTCGATAGCGGTATAAGATTAGTTAAACTAGAATAATTTAAACTCTTCACTGGCCTGAATTTTAGCAATTAACCGAGCGCACGTTCGTGTAAAATTACCTGGCCATAAAAATAATTAATTGAATTTTCTTATATTAAGTCCTGATAGCACCGGGAATGATAGCAGCTAAGTCTTTACAGCAGACTGGCATGTAGGGGTAAAAAATTTTGTCGAAACGCATTTTAATGGTGATTGATGGCCTGCCGGGCGGCGGCGCCGAAAAAGTCGTACTGACTCTGGCGGGGGGCTTCCTCAGTCAGGGACACCAGGTTTCGATCTTCTCATTGCGGAAGGTATGTGATTACCCTATTCCGGCTGGCGTGGATTACCAGGTGATTCTTGATCGCTGTAACCACCCGTGGCGCAAGCTGACAGAAACATGGCGCCGCGCGCGTCTGCTGGATCGTGCGGTGCGCGACAGTGAAGCGCGTCACGGCAAATTTGATCTGATCCTCTCTCATCTGCATAAAACTGACCGCATTGTCAGGCAAACGCCTGCGCTCGATGGAGACAGGACCTGGTTCTGTCTGCACGGCGTGTTTTCTGCTTCGTATCTGGCACGTAAAACCGGCTTCTCGCTGTGGCTGAAGCGGCTGAAAATCCGTCACGTTTATCAGGATCGCCAAATCGTCGGGGTTTCGCAGTACGTCATCGACGATATGGTGCAAAACATTGGCGTACAGCCCCGCCAGGCCAAAGTGATCGCCAATCCTTTCGATTTTGACAGCCTCGCCCGGCTGGCCGCTGAACCCTGCCCGTTAGCCGGCACCGATTTCCTGGTGCACGTGGGACGCTTCCATGAAACCAAACGCCATGACCGCCTGCTCGAAGCCTATGCCCTGAGTGGCATCACCGCGCCGCTGGTTTTGCTGGGACAGGGAAGCGAAAAAATAACGCAAAAATTGCGTGAGCAGGCGCAGAATTCAGGCATTGCGGAGCGCGTGCGCTTCGAGGGTTTTCAGCGCAACCCGTATCCCTGGATACGGCACGCGCGCCTGCTGGTGGTCAGTTCCGACAGTGAAGGTTTTGGTAATGTGCTGGTCGAAGCCCTGAGCTGCGGCACCCCGGTGGTCAGTACGCGCTGTCCGGGCGGTCCTGTTTCGATCCTCACCGGCGAACTGTCACGCGGTCTGGCAGAGATGAATGCAACATCGCTGGCAGAAAAAATGCGAGAAATTTATACAACTCCCCCCAGGTTGCAACATCTGGACTTAAGCATTTATAGTTTGAGCGTTGTTTGCCAGCAATACCTGCAGCTTATTCAGGTGGCGGAGACGTCATTTTCAACCACGCAGCACGTTTCAGGTTAACAGGTCCCCCATGACGGTGTGACCGAATCATGGGGATGACTACTTGACGTACGTACTACTGTTTATTCTTTTTTCGCCGGTCAAATGGGTGATGAAGTTTGTCCATGGCCGCACCGGTAAAAACCTGGTGATACAAACCGCTAAAATCGGCGACTATATTAATATCACGCCGTTATTATCCCACCTGGGAAAAAGCGATGCCCTGCTGAGCTATAGTGTCGCCCCGCTGGCTGAACGTGACGCCACGCTGGAGCACATCTGGTATATCGAAGATCATCGCTCCGGTTTGATGAAAAAAATAAAACTGGTATGGCAGCTGCTCAATCGCTACGACAATATTTATTTGCTGCATCCCACCAATCTCAATTTATTTATTGCCGCCTGCTGCAATGCCAGCAACAAACAATTTCTTTCCAGCTATCGGCGCAAAGGCTATCAGGGCCTGTTTTATTTAACGGCCAGCGGCGTGGTTTATCACGAGAAAAATACCTTAACGCTGGAAAATTACCTGAAACTGGCCGATCGCTCTTTTACCAAAGAGAGTTATCCCAAACATGCCACCCTGCCACTGTGGCAACCGGAAACGCTGCCCGCGGAAATTACGCAGGCGCCGGGCATCCGTATTGGTATTAGCGTAACGGCAGGAAATCAGGCCAAAACCATTCCGCCGTTAATCTGGTGTCGGCTTTTCGACCACCTGAGCGATCTCCCCTGCACTTTTTTTGCTTTCGGCGCACCGAATGAACAATCACGCGTTCAGGAGTTGTTTAAAGTTGCCGGTCAGCGAAACAATCTGGTGAGTCTGGTAGGTAAAATTCCGCTCGAGGCGCTGCCTGCCGCCATTAACGAGATGGATTTCTATATCGCCTCGGATTCCGGCAATGTGTATATTGCCGACGCGCAACAGGTACCGGTGATTTTAATTTATGGTCCCTGCTGCGTAGAGGAGCAAAGGCCGCTGGGTGACGTGCTCTTAATTGGCCCGAACCACATCGCGCCCTCTTCGTTTGTGTTCGCTGCGCAATACAAATTTGCCCATCCGGTTGAACAGCTGTTCGAGCTGGATGAACGCAAGCTAAATGATATCCATGATTTTATCCGCACCCGGCAGCAGCAGCGCCTGGCGCGACGGAACAACGAAGAACATGACAGCGCAGCCCGATAACTCATCCCCGCTACTCAGTCTCATTATCCCGATGTTTAACGCTGGTGCTGATTTTACTGGCTGTATCAATGCATTGCTGGCGCAAACCCTGACGTCGCTGGAGATCATCATTGTTGACGATGGCTCCACCGACGGTTCCGGCGAGCGCGCCGACGCGCTGGCGCAGCAGTACCAGCATATTCAGGTGATTCATCAGCCGAACGGTGGCGTGTCGCGTGCGCGTAATGCCGGGCTGGCCGTGGCGCGGGGTAAATACGTCAGCTTTCCCGACGCCGACGACACCATGGACCCGGCGATGTACCAGACGCTGGTCGACATGGCGGAGCGCGATCGGCTGGACGCTGCGCAGTGCAACGCCGAGTGGTTTTTCAAGGCCAGCCAGACAATTAAGCCGATGATTCCGCGGGATCGCCTCACCAGCACCGGCGTATTAAGCGGGCCGGAGTGGCTCAACAAGGCGCTGAAAACCCGGCGTTACCTGCACGTCGTGTGGCTCGGTATCTACCGCCGTGAGCTGATCGAACAGCTTAATCTGCAGTTTGAACCCGGTCTGCATCATCAGGACATCCCGTGGACCACTGAGTTCATGCTCAACGTACAGCGCGTGCGCTACACCGATCGGGTGCTGTATCGCTACTACATGCACGATGCGTCGATCAGCAACCGCAAGCGCACCGGCCAGCACAACGTCGACTATCAGCGTCACTACCTGAAAATCGCGCGCATGCTGGAAGAGATTAATACGCGCTATCGTCACAAGGTGAAGATTTACCCGAGCTTCCACGCGCAGATTACCCGCGAAGCGCTCAGCGTGTGCCACGCTATCCGGCGCGAACCGGACGCCGCAGCGCGCCAGGCAATGATCGCCGATCTGTTTAGCAGCCAGACGCACAAACGCATGCTGCGCAATGCGCGCGGCGCGCGTCAGTGGTATCAGCTGCTGCTGTGGCTGAGCCGCATTTATCGCTGGCGCAATAAATAAGCGCCCGCCGCGGCTTTAACCCCTCCAGGGTTTGCCCTACAATCAGCTCACTGAATTTTGAGATGATTTGAGTATGGCAAGCCCGATTCCAGCCCACTTTGCACCGCAAAATATTTTGCTGATAAAGCTGCGTCATCATGGCGATATGCTGCTGACCACGCCTGCCATCAATGCGCTGCGCCAGCGCTATCCGCAGGCCAACATTGATGTGCTGCTGTATAAAGAGACGCGCCCGATGCTGGAAGCGCATCCGGCGATCCGTCAGCTGCATATCATCGATCGCAACTGGAAAAAGGAAGGCGGCTGGCAGAAGTTTCGCCATGAGGTCGCGCTGGTGCGGGCGGTGCGCGCCTGCCATTACGATGTGGTGATTAATCTGGCCGATCAGTGGCGCAGCGCCATTATTACCGGCCTGTCTGGTGCGCCGGTGCGTATTGGCTTTGCGTACCGCAAGCGCGACAACGTGTTCTGGCGCTGGTGTCATAACCAGCTGGTTTCCACCGACCGTCACCATCAGCTGCATACCGTGGAACAAAACATGACGGCGCTGCAGCCGCTCGGCATTCCCACCGCCGGGGCGACAGCCTCCATGCATTTCAGCACCGCCGACCAGCAAAAAGTGCAGGATGTCCTCGCTCAGCAGTCGATTACCGGCCCGTTTGTGGTGCTGCAGCCCACCTCGCGCTGGGTTTTTAAGTGCTGGGAAGATGAAAAGGTGGCGCAGCTGATAGATGCACTGGCCGCTGATGGTCGCAGCGTGGTGCTGACCGCCGCGCCCGATCAGAAAGAGCTGGCGATGATCGCCCATATCCAGTCGCTGTGCCGCACGCCGAACGTGGTGTCGCTGGCGGGCCAGCTCTCGCTGCCGCAGCTGGCGGCGCTGATCGACGCGGCACAGCTGTTTATTGGCGTCGATTCCGCACCAATGCACATGGCCGCGGCGCTGCAGACGCCGTGCCTGGCGCTGTTCGGCCCGACCAAGCTGCAGCACTGGCGCCCGTGGGGCGACAATAACCGCGTTATCTGGGCGGGCGACTATGCGCCGCTGCCGTCACCGGATTCGATCAATACCAATACCGAGCAGCGCTATCTGTCTGCCATCCCGGTTGAGGATGTGCTTGCCGCCGCCAGGAGCCTTTTGCATGACTAAGTTACGGCTGGCGATTGTCCGGCAGAAATACCGGCCGGACGGCGGTGCCGAGCGCTTTATCTCACGCGCGCTGGAAGCGCTGGACAGCGAGCAGCTCGATCTCAACATCATTACCCGCAGCTGGCAGGGCACGCCGAACCCGGCCTGGCACCTGCACATCTGCAATCCGGCAAAATTCGGCCGCATTTCGCGTGAACGCGGCTTTGCCCGCGCGGCGCGCGCCTGCTGGGAGCGGGAAAAGTTCGATATCGTACAGAGCCACGAGCGCATCGCCGGCTGCGATATTTTCCGCGCCGGTGACGGCGTGCATCGCGTATGGCTGGAGCAGCGCGCGCGCATTGTTTCGCCGTGGCAGCGGCTGAGCGCCAGCCTGAGCCCGTACCATCGCTATGTGCTGCAGGCGGAAGCGGAGATGTTCAACGCGCCCTCGCTGAAAGCGGTAATCTGTAATTCACACATGGTGAAGCAGGATATTTTGCGTCACTTCGCGCTGGATGCCAGCAAAATCCATGTGATTCACAACGCCATTGATAGCCAGCGTTTTCAGCCTGCCAGCGATACGCTGCGTCACGCCGCGCGTCAGCGACTCAACCTGCCGCAGGACGCCACGGTGATGATCTACGTCGGCTCCGGCTTCGAACGCAAAGGGCTAAAGGCCGCTATTGAAGCGGTCGCTAATAGCGATCGCTACCTGGTGGTGGTCGGCCAGGACAAACAGCTGGCGCGCTATCAGCAGCTGGCGAACCAGCTTAACTGTCTTGACCGCCTGCGCTTTGCGGGCGTGCAGCAGGACGTTCAGCCGTTTTATCATGCTGCCGATGCGCTGCTGTTGCCAACGCTGTACGATCCGTTCCCCAATGTGGTGCTGGAAGCGATGGCCTGCGGGCTGGCAATCATTACCAGCACCGGCTGCGGCGGCGCAGAATTTATCACCAACGGTGAACAGGGTTTTGTCTGCGATGCGTTGGATATCAAAGCGTTAAACGAAGCGGTAATCGCAACGCCCGCACTTTCGCACAATCCGGCGCTGGGCGAAGCCGCACGTCGCAAAATTGAACCTTATGGTCCGCAAAGACTGGCGCAGGCGCTGACTTCGCTTTATCAGCACGTCCTGCAAACCCGTTGACGAAGTGGTATGAGCAGGCGGTCAGTTTCTGTTAACATGCCGCCTTTACTGTGTTTTTTGACGCGAACTGGTCGTAACCTTAACTATGACGACTCTCTATACAGCCCTGCTTTATCTGATTCAGCCACTGATCTGGCTGCGCCTGTGGCTGCGCGGTCGAAAAGCACCGGCCTATCGTAAACGCTGGGCGGAACGCTACGGCTACTGCAGCGGTAAAGTGGCACCGCACGGCATCGTGCTGCACTCGGTTTCGGTCGGTGAAACGCTCGCCGCCGTGCCGCTGGTGCGCGCGTTGCGTCATCGCTATCCGACGCTGCCCATTACCGTGACCACCATGACGCCGACTGGCTCCGAGCGCGCCCAGTCGGCGTTTGGCAAAGACGTGCACCACGTCTATCTGCCGTACGATTTGCCCGGCTCAATCAACCGTTTCCTCGATACCGTCGACCCGCGGCTGGTGATTATCATGGAAACCGAGCTGTGGCCGAACATCATTCGCATTCTGCATCAGCGCCAGATTCCGCTGGTGATTGCCAATGCGCGCCTGTCTGAACGCTCCGCCAGAGGTTATAAAAAGCTCGGCGGTTTCATGCGTGACCTGCTGCAGCGCATTACGCTGATCGCCGCGCAGAACGTCGAAGATGGCGATCGTTTCCTCAGCCTCGGCCTGAAGCGCTCGCATCTGGCCGTGACCGGCAGTCTCAAGTTTGATATCTCCGTTACGCCGGAACTGGCAGCACGCGCGGTGACGCTGCGCCGCCAGTGGGCGTCGCGCCGGCCGGTGTGGATCGCCACCAGCACGCACGAAGGCGAAGAGGCCATCGTGCTCGACGCCCATCGCCGTCTGCTGCAACAGTTCCCGGATCTGCTGCTGATTCTGGTGCCGCGCCATCCGGAACGCTTTAAAGATGCCTGCAACCTGACGCAAAAACGCGGCTTCAGCTTTACCCTGCGCAGCAGCGGCGAGATCCCTTCCAGCGCCACGCAGGTGGTGATTGGCGATACCATGGGCGAACTGATGCTGCTGTACGGCATCGCCGATCTGGCCTTTGTTGGCGGCAGCCTGGTGGAGCGCGGCGGCCATAATCCGCTCGAGCCCGCTGCGCACGCCATTCCGGTGCTGATGGGCCCGCACATCTGGAACTTCAAAGATATCTGCGCCCGTCTGCAACAGGCGGAAGGGCTGATTACCGTTACTGATGTGGTGTCGCTGGAAAAAGAAGTGGCGAACCTGCTGCAGGATGACGATTATCGCCGCTACTACGGCCGCCACGCGGTAGACGTGCTGCACCAGAATCAGGGCGCACTGCAGCGTCTGCTACAGTTACTCGAACCGCATCTGCCTCCACGAGCTCATTAACGCATGTCGCAACGCCAACGTCTCTCCGTGGTGATGATCGCCAAAAACGAAGCTGAACTCCTTCCGGAGGCGCTGGCTTCCGTCAGCTGGGCAGATGAAATCATTCTGCTGGATTCGGGCAGCAGCGATGCGACCATAGAGGTGGCACGCGCGCATGGTGCGCAGGTCTATCAGGCAGACGGCTGGGCCGGCTTTGGTAAGCAGCGTCAGCGCGCCCAGGCCTTTGCCAGCGGCGATATGATTCTGATGCTGGATGCCGATGAACGGGTTACGCCAGAACTGCGCCGCGCCATTGAGCAGGTGCTGACACAGCCGCCCAGCGATAAGGTTTATAGCCTCGGCCGCAGTAATCTGTTTCTCGGCCGCTTTATGCGCCACAGCGGCTGGTATCCCGACCGCGTGCTGCGCCTCTATCCGCGCCATCTGCGCTATAACGACAATCTGGTGCACGAATCGCTGGAGACGCAGGGCACGCCGGTGGTGGCGCTGCCGGGTGATTTGCAACACCTGACCTGCCGCGACCTGATCACCTTCCAGCGTAAACAGATGAACTATGCCGAAGCCTGGGCGCAGGAGCGCTTTCAGCGCGGCAAGCGCTGCAGTATTCTCTCTGTTTTCAGCCACACCGCGGGCGCGTTTATTAAGACGCTGCTGCTGCGCGCCGGTTTTCTCGATGGTAAACAGGGCTGGATTCTGGCGGTGGTCAACGCACAATACACCTTTAATAAATACTCGGCGCTCTGGGCGCTGCATCACACCTCAACACAGGGCCGCGTATGAGCACTAAAGCGATTTATCCCGGCACGTTTGACCCGATGACGCTGGGCCATCTGGATATCGTCACGCGTGCAGCGCAGATGTTTGATCGCATCGTGCTGGCGATTGCCGCCAGCCCGAGTAAGAAGCCGCTGTTTAGCCTTGATGAACGTGTCGATCTGGCGCGCCAGGTTACGGCCCATCTGCCAAATGTTGAGGTGGTTGGCTTTAGCGATTTGATGGCGAACTTTGCCCAGGCGCAGAACGCGAACGTGCTGGTGCGCGGTCTGCGTGCGGTATCGGACTTTGAGTATGAGCTGCAGCTGGCGCACATGAATCGTCATCTGCTGCCCACGCTGGAGAGCGTGTTTCTGATGCCGTCCGAAGGCTTCTCATTTGTCTCGTCGTCGCTGGTCAAGGAAGTGGCGCGCCATCAGGGTGACGTGCAGGCATTTCTGCCTGCCGTGGTGCATCAGGCGCTGCTGGCGAAGCTGGCGCAGCCGTAATCAGTGCTGGCAGCGTGGACACCAGAAGGTGCTGCGCTGACCGTGTTTACCGCTGAGGATCGGCGTACCGCAGGCGCGACAGGGCTCGCCGGTACGGCCATACACCTGCAGCTGCTGCGCAAAATAGCCTGGCTTACCGTCGGTCTGCAGGAAATCACGCAGCGTGGTGCCGCCCTGCTCAATCGAACGCAGCAGTACGGCTTTGATGGTATTCGCCAGCAGTTCCGCTTCCGCTTCACTCAGGCTCATCGCCGGACGATCGGGTAAGATCCCGGCGGTAAACAGCGATTCGCTGGCATAGATGTTCCCCACGCCCACCACCACTTTGTTGTCCATCAGCCACTGCTTGATCACCGTGCGTTTGCCGCGCGACTTTTCATACAGATACCCGCCGCTAAAGGCATCGCTCAACGGTTCCGGACCAAGGTGCGCAAGCACGCTGCTGCCTTCCGGATCGGTAGTCCACAGCCAGGCGCCAAAACGCCGCGGATCGGTATAGCGCAGCACTTTGCCATTGCTCATCACCAAATCAACGTGGTCGTGCTTCGCAGCCGGCAGTTCGCCGGGCAGGACGCGCAGGCTGCCGGACATGCCAAGATGAATGATGATCCAGCCGTGCGGCAGCTCCAGCAGCAGATACTTGGCGCGGCGCTGTACGCTGAGCACCGGCTGGTCGCTCAGCGCGTGGATTTCATGGGAAACCGGCCAGCGCAGACGCGGATTGCGCACAATGGCATGCAGAATGGTTTCTCCCACCAGGTGAGGTTCTATACCGCGTCGGCTGGTTTCTACCTCAGGTAATTCAGGCATCTCATCTCCTCAACGTAGCGCAGAAACAAAAAACCCGGCCGGAGCCGGGTTTTTCGCAAGAACACCAAAATTACTTAATTTTGGCTTCTTTGTAGATCACGTGCTGACGTACAACCGGATCGAACTTTTTTAGTTCCAGTTTCTCAGGTTTAGTACGTTTGTTCTTCGTGGTGGTATAGAAGTGACCTGTACCAGCAGAGGAAACCAGCTTGATCTTCTCACGAATACCTTTAGCCATGATTCAGTTCCTTAGTACTTCTCACCACGGGCGCGGATTTCGGCCAGAACCGTATCGATGCCCTTTTTATCAATAACACGCATACCTTTAGCAGATACACGCAGAGTAACGAAGCGCTTCTCGCTCTCAACCCAGAAACGGTGAGAGTGCAGGTTCGGCAGGAAACGGCGTTTCGTCGCGTTCATTGCGTGGGAACGGTTGTTACCGGTCACCGGACGCTTTCCAGTTACCTGGCAGACTCGTGACATTTCTATTCTCCAAAAATCAAATCAGCTCGAGCTTTAAAAACTAGGTTTTGGCCGCCTCGTCAGGCCTTAGCCCGCCCAGGCGAGTTCCATGTGAACCCGCTAAGCTGGCCCAAACGCCAAACCCGAGATTCTCAAAGGTGGCGTAGTATACGCCGCTAAGCCGAAGTGCTCAAGTCCCGAACAGATAAAGATCCCTCCGGATCGCGCAAAAACGCCGGATTTCTGCCCAGTTGACGCCGCGAATTACAACCAGCCGCGCTCGGCGAAAGAGGTAAACTCGCCGTGACCAATCACCAGATGATCTAATAAGCGGATATTCAGCAGCGCGCAGGCCTGCGCCACCTTGCTGGTAATCTCGCGATCGGCACGGCTCGGTTCCGCCATGCCGGACGGATGATTGTGCGCCAGTATCACCGCCGCCGCGTTGAGCTTTAGCGCCTCACGCACGATTTCACGCGGATGCACTTCCACGCTGGCAATGGAGCCGGAAAACATCTTCTGCGCCTGCAAAACGCGGTGCTGGTTATCCAGAAACAGCGCCATAAAGATTTCACGCTCCTGATGTGCCAGCACGCTTTGCAGGTAGTGGCGCGTGACCTGCGGATTCTCCATGACATTTTCGCGCGCCAGCTGGCTGGCAAAAAAGCGCCGCCCCAGTTCCGCAATGGCATGCAGTTGCGTCATTTTGGCGCTGCCGACGCCCTTTATCTGCCCGAGCTCCTCTTTACTGGCGGTCATGATGCGATACAGCGAACCGAATTCATTCAGCATCAGCCGCGCCAGCCCCATCACGCTGTTGCCGCGGGTACCGGTGCGTAAAAAGATCGCCAGCAGTTCGGCATCGCTTAGCGCCTCGGCGCCCAGCAGCGTCAGTTTTTCCCGTGGTGCCAGTTCCGTCATCGTTCCGCCCTCCCTGCAATGCCGCCATTCTGCGCCGGTGCATTGCAGGCCACCAGCGGCGCGTGACAAATTCCAGAGCCGGCTCGCAAAGGGCGCAGGCAGTGAAAAGGCGGGTCGCCGATTTTGTGATAAAGTTGCCTGCATCTGTCGCGCCAGGCGCGGCACTCTGCGTTGAAGTGAGGCAAACAACATGATGGGATTAGCCGGAAAAAAAATTCTGCTGGGCGTCAGTGGCGGCATCGCGGCCTATAAAGCACCGGAACTGGTGCGCCGTCTGCGCGATCGCGGCGCGGATGTGCGCGTGATGATGACCGATGCGGCCAAAGCCTTTATTACGCCGCTCAGCCTGCAGGCGGTTTCCGGCTATCCGGTGTTTGATGACCTGCTCGACCCGGCGGCCGAAGCGGCAATGGGCCATATCGAACTGGCAAAATGGGCCGATTTGATTGTGCTTGCGCCCGCAACCGCCGATTTGATTGCACGCATTACCGCCGGCATGGCAAACGACCTGGTCACCACCGCCTGCCTGGCCAGCGCGGCACCGGTCGCCATCGTGCCGGCCATGAACCAGCAGATGTACCGCGCGGCAGTAACGCAGGAGAATCTGCAGCGTCTGGCGCAGCGCGGCGTGCTGGTCTGGGGACCGGACAGCGGCAGCCAGGCGTGCGGTGATATCGGCCCGGGCCGCATGCTGGACCCGCTGGCCATCGTTGCGCATGCGCTGGAGTGGGCCGCGCCCGTCAACGATCTGCAACATCTCAACATTATGATCACCGCCGGTCCGACGCGTGAAGCGCTGGATCCGGTGCGCTATATCAGTAATCACAGCTCCGGCAAGATGGGCTATGCGGTTGCGGCGGCGGCGGCAAAGCGCGGCGCAAACGTGACGCTGATTTCCGGTCCGGTGAGCTTAGCCACGCCCGCCGGCGTGACGCGCATTGATGTCAACAGCGCACTGGAGATGGAAGCGGCGGTGATGGCGCAAATCAGCCAACAAGATATTTTCATTGCCAGCGCAGCCGTGGCAGACTACCGGGCGGCAAACATTGCCGCAGAGAAAATTAAAAAACAGGGTGGCGATGATAACGTCACGCTGCAGCTGGTGAAGAACCCGGATATTGTCGCAGGCGTCGCGGCGCTCAAAGTGCAGCGCCCTTTCGTGGTGGGATTTGCTGCCGAAACCCAGAATGTGGAAGAATACGCGCGGCAAAAACGGGTGCGGAAAAACCTGGACCTGATTTGCGCCAATGATGTGGCGCAGGCCGGGCAGGGCTTCAATAGCGACACCAATGCTCTTCACCTTTTTTGGCAGGAGGGAGAGAAAGTCTTACCGCTCAGTGATAAGACGCTCCTTGGCCAACAATTAATAGACGAGATTGTCAGCCGTTATGATGAAAAAAATCGACGTAAAAATACTTGATGCGCGCGTAGGCAAGGAATTCCCACTACCCACCTATGCGACCTCTGGCTCCGCGGGTCTCGATCTGCGCGCCTGCCTTGATGACGCACTGGAAATCGCACCGGGCATGACCACGCTGGTGCCGACCGGCCTGGCGATTCACATTGCCGATCCGTCACTGGCCGCCGTCATCCTGCCGCGCTCCGGTCTCGGTCACAAACACGGCATCGTACTGGGTAACCTGGTAGGCCTGATTGACTCCGACTATCAGGGCCAGCTGATGGTTTCAGTGTGGAACCGTGGCCAGGATAGCTTCACGCTGCAGCCTGGCGATCGCCTGGCTCAGCTGGTGTTTGTACCGGTGGTGCAGGCCGAATTTAACCTGGTGGAAGATTTTGACGCCAGCGATCGCGGCGCAGGCGGTTTCGGACACTCTGGACGTCAGTAATACGCTCACTTTTCGCATAGCCATCTTTTTATTTCTTGTCGCCACAGGCCGCTTTATCTGTGGCAGATAAGGCAGTATTGCCTGTTTTTGGTGAATTTCAGGGGTGTTGAAGGTCATGGCAGAAAAAAAAGTCGCGAAACGGAATCGTCGCGAAGAGATTTTGCAGGCGCTGGCGCAAATGCTGGAGTCGGGCGATGGCAGTCAGCGTATCACCACCGCCAAGCTGGCCGCCAATGTCGGCGTTTCTGAAGCGGCGTTATATCGCCACTTTCCCAGCAAAACGCGCATGTTTGATAGCCTGATTGAATTTATTGAAGACAGTCTGATTACCCGCATCAATCTGATCCTGAAAGATGAAAAAGAGACGATGGCGCGTCTGCGTCTGATCGTGCAATTGCTGCTGGGATTTGGTGAGCGTAATCCAGGGCTGACACGCATCCTGACCGGCCACGCGCTGATGTTTGAACAGGATCGCCTGCAGGGGCGCATTAATCAGCTGTTTGAGCGTATCGAAGTTCAGCTGCGCCAGGTGATGAAAGAGAAGAAGATGCGCGACGGCGAAGGTTTCCAGACCGATGAGACGCTGCTCGCCAGCCAGCTGCTGGCGTTCTGCGAAGGTTTGCTGTCACGCTATGTACGCTCGGAGTTCCGTTATCGTCCGACCGCCGATTTCGACAGCCGCTGGCCGCTGATTGCCGCACAGCTGGTTTAATACGCACAGCGGATTTGTAGCGGCGCGATCCATCGCGCAATAAATTGCGCCGCTACGCTATCGTGCGGCGCTGGCGACCACCGCAAACCTTAAATACCGTACTCTTTGCGATCGCCCCGACCTCCGCCACCAGGTGCGCATCAATGCGCACCCTACGCCCTGGCATCCTGCGACTTTAGGGGCGCCATTCATGGCGACCGCGGCAAACCTTAAATACCATACACTTTGCGATACGCCCCGACCTTCGCCACCAGGTGCTCATCAATGCGCACCCTGTGACCTGGCATCCTGCGACTGTAGATACCGTCTTGCCGGTTACCTGGCAAGACATATTTCGGCATCGAACGGACGACCCGATTTCAGCACGCCATAAGCCAGCTGCAGCAGCTTCTTCATCGCCGCGCACACCACGACTTTTCC
>NZ_VWXG01000012.1:0-118725 GCF_011752515.1 Pantoea sp. Ap-870
CCGGGGATGAATCTACGAAGCAGGCTTTATGCCCAGGGGGCGCCCCCATCTCACCAGCAACTTCCCGATGATCAGTCGGGGATCATCATACCCGGAGGAGAATGATCGGGATATAAGGGGCGCCATTTATGGCGACCTGTGACGGCGACTATTTACCAATACAAAAGCTGGAGAAAATCCGGCCCAGCAGGTCGTCGGAGGTAAACTCGCCGGTGATTTCGCTCAGCGCCTGCTGCGCCAGCCGTAGCTCTTCGGCCAGCAGTTCGCCCGCCCAGGCTCCCAGCAGCTGCTCTTTGCCCTGCTGTAAGTGAGTGGCTGCTAACTCCAGCGCCTGCAGATGGCGGCGACGCGCGAGGAAGCCGCCTTCCATATTGCCGGCGAAGCCCATGCTCTGTTTCAGGTGCTCGCGCAGCGTATCGACGCCAGCGCCGGTGCGCGCCGACAGGCGAATAAGTGAGTGGCCATTTACTTCTGTCAGGCCCAGCGTTTCACCGGTCATGTCCGCTTTATTACGTACCACCGTAATTGGCAACGCGGCTGGTAAGCGCGCCACGAAATCAGGCCAGATGGCGGCGGCTTCAGTGGCGTCAGTGGTGGTGCCATCCACCATGAACAGGACGCGATCCGCCTGCTCAATCTCCTGCCAGGCGCGTTCAATGCCGATACGTTCCACTTCGTCGCTGGCTTCACGCAAACCGGCGGTATCGATGATGTGCAGCGGCATGCCGTCGATGTGGATGTGCTCGCGCAGCACGTCACGCGTGGTGCCGGCGATATCCGTGACGATCGCTGCTTCGCGTCCGGCCAGTGCGTTGAGCAGGCTCGATTTTCCGGCGTTGGGACGACCGGCAATCACCACCTTCATCCCTTCACGCAGCAGGCTGCCCTGACGCGCTTCGGCGCGCACGCCGTTGAGATCGCCGATCACCGCATTCAGCTGCGCTTCGATTTTGCCGTCGGAAAGGAAGTCGATCTCCTCATCCGGAAAATCAATCGCTGCTTCCACATAGATGCGCAGGTGAGTAAGTGCTTCCACTAACGCATTAACGCGCAGTGAAAAGGCACCCTGCAGCGAGTTGACGGCGGAGCGGGCGGCCTGCTCGGAGCTGGCATCAATCAGATCGGCAATCGCTTCTGCCTGCGCCAGGTCGAGCTTGTCATTCAGAAAGGCGCGTTCCGAGAACTCGCCCGGCTGCGCAATGCGCACACCCGGCAGCGCCACGATGCGCTTCAGCAGCAGATCGAGAATCACCGGACCGCCGTGGCCTTGCAGTTCCAGCACATCTTCACCGGTGAAGGAGTTCGGACCCGGGAACCACAGCGCGATGCCCTGATCCAGCACGCTGCCATCAGCATCGTTAAAGGGCAGATAGTCGGCGTAGCGCGGCTTCGGCAGCTTGCCCAGCACGGCCTGCGCCACTTCAGCGGCTTTGCCACCGGAAATACGCAGAATACCGACGCCACCACGGCCGGGAGGCGTCGCCTGGGCAACAATAGTGTCACTGTGGCTCATAAGTACCTTCTTCCAAAAAAAAACAGGGCGGCATAAATGCCGCCCCTGGAGATGTTGCGTCCTGCTCAGCGTTGCCGGGCGTTACGCTTTCTTCTTGTCGCGGCTGTGTAAACCACGCTTTTCCAGCCCGCGATAAATCAGCTGCTGCTGGAGAATGGTTACCAGGTTGCTGACGATGTAGTACAGCACCAGACCTGACGGGAACCACAGGAAGAACACGGTAAAGATAACCGGCATGTAAGTCATGATCTTCTGCTGCATCGGATCGGTCACGGTGGTCGGTGACATCTTCTGAATGAAGAACATGGTGATACCCATGATGACCGGCAGAATATAGTACGGGTCCTGCGCGGACAGGTCATGGATCCACAGTACAAACGGAGCATGACGCAGTTCAACGGAACCGGACAGCATGTAGTACAGCGCCAGGAAGATTGGCATCTGGATAACCAGTGGCAGACAGCCGCCCAGCGGGTTCACTTTCTCCGCCTTATACAGCGCCATCATCTCCTGGCTCTGCTTCTGCTTATCATCACCCAGACGCTCACGCATAGCCTGAATCTTCGGCTGCAGCATACGCATCTTGGCCATCGAGGTGTACTGCGCTTTGGTCAGCGGGTACATGATGCCACGCACGATGAAGGTGATAACGATAATGGAGAAGCCCCAGTTACCGATAAAGCTGTGCAGGAACTTCAGCAGCTTAAACAGCGGCTGAGAGATGAACCACAGCCAGCCGTAATCCACGGTCAGATCGAGGTGCGGCGCGATAGCGGCCATTTTGTCCTGGATTTCCGGACCGACCCACAGGGTGGCACCGAGATCCTGCTGCGCGCCGGCGGCGATGGTCACCGGCGCCGACTTATAGCCGATTGCCGCCACACCGTTGCCGAGATTGCTGGTGTACAGCGTATTGTTACCCTGAGTGCGCGGCACCCATGCGGTCGCAAAGTACTGCTGCAGCATCGCCACCCAGCCGTTGCTGGTGGTGGTGTTCAGGTTCTCGTTATCAGCGATGGTATCGAATTTGTATTTTTCATACTTCGCATCGCTGGTCGAGTAAGCGGCACCACGGAAAGTGTGCAGCGCAAAGTTATTGCTGCCGGTATCGCGATGCTTCGGCAGATCGATCGTCTGCTTCAGCTGACCAAACATCGCCACTTCCAGCGGCTGCTGCGAGGCGTTATTGATGTTGTAGTCGACGTTAACCGCGAATTCGCCACGTTTGAACACGAAGGTTTTGGTATAAACCACGCCGTTCTCACCGGTCCAGCTCAGCGGCACGCGCAGCTCGGTCTGGCCATCGGCCATCTCGAAGTGATCCTGGGAAGCGGTATACAGCGGACGTGCGCCGTTGTTCGGGTTATCCGGACCGTTACGGCCGGTTAAGCCGCTCTGCGCCTGATAAACGAAGGCCGGAGTGGTTTCCAGCAGCTGGAACGGTGCGTCTGAACCCAGTTTGTCCGGGTAAGTCAGCAGCTGTGCCTGCTCGATATCACCGCCGCGGGTATTAATGTTGAGTGACAGGACATCAGTCTTAACGGTGATCGTTTTGCCCTGGCCGCTAGCCGGCACGCCGGAAGAGGCGGCATCACCCGCTGCGCTGCTTGTGTTCTGCGTGGTCTGGGTCTGCTGTGGCTGCGGAGCGTGGTCCGTCTGCCAGGCTTGCCAGATCATAAAAGACACGAACAGAAAAGCGATGAGAAAGAGATTGCGTTGCGAATCCATCGTTAATGTTCTCTGGTATCAAAGGTTTTTGGCGGCACCGGATCGTCGCCACCCGGGTTCAAAGGGTGGCATTTTAATACGCGTTTAATCGTCAACCAACTGCCTTTTAACATGCCGAAGCGGCGTACAGCTTCCACCCCATACTGCGAGCAGGTGGGATGGAACCGGCAATGAGGTCCCAGCAGTGGGCTGATGGCGCGTTGATAAACGCGTATCAGGGCGATCAGGAGCCGCGCGCCAGGCGACAGTGACGACGCCATAATTTCTCCAACGCTTCCGTCAGTGCACGGTTATCGAGGTCAGCAATCCCTTTTTTCGCCACGATGACAAAATCCATCGGCGGCAGCTCGTGTTGACGCAAACGAAAGCTTTCGCGGGTCAATCGCTTGATCCGGTTGCGTTCATGGGCGCGTTTCACGTGCTTCTTGGCGACGGTAAGACCGATGCGGGGATGCCCCAGCGAATTAAGGCGGCCGAGGATGGTGATTTGCGGCGTGCCAGCCCGAAGAGGTTGCTGGAAGACGAAAGTGAAATGAGCGGGAGTTAACAAACGTAACTCCCTGGGAAATGCGAGCTTAACCACGAGGGTTAGCTTTTATTACTTAGAAACGGTCAGACGAGCACGGCCTTTAGCACGACGACGTGCCAGAACCTGACGACCATTTTTAGTAGCCATACGAGCACGGAAGCCGTGAGAACGGTTGCGCTTCAGTACGGACGGTTGAAAAGTGCGTTTCATGGCGATTTCTACCTAAACTTGAAAAATTTCACTGGGTGACGCGTTTTCGGGCCAGTAAAACGACCGACGCCTCAATGTGTCTTTAATAAAGAGGCGAGATTGTAATAATTGTACAGTCCGGAGTCAATTTACTTCGCTGGGCGCGAGACCTGAAAACTCTGATACAGCCCGCTAATTCCGGGCATCAAAGCTTCACGCGCCAATGCCGGGTGGGGAATTATACGGGCTATAAAGGAAAGCGCAAGGATCGTCCAGGATCTTCTTGCGATCGCCGCGCCGATCGTGACGGCAAAAATGCGAGCGCGGTGGAAAATTTCTCGCTTTCAGCCTGATCCCCGCTCGCTTTTTCCGCAGACGGCGTAAACTGATGCATGCCTGGACACCCTGTGGATAAAATGGATCAAAACTGTGTAGAAAGGGAAGATCTCTGAGGCGCTTTGCGCTATGATCCGCCCTTCCGCTGACGATCCTCCTTGCGATCGCCGGGGATGACTACCGCGGATAGCGGTCGCAGGCGCTTTCTGACCGCCTGTGTCAAAAAAGACAGTTTCTATTATTAGCGCCTGAAATTCTTATCGATTTTGTACGAGTGGAGTCCGCCGTGTCACTTACGCTTTGGCAACAGTGTCTTGCCCGTTTGCAGGATGAGCTTCCTGCCACCGAATTCAGCATGTGGATTCGTCCGCTGCAGGCTGAATTGAACGACAATACGCTGGCCTTGTATGCACCAAATCGGTTTGTACTCGACTGGGTTCGGGATAAATATCTCAATAGTATCAATGGGCTGCTGAATGAATTCTGCGGTGCGAACGTGCCGCTGCTGCGTTTTGAGGTCGGCACGCGCCCGGTTGCGCCGGTGGCTGCTACGCAACCCGCCATGGCCAGCAGCGTCAGCGCGCCCGCACCGGCTGAGAATCGTCCGGCACCGGCACAGCCGCTGCGCCCGAGCTGGGATTCGGTTCCGGCACCGGCTGATGTGACCTACCGCTCGAACGTGAATAACCGCCACAACTTCGACAACTTCGTTGAAGGTAAGTCCAACCAACTGGCGCGCGCGGCGGCACGTCAGGTGGCGGATAATCCTGGCGGCGCTTATAACCCGCTGTTCCTGTATGGCGGCACCGGCCTCGGCAAAACGCACCTGCTGCACGCGGTGGGCAACGGCATCATCGCGCGCAAGCCGAATGCCAAAGTGGTTTATATGCACTCTGAACGCTTCGTGCAGGATATGGTGAAAGCGCTGCAGAACAACGCCATCGAGGAGTTTAAGCGCTACTACCGTTCGGTGGACGCGCTGCTGATCGATGATATTCAGTTCTTTGCCAATAAAGAGCGCTCGCAGGAAGAGTTTTTCCACACCTTTAACGCGCTGCTGGAAGGTAATCAGCAGATCATCCTGACCTCGGATCGTTACCCGAAAGAGATCAACGGGGTGGAAGATCGTCTGAAATCACGCTTTGGCTGGGGATTAACCGTGGCGATCGAGCCGCCTGAGCTGGAGACGCGTGTCGCGATCCTGATGAAAAAGGCGGACGAAAACGACATCCGTCTGCCGGGCGAAGTGGCCTTCTTTATTGCCAAGCGTCTGCGCTCTAACGTGCGTGAGCTGGAAGGGGCACTGAATCGCGTGATTGCCAATGCCAACTTTACCGGCCGTGCCATTACCATCGATTTTGTGCGCGAAGCGCTGCGCGACCTGCTGGCACTGCAGGAAAAGCTGGTGACCATCGACAACATCCAGAAGACGGTGGCCGAGTACTACAAAATTAAAGTGGCGGATTTGCTGTCGAAGCGCCGTTCGCGCTCGGTGGCGCGTCCGCGTCAAATGGCGATGGCGATGGCCAAAGAGCTCACCAACCACAGCCTGCCGGAAATTGGCGATGCGTTTGGTGGCCGTGACCATACCACCGTGCTTCATGCCTGCCGTAAAATCGAGCAGCTGCGTGAAGAGAGCCACGACATCAAAGAAGATTTCTCTAACCTCATTCGAACATTATCTTCCTGACGCATATGAAATTTATTGTTGAACGTGAGCAGTTGCTGAAGCCGCTGCAACAGGTGAGTGGCCCGCTTGGCGGACGCCCGACGCTGCCGATCCTCGGAAATTTACTGCTGCAGGTGAATGAAGGCACGCTGCTGCTGACCGGTACCGATCTTGAGATGGAGATGGTGGCGCGCGTGGCGCTGACCCAGCCGCACGAACCGGGCGCGACGACCGTGCCGGCGCGTAAGTTTCTTGATATCTGCCGTGGTCTGCCTGAAGGCGCAGAGATCAGTCTGACGCTGGAAGGTGACCGCATGCTGGTGCGCTCCGGCCGCAGCCGCTTTTCGCTGTCGACGCTGCCAGCCAGCGACTTCCCGAATCTCGACGACTGGCAGAGCGAAGTGGAATTCACGTTGCCGCAGGCCACGCTTAAACGCCTGATTGAAGCCACGCAGTTCTCAATGGCGCATCAGGATGTGCGTTACTATCTCAACGGCATGCTGTTTGAGACCGAAGGCGAAGAGCTGCGCACCGTTGCCACTGACGGCCATCGCCTGGCGGTCTGTTCGATGCCTGTCGGACAGGCGCTGCCGAACCATTCGGTGATCGTACCGCGTAAAGGTGTGATTGAGCTGGTCCGTCTGCTGGACGGCGGTGAGACGCCGCTGCAGGTGCAGATTGGCAGTAGCAACATTCGCGCGCATGTCGGCGACTTTATCTTTACGTCGAAGCTGGTTGATGGCCGTTTCCCGGATTATCGCCGCGTGTTGCCGAAGAATCCAGACAAAGCACTGGAAGCGGGCTGTGATCTGCTGAAACAGGCTTTTGCCCGCGCGGCAATCCTGTCGAACGAGAAGTTCCGCGGCGTTCGCATCTATATCACCGAAAATCAGCTGCGCATCACCGCCAATAACCCGGAGCAGGAAGAAGCAGAAGAGATGCTGGACGTGTCGTACAGCGGCACCGAGCTGGAGATTGGTTTTAACGTCAGCTACGTGCTGGATGTGCTGAACGCGCTGAAGTGCGAAAACGTGCGTCTGCTGCTGACGGATTCGGTTTCCAGCGTGCAGATTGAAGATGTAGCCAGTCCGGCTGCGGCCTACGTCGTGATGCCCATGCGCCTGTGATCATCTGGCGGGCTAACTTACTCGCTATTTTGCACCCGGGCAGTGCTCGCCCCTGGTCACATACTTCAGTATGCTCCCAGGGTCTGTGCGCTGGCCGTGCGCAAACTAGCTTCGCCGTTAACGCCCTCGATTGCAGGGTTAGGTGAACACCACTTCTTAATGCGCAGCTGGATTCGTTCATGGCTTTAACCCGCCTCCTGATTAAAGATTTTCGTAATATCGAGCAGGCCGATCTCACGCTGGCGCCGGGCTTTAATTTTCTTGTGGGCGCCAACGGCAGCGGTAAAACCAGCGTGCTGGAGGCGATTTATACACTGGGCCACGGCCGCGCATTCCGCAGTTTGCAGGCCGGACGCGTAATTCGTCACGATCAGGACGCGTTTGTATTGCACGGGCGGATTGAAGGCAGCGAGCGCGAGCTGGCGGTCGGCCTGAGTAAAAACCGCGCCGGCGACAGCAAAGTCCGCATCGACGGCAGCGACGGCCATAAAGTCGCCGAGCTGGCGCAGCTGCTGCCGATGCAGCTGATTACGCCAGAGGGGTTTACTTTGCTCAACGGCGGCCCCAAATACCGTAGAGCCTACATCGACTGGGGCTGCTTTCATGCTTATCCCGGTTTCTTTCTGGCCTGGAGCAATCTGCGTCGCCTGCTGAAACAGCGCAACGCGGCGCTGCGCCTGGTCGCGCGCTACAGCCAGATCCGGCCATGGGATCAGGAGCTGGTGCCGCTGGCAGAACAGATCAGCGCCTGGCGCGCTGAATACAGCGCAGCCATTGCCAGCGAAATCACCGTCACCTGCAGCCAGTTTTTACCGGAGTTTGCGCTGAGCTTCTCCTTCCAGCGTGGCTGGGACAAAGAGAGCGACTTCGGCGAGCTGCTGGAGCGCAACTTCGAGCGCGATCGTGCGCTCACCTACACCGCCAGCGGTCCGCACAAAGCCGATTTTCGGATTCGTGCTGAAGGCACGCCGGTGGAAGATTTACTCTCACGCGGTCAGTTAAAGCTGCTGATGTGTGCGTTGCGGTTAGCGCAGGGCGAGTACCTGACGCGCAGCAGCGGACGTCGCTGTTTATACCTGATTGACGACTTCGCCTCCGAGCTGGATGACACCCGTCGTCGCCTGCTGGCGGAACGCCTGAAAGCCACGCAGGCTCAGGTGTTTGTCAGCGCCATTGGTGTCGAGCATGTAATCGATATGAGTGACGAAAAGGGCAAGATGTTCCGCGTGGAACAGGGTAAAATAGCGGTTCAACCTGAAGATTAAATGAGCGAGAAACGTTGATGTCGAATTCTTATGACTCCTCAAGTATCAAAGTCCTGAAAGGGCTTGATGCGGTACGCAAACGCCCGGGTATGTACATCGGCGATACGGATGACGGCACCGGTCTGCATCACATGGTATTCGAGGTCGTGGATAACGCCATCGACGAAGCGCTCGCCGGCCACTGTAGTGATATCGTGGTCACCATCCATGCCGACAACTCTGTCTCCGTACAGGATGACGGCCGTGGTATTCCGACCGGTATCCACCCGGAAGAGGGCGTCTCTGCTGCCGAAGTGATCATGACCGTACTGCATGCCGGCGGTAAGTTTGATGACAACTCTTATAAAGTTTCCGGTGGTCTGCACGGCGTCGGCGTATCGGTGGTGAACGCCCTGTCGCAGAAGCTGGAACTGACCATTCGTCGCGACGGCAAAGTGCATCAGCAAACCTACGTGCACGGTGTGCCGCAGGCGCCGCTGGCGGTGACCGGCGATACCGACGCTACCGGTACGCGCGTGCGTTTCTGGCCGAGCCACGATACGTTCACCAACGTCACCGATTTTGAATATGAAATCCTGGCGAAGCGTCTGCGCGAGCTGTCATTCCTTAACTCCGGCGTGTCGATTCGCCTGGAAGACAAGCGCGACGATAAAAACGATCACTACCACTACGAAGGTGGTATCAAAGCGTTCGTTGAATATCTCAACCGCAACAAGAACCCGATTCACCCCAATGTGTTCTACTTCTCCACCGAAAAAGACGGTATCGGCGTTGAAGTTGCGCTGCAGTGGAACGACGGTTTCCAGGAAAATATCTACTGCTTCACCAACAATATTCCGCAGCGCGACGGCGGAACGCACCTTGCCGGTTTCCGCGCGGCGATGACGCGTACGCTCAACGCCTACATGGATAAAGAAGGTTACAGCAAAAAAGCCAAAGTCAGCGCTACCGGTGACGACGCGCGTGAAGGGCTGGTGGCAGTGGTTTCGGTCAAGGTGCCGGATCCGAAATTCTCTTCTCAGACCAAAGACAAGCTGGTCTCTTCCGAGGTGAAATCGGCGGTGGAACAGCAGATGAACGAACTGCTGAGCGAATACCTGCTGGAAAATCCGTCTGACGCCAAAATCGTGGTCGGCAAAATTATCGATGCCGCGCGTGCGCGTGAAGCCGCACGTCGTGCACGTGAAATGACCCGCCGTAAAGGCGCGCTGGACCTGGCGGGCCTGCCGGGCAAGCTGGCGGACTGTCAGGAGCGCGATCCGGCGCTGTCTGAAATCTACCTGGTGGAGGGTGACTCTGCAGGCGGTTCCGCCAAGCAGGGACGTAACCGTAAGAACCAGGCGATTCTGCCGCTGAAAGGTAAAATCCTTAACGTGGAGAAAGCGCGTTTCGACAAAATGCTCTCTTCACAGGAAGTTGCCACGCTGATCACCGCACTGGGCTGCGGTATCGGCCGCGATGAGTACAACCCGGACAAGTTGCGCTATCACAGCATCATCATCATGACCGATGCGGACGTCGATGGTTCGCACATCCGTACGCTGCTGCTGACCTTCTTCTATCGCCAGATGCCGGAAATCATCGAGCGTGGCCACGTCTACATCGCGCAGCCACCGCTGTACAAGGTGAAGAAGGGCAAGCAGGAGCAGTACATTAAAGATGACGACGCGATGGACCAGTATCAGATTGCCATCGCGCTGGACGGCGCAACGCTGCACACCAACGCCAGCGCACCGGCGCTGGGCGGCGAGCCGCTGGAAAGCCTGGTGGCGGAATACAACAGCACCCAGAAGATGATCAAGCGTATGGAGCGCCGCTTCCCGTCTGCGCTGCTGCGCGCGCTGGTTTATCATCCAACCCTGAGCGATCTCAGCGATCAGACAGCAGTGACCGCATGGCTGGAGAGCCTGGTGGCTTACCTGAACGAGCGCGAAGCGCATGGCAGCAGCTATGTGGCACAGGTGCGGGAAAACCGCGAACAGCAGCGCTTTGAGCCGGTGCTGCGCGTGCGTACTCACGGTGTAGATACCGATTATCCGCTGGACAGCGAGTTCATTGACGGCGCGGAATACCGCAAAATCTGTGCACTCGGCGCGCATCTGCGTGGTTTGATTGAAGAGGATGCCTATATCGAGCGCGGCGAGCGCCGTCAGCCGGTTGCCAGCTTCGAGCAGGCAATTGACTGGCTGGTGAAAGAGTCGCGCCGCGGTCTGTCAGTGCAGCGCTATAAAGGTCTGGGCGAGATGAACCCGGATCAGCTGTGGGAAACCACCATGGATCCGGACAGCCGCCGCATGCTGCGCGTCACCATCAAAGACGCCATCGCCGCCGACCAGCTGTTCACCACGCTGATGGGCGATGCGGTTGAACCGCGCCGCGCCTTCATCGAAGAGAACGCGCTGAAAGCCGCCAACATCGATATCTGATATCGCAAAACCCTTCCCAAACGGAAGGGTTTTTTGTTTTAATCACCGCTATTAATTCCCTCCTGAGCACCAACCTCTTTGTTCGCAACGCATCTTCCGCTGCCGATTAACTGGTCAATGTGAGCTGAATCGCGCTAGCATTAAAGCCAGACCCTGAATTAACCGAGGACGTTATGGCGATAAAACTGATTGCGATCGATATGGACGGCACGCTGCTGAATCCGCAGCACGAAATCACGGCGGGCGTCAAAGCGGCGATTGGTCGGGCGCGGGATAAAGGTGTGTCGATCGTGCTGGCCACCGGACGCCCGTTTGTTGGTGTGGAGCGCTACCTGATGGAGCTGGATCTGCGTCAGCCGGGGCAGTATTGCATCAGCAACAACGGCGCACTGGCGCACAGCGCGGACAGCGGTGAGGTGGTGGCTGAGAAGACGCTTGGCTTTGATGACTATCTCTACCTGGAACAGCTGGCGCGCGACCTTGGGGTACATTTTCAGGCGTTCGACAAATCCTTCCTCTACACGCCAAATAAAGACATCAGCGAATACACCATCCATGAAGCCAGCCTGACCGGCATTCCGGTGCGCTATCGCGCCGTAGAGGAGATGGACCCGGCGACGCGCTTCCCGAAACTGATGATGATCGATAAACCGGAGCTGCTGGATAAAGCCATCGCCGCCTTACCGGCGCGCGCCCGCGACAGTTATACCATTCTGAAAAGTGCACCTTACTATCTCGAAATCCTTAATCCGCTGGTCAATAAAGGCTACGGCGTAAAAATGCTGGCGGAGAAACTCGGCCTGCAGCCGTCAGAAGTGATGGCGATTGGCGATCAGGAAAACGATCTGGCGATGATTGAATACGCCGGCACCGGCGTGGCGATGGGCAATGCGATTGACTCCGTGAAGCAGATTGCGCAGTTCGTGACGAAGACCAATATGGAAGATGGTGTCGCGCACGCCATTGAAGAGCTAGTGCTGTAACCCTCCTCTGATGCGGGCGGCGTTCTGCTGCCCGTCAGTTCTCTGCTGAATTTTTTGCTGCCAGTGTGCCGGCGGGTTGTCTGTTTTGTGATCCATATTGTAGTACAAACAATATATATGGTACTACAATCGCCGCTACAGGATGCGTCAGGGATTGGGCTTTGCACTACGAAAGCAGTAATCTGATTTCTCACGCCTTTCATGGAATCGAACACTATGACGCAGGAACCACTGAGTAAAACAGAGCGCATCATCCAGACGCTGGGTGAAGAGATTGTTGCCGGAAAATATGTGCCGGGCGCCGCGCTGCCGGCGGAAGCGGAGCTGTGCGAGCGATTTTCAACCTCGCGCAACATTATCCGCGAAGTGTATCGCTCCCTGATGGCTAAACGCCTGATGGAGATGAAGCGCTACCGCGGCGCGTTTGTCACTTCACGTAACCAGTGGAACTATCTCGACAGCGATGTACTGCAGTGGGCGCTGGCGCACGATCACGATCCGCGCCTGATTGCGGCCATGAACGAGGTGCGCGTGCTGGTGGAGCCGCAGATTGCGCGCTGGTCGGCCGAGCGGGCAACATCGACCGATCTGGCGGCGATTGAGCTGGCCTACAACGAGATGGTGGCCAACCACCTCAACCGTGATGCCTTTAACGACGCAGATATCCGCTATCACGAAGCGGTGATGGCCTCGGTACATAACCCGGTGCTGCAGCAGCTCAATGTGGCGATCAGCCAGCTGCAAAAAGCGGTGTTTGCGCAAACCTACATGGCGGACTCCGGCAACATGCCGCGCACGTTAGCCGAACATAAAGCGCTGTTCGATGCCATTCGTCACCAGGATGGCGATGCGGCGGAACAGGCGGCGAAGGCGATGATTGCCAGCTCAACCGCCCGACTCAAGGAGATCTTGTGACCCGTTATATCGCCATTGACTGGGGCTCCACCAACCTGCGCGCCTGGTATTACCGCGCCGGTGAATGCGTCGATGAGCGCCGTTCGGAAGCGGGTGTGACGCGCCTCGGCGACCGCACGCCTGCTCAGGTGTTTGCCACCATTACCGACGGCTGGCCGGTGGCCGAAGTCCCGGTGATCATGGCCGGTATGGTGGGCAGCAACGCTGGCTGGCTGGCAGTGCCTTATCTCGCCTGTCCGGTGGCGCTCAATGCATTAAGCGATCGCCTGACCTGCGTGGAAGGAAAAGCGTGGATTGTGCCGGGACTGAGCGTCGAACGTGACGACAACTACAACGTAATGCGCGGTGAAGAAACCCAGCTGCTCGGCGCGGTCACGCTGCAGCCCGCGCCGCTGTATGTCATGCCGGGCACGCACGCCAAGTGGGTGCAGATGGAACAGGATCGCGTCATCGATTTCCGCACCGTGATGACTGGCGAGCTGCACCATTTATTGCTGAAGCAGTCGCTGATTGGTGCCGGTTTACCTGTGCAGGAAGCCAGTCCGGACGCGTTCCGGGACGGTTTGCAGATGGGCAGCCACGACCGCTCAATTCTGGCGCGCCTGTTTGAAGTGCGGGCCGCCCACGTGCTCGGCGCGCGCGATCGGCGCCATATCAGTGATTTTCTCTCTGGCCTGTTAATCGGCCATGAAGTAGCGCAGATGACGCAGCAGTTAACGCATAGCCGCCAGCCGATTGTCATTATCGCTGGCAGTGAACTGGCACAGCGTTATCAGCAGGCGCTGGCCTTTATCGGAACAGATTCAGTCACGCTGGAGGGCGATCGCGCTTTCCAGCACGGAATAAGGAGTATTGCGCATGTCCTGGCCCACTAAACTTCCGCTGATCGCCATTCTGCGTGGCATCACGCCGGATGAAGCTGAAGCGCACGTCGCGGCGTTAATCGACGCCGGTTTCGATGCGATTGAAATTCCGCTCAACTCGCCAGAGTGGGCGAAAAGTATCGGCGCGATGGTGCAAACCTTCGGCGATAAAGCGCTGATCGGTGCCGGCACCGTGCTGCAGGTGACGCAGGTCGATCAGCTGGCGGCGCTCAACAGCAAGCTGGTGGTGACGCCCAATACCGATGCCGCGGTGATTCGCCAGGCCGTGGCGCACGGCATGCTGGTTGCCGCAGGCTGTGCCACCGCCAGCGAAGCCTTCACCGCGCTGCAGGCTGGGGCGCAGGCGCTGAAAATTTTCCCGTCGTCGGCGTTTGGTCCGGGCTACATCAAAGCGCTGAAAGCGGTGCTGCCGCCGGAGGTGCCGGTCTTTGCCGTGGGCGGCGTCACGCCGGAAAACCTGCATGAATTTATCGCCGCCGGTTGCGTCGGGGCTGGCCTGGGCAGCGATCTCTATCGCGCCGGTCAGCCGCTGTCGCGCACCGTGGAGAAGGCCCGCGCATTTATTGCTGCCTATAAGGACGCTGTACGATGAAAATTACGAAACTGACCACTTATCGCCTGCCGCCGCGCTGGATGTTCCTGAAAATCGAAACCGATGAAGGCATCATCGGCTGGGGCGAGCCGGTGATTGAAGGGCGCGCGCGCAGCGTCGAAGCGGCGGTGCATGAGCTGTCGGAATATCTGATTGGGCAGGATCCGGCGCGGATTAATGATCTGTGGCAGGTGATGTATCGCGGCGGTTTTTACCGCGGCGGCCCGATTTTAATGAGCGCCATTGCCGGTATCGATCAGGCGCTGTGGGATATTAAAGGCAAAGCGCTGGGCGTGCCGGTGTATCAGCTGCTGGGTGGTCTGGTGCGTGACAGCATCAAAGCATACAGCTGGGTAGGCGGCGATCGTCCGGCTGAAGTGATTGATGGCATTAAGAAATTACGTGGTATCGGCTTTGACACCTTCAAACTCAACGGCTGCGAAGAGATGGGCATCATCGACAATTCTCGTCAGGTCGATGCCGCTGTTAACACCGTAGCGCAGATCCGCGAAGCCTTTGGCAGTGACATTGAGTTTGGCCTCGATTTCCACGGTCGCGTCAGCGCGCCGATGGCCAAAGTGCTGATCAAAGAGCTGGAGCCGTATCGCCCGCTGTTTATTGAAGAACCGGTGCTGGCCGAGCAGGCAGAATACTATCCGCGCCTGGCGGCGCAGACGCACCTGCCGATTGCCGCAGGCGAACGCATGTTCTCCCGCTTCGAGTTCAAGCGCGTGCTGGAAGCCGGTGGGCTGGCGATTCTGCAGCCGGATCTGTCGCACGCCGGCGGCATCACCGAATGCTACAAAATCGCGGCGATGGCCGAGTCCTACGACGTGGCGCTGGCGCCGCACTGTCCGCTGGGGCCGATTGCGCTGGCTGCCTGTCTGCATGTCGACTTCGTGTCGCGTAACGCGGTGTTCCAGGAGCAGAGCATGGGCATTCACTATAATCAGGGCGCTGAACTGCTCGATTACGTGATCAATAAAGATGATTTTAAAATGGATGACGGCCATTTCTATCCGTTAAATAAACCCGGCCTCGGTGTGGAAATTAATGAAGAGCTGGTGATTGCGCGCAGTAAAAATGCGCCAGACTGGCGTAACCCATTATGGCGCTTTCCGGATGGATCGGTAGCCGAGTGGTAATAACCGTGGTATTGCGCCCGGTCGCTGCGTTTACCGATTTATAACAGCGCCGATTATCAGGCGATTAAACATCTGACTATTTAAACTATGTGCGGAATATATAAGGCACAGGGCAGCGCTCAACCTGTTTTCACCGCGCTGCCAGTTTGCCGCAGCTGCGGCTTTTATCTTCGATAACCTTACCCTGCGTTGGCTGCGGCGTGTTTCGGCACGTCCGCCAGCTGACATCTGACGGAGAAACACCATGGATCTCTCTGCTGTTCAGGCGAAACCTACGCGTCGCCGTTATATTACGCTGCTGATGATTTTTATTACGGTGGTCATTTGTTATGTCGATCGCGCTAATTTAGCCGTGGCCTCGGCGCATATTCAGCAGGAGTTTGGCATCAGCAAAGCAGAAATGGGGTATGTGTTTTCTGCTTTTGCCTGGTTATATACGCTGTGCCAGATTCCCGGCGGCTGGTTTCTCGATCGCGTAGGTTCACGCCTGACCTATTTTATTGCTATTCTCGGCTGGTCGGTGGCGACGTTATTACAGGGATTCGCCAGCGGCTTATTATCGCTGATAGGTCTGCGCGCCATTACCGGTATTTTTGAAGCGCCGGCTTTCCCGACCAATAATCGCCTGGTTACCAGCTGGTTCCCGGAACAGGAGCGCGCTTCGGCCGTCGGTTTTTACACCTCCGGTCAGTTTGTCGGCCTGGCGTTTCTCACGCCGCTGCTGATCTGGATTCAGGAACTGCTGAGCTGGCACTGGGTGTTTATCATCACCGGCGGCATTGGCATTGTCTGGTCGCTGGTGTGGATGAAGGTTTATCAGGCGCCGAGCCAGAGCAAAGGCATCAATCAGGCCGAGCTGGATTACATTCGTGCCGGTGGCGCGATGGTCGACGGCGATGCACCCGGCGAGAAAAAAGCACGCGTTAAACTCACCGCGGCCGACTGGAAACTGGTGTTTCATCGCAAGCTGTGCGGCGTGTATCTCGGCCAGTTTGCAGTGACCTCAACGCTGTGGTTTTTCCTTACCTGGTTCCCCAACTACCTGACGCAGGAGAAACATATTGCCGCGCTGACGGCCGGCTTTATGACTACCGTGCCGTTTCTCGCCGCCTTTGTTGGCGTGATCCTCTCCGGGATGGTGGCCGATCGTCTGGTGCGCAGTGGTCGCTCGCTCGGTTTTGCCCGCAAGACGCCGATCATCTGCGGCCTGCTGATCTCCACCTGCATTATGGGCGCAAACTACACCAACGATCCGCTGTGGATTATGGTGCTGATGGCGCTGGCCTTTTTCGGCAACGGGTTTGCGTCCATCACCTGGTCACTGGTCTCGTCACTGGCGCCGGTACGCCTGATTGGCCTGACCGGCGGCATGTTTAACTTTATCGGCGGCCTCGGTGGCATCACGGTACCGCTGGTGGTGGGGTATCTGGCGCAGGATTACGGCTTTGCGCCCGCGCTGGTGTATATCTCCGTCGTTGCGCTGATTGGCGCGCTCTCTTACATCCTGCTGGTGGGGGATGTGCAGCGCGTGGGCTAAGCTTCCGGGTGCGCATGCCTGCGCACCCGCATTAGCTGCTCAGCTTTTGCTTAACTGAACGGCATCACGTAATTTGTCCGGCAACGGTTACATCTGAGGTTGCCCCATGTCAGAAAAACAACTCACCTTTACTCAGCGCCATCATCAGCTGACCAATATCAACGTCTGGACCGCCGACAGCCAGTGGCTGGCATTTGATGTGCGGCCGTCCGGCGCCTCGTTTACCAGCCTGACCATTGAGCGCGTCAACGTGCATAGCGGCGCGGTCGAGGTGCTGTATCAGGCGCGCGATGGCGCGCACGTCGGCGTGGTAACCGTGAGTCCGGATCTGCCGCCGCGCTATGTCTGTATTCATGGGCCGGAGCATCCCGATGCGCACTGGCATTATGACTTTCATCACCGGCGCGGCGTGATTGTTCAGCAGGGCATCGCAGAGAACCTCGACGCCTGCGATATCACCGCGCCCTACACTCCGGGTGCGCTGCGTGGTGGCTCGCACGTGCATGTGTTCAGTCCGGATGGCTCGCGGCTGAGCTTTACCTATAACGATCACGTGATGCATGAGCGCGATGTGCGTGACGACCTGCGCAACGTCGGCGTGGCGGTGCCGCTGCATCCGGTGTGCCCGCCAAAACAGCATCCGCGCGAATATGACGGCAGCCACTACTGCGTGCTGGTGAGCCACACCCGGCGCGATCCACAACCGGGCAGCGATCAGATTGACCGAGCCTATGAAGAGTGCTGGATTGGCGCGCGCGGCTATCAGAAAGCGGACGGCAGCTGGCAGCGCTGGGCCATCGCCTTTATCGGCGATACGCGCAATGCCAGTGGTGAAAAAGTGCCGGAAGTGTTTGTGGTCGATCTGCCTGAGGCGCTGGCGGACTATGCCAGAGCCGGCAATGCGCCGCTGCAGGGCACGGCAGAGCAACTGCCGGCACCGCCGGCTGGCGTGCAGCAGCGGCGGATCACGTACAGTAAAGGGCTGGCGCTGCAGCCGCGCCACTGGTTGCGCGCTGCGCCGGATGGCAGCGCGATCGCCTTTTTGCAGGCTGACGAGCAGGGCATTGTGCAGCTGTGGACGGTCTCACCCAACGGTGGCGCGGCGCGTCAGATCACCTCACTGCGCAGCAGCATTCAGTCTGCTTTCAGCTGGCAGCCGGACGGTACGGCCATCGCCTTTATCTGTGATAACAGCGTGATGCGGTGTGAGATAGCCAGCGGAAAGTGTACGCGCCTTACCGCGCGCAGCGCGCAACCGCCGGGCGGCGACGCGGTGGTGTGGTCGCCGGACGGGAAGCAGATCGCCTACATGCGCGAGGTTGACGGCTGGCGACAGCTGTTCTGCGTCAGTGCGATTCCGCCGGCATAGCCGCCGCGGTGGCCAGGCTGGCTTGGGTGCCAGCCATCTTCTCGCTCTGCAGCACGCGTTCGCGCGGCGAATCTTTGGTTTTATCGTCGTCGGCGCGGAAGTAATCCCACGGCAGCAGCAGCGTATCCATCACCGCCGAGAAGGGCAGATCGATCAGCGCCAGCGGTTTAATCGCCCAGCTGGTATTGTCATCGGTCAGCATCTCTGCGCTGGCGCGCGTGCCGGGGTAGTAACCCTGGCTGGCACCGGTATGCGACATCACGCTGGAGCAGCCTGATGTGGCACAGGCGCAGCAGACCAGCAGGCCGGTGAGTGGAAAGCGTTTCATCATTTTCATCATCATCATCCCTACAGTCATGGCATGGCCCTGGCTGGAGTGTGTCACCTAACATCCGCATAACTCTGTGGTTATGTCCTTCCCGTCAGGCGAGGCGTCCCCTGAGTGTATGCCATATCGTCAGAATTGCTGCAAAAAAAAGCGCATTGACCCTTGAAAGCGACCTGAGCGCACCCATCTTTAAGCTACGGTCACGACGCGGTCGCCGACAGGGACACCGACGGGCCGGACAACCTGTCCATGGTGGAAGGTTGCCAAAACTTGCTGATTATCAGGAGTCTTATTATGCGTAACTTTGATCTCTCTCCGCTTTATCGTTCTGCTATTGGTTTCGACCGTCTGTTTAACCTGCTTGAGTCCAACCAAAACCAGGCTAACGGCGGCTACCCTCCGTACAACGTCGAGCTGGTAGACGAAAACCACTATCGCATCACCATTGCCGTCGCCGGCTTTGCGCAGAGCGAACTGGATATCACCGCCCATGACAACATGCTGGTGGTGCGCGGCGCCCACCCTGAAGAGCAGCAGGAACGTAAATACCTGTACCAGGGCATCGCAGAACGTAACTTCGAACGCAAATTCCAGCTGGCCGATCACATCGTGGTGCGCGATGCGCGTCTCGAACTGGGCCTGCTGAGTATCGATCTGGAACGCATCGTCCCGGAAGAGGCGAAACCACGCCGGATTGAAATCCTGAAATAAGGCTAACGAAGTAAAGAAAAACGCCGCTGCAACGCGGCGTTTTTTTATGGCTGCATCATCAGGTACGTACCAGCAGGCGCTGGCTCACCATACCGCCAAACACATTCACCAGCAGCCCGAGAATGATCACCGACGCGCCGAGAATCTCCTGCGCCGACAGAGTTTCACCGAGGATCAGCGCGGCGCTGAGAATGCCGACCACCGGCACCAGCAGCGACAGCGGCGCCACGCGCCAGGTTTCGTAGCGGCTGAGCAGATTGCCCCAGATGGCGTAGCCAATGATGGTGGCGAAAAACGCCAGATAGAGCAGCGCCAGCACCGTCTGCAGCGAAATATCCAGCAGGCTGGTGACAATGGCGGATTCGCCCTCGAACCACCACGAACAGGCAAAGAACGGTGCAATCGGCACCAGCGCGCTCCACACCACCAGCGACATCACCGGCACCTTGCGGTTGCGCAGGATAATCTTGTTAGTGATATTGCCCAGCCCCCACGACAGCGCCGCCGCCAGCGTCAGCATCATGGTGGTCAGCGTGATGCCCGCGGTTGTCTGGCCCTCCATACCGGCGGTTGCCAGCATAAACATGCCGAGCGTGGCGACCAGAATGCCGGCGATGTGGTTCCAGCGCAGCTTCTCGGCCAGCAGCAGCGCGCCGAGCAGCAGGGTGAAAAATGCCTGCGCCTGCAGCACCAGCGAAGCCAGCCCGGCTGGCATGCCAAGCTTGATGGCGAGGAACAGAAACGCGAACTGACCAAAGCTGATGGTCATGCCATACACCACCAGCCAGCGCAGCGGAATTGCCGGACGACGCACGAAAAAGATCGCCGGAAACGCCACCAGCGTAAAACGCAGTCCCGCCAGCAAAAAGGGCGGCATGCCCTGCAAACCCAGCTTAATCACCACAAAATTTACGCCCCACGCCACCACGACGCACAGGGCTAACAACATATCTTTCACGGACATACGCATTCCTCAGCGCGGCAATCAGGCGGTTGCCGTCACCGGTGTGGCGATCTCTGCACCGCAGTCATCGCCGATCAGTCGAAAATAATCATCCACATCCAACGCTACCGAGCGGTCCAGCGCACCGGCGTTAAACCACAGCGTCCCGACATCACGCAGCCGCGCATCCACGCGCAGCGCCAGTCGGTCATCAAAACTAAACGGCGGCACCGCGCCCATCACGCACTGCGTCAGCACTTGTGCCTGCTCAGGGGTGGCAAACGTCGACTTCTTACCGCCAATGGCACGCGCGGCGTGTTTGAAGTTGATTTTGCAGTCGCCGGGTACGATCGCCAGCAGATAGCGCGGCGCGGCACCGTCCGGCATAGTGACTTCCAGCACCATGGCTTTGGCCGCCTGCTGGAGATCGTTTCCGCGGATAGCGCTGATCACCTCGGTCTGGCCGATGGCCTCATGCTCCACCACGCGGTAGCGGGCCTGCTGCGCATCCAGCAGCGCAATCACTTTGTCATAGGTTGTCATACTGTCTTCCTCGTCTAAGGCCGGGATTAACTCCAGGCAATGGCGTGCTTCATTTTTTTGTCGGTCAGGCCAAAGAAAAAGCCCATGGTGATGCGCGTGTCGCCTTCAACGCGATCGATTTCATGATAAAACGCGGGATTAAACAGATAGATATCGCCACTGCGCGGCGCGAACTCGCAGGTCTCGCTGCCGGCGATGACGCCGCTCTGGTAGCCCAGCTCGCCGGGCGTTTTAAAGCGCTCGTCTTCCGGCTGCCATTTCTTATTGAAGATGCGCAGCGCGCCGCCGGCGTTGCACTCCTGCAGGCACACGACGCAGCTCAGCTGATGCAGAATGTGCGTCACCGCCAGACCGCTGCCGGCGGCATCGCGCACGATGTTGTCGTTATGCAGCGGATTAGCGACGCCGTCAGCGTGGAAACGCACAATCGAGCCGGCGTAATCACCCAGTGCCGGTTCGTTGGCGGTTTGCAGACTCTCAAGGCGCAGCGCATGCTGCACCCAGTGGTAAATCTGCGCGCGCAGGGCGTGCAGCGAGGCCGGCAGCGCTGGCTGGATGTCGCGCAGTTCGGTGAAATAGTTTTCCGGCGCGGCGGTGTGCTTCGCCAGATACGGGCCGAGCGTGGTCAGCGCGCCATTTGGATAGTGAGAAACCCGTACCTGCTCGCGGCACTGCTGGAGATCAGCCACCACCGCGTTGCGCACCTCTGGCGTGAGGAAATTGCGCAGCACCAGCAGCGGCACGCGCGCGGTGACGATGTCATCCAGCCAGGTGCTTTCGACGAACATGTTGGGGTTAATGACGCGAATCTGATTGAAAATGGCCATGGGTTCACTCTCCAAAAGGAATTTCATGAAGTTCATGGTTGCTCATACGGTGCCATGCTGACGCCGTGCCCAGTGTTGAAACAGGTTCAGAGGAAATAAAGGTGCTGTTGTTCTGCTGACAACGATGCAGGGTGAAATAGTCGGGATAGGGCGTGTCATCAGGATGCCATTGCCACGCCCACGCCTTATCCTGGGTGACGAAAATGGCGTTCGCCGCGCTGCCACCTGGCGCCACCCGGGCCATTTTTTCGCGCAGATAGTCGCGGGTGAAATCGGCGGGCGTGATGCGATCGACGATATATTCCAGATACTCGGCGGAATCAAAACGCGACTGCGCCATGCCGAGCTGCGCATAAACGGTCGGCAAAAAGCCGTTGTGCATCATGTACCACTGAGTGGTGCCGCTGGTGCGCTGCAGCGGATGGGAGAACGCAATGCCGTGGTTTTTGCTCAGCGTGGCGTGACGCACGTGCACCGCCAGAAAGCGGCTGTGCTGCATGCGCGTGACGTCAATGCCTGGCAGGGCTTCGGCAAAGGTGCCGGTACCGTGCAGCGTACGGATCTGACCGTGCTCCAGCCACAGACAGCCCCAGCCGTTGGGATGTTGTTTAATCGGGCCATCGTGCGCGGCGGTTTCACCGCAGCTCATGGCGCGTGCGGCGTCCAGTACCGCAGCGGCGTCAAACTGGCCGTGTGCCAGAATCATTCTGCACATAGTAAATCTCTCCGTGAGGTCAAAGCGGGAACAGCAAGAAGGGCGTGAAACACCGCCAGAATTTCGTCGCGGCTAGCGGCAGGCAGACGCAGCGTGGCGAGAATCCCGGCGTGGCGCGTCAGATCGGCGTACAGCGATGAGCGCGGCGAGACCTCCAGCGCCGGTAAGTTGAGCGGTGGCAACAGCTGGCCGCGCTGATGCTCGGCAATCCAGCGCCCGGCGGCGTCATATTGCAGCCGCTGGCGCAACCGCAGCCGGCCGACGGCCTGTGACGGTGAGGCGAAGTGCAGTTCAGGCAGGCCGCGTCCGGCTTCAACCTGAAAGGCCACCTCGGCCCAGTTGATGCCGGTGACCTCTTCCACCAGGTTCACCACGCCCATGCCGGACAGGCGAAAGCCCATTTCGAGAAAGTGCGGTTCGCCGTTTACCATAATGAAATCAATGTGAAAAGCGCCGCGCCGGTAGCCGAAGGTTTCACAGCAGAAGCTCATCAGGCTGGTGAAGGCGGCGGGCAGCTGCTGCGCCGCCATCGCCACATGGCCGGATTCGTAAAAGCTGATACAGCCGTCGGCCTCGGTATGCTGCTCAATCACCTTCTGGCAGCAGGTCAGCGCCACCGCGTGTCCATTCTCCACCACGCCCTGCAGCGAATATTCGTCGCCGGCCAGCCAGCTTTCGACGATAAAGCCGGTAAAGCCGCGTCCGCCATAGTTCATGGTGTCGAGCAGCCGGGCAATCACCGCATCCAGCTGGCTGGCCTCTTCCACCAGCCAGATGCCCAGCCCGCCGCCGCCGTCGACCGGTTTGATCACGCAGGGGTAGAGCAGCGCATCCCGCGCGTCGCCAATACTGAGCGGCGAAGCAAAGAAGCGGAACTCCGGCTGGGGAAAACGCGGCCAGGCTTTGCGCAGCGCCATGCGCTGTGCGTATTTATCCGGCGGGATAAAGCCCGGACCGGCATCCGGGCCGGCCAGCAGTTCACGCACCCGGCCAGCGCTGGCGTTGTAAGCCTCAAAACCGGCCAGCACCACCTGTGGATGCTCCAGCAGACCGGCGTGCAGACAGGCATTGAGGACATCCCACGGGTTTTCCGGGCGATCGAGACGCACAATCAGATCGAACGGCAGGGCGATGCTGAGCGATTGATAGTCGACAAAATCCCCCATTTCGGCCAGTACAGTAAAATAGCCTTCGCGTTTTGCCACCGCGCAGTAGGGATTTTGCCCGTCGCGCGTGGCGCCAATCTGCAGAAAAATCTTTCTCATCGCGTCGCCTTACCGGGTTAACGCCCGGAAATCACTTCAGTAACGATGTCCTGTAACGCACCGTTGTTAACCTGAATCACCGCTTTGTGCGGGTCGAAACGCAACACGCGCGACAGCGCATCGCCGCGCGCGCCGTCCAGCAGCGAACTCACCGCCGCGCTGCGCCAGCAGTGCCGCATCTGCGCCACGCTGAGGCCCGACAGCTGCGTGAGCTGCTGCGCCAGCGCCACATCCTCGCTCTCTCCGCTCAGCAAGGCGCGCACCGCGGCTTCTTCCGGCGCGGCCGGCAGCTGCAGCAGCCAGGCTTTAAGCTGCTGGCCGGCGGCGATAAACGGTGAATAGATCATGCATACCAGCTGGGTTTCACTGAGGCCGAAAGCGTCGAGTGCGAACTGCGCGGCGCGCTGGCGTGCGCGGGCAATCGCGGCATCGTCCTGATAGCGCGCGGCCATCTCATCGATCAGCTGCGGCGGAAAGTCCTTCTGCACCATCAGGCCGAGCGCAAAGCGCACATATTCGCGAATGCCTTCGGCGTAGCTGCGCTGCAACAGCGTCTCCGCACGCAGACCGCGAATATGTGCCATTAACGTCGGGTTGCCGCAGTCCGACTCGGAGAAGCTGAACATCAGCTCATCGAAGCGGAAATGCATGAATTCGGTCAGCAGCGCCCAGTGCGCGCCAGCCTCATAAGCGGTGTCCTGATAGATGTTGAAGAACAGCGGGTCGCGCGCCAGCTGCCAGGTAATGCGATGTGCCGGCGTGACCTGGTCAGCGCCGTAAATGTCGGCGAAGTAGCGTGCCGCCACGCCGTCCAGCGTGTGCAGAAAGCCGCTGAAGCCGCGCGACTTATCGGCCATCGGCGCATCAAACAGTTTTGACAGGTGGCGCGCCCACGCAAGGTAAGCGGTCTGTTCCTGCGGCGAATCGCCGGTGATGATCACATCGACGCCGCCATCGTAGTGCGCCGCCAGGCCAAACGAATTCACCATGCTCAGGTTGCAGGCGTTGCAGAAGGTGGAGCGCGCGTCGGCACGGAAGCGGTGACCATTCATCAGCACATCGTCGCGGTTCTGCTGACGCACGCTCTGCGGCATCGGCAAATGGCGATCGAAGGGACGAATCTGCAGCCCGTCGGTCACCAGGCACTCGGTGAACGCGTCGTCATGGATACGCAGCGCACGATAGACGCGGTCGATGTTTTCCATCACGCTGTCGTTCATGGCGGCATGGCGGTTAGTGCTGATGCGCAGCTGAAACGTGCTGTTGCGCTGTTGCCAGATTAACCCCTGAATGTAACGTACGTAGGCCACCATATAGCTGCTGTCTTTGCCGCCGCCATAGGCCAGCAGTACGCGGTTACGTTCGGGATGGTCGGGATCGGGCAGGGCGGCGAGCAGTCGCTGAGCACAGTACTGGGCGGAATCGAGAATCGCGGGCGTCAGGTATTCTTCAATTTCACTCATCATCGCGGACAGATTATTCATTTTTCACTTCATCCTTTGGCTAATAAAATCGCCGCTGCCGTGCGGGCGACAACGGGCTGGAAAACGGGCCACGAAGGTGCTGCGTGAAGCTGAATTAACAGATGCAGCCTAAAGTACTTTGAATGTAATCTGATGAATACGCACAGATCAGCACGATATGGGGTGGAACAGATGGCGGGTGAAACGCAGGAACAGGAGAGTCAGAGCAGTCGTTACCGTCAGATCGCTGAGCAGATAAAACAGGCCATTCACAGCGGATCGCTGCCGCCCGACAGCCGTTTGCCGTCGGTGCGCACGCTGGCGACGCAGTATCGCGTCAGTATGACCACTGCGCTGAAAACATTACGCACGCTGGAGGATGAGCACTACGCGGTGGCGCGGCCGAAGTCTGGCTTTTTTGTCGCACCGCGTCCCACAGAGAAAAAAGTGCCGGCAGTATTCAGCGAGCAGCCGCGCGAAGTGGCACCGCTGGATGAGCAAACCGAACTGCACCTGGCGATGCTGGGATCGGACTGCCGCGTGCGGCTCGATCTGGCCAACGGCGACATCTCGCTCTATCCGGTGAAAAAAATTGGCCTGCTGATGCGGCAGATGGGTTACAGCAAACCGGCGCTGCTCGGTAATACGGTGAAAGGCACCGGCTATGCGCCGCTCAAGGCGGAAATTGCCCGGCGCGCGGTGGATTATGGCTGCAATATCAGCGCTGATGACATCCTGGTCACTAACGGCTGTATTGAGGCGATTTCGCTGGCGCTGCGCGCCACCACGCGGCCAGGCGATATCGTGGCGGTGGAGTCGCCGTGCTACTTCGTGCTGCTACAGATGCTGCACAACCTCAACCTGCGCGTCATTGAAGTGGAAGCCGGGCCGGAGGGTTACGTTAACGTCGCGAAACTCACCGGGCTGTTCCGGCGTAAAGCGGTGCAGGCCTATCTCACCATCAACAACATCAATAATCCGCTGGGCAAAAGCATTCCCAACGAGCACAAGGCGTATATCGCGCGCCAGGCCGATGAGAATGATGTAGTGATCATTGAGGACGATATCTTTGGCGATACGGCTTTCGGCGAGCGCCGGCCGTTTCCGATGCGCGCCTTCAGCCCCAATGCCATCCTGTGCAGCGGCTTTTCCAAAACCGTGGCGCCCGGCATCCGTATTGGCTGGGTGCACAGCACCAAGTACATGCGCAAAATCGCCTCGCTGAAGTACACCACCAGCATGGGCACGTCGGTGCTGTCGCAGGCGGCGATTGCCGAACTGCTGCGCAGCGGCGGTTACGATGCGCACCTGCGCAAGCTGCGGCGCGAGCTGAAAAATCAGATCCACCATATGCGCCAGGCGGTGCTGCGCTACTTCCCGGCGGGCACGCGTGTGTCGGATCCAGAGGGCGGTTACGTGCTGTGGGTGGAGATGCCGCAACAGGCGCTGAACGTGCGCGCGCTGTTTCTCAAGGCGCGCAACGCGGGCATCGGCATCGCGCCTGGACACATCTTCGCCACCGATCACCGCTACGATCACTGCTTCCGGCTCAACGCCGGTTTTGGCTGGAATGCCGAAGTCGAACAGGCGATTCAGCAGCTGGCGCAGTGGTGCCAGCTGTCGTTAAGCGCGGATTAAGCGTTCCAGGCGTTATCCAGCTCTTCCGCCAGAATCTGTACCGCACGCTCAATCTTGTCGCTGTCCGGTACGTAATTCATGCGCATGCACTGATGGGTGTGCGGCCAGGCCTGTTCCAGCCCCGGGAAGAAGAAGTGGCCCGGCACCATCAGCACGCCGCGCGCTTTCAGACGCTGATACAGCGCTTCGGTGCTGATCGGCAGGTCGCGGAACCACAGCCACAGGAAGATAGCGCCTTCCGGTTTGTGGATCAGGCAGCGATCTTCGCTGATATAGCGGCGAATAATCGCGATAGTTTCGCTAACCTTGGCCTGATAGAACGGTTTAATCACTTCCTGCGACAGGCGCAGCAGATCGCCACGCACAATCATCTCGCTGGCAATCGCCGGACCGATGCTGCCTGGCGCCAGGCTGATGATGCCGTTCATGTTACCAATGGCACCGATCGTGCTCTCATCGGCAACGATAATCCCGCAACGTGCGCCCGGCAGGCCCAACTTCGACAGACTCATGCACAGAATGGTGTTGGGGTTCCACAGCGGACGTGCCTCACTGAAGATGATGCCGGGGAACGGCACGCCGTAGGCGTTATCGATCAGCAGCGGGACGCCATGCTGCTGTGCCAGCGCATCCAGCTGCAGCAGTTCGTGGTCGGTGATGACGTTGCCGGTTGGATTGGTCGGACGCGACACGCAAATCAGGCCAGTCTCATCATTCAGCGGCAGATGGTCGAAATCGACGTGGTATTTGAACTGGCCTTCCGGCAGCAGTTCAATGTTGGGTTTGGCGGAGATGAACAGATCCTCCTCCAGCCCGGCATCGGCATAGCCGAGGTATTCCGGCGCCAGCGGGAACAGCACGCGCTTTTTGCTGCCGTCGGCGCGGCGGCCGGCGAACAGATTAAACAGGTAAAAGAACGCGCTCTGGCTGCCGTTGGTGAGCGCGATATTTTGTGGCGTCACTGGCCAGCCGAGCTCCTCGCGCAGCAGCGTGGCCAGCGCCTCCAGCAGCAGCGCTTTGCCGCGCGGGCCGTCGTAGTTGCACAGCGCTTCGTTCAGCTTGCCGTCCTGATGCATCTGCAGCAGCAGCTGACTGAAATAATCATTGATGGCCGGAATCTGCGCCGGATTACCGCCGCCCAGCATGATCGTGCCAGGCGTGCGCAGCCCTTCGCCCATATCTTCCATCAGACGAGAGATGCCGGAATGTTGCGTAAATTTGTCGCCGAACTGAGAAAAAGCCATAGGAGGTAAAAACATTGTTATCAGGGGGAAGACCACCATAGCGCCCGCAACCGGCAGGCGCAATGGCTAAAGCCGTGGGATCAGGCCAGGACCTGCGGGTTAACGCAGTTTTTCTCCACTTTACCGCTCAGCGCGGCGATCAGGTTGTCGACCGCATCGCGCGCCATGCCGTAGCGCGTTTCATGCGTGGCGGAGCCGATGTGCGGCAGCGCGACCACGTTCGGCAGCGTGAGGATTTCCGCATCGGCTGGCACCGGCTCGACTTCAAACACATCCAGCCCGGCGGCGTGAATGGTGCCGTCTTTCAGTGCGGCGGTCAGCGCCTGCTCATCGACCACCGGACCGCGTCCGGCGTTGATCAGAATCGCGCTCGGCTTCATCAGTTTCAGCTGTTCCGCACCGATCATATGGTGCGTCTGCTCGGTCAGCGGCAGGCTGATGCAGACAAAATCGCTCTCTTTCAGCAGCGTTTCCAGATCGCAGGCGCGCGCGCCAAAGCGGGTTTCCGCCTCTTCATGCTGGCGGCGGGCGTTGTACAGAATGTTCATGCCGAAGCCAAAGTGCGCGCGCTGCGCCAGTGCCAGACCAATGCGGCCCATGCCGAGAATGCCCAGCGTCTTATGGTGTACGTCGACACCGAAGTGCTCAGCGTCGATACTCTTTTTCCACTCACCGGCTTTGACCCACTTATCCAGCTCGGTGACGCGACGCGCGGTGCTCAGCACCAGCGCCATCATGGTATCGGCCACGGTTTCGGTCAGTACGGTGGGCGTGTGCATCAGCAGAACGTTGCGCTGGTTGAGCGCATCAACGTCAAAGTTGTCATAGCCGACGGAGACGGTAGAACAGGCACGCAGTGCCGGCATGCTGGCCAGCAGCTCATCATTCACTTTGCCGCCGGAGCCCAGCAGACCCTGCGCTGCGGCGAACTGCGCCGCATGCTGTTTCACCGTCTCCGGCGAGACATCTTTCACTTCCGTGACGCTGAAGTGCTGGTCCAGCTTGGCACGCAGGTCATCGGGCAGGCTCTTGTACAGAATCACAGCAGGTTTCATTATTTGCTCCCTGTAGAACGTGTGACGGGCGACCTGAGTCGCCCGGAAAAGTCATCGCTTACGCTTTCAGGCGTGCTTCGCCCCGTGAATCGGCGGCGGCGTTTTGTTGGCCGCCGGTTTAACAATCAGCGTCAGCCACACCGACGCCAGTAGCGCAGCACCCATAAAGACATAGGAGGCGGCAGGACTGCCGGTCGCCCCATTAAGATAGCCTACGATCCATGAACCGATGAAGGAACCCAGTGCGCCCATACTGTTAATCAGCGCCATGGCACCGCCGGAAACATTGCGCGGCAGCATCTCCGGAATGATGGCGAAGAACGGGCCATACGGGGCGTACATTGCCCCGCCGGCAATCACCAGCAGCGCATACGACAGCCAGAAGTTGCTGGAGCCCACCATCCACGAGCCGAGGAACGCCAGTGCGCCAATCAGCAGCAGCGGCCAGACAAACAGCTTACGGTTTTGCGTCTTGTCCGACGCCCACGACACTACCAGCATGGCGATGGTCGCCACCAGATACGGTACCGCCGACAGCCAGCCCGCTTCGACCATGCCCATCTGCGTGCCGTTACGCAGAATCGACGGCAGCCACAGCACGAAACCGTACACGCCGATGCTCCAGGCAAAATATTGCAGGCACAGCAGGATAACGTTGCGGTTGCGGAAGGCTTCGCTGTAATTGCGCACCGCTTTAATGTTCTCCTGCTCCTTCTGCAGCTGCGCCTGCAGCGCCGCTTTCTCCTCGTCGCTCATCCATTTGGCCTGGGCAGGTTTATCCTGCACCATAAACCACCAGGCAATCGCCCAGATCACCGCCGGGAAGCCCTCGATGATGAACATCTCGCGCCAGCCAAAGGAGTTAATCAGGTAGCCGGACACCACCGACATCCACAGCACCGTCACCGGGTTGCCGAGGATCAGGAAGGTATTCGCGCGTGAGCGCTCGGATTTGGTAAACCAGTTGCTGATGTAGATCAGCATCGCCGGCATCACCGCCGCTTCCACCACGCCGAGGACAAAGCGGATGGCGGCCAGCATCGGAATATTGCTGACGATACCGGTCAGCGAGGCGCAGCCGCCCCACAGAATCAGACACCAGAAAATCAGTTTTTTTACGCTGCGGCGCTCGGCATAGACCGCGCCGGGGATCTGAAAGAAGAAGTAGCCAAGGAAGAACAGGGCACCGAGCAGCGATGACATGCCTTTGGTGATACCGAGATCCTCATTTATCCCTGCGGCAGAGGCGAAGCTAAAGTTCGCCCGGTCCAGATACGCCAGACTGTAGGTGATAAACACGATGGGCATGATATACCACCAGCGTTTTGGCGCGATTGTCTGCGATTTCATGGGTGACTCCTCTGGTTGAGGCGGGCGCATTCTGTGGATGCGTCTCGAAATTAGGGTATAGAGACAGTTTTAGCGTATTGGCACGGCATCGTAGCGGCGCGATTCATCGCGCGTTGTTGACGTTGCGTCCTGCATGTGCGCAATAAATTGCGCCGCTACCGGTCCGTGCGTTTGTTTAATAATCGCCGAGCGCTGCGCGCGTCGGCAGACCCTCACTGTCGCCGGCAACCTGAATCGCCAGCGAACCAATTTTGTTACCGCGCAGAATCGCCTGCGGCAGCGATTTCCCTTCCAGCAGCGCGCTGATCAGCCCGACTGCAAAGCCATCGCCCGCGCCGACGGTATCCACCACATTCTCCACGTGGATCGGCGCAATCTGGCCCTGCTCGCCCGCGGCGGTTTTATACCAGGCGCCGTCGCTGCCGGTTTTGATCACCACCGCCCGCACGCCTTTATCGAGGTAGAAATCCGCAATCGCTTCAGGCTGACGGTAGCCGGTCAGAATCAGCCCCTCTTTTTCACCTGGCAGCACCCAGTCGGCGTATTCTGCCAGCAAATTCAGCTGCTTACGCATCTCTTCTTCACTGCGCCACAGCACCGGACGCAGATTAGGATCAAAGGAGATGGTTTTGCCGCGGGCGCGCATCTCTTTCGCCGCATGTTTAGCCAGCGCCAGCGAGCTATCGGAAAGCGCGGCGGCCACGCCGCTCAGATGCAGATGGCGCGCGCTGCCGAAATAGCTTTCGTCGAAATCATCCGGTGACAGGTGGCTGGCGGCGGAGCCTTTACGGAAATACTCCACTTCCGGATCGGAGCCGTCGTCCACGCGCGCTTTGAGCTGAAAACCGGTGCGATAACGGTTATCAATGGTCACGCAGCGATGGTCGACATGCTCTTTCGCCAGCTGCTGCAGGGTAAAACGGCCGAAGCTGTCGTCGCCGACGCGGCTGACCCAGCCCACCTGCAAACCGAGGCGCGCCAGACCAATCGCCACGTTAAGCTCGGCACCGGCAATGCGCTTCGTGAACTGATCGGCTGCGGCGAGATCGCCGGTTTGCCCGGCAATAAACATCGCCATCGCCTCACCAATGGTGACGACATCCAGCTGAGAGGTGTGTGTCATGCTCAACTCCTTACACCGCGCGCAGCAGATCGACGTAGTGGCGGGTCACCGCCAGTAAATCTGCGCCGGCTAATGGGAACTCAATACCGCGCGGTGCATCGGCCGGCAGCGCCTGCAACAGCGTGCGCCAGCTGTCGTCGGCGTCATCCAGCGCAATCGCGCGGAAGCTGTCACCGTGCGGCACCGCCGCCTTAACATGAATGTAGCTCACGTAGCGACTGAGCTGCGCCGCTGCCTGCAGGGCGTCTTCGCCGGTCCAGCGCCAGTTGCCCATGTCGAAAGTCATATCCAGCGGCAGCGCGGCATCGCAGGCGTGATGGAAGAAGTGCAGCATTGGCGTCAGCTTACTGTCCGGCGTCTGATCGTTTTCGATGACCAGTGTGACGCGCGAGGCGGCCAGCACCTCAACCAGCTGGCGATCGGCCAGCGAGACATAGTGACCCAATGCCAGCTTGAGGCGCTGAGCGCCCAGCAGCTCAGCTTCCTGCAGGAACTGCGCCAGACGCGGATTGAGCGCACCATCCGCCTGCCACAGCGCTTCCGGCACTGAATAGCTGACGCTGAGCTGATGCAGACGCAGCGCGTCGCCGAGCGTATGCAGCTGGCACAATTCGTCGTCGCTGAACAGCTCGCGGCGGATCTCGACGCCATCGGCACCGGCCGCTTTAATCAGCGGCAGCAGCGCTGCCTGGCCGCCCAGTTCTGCCACCTTGTGCGCGCCGTAGGCGGCCGTGACCACAATAATTTCCGCTTTCGACATCTTTCCTCCAGCCTGTCTCGCTGTACTGCCCGCCGCACCGTTATGCGCCGGACAGCACGTTAATGTGCTGTAAAAAGCTTAATGGAACCGGTTCCAAAGGAAAGTGGCAGAGTGCGGAATTATGATCCTGCTCACGAAGTGAGCCGTGAAAAGCGGGATTAGCGCAGCGGCTGGCTGGAGCCGCGCACAATCAGTTCGCCGGAGAAAACCTGCTCGCGAATCGGCTGTTCGCTGCCTTCGATACGCGCGATCACCTGCTCCAGCGCGGCATAGCCGATCTGCCAGGTGGGCTGCTTCAGCGTGGTGATGCCGACGCCGGCCAGCGCCGCCCACTCCAGTTCGTCGAAGCCCAGCAGGCCAATGCTCTCGCCCCAGCGCAGCGTCAGGCGCTGTAACGCCCGCGCCACCTGTAACGTCAGCGCACCGTTGGCCGCCATCACCGCGCAGCGTTTGCCCGGATGGCGCTGATGAAACGCCTGCAGCACCTGTTCCAGCTGTGCCGGCTGATGCAACACCACTTCGGCATTCTCTGCCACCACCTGTGGCGCGCTGCTGATGGTGTCAAAGAAGGCGGCGAGACGTTCGCGGCGGGTATTGACGCTGCCGAGCGGTTCACTGAGAAACAGCAGCGCTTCGTAGCCGTTATCCAGCAAATGCCGGGTGGCGATGCGGGCGGCCTCCGGGTTGTTGAGCCCGACCACGTCGCAGGCGAAGTCGGGAATTTTGCGGTCAATCAGCACCATCGGCAGCATCGACTGCTGCAGACGGTTGAGCACCTCTTCGTGCATCCCGACTGCATTCACCACAATGCCTTCCACCTGATAGCTGCTGAGCAGCTGCAGGTAGTGCTGTTCGAGGTCAACTTCGTTGTTGGTGTTACACATCAGCAGCGTGAAGCCGCGCGCGCGGCAGGCGGCTTCAATGCCGCTCAGCACATCCACCGAGTAGGGATTGGTGATATCGGCAATGATCAGGCCTATCAGCCGGGTGCGGCCGCGTTTGAGTCCGCGCGCCATCTGGCTGGGGCGGTAGTTGAGGTCGGCAATCGCCTGTTCGATACGGGCTTTCAGATCCGGCGAAAGCAGATGAACTTCGCCATTCAGATAGCGGGAAACGCTGGTTTTACCGGTTTTTGCCGTGCGGGCAACGTCACTGATTGTGGCTCGTGGCGGCCTGGTTTTCATCACATACACCTGATTAATTGCATCAGGCGAAGACTATCACAGCGCGGCACCCGCGCAATCACTGTGCGTCAGAAGTGAGGCGCAGCATTGGCTGCCACAGCGTCTGTAACTGCGCGGGCGGCGCGCCCTCCAGCAGCTGCAGCACCATTTCGGCGACGCGTTCGCCAATCCGCTGCTGTGATGATTGCAGAATCGCGTTGACCGGTTGCGTGATAATCGAGTCATGCGGCAAACCATCGTACACGTACAGGGGAATTGCCTGCGCGCCGCTCAGACGCCCGGCCTGCTGCAGAGCAATCGCTGCGCCTTCGCCGAGCGGGCTGCAGTCGGTGATGATGGCGTCAGGCTGGATATCGTGCGCCAGCCAGGCGCGGGTTTGCTGATAGCCCGCGCGGCGCGAGGGCGGCAGCGCGGCCATCCAGCCAGCCTGCTGCGCGCAGGGCGTGGCGGGCAGCGCGTCGATAAACCCCTGCCGGCGGTCAAGAATGTAGGTGCTGGGCTCGTTACCGCCGAGATAAGCGATGCGCGTATAGCCCTGCTGCTGGCAGTGCTGCGCCGCCAGTAGCGTTCCGGCATGGTTATCATAATCAAACCAGGCGTAAGGCTGCGGCAGCTGACTGCGCCCCAGCGTAAGAAAGCGAAAACCCTTCTGCTGCAGGCGCTGCAATCGCACATCCTGCGGCGTGGTATGGGTGACAATCAGTGCGTCCAGCACGCCGCTGCGCAGCATACGCAGCAAATTGCGCTGCTGATCCTGCGGTTTGTCGGGGAGCAACAGCAGATCGATCTCGTGCAGGGCAAGGCGCTGATCGAGCGTCAGCAGCATTTCACTGTAGTAGCTGTCGTTGAGTGAGGCATTGCTGACCGGAAAGACCAGCCCGACCGCATTGGCACGGCCGGTCTTCAGGCGGCGCGCGGCGGCATTCGGGCGATAACCGCGCCGGTCGGCTTCCTCTTCGATGCGTTTGCGGGTAGCAGCGGCGACATCATCAAAACCATTCAGCGCGCGGCTCACGGTGGTCACAGAGAGGCCAAGGGCGGAGGCGATAGCTTTGAGTGACATGATGGCTTTCCACTGATCAAATTTTGATCACGCTAGCATAAAGTCATCGCTGGCTCTATCGTCCGGCGACGTTTACGCGTTATCTGCTGCTTTGCGCGTCAATAAGCGCGTAAAAACACGTCAAAAGCCGGCCTGCAGCGGCAGACCGGCCTGTGCCTTAGCCCAGCGGACTCAGGGTAATTTCGACGCGACGGTTTTGTGCTTTACCGGCTTCGGTGCTGTTGCTGGCGACCGGGTTATCCGGGCCCATGCCCTGGGTACGCAGGCGGTTCTGCGCCACGCCCTGCACGATCAGCGCGCTGGCAACGCTTTCTGCACGCTGCTGCGACAGGCGCATGTTCAGCGCGCGCGTGCCGGTGCTGTCGGTAAAGCCGACCACGTTGACGGCGGTTTTCGGATACTCTTTCAGCACCATCGCCACGCCGGTCAGCGTATTCGCGCCGGCCGGTTTCAGGTTGGCGCTGCTCGAGTCAAAGGTCACGTTATTCGGCATGTTCAGCACGATGTTATCGCCCTGACGCGTTACGCTGACGCCGGTGCCGCGCATCTTGTCGCGCAGTTTGGCTTCCTGCACATCCATGTAATAGCCGACGCCGCCGCCCAGTGCCGCACCCGACGCTGCGCCAATGAGCGCACCTTTACCGCGATCTTTCTTCGACGAAGAGAGCACGCCCACGCCAGCGCCCAGCACCGCGCCCAGACCCGCGCCGATGCCCGATTTCCCGGCCTGCGATTCGCCGGTATAAGGATTGGTGGTACAACCCGACAGCGCCACGCTGCCGCTCATTAACAAGGCCAGCGCCAGTACACGCTTTTTCATGAAAAAGTCCCTCATACGGAAACGGGGAAAACGCCCCAAAACGGCACTATTATGCCGTTCAATGATGGGGAAATTCGTGAGGCGCAGTCTTAATTTGTAAACTTTTGCCTTAAAGATTATCGGGATGGCAGAAACAGCTGGTTTGATGATCGTTAATCAGCCCACAGGCCTGTAAAAAAGAGTGGCAGGTTGTAGGCCCGACGAATTTAAAACCACGCTTCTTAAGCGCTTTAGACAGCGCAATAGCCGGTTCGGAGGTGGTGGGCGCCAGTTTATAATCCGCATAACGGTGCAAAATCGGCTGGTTATCGACAAATGACCAGATAAAGCGGGAAAAGTCTTCACCGGTGGCCTCCAGCGCCAGCAGCGCTTTGGCATTATTGATGATGGCTTCCAGCTTGCCGCGATGGCGGATCAAACCGCTGTTCTGCAGCAGGCGCAGCAGATCGGCCTCATCCATCAGCGCCACCGCCTGCGGATCAAAATCATGAAAGGCCTGGCGGTAGTTCTCGCGCTTTTTCAGCACGGTGATCCATGACAGGCCAGCCTGTTGCCCCTCCAGACACAGCATCTCAAATAAGGCGCGCTTATCGGTCTGCGGCACGCCCCATTCCGTGTCGTGGTACGCCAGATAAAGCGCATCCTGTGTTACCCAGCCACATCGCTGCATTGCATCACTCCCTAAGCATGAGAAAAAGCGGTCAGTCGCTTGACGTTTGAAAGAATCGATTAATAGTTAATCAATGGGTGCCGATAATAACGTCATGGACGTTCGCGCTGCAACCGGGTGAACGCTTCAGGATGATCATCAATTTCAAGGCCAACCCGATCCCTTCCGGCTCGTCAGGAGTCTTTCATGTGGCAGAACAGTCAGCGGACCGGCCAGCGTCTCCTTGCGCTGGCCTTTAGCGGTGGGTGGCTACTGGTGGCGGCCCTGCCGGCGCACGCCTGGGATCAGGCCAGCGAGAGCAGCGCGCCGGATTACAATGCGATACTTGCCGAAAAAATTTCCAGTAATCATCTGATGTTGACAGAAAACCGCGACAGCGATCTGCTTGATGCCGCGCTCAATCCGCCCGGCGGCGGCATGGCGCTGCACAGCGAAACGGCCAGCGTCGGCAACTCGCCGCTGGTGAACCGCTACTCGGCAGGCTGGAACCTGCCGATGAATGACCGCCTGCGCACCGGTCCGGTGGCGCAGTTTGCCGTCGATGATTCCACCCTGAGCTGCGCCGCCTGCGCGCCGGTCGATCGTAACAACGCCGAACACATCGCTTCACTGGGCTGGCGCGTGGATTCCAGTTTTGGCTGGATATCGCCGTGGGCGCAGGTGAGTTACAGCCATCAGCTCAGCTTCGACGGCACGGCCGCGCCACGCGATCGGCCGGAAGAGATGAACCGGGAAACGAACTGGATGGATGTCAGCGTCGGTGCCCGTCTGCCGCTCGGCCAGAACATGGCGGCGTTCGCCTCCTTCGCCCAGACCGGTGCGGTCAGCAGTGGCGAACAGTTCATTTACAACCTCGGCGTCAGCGCCAGCTTCTGAAGCGGCATGAAATGAGAAGTGGTGCCAGCCAGCGGAAATATAATAAGCGCGCTAATTATTTTCTGATTTGGTATCACAATGCGCGAAAACATTATTCTTATTAGCCGCGAACTGGCGGCCTTTATCATCAGTGGATTGGTGCTGGTCTTTTGTATGGCGATGGTCTACATCGACGTCAACTGGATGAACGATGCACTGCACGAAACCTCTTTCACCGAAGCGACACAGGAGCTGATGCTGGCGGCCATTGCCGCACTGTTCTTCCTCGCCGCCTGGCAGCGACCGCAGCAGCGCAGCGCGCTGATCCTGGTCGGTGGCTTCTTCAGCTGCATGCTGATTCGTGAAATGGATTTTCTGTTCGACGTGGTGCAGCACGGCGCATGGCTGTGGTTTGCGCTGGCAACCACCGCGGCCTCGCTGGCGATGGCGCTGCGTCAGCCGCGGCAAATCCTGCCGGGCCTCGCGGCACTGCTGCAGCATCGCAGCTGGCAAATGATGGCCGCCGGGCTGCTGGCGGTGCTGGTGTTCTCGCGGCTGTTTGGCATGCATGAGCTGTGGCAGCAACTGATGCTGGATGGCTATAACCGCGTGGTGAAGAACATGGCGGAAGAGGGCAGCGAGCTGTTTGGCTACAGCCTGTGTCTGGTGGCATCGCTGCGCTATCTGTGGCAAACCCGCCCGGCGCTGGCAACGGCCCACGCCAGCCTTCGCGTGGTCAGCATTGAGGCGGCTGAACCGCACTTCGCCTCGCGTTAAATCCGCGCGGTTTTATGGCGATCCCCGGTGCTAAAACAGGTACACTGACCGCTTAGCACCGGGTCGCCGGTGCACCGGGTGAGTCAACGTCAGGTTTCTTCATGTCAGTCAAAATCTTATCTTCAACGCTGGTGGGGCTGGACGGCTTTTGCCACGATCCCCTCACCACGCTGCAGCAGGCCGATAACGGCACGCTGGCGGTGCTGCACAACAATGTTCCGGCGTTTTACGCGATCACGCCGCAGCGCCTTGCGCACCTGCTGGCGCTGGAAGCAGCGGCGCAGCAGCCGAATGATGTCACGCTGGACGACAGCCTGTTTCACAGCGACGCCGCGCCGATCACCGTGCCGGTGGGTAAGTTTGCCATGTATCCGGGCTGGCAGCCGGACAGCGACTTCCAGCGCCAGGCGGCGATCTGGGGCGTGGCGCTGAGCGAGCCGGTGACCGCCGCAGAGCTGGCGGCTTTCATCGCCTACTGGCAGGCGGAAGGCCGGCTGTTTCACCATGTACAGTGGCAGCAGAAACTGGCGCGCAGCGTGCAGATGAACCGCGCCGCCAACGGCGGTCAGCCAAAGCGCGATATCACCCAGATCAGCAATACTGATTATGATATTCCCGATGGATTCCGAGGTGAGTAATGAAAACGCCGAACGATCTTTTCAGTCGCCTGAAAAAAATTATGCCCGCGGATGTGCAGCCAAAGTTTAAAAACGGCGCCGAGCTGCTGGCGTGGAATCAGGAGCAGGGCCGGCTGCGCTCAGAAGCGATTGTGCGCGAAAACCGCGCCATGAAGATGCAGCGCATCATGGGCCGCTCCGGCATCCGTGAGTTGCACATGAACTGCTCGTTCGACAACTACCGCGTCGAAAATGACGGCCAGCGCAAGGCGCTCAGTCTGGCGCGTGAATACGCCGCCGGGTTCGAGAACAGCATCGCCAGCTTTGTCTTCTCCGGCCGTCCCGGTACCGGTAAAAACCATCTGGCGGCGGCGATTGGTAACGATCTGATTCTGCGCGGTAAAAGCGTGCTGATTGTCACGGTGGCCGATCTGATGTCGAGCATGAAAGGCACCTTCAGCGGCGGCAGCGACCTGACCGAAGAGCGGCTGCTGCAGGATCTCAGCCATGTCGATCTGCTGGTGATCGATGAGATCGGTATGCAGAGCGAATCGCGCTACGAGAAAGTGATCATCAATCAGATTGTCGATCGCCGTTCGTCGTCAAAGCGGCCGACCGGCATGCTCTCCAACCTCGATCCGGCCGGCATGAACACGCTGCTTGGCGAACGGGTGATGGATCGCATGCGCCTCGGTAATAGCCTGTGGGTGCGTTTTGACTGGGAAAGTTACCGCAGCCGCGTGCGCGGCGACGAGTATTGATACGCGGCAGAAGCGGTAAAAACCCGGTTTTACCGGCGATTAACCGCCGGTGCGGGCTGCTAAACTTACACCTATTACTCTTTGTCAGGTGAGGGTGCGATGAAAGCAGCCGGGAAAGGACCAGCGGTACTTCGACTGAACAACCTCAAACGGGTGATGACGCAGCTGCGCACCACCCGCATCACTTCCCGCCAGGATCTGGCGCTGGCGCTCGACCTGAGCAAAAACACCGTTTCCCTGATTATCGATGACCTGCTGGCGCAGGGGCTGATTCACGAGCTTGGCCCGGTCAGCGTGGCTGCGGCCGGTCGGCCCAAAATTGAGATCGAACTGCGCGCGGGTCAGCTGAAAAGCGCGGGCATCATGGTGGAGCGCCAGGCGATTCACTGGCGGGTGTGCGACTACTTTTCGCGCGTGGTGGCCGAGCAAACCTGGCGCACCGAAACGGCCGATGCCGACGGGCTGCTGCACGAGCTGACGGAAGTGTGTCAGACGCTGCGCGCGGCGCATCCGGCGCTGCTGGGCGTCGCCATCGGTTTTCCCGGCATCATTGATTCTCAGCGCGGGCGGGTGCACTTTTCTGCGCCGCTCGGCTGGCAGGATGTCGATGTGCTGACGCCGCTGCGGCGCGGCGTTGAGCTGCCGCTGCGCATCATGAATAACGTCAAAGCGGCCGCGCTGCTTGCGGTGCAGCAGCTGGAGCTCAATAAAGCGCAAAGCCACTTTTATCTGCGCATCGCCGACGGCGTGGGCGGCGCGCTGGTGGAGCGCGGCGAGGTGTTCAGCGGCAGCAGCTGGACCGCCGGTGAGATCGGCCATCTGAGCGTGCAGCCCAACGGCGCGCGCTGCAGCTGCGGGCGACAGGGTTGTCTGGAGACGCTGGTGAGCCTGCCGGCGATCCAGCAGCAGCTGGCCCGGCGTAAGCCCGGCTTACGCTGGCAGTCTGGCGACAGCGAGCCGGAGATCGTGTATGAGCTGATGGCGCAGACCGGCCGCTATCTCGGCCATGCGCTGAGCCAGGTAATGCAGCTGGTCAATCCGGCCAGCATCATCATCGACGGTCCGTGGAATGCGCAACCGGCGTTTGTGCAGGCGGTACAGCAGGCGGCACAGGCCGGCACGCTGGCGTTTACCTTTGCCCATACCGCGCTGCACTTTCTGCCGCAGCGCATCGATCCGGCCAATGGCCTGGCGCTGGCGGTGATTGAGCACTACGAGCGACCGGTATGACCGGCGGAGCAGCGTTTCTTTTTTGACTCGCCAGCGGGCATAATACGTTGATTGACAGGCTCTCTTTGCGGACCGCGCAATGAAAACGCAGCGCATCACTCTGGACGATATTGCGACTCTCGCTGGGGTCACCAAGATGACGGTGAGCCGCTATCTGCGCACGCCGGAAAAGGTGAAGGCGGAAACGGCGGCGAAAATCGCCAGCGTGATGGCCGAAATCGGTTATATCGCTGAGCAGGAAAATACCGCGGCGTCGCGGCACAATCCGCCGCGCATCGGCGTGCTGATCCCCTCATTCAATAATCAAATTTTTGCCGATCTGCTGGCCGGTATCGAATCGGTCACCAGCGCCCACGGCTATCAGACGCTGGTGGTCAACTACGACTACAATCCGCAGCGCGAAGAGGAGCAAATTGCCACGGTACTGGCTTTTAACGTGCAGGGATTGATCCTGACCGAGTCGGTGCACACCGTGCGTGCGGAAAAGTATCTCAACGCGGCCACTATTCCGGTCGCCGAAGTGATGGGACTGAGCGAGACGCGCGGGCGCATTAACGTCGGCTTTGATAATTACCGTGCCGGCTACGACATGACTGCGATGCTGCTGGCCAGCGGCAAACAGCGGGTGATTTATTTTGGCTCGATGTCCGACCGCCGTGACCAGCAGCGCTACGCCGGCTATTGCGATGCCGTGGCGGCGGCCGGATTGCCGGCCGGACGCATCGTTCCGAACAAAGTCTCTTCGGTGTCGATTGGTACTGGCATGATGACGCTGGCGCGCCAGCTCTATCCGCAGATGGATGCCATTCTCTGTACCAACGATGATCTGGCGGTCGGCGTGCTGCAGGAGTGTCAGGCGGCAGGTATTGCAGTGCCGCAGGCGCTGGCGATTGCCGGATTCCACGGACTGGAGATTGGTCAGGCGACAACGCCGCGGCTGGCCAGTGTGATTACACCGCGCTTCGAGATGGGCAAAGTGGCAACGGAAATTGTGCTGAAGAAGATTAACCAGCAGCCCACCATTGAACAGGTGGATTTGCATTATCAGCTGTCGATGGGCGCCACCATTTGAGCGGTGGCGCTTTGGTGCAGGCGCGACGTGCGCCTGCATAATTAACGCTTAGTCGCGTGCAGCGGTGGGCGGCACAATCGACGGCTGAGCGTGATGGGTGCGCTTCAGGAAACGGCTCTCCAGCAAATTCCACGAGGTGTAAGCCAGCGCCAGCGTCATTACAATTGTCAGCCCCAGGCCAGCAAACGCGTTGGCATCGAACACACCGAAATGCTGCAGCACCTGAATAATCGGCCAGTGATAGAGGTACATGCCGTAAGAGAGATCGCCGTACTGGCTGATTTTAATCTCTTTACACAGGCTGGTGCAGAACAGAATCACTACCGCCGAAAACGCCACCGGCTCAACGATAAACGCGTAATCCGTGCTCTTGAACAGCAGGAACACCACCAGTGACACAATGGTGATCTCTTTCAGACGGTCAAAGGTTGGCTGATGCACCGCCAGCAGGCTGCCAAAGAAGAAGTAGGACGACAGCGCAATAAACTGCTTGGCCAGCGTATCGGCTTTCGGGCCGCTGTACAGCGCGGTGAAGTAGAAGTACCAGGCGCAGGAGATAATAAAAATCACGCTCCACACCTTCAGCGGGCTTCGCTTCAGCAACGGCACGATAAAGGGCAGCAGCACGTAGAGCGTCAGCTCGGCTTTGATGGTCCACAGTGAACCATCCAGCGGCTGATTGGGGTTGTTGGTAAACACGCCCGGCAGCGACGGCTGAATAAAGTTAAGAAACGAGAAGTTGGCGACCAGATATTTAAGGGTTTCTTTATTTTTCAGGAAATCCATCAGCGGCAGAGTAGTAAGACACATGCCAATCACAAAACACATGATGATGGTGAAAATATAAGCCGGCAATATACGTTGCGCGCGCTTAATAAAATAGGACGTCAGCGATTTACTTCTTAAGTAACTTTTTGCAATAAGAAAACCACTTATTGCGAAAAATCCTTTGACGGCAAAATCACTATTGAGAAAATGCGCCAGGAAACGGATATCGGCGTTTCTCGTCACCTCAGCGGAATGCACCAGCATTACGATAAAGGCGAGGGAAAGTCGTACGATGTCAAAATTGTTTTTTTCGTTCATGTCAGCATTCTTTCATTGAGTGACGACGTGCCAGGAAAAGCCATGAAAGACTTTGCATGGTTGCTTCGGAATATTCTTATCACAGGTGTTCTGCGTGAGCAGATGCAATCTATTAGAATTTTAATCCACATAAAAAGCAAGCAATGTTCAGGACCAGTAAAATATTCGGATTTTCCCTGGATGACGATGAGAAAGGGCTTATTAATGAAAAAACGCTAACCAGTTGGCTAGCGTTATTTCTGGACCTAACGGAACAGCTGGAAAGTGCGTGACACCTCATAGCCGACAATCGACTGCTTGCTCGATACGGTGTTGTAGTAGAGATAGTACAGCACCATCAGAATGGTGACAGCCACGGCAAGCACCTTCTTCAGCTTTCTGGTTTCCCAGATACACAGCGAAATAAGCACCGGCTCAACCTGCAGCAAATAGTTCGCCAGACGACCACCAGAAGCGTAATCCTGTAGCGCCATCCTCAGGCCACTGCCGATGGCAAAAGTGATCACCAGAATGTAATAGGTATTAAACTTTTCCGGGTCGAAATTTTTAATTTTATCGCTCAGCAACATGTAGCTGAAGATAAAGACGAAGCCGATATTCTTCAGGTTCGACAGGGTCAGAATACCCTGTTCCTGGCGAGAATCGGCATCGGCATAGCCCATGGCCCTGTCGCCCAGCGCACCGAGGTGGCTGGAGAGCGCGGCGATCAGCGCTGAACTGCCGAGAAACGCCAGCGGCAGGCTGGCGACCACGATAGCAATCGGGATGTATTTGTTTTTACGCACAATCATCGCCAGCGGAATCAGCAGCGCGACAATCGCGGTGGCGTGGCTGATAAACGACAGGATGAAGGTGGTGATCATGCCAGACTTGCTGCGCCGCGACATGTGCCAGACGAAGCCCATTAAAAACGCCGAACATAAACCGAAGCGAATCTGGTTCATGTCTTTGTTGATAAACAGGTGCGCAGAGTAGACGGCGAGGGCCACCAGCGGCAGCGGTGTCAGCTTACGGAAGTAGTGCGCGTTGACACCAACAGCGATGACCGCGAAGACAAAGATGAAAATGTCCGGATTAGCGGTAAAGATACGTGTCGCGCCGGCAATGGCGTAAATGGCTGGTTCATAACGGAATTCCACGACCGCACGCCAGAAACCTTCGATAATAATTTTATCGATAAACTGGGCATAGAAGTCGCGATACTGGAAGTCATCAAGGCCGGTTCCCAGGCCACGAATACCGCCAAAAGTAAAAAGTACTACAACGGCAACAAAATAAAGCCACGTCCTGATTTGCGCTGTGTTTTCATTTTTACTTAACATGATTTCGACAATAGCGACGAAAGTCAGGCTAAGACTTATGATCCAGTAAATTCCCATGGTCACAGATTCTTATAGTTTAAAATTCACTTATAACATACGGCCTTGTTAACGTAAACATGAGAAAAGTCTAATTTTTCCTGGTCCGATATTATATTGAATAGGTTTTGCCATATTTATTTGCTACCGTTTCCACAGAAATTTTTCGATGAGTATTTTTTTTCATTATCTCGCGGGGAGCTGGAGCGTCACTGAGCGATTTTATCCGCTCAGTTTGACTTTTGTTACTGTTTTTATTCAGGATTTGGAGCCAGTGCGATGAGAGGGTTGCGGATATTTAGCCTGTTTTTTTTACTGTATCTTCCGGCCGCGTTTGCCAATAAGGAAATTCCGATCTGGCCAGATGAAGTGTCAGCAAATAATAAATTTATTAATTTTAGTAAAAATCCGGCCATTAATAACCGGGCTGTTACCCACGTCGATGCGCCACAAATGATTTATGTTCCGGCAACCGGAAAAAATAATCATGCGGCGGTGCTAATCATTCCCGGTGGGGGTTTTTCTTATATTATGAAAGATCTTGAAGGGCTGGATGTGGCCAACGTGCTCAGCCAGCAGGGCTATGCTTCATTTGTGTTAATTTATCGTCTGCCACACGACGGTTCAGCGCAGTATCGCCAGCAGGCTTTTGCCGATACCCAGCGAGCGCTGCGGCTGATTCGGGCCAATGCGCAGCAGTACCAGGTAGCGCCTGACCGCATTGGCGTGATGGGCTTTTCCGCCGGTGCCTTTCTTGCCGCCAATCTTAGCAACACTCCCGATGAAGCTAACTATCAGGCGGTCGATGCGCAGGATAAGGTGTCGGCGCGCCCGGATTTCAGCGCGCTCATCTATCCGGTGCTGTCGCTGAAACAGGGCGTGACCCACCCAGGCACGCGCACGGCGCTGTATGGTAAAGATCTCACTGCCCAACAAATGGCGCAGCTTTCGCAGGAAGATCGCGTCAGCGCGCACACGCCGCCGACTTTTCTGGTGCAGGCGCTGAATGATGGCACCGCCTCACCGCAAAACGCGCTGGGCATGTTCAGCGCACTGCGGCAGAACAAGGTCAACGTGGAGCTGCATCTGTTCCAGCAGGGCGGTCACGGCTTTGGCACCGGCCAGAAGCAACATCTGCCGGTGCAAAACTGGCTCACCCTGTTCCACGCCTGGCAAATCAGCCTGGTGAAGCGGTAAGCAGGATGTTTATTGCTTTACAACACGATTGAACGGCAGCCAGCAATCAATGGCCAGCTGTAGCTGCTCGATACGCGTAGTCAGGCCAGCCAGACCCACGCTGAGCAGGTCGCCATCGCGCGCATCGACGCAGGCCTGCTCCAGCTGCTGGCAAAGCTGATTGATATCTGCTGCATAGATAATTTGAGCTGCCCCGGCCAGCCGGTGCAGCGTGCGTGCCAGCGCCGGCCACTGCTGCTGCGCCAGTTCCTGCTGGGCCTGTTGCAAATCGCGCTGATTCTCTTCGCATACCCTGAGCAGCAGTTTTGCCACCATATCGTCATCGTGGTGCACCATGGCGCGCAGCTGCGGCAAAGACAGCAATGCCGGCAGGGCAACAGGCTGCGCCAGGGCAGCGTTAAGCTGATCCGGATGCAGCGGCTTAAACAGGCACGCATCCATACCAGCCGCGAGGCCGCGTTCGCGCGTCTCAACCAGTGCACTGCCGGTAAGTCCGATGATTTTGTGACGATAACCACGGCGACGTAACACACTGGTCAGCGTAAAACCATCCATCTGCGGCATATGGCAATCGGTGATTACCGCGTCAATTTGCTGTGTTGCGATGATCTCAGGTGCGAGGTCAGGCTGGCCGATCGCAGTAACACGATGCTGCAGCGCTTCCAGCTGACGGGTCAGCAGCAAACAATTCGCCGGATGATCGTCAACCACCAGGATATGCAGTGCCGGCACGGCGGGGGGCGCATCAGTCGCGCACAGGGCTACCGGCGGCGGTGCACGACTCGGCAGCGGCAGCGTGACGTGAACCAGGGTGCCTTCACCCGGCTCGCTGTGCAGGCGCATGCTGCCCTGCATCTGTTGCAGCAGCTGCGCGCTGATCACCAGCCCCAGTCCGCTGCCAGTTTGCTGACGACCGGCTGTGGTCTGCGCAAATGGCTGAAACAGCTGCTGTTGCTCCTGTTCGCTGATGCCAATGCCGCTATCCTGCACTTCAATTTCCAGCACCAGTTCGCCAGTGGCGTTTTGCTCACCGCTGAGATACACCGCCACGTTTCCCTGCGGCGTGAATTTAATGGCGTTGCTGATGTAATTGGCGATCACCTGACGCAGGCGCGGCGCATCAACCCAGACTTCAAGATCAGGCAGCGTAGTGTGATAGGTAAGCGTAAGGTTTTTTTCATGCGCCAGCCCCTGATAGAGCTGCAGTACCGGCTGGCACAGGGTCGCGATGCTATGCCACTGCGGTGCCAGCGTCAGCTGCCCGCGCTCAATCTTCGCCATATCCAGAATATCGCCCACCAGGCCGCTTAATGCCTGTGCCGATTGCCATGCAGTCAGCAGCGCCTCGCTGGCACCGGCCTTACGCGCTTCCAGCGCCAGCAGGCCGATGATCGCGTTGACCGGATTGCGAATCTCATGGCTCACGGTAGCAACCCAACGGCTTTTGGCCTGATTTTCACGATCGGCACGATCGCGGGCGATCTGCAATTGCCGCTGCGCCCGGCGGCGGCGGCGGATTTCCCGGCCGCGCTGATACACCCAGAGCAGGCAGGCGAGGGAGACGACGGCTGCCACGCCCGCCAGCGCATAAAATGGCGTGCGATACAGTGGCCAGCTGCTGGCCGTCACCTCGGGCGTACCCTGCCAGCGGCTGGTGAGCTGCGAGATCTCACTGGGTAATATTTCATTCAGGGCCTTATTCATGATGCTGAGCAGCTCGGGATCGCCAGCGTGCACGGCGAAACTGATGTGAGCGGGCTGGGTGCCGACGCGCTGGGCAATGCGCATCCGTCCGGAAAAATAGCGTTTGATCAGGTAAGCGGCGCCCAGCTGGTTATGCACCATGCCATCGGCTTTGCCTTCCACCACTTGCTGCATGCCGAGACTGGCATTGTCTACCAGCTGTAGCTGTACTTCAGGATAGTGTTGCTGCAGCCAGCCAATGACCGGGCTGCCTTTCATTACGCTGATACGTAAGCCCGAGTGCAGCGCGGCGGGTGCACCCGCGGTAGCGGCGGTAATCAGCACAAACGGCGTGTGCAGCCACGGCTGGGTAAAACGGCCTGGCCACTGCGCGTTATAGGAGAGTGCGGCCACCATGTCGATTTTATGCTGTTGAAGCTGCATCAGAAGCGTGTCTTCGTGATACTCCGGCACGGCGACAAAATTGATACCGGTGCGCAGGTGGATTTGGTGCAGCAGTTCGGCACTGATGCCCTGAAACTGATTACGTCCATCCAGCAGCGCCAGTGGCGCAAAAAACGGATTAAAACCCACGCGCACGCTGCCGTGCTGCTGTAGCCAGCGCTGTTCAGCAGCCGTAAGCGCCAGCGGCTGCTGCAGACGCCAGATGTCCGGGCGCTGTGTCCACTGGCGTGAGATCGCGCGATGCTGCTCTGCGGGGATCGCCGCGATGACGCGATTTATCGCACGCAGCAATACCGGCCTGCGCTGACTCACCAGTAGCCGACTGGCATCCTGCGCGCGTGGGGCGAGAATGTCGGCCAGCGCCAGCTGATTGAGGTAGTTGCGTTCAATTAAAAAGCTGGCGGAGGTCAGATTATCGAGCACGTAATCCGCCTCGCCGGTCGCCAGCGCCGACAGCGCGACGCGACTGGAGGCATAACGCATGATGTGCGCCTGAGGAAATTGCGCCCGGATTGCGCTGTCGCTGAGATAGTGCTGGTCCACCGCCAGTCTGACTGGCGCTGCATAAGGCACCGGCTGCATGGCGCGATCGCGCTGGGTCACCACCACCGGTCGGTTGATCAGCAGATTGTGTGAGGCGTCCAGCTGGGCGTTGGAAGGCACAGTGTTCCCGGCTTTGCTAAACAGCATATCAGCCTGGTCGGCAGCGATAGCGGCCAGCGCCGCGTCACGATCGGCATAGCGCAGCATCTCTATCCGCATGCCGAGTGCCTGGCCTATCAGCCGGGCGTAATCAGCAAATACGCCTTCCACGTTTTTTTCCTCAGATGACATATCAAGGAAGGTGAGATAAGGCGGAATATCGGGCGCCCACAGCGCAATGCGCAGCGTGGGCAACTGACGCAATGCCTGCCAATCGTCCTGCGACAGTTGCGGTATCAGCGGTGCCAGCGGTTCCCGCTCCAGCGGAATATAGAGCTGTGGCATCGGCTGCGCCACCGTGGGGCTGCAGCACAGCACCAGTCCGATAAACATCAGCAGACGGATCATGAGGCTTCCATTTGATTGCGATGCACGAAAGCAAATAAATCACTCATGGTTTTGCAGTGCAGTTTATCCATTAACCGGCTTTTATAAGTGCTGACGGTTTTATTACTGACGCCCATCCGCGCCGCGATGCGCATATTATTCAGGCCCTTAATAATGTGATGAAAAACCTGAAACTCCTGTGGTGACAATGATTCAATCATTTTTTTCTCCGCCTGCGTGCTTTCCTGCTCCATTTGCTGCATAAAACCGCCCAGCGGGAAATAACCGTAACCACGTTGTGTCGCCTGAATAGCAGTGGCGATCTCTGGCATATCGGTTTTTTTACTGACAAAGCCATTGGCGCCGCTGCGCAGGCTCTGCACGGCATACACGTTTTCATTTTTCCCGGAGATAACAATGATTTTTCCTGGAAAACTCTGATCGCGCAATGACTTAACCACTTCAATTCCGTCCAGTGACGGCAGGTCGATATCAATGATGACGATATCCGGCTGCTGCTGCTGAATCAGCGTTACCGCTTCCCGGCCATCGGCGCTCTCGGCCAGCACTGTATGTCCATTTTGTTCCAGCAAATAACGAATGGCCATCCGCGCGATCGGATGGTCATCAACCACAACGACCTGAGCCATAGTTAACCTTTTCCTGATGAGTGAATGACAGGTCAAACTTTAGCCGCTCGTTGAATTTTATATATTGCGTATGATCAAGAACAATAAAATAATTATTTGTAGTCTATGTCCTACAAGATTAAATTAATTATAAAAGGGAAATGGTTATTCCGCCTGGAGGAGTTATCTTTCCTGGTGGGAAATAAATATTCCCTTTCTTTCACTCAGTTCATTAATTAATTAACTGATGCCCAATCGCCTTTTCACCGTAATTTCTTTTACTGTGGCGGTCTGCCTTTTCCCATTTGGCAGCCTGATTAACGCGGATGCCTGGTCAGGGCGTCATCCACGCTCAGCCGGGATAAATTGTTGCCGCCAGCGTGGTTTGCTACAGTAGCGGGAATTTCAGAGGAAACGTCCATGCCACGCGATAACCGCCTGTCCCGCTCGCTGCACGCGCTCATTCATCTTGATCGTCACGTTAAACGCGCTACTTCCGATGCCATGGCAAAAATGCTCGGCACCAATCCGGTGGTGGTGCGTCGCATGATGTCGGGGCTGCGTGAAAAGGGGTATCTGGTGTCGGAAAAGGGACACGGCGGCGGCTGGGAGCTGCGCGCGGACCTGCGCGATATCACGCTGCTGGATGTGTACCAGGCCATCGGCTCACCGGCGCTGTTCAGCATTGGCCCGGCGGCCGATCCTTCGCCCTGCCTGGTGGAACATGCGGTAGACGCCCGGCTCGACCAGGCGCTGGGTGAAGCCGAAGCGTTACTGCTGCAGCGCTTTAGCCAGATTACCGTGGCGGACATCGCCGACGATTACCTGCAAAAAATGGCCAGTCTTGGGCTGGATCCGCACACCTTTCCGCGCTGCAGCGACTAGCCGGCGCGGCCGTTAATCCTGCTTCTGCAATTTGATCTGCGCGTCATGTTTCATCACATGCGTGGTGACGGCGGCCTGAAACACTTTAAACATCATACCGCTGACAAACGTGGTCAGCGTCAGCGTGATGAAGGCTGTCATGATCCAGTCGACCAGCGGCCAACCGCTGTTCAGCAGCGTCGGGTGGTAAATCAGCATCGCGGCAAACACCACCCAATGGCTCAGGCAATAGAAACAGTGAAACAGATGGCCGAGCAAGGCGTGTTTGCGTGCGGTCCAGGCGCGCAAACCGGCAAACAGTTCGGTCTGCGTCATGGTCATCGCGATGCTGGCTGAGGCTAGCGCAATCGCCACACAGACACCCAATTCAGACGTTATAAATGCTTGCATAGACTTTTCTCCTTCATGTCGTTAAGCGCAGTGAGAGCTGCTGATCATCTTTCATGTAACTTACAGTATTACATGATGGGTCATGCCGCAACTGCGGTTTCCCGCGCCTGAACATGGGAGAGTATATTGGCGAGTTATCGCTATTTATTGGCTTTATGCGCAAACACAGCCAGTCGTCCTGTTTTTACAATGTCGCAGATTGAGTCGCACCACGGCATCAGGAGGAGAGGATGGATATTAACGCAGCTTTTATGCATCAGCTGATGATGTGGATAGAGGCGAATATTGAACAAAAGCTCATGCTGGAGACGGTCGCACAGCGGGCCGGTTATTCGCAGTGGCATTTGCAGCGGCTGTTCCGCAGCTACACTGGCGTGGCGCTGGGAGCCTATATCCGTGAACGCAAGCTGACGGCTTCCGTCATCACCCTGCTCAGCAGTAACACGTCGCTGATGCAGATTGCGCTGCAGTTTGGCTTCGATTCACAGCAAACCTACTGCCGCACCTTTCGGCGCATGTTTGACCTGCCGCCGGGCGCTTATCGCCGCAAATACCGGCACAGCCTGCCACCGATTGACGGTCCGGCTAGCCTGCTGATGCTGCATTCGCAGAGTCGGCTGGCGTCGTAAAGTATTTGCCTGGCGTTGAGCCGAAGGCGGCGCGAAACGCGCTGATATAGCTGCTGACGCTGTCGAAGCCCACCTGCCAGGCAACCTGCTGCACACTGTGGCCTGCCGCCAGCCCTTCCAGCGATTTCAGCAGGCGCGACACCTGACGATATTTACTCAGGCTCATGCCAACCGCGCTGGACCAGTGGCGACTCAGGCTGCGCGCGCTCAGACCAGCCCACTGCGCCAGCTCCGGCCCGGTGCGTGTATCAGCCGGATCGTCCATCAGCAGGCGTGCAATCTGCCGCAGCCGCGGCTCATCCGGCAGCGGCAGGGTGAGTTCCTGCGGCGTGGATTCGTACAGTTCATCAAGAAACACCTGACCCAGCCGGGTATAGCGCGCGCTGCTCCACAGTTCAGGCTCCAGCACCGCCAGCCGTTCTGCCAGCGGCTCCAGCACGGTCGGGCAGGAGAGCAGCACCGGCCGATCCGGCAACGGCGCAGCCAGCGCTTCGTCAATCAGTACCGTCCAGCCCAGCACGCGCCCCGGCCCGACAAGGGCATGGTCAAACCACGGCGGAATCCAGCCGACCAGCCGCGGCGGGTTAGCAAAAATGCCCGACGAGGTGTTCACCGTCATCAATCCCTGGCGCAGACAAAACAGCTGACCGGCGGCATGACGATGCGTGCGTCGCTCGCGATCCAGCTCCTTCGACAGTGACACGGCAATGACTTTGGGCGCATCCGGTCGCATCAGCCGCTGGCGCAGCTCTTCCTTACGCGGATCGCCAGAGAACGGAAGGTTGTCGGATGGATGGATGAGCATGGCTGGGCCTGAGTGGTGAGTGGCGGAAGATCACCGATGTAGGGTGATGTTTTTAAATTATGAATTTAAGAGATTCATAGCTACTGGTTTTGACCGGAGAGTTGAACCTGATACAAGAACCGGGCAGCTCTCACATTCATACTACCGATCAAGTCATTCAGCACAAGCCGGTTTACTGAATCTGGCAGCAGATCGCAGCAATAACTAAAAACCTGAAAAATTATGAGCGTTCCGAGCAAAGACAGTGTTGCCCTTTTGGTCTGATGACTTTATGAATTTGAGGGTAGTGATTCCGGTTTCATTTATGCTTAATTGATACCGGATTTGCAGGCAGCACATCAAACTTGAGTTTCGTGCAAGTTTTTTAATGATTCATATCTAACGAGTCTGAGTGAGAGCGTATAAGCCAGAAGCTACTTTAAATCCTCAGGCTTGGTTGTTAATATCAAAACTTATTAATTCATTGATTTATATGACGAAGAGTGGATTGATGTATTTTTTATTTTATAGATTGAGATGGGTATTGGAGCCATGCCACTTTGTATTCATATTTCAATCAAACTGGCGTGGCATACCTGGATTTCATGTGGCTTTTCATCATTGGATTGTGATATATTTGATTCGGAACAGGATGTCTAATCGGGATGATTTATATGAACGAATATGAGAAAAAGCTGTTTGATAATGGTTTCACTAGTAAAGATATCGGTAAGCTCAGGAGTATCGTAAAAAAGGATGAGTCCCAATCTGATACCCTTAAAACTCTGGTTATTGATTTAAGCAAACGTTTTTGGGGAGGTGTTATCGGAGTATCTATATTGATCCTCATAGGATTATATGGTGCCCTTAATGCCGATAAATCAGATTTCCTCTCTTATGTGATTGTCCTTGGCTTCGCTTTTTTGATTATCTATTTCGTTACTCCATTGAGATTATCCTGGAAAGCCTATAGGTTTATTAAGAAGAACGATAATAGTTAATTATTTGCAGGGTTGTTTTGCATTTGATAAAGATTCAAACCTATTCCAGTCCCTTTGATCGCCGCTCCTGCACCTTTTATAGCAAGGGCGGGCTTGCTCATAGTCTGAACTTTGCGATAATAATCAGCAGGAAGATATTTGTATAATCTCCAGGCTTCCGGCTTTAATGTAAGTTTGAAAATACCATAATAAGAGGTGGTTAAATCAACTACCTGATATGCAAGTAATCCCAGCCTTTGGTCAAATCCAAAAAACTCAGCTATATCCTCATATGCGTCTCTGACCGGATTTGAAGGGTTAGGTACACCTCTCAGCTTTCCAATTCCTTCAATACCTGAACCTACACCATTCATAATGAGTGTTGAACCGGCGATTACGCCTAGCACATTGCCTGTTGCTGCAGACCCGACTAATACACCCGCCCCTGCCACAATTTGTAAGCCACTTAGGACAACGCTTATACCGTCAATAACATAACCGATGACCTTTTCATTATCATGGTAGAACTTTACTGATGAGGATATCGTCGCCTGGCCGGTTCTGAGCATTCTGTCCTGAATTGAAAGGTTATGAGACTCTTTCTTAAGATTCTGAATGCACTCCTGACATTGTTCATCGCTGGTAGCAGAACGGATGGTATTAAGTTGAAGATTAATGAAGTCCCGTACTTCATCATGAAATCGCATCCTAAGCATTCCATCTTTCAGATGAATGAGAGAAAGATTGTTAGCTAAGCTTACTATTTGATTTGCCTGAAGATTACCCATTGTGAGGAAGTAATCTGAAAATCTGTTCTTATTCCAGTAGTTGTCCATAACGATACCTTTGTGTAAACATAGCTTTCAATTAACAGGGCTAATCAGATCCTAAAATAACTGGAGTCGAAAAGGAAGACAAATGAGCATTGATATTTTTCTCAAAATTGAAGGCATCACAGGCGAATCTCAAGACTCGAATCATAAGGGATGGATTAATGTTGATTCTTTTACCTGGGGTGCCAGTCAGCCAGGCAACATGAGTGTGGGTGGCGGTGGTGGTGCAGGAAAAGTGCAGTACCGGGACCTAACAGTTCAGACTCATATCGACAAAGCCACACCAGCAGTGATGAAGTATGTTTCGAACGGCAACCATATTAGTAAGGTGGAACTTTCCGCCTGTAAGGCAGGGGGCAGCCAAACTGAATATTGCAGGATAACATTGGAAGATGTCCTTATTACCAACGTTCTCTTCAATGGAGCAAACCATTCAGAGCTTTTAGCCTTATCTTATCAGTTTCAGGCTTCAAAAGTTAAGATTCAGTATTGGGAACAGTCTTCCTCTGGCGGTAAAGGTGCTGAGTCGCAGTCGGGATGGGATATTAAAAGTAATAAGGAAGCTTGAATGAGTACGTATCTGAAAGGCACCCTGTAAATATTTAAGGTAGTTCTCTCAGATGCGTTCATTAGCGTTAACGAAAGATTAGAGTTAGCGCTAATTATAGGTTGTAAAAATGATCACCTGAAGCGGTGGAATTCAGAAAAAGCAAATTGGCGGAAGATCACAGGAGTCGAACCTGCCCGGGACCGCTGGCGGCCCCAACCGGATTTGAAATCCGGCCGCCTCACCGGAGACGACGATCTTCCTTTGAAGATGCCGCGCAGTATAGCGGCAATTGGCGGTAAAATCTTGATCGCAGCGGGGCGTTATTGCACCTTCTCGCCGTGATGCTGCCGATACTCCTTTGGCGTGGTGGCGTAGCTTTTCTTAAACACCGAATAGAAGTACTGCAGGGAAGGATAGCCGCACATCTGCGAAATTTCATTAATATTCAATGAAGAGCAGGCCAGCAGTTCACGCGCTTTCTCCAGCTTCTCGCGGTGAATCATGGCGTGAATGGTGTCGCCGGTCTCATCGCGAAAACGTTTTTCCAGATTGGAGCGCGACAGGCCAATCGCATCCAGCACCTGTTCGACCTTGATGCCTTTACAGGCGTTAAAGCGGATGTAATGCATCGCCTGAATCACCGCCGGATCGCGCAGCGAGCGAAAATCGGTAGAGCGGCGGGCAATGACTTTTACCGGCGGCACCAGAATGCGTTGCAGCGGCAGCGTTTGCCGATCGAGCAGACGATGCAGCAGTTTGGCGGCCTGATAACCCATCTGGCGCGTACCCTGGGCTACCGAAGAGAGCGCCACGCGGGACAGATAGCGCGTCAGCTCTTCGTTATCGATACCGATTACGCTGAGCTTCTCCGGTACCGGAATTTTCAGGTGTTCACAAGCCTGCAGCAAATGGCGTGCACGCGCGTCGGTCACCGCGATAATGCCGGTCTGCGGCGGTAGCGTTTGCAGCCAGTCGGCGAGGCGGTTTTGCGCGTGCTGCCAGTTTTCCGGCGCGGTTTCCATCCCCTGATACACCACGCCCTGATAGCGCTCGCGCATCACCAGCTGGCGAAACGCCTGCTCGCGCTCCTGCGCCCAGCGTTTGCCACTGGCGGCGGGCAGGCCGTAAAACGCAAAGCGATGAATGCCTTTCTCTTTCAGATGCAGAAAGGCACTCTCCACCAGCGCAGCGTTGTCGGTGGCGATGTAGTGCACCGGCGGATAATCCTGCTGCCGGTGATAAGAGCCACCAACGCCGACAATCGGCACCGGCACATTGCTGAGCAGGCTCTCGATCGAGCTGTCGTCGTAATCCGCAATGACGCCGTCGCCCAGCCATTCGCGGATGTTGTCGATGCGGCAGCGGAAATCCTCTTCAATGAAGATATCCCAGTCGGTTTGCGAAGCCTGCAGATACTCGCCGACCCCTTCCACCACCTGACGGTCATACACCTTGTTGGCGTTAAACAGCAGCGTAATACGGTAACGTTTTTCGTGCATCGTGGCGCGCTCCCTTAAACCTGTTGCGCATTGCATAGCACGGCGGAGAAGGCAGCAGAAATTGTTTGCGCCACATTGTGATCGCCCACGCGATTACACCCGGCGGCGCGTAGCCGTATCCATCCACACCGCCAGCAGTAAAATCGCCCCTTTAACGATGTACTGCCAGAAGGTCGGCACGTCCATCATGCTCATGCCGTTATCCAGAGACGCCATGATGAAGGCGCCCATCACCGCGCCGGCCACCGAACCGACGCCGCCCGCCAGGCTGGTGCCGCCAATCACGCAGGCAGCGATGGCGTCCAGTTCGGCAATATTGCCCGCTGAGGGCGAGCCAGCACCAAGACGTGAACTGAGGATCAGGCCGGCAATAGCCACCATGACGCCGTTGATGGCGAACACCGCCAGCTTGGTGCGCGCCACGTTGATGCCCGACAGGCGCGCTGCATCAATGTTGCCGCCGATAGCATAAATCCGTCGTCCGAAGGCGGTGCGTGTGGCCATAAACATGCCGCCGAGCAGCAGCAGTGCCAGCAGCAGGACCGGTGTCGGCACGCCGCGGTAATCGTTCAGCAACCAGATGGCACCCAGCACCAGAACAGCGGTAATCGCCTGGCGTGCCACCGTGCCGCTGGCGGCCGGTTGTGATAACCCCAGCTGCTGGCGACGCAGCCGTAGCCGCCATTGCCAGAGAATAAACAGTGCCAGACCGGCGAAGCCGAAGCCAAAGCCGACGCCGCCGGGCAAATAGCTTTGTCCGATCTGCGACATCGCCGGCGTTGTTGGCGCTACGGTGGTGCCATCGGTAATACCAACCAGAATGCCGCGAAACGCCAGCATGCCCGCCAGCGTGACGATGAACGAGGGCACTTTACGGTACGCGACCCACCAGCCATTCCAGGTGCCCAGCAACAGGCCAAGCACCAGCGTTACCACGATGGTCAGCGGCAGCGGCCAGCCGAGCCAGACGTCAAAGATGGCCGCGGCACCGCCCAGCAGGCCCATCATCGAACCGACGGAAAGGTCGATCTCCGCCGAGATAATGACAAACACCATGCCCACCGCGAGGATGCCGGTGATGGCGGTCTGGCGCAGCAGGTTAGAGACGTTGCGTGGGCTAAGCCAGGCACCGTCGGTGGTCCAGGTGAAGAACAGAGCGATAAGCACAATCGCTCCCAGCATCACCAGCACCTGCAGATTGAAGCGCGGAAACTTGCCCGGCGCTGGCTTGCCCGGGGTACCGGACAGGCTCTGGCTACTTTCAGTTTTAAGCATAATGTTCGCTCCGCAGGGCAGCTTCCATGACCTGCTCCTGAGTCAGGTTGTCGTTAATCAGATCGGCTTTGATTTGCCCTTCGTGCATCACCAATACGCGGTCACTCAGACCCAGCACTTCAGGCAGTTCGGAGGAGATAACAATCACCGCGATGCCCTGCTGCACCAGCGCGTTAATCAGCAGATAGATCTCCTGGCGAGCGCCGACGTCGATGCCGCGCGTCGGTTCGTCCAGAATCAAAATGCGCGGATTGAGCAGCAGGCATTTGGCGAGGATCGCTTTTTGCTGATTACCACCGCTGAGGCGGCCAATCGCCAGCTCGGGTGAGGAGGTTTTGACACGCAGACGGCGGATAGCATCGTTGATCGCCTGCTGCTCCTGGGCTTCATCCAGCGTGGAGAAGCGATGGCTGTATTGATCCAGCGCGGCCAGCGTGATGTTTTTCCCCACGCCCATCAGTGGCACGATGCCATCTTTTTTCCGGTCCTCCGGCACCATGGCGATGCCGTGCGCAATCGCGGCCCGGCAATCGTCGATCTTCACCTGCTGGCCATCAATCCAGATTTCGCCCTGCCAGCGACCGGGCCAGACACCAAACAGGCACTGGACCGTTTCGGTGCGTCCTGCGCCCACCAGCCCGGCAATACCGAGAATTTCGCCGCGCTTCAGGCTGAACGACACATTATTAACGCGGCGCACATGGCGGTTGACCGGATGCCAGGCGGTGAGGTTTTCCACTTTCAGTACCGTTTCGCCGATCTCGTGCGGCTGGTGCGGATAGAGTGCGGTGAGCTCGCGACCCACCATCATCGTGATGATGTCATCTTCACTCAGCCCGGCCGCTGGCCGTGTGGCGATGTGCTGACCATCGCGAATCACACAGATGGTGTCCGAAATCGCTTTGACCTCATTAAGCTTGTGGGAGATGTAGATGCAGGCAATACCGTGCTCGCGCAGGTTAGTGATAATCCCAAGCAGCACTTCGGTTTCCTGTTCGGTGAGCGACGAGGTCGGCTCATCAAGGATTAGCAATCGCACCTGCTTATTCAGCGCCCGCGCGATCTCTACCAGCTGCTGCTGGCCGAGACCGAGCTCGCCAACTTTGGTAGCAGGCGAAACGTTAAGTTTGACCCGCTCCAGCAGCTGCTGGCAGCGCAGCGTCATGGTTTCATCATCGACCATACCGAAGCGACCGAGCTCGGCACCGAGGAAAATGTTCTCCATGACCGTAAGCTGCCGCACCAGCGCCAGCTCCTGATGAATAATCACAATGCCTTTACGCTCGGTGTCGCGGATGGTTTGCGCCTCGATGCGATCGCCGGCAAAGCGAATTTCGCCGTCAAATTCGCCGTGCGGGTAAAGCCCGCACAGCACTTTCATCAGCGTCGATTTGCCCGAGCCGTTCTCACCGCACAGCGACATGACTTCACCGGCTTCGAGCCGCAGGCTGACGGCATCCAGCGCTTTTACCGCGCCGAAACGCTTGGTGATGTTGTTCATTTCCAGCAGCATCGATCTGCTCCTTCGCGTTTCAGGCGCTTAGAGTTCGCTCTGTTTATGGAAGCCGTCTTTCACTACGGTGCTTTCGATGTTGTCTTTGTTGACCGGAATCGGCTTCAGCAGGCGCGACGGCACCTCTTTCAGGCCATTATTCAGCTTGCTGTTGCTGGCGGGGGTTTTGCCATCGCCCAGTTCCACCGCAATTTTTGCCGCTTCGGTGGCAAGTTCGGTGATGGGTTTGTACACCGTCATGGTTTGCGTGCCGTTCATGATGCGTTTGATGGCGGCGAGATCGGCATCCTGACCGGAAATGGCGACTTTGCCCGCCAGTCCCTGCGCGCTCAGCGCCTGAATGGCCCCACCAGCGGTGGCATCGTTGGAGGCAACGACGGCATCAATGTGGTTGCTGTTAGCGGTCAGCGCGTTTTCCATGATTTTCAGCGCATTCTCTGGCAGCCAGGCATCAACCCACTGATCGCCCACCACTTTGATGCTGCCGTTATCGATGTAAGGTTTTAACACTTTCATCTGGCCGGCACGGAACAGACGTGCATTATTATCCACCGGCGATCCGCCCATCAAAAAGTAGTTCCCTTTAGGTACCTGTTTAACCAGACTTTCGGCCTGCAGTTCGCCGACTTTTTCATTATCAAACGAGATATAAAAATCGATGTCGGCATTATTAATCATGCGGTCATAAGCGAGGACTTTAATGCCTTCGCGTTTCGCTTCGGCCACCACATTACTCAATACCTGACCGTTATAAGGAATGATGACCAGCACATCGACACCGCGGTTGATCATATTTTCAATCTGTGAGATTTGCGTCTCTTCATTGCCGTTGGCCGACTGGACAAATACTTTGGCCCCAGACTTTTCCGCCTGGCTGACAAAAATGTCCCGGTCTTTCTGCCAGCGTTCCAGACGTAAATCATCGATCGCCATACCGATTTTCACTTCTTTCGCCAGCCCGGCGTGGCTGAACAGGGCCAGTGCAGCGCTGAGGGCTAACAGCGTGTGTCTCATTTTCATCATGGTCATCCTGTAGGTTGAGGCTATTGTCGTTGTAAGGCTATGAACCAGGGCGGATGAATTGTTGCCCCGCGACGTGAACAACATCAATTACTGATTTTTATCCTGCTATTACGTTTTTTTGTTTATTTGTGATTCTTTGAGCGCGATCGAAATTTTACGCGGCCATCTGTTAAATCTTGCAGCGGCGCTGCGCGCCGGTACGCGATGTAATTAAATACATGGATTTGCGAGCTGCCGCACAAATAATAATTATCTTAAGTTCAGTGTGAAATATCGTAATTGAGCTGAACGCTTACGCCTCCGCAAAATAACGCTTCACTGCTGACCATTCGGGTCTGATGCTAAGGAGCACAACATGCACGCTTATTTCGACCAGCTTGAGCGCGTTGGTTATGAAGGGGCCAATACCCCTAACGCACTGGCGTTTCGTCATTACAATCCGCAGGAAGTGATTCTGGGTAAAACCATGGCGGAACACCTGCGTTTTGCCGCCTGTTACTGGCACACGTTCTGCTGGAACGGGGCGGATATGTTCGGCGTGGGGGCCTTTGATCGCCCGTGGCAGAAAAATGGCGATGCGCTGCAGCTGGCGAAGCTCAAAGCGGATGTCGCGTTCGAGTTCTTTTACAAACTCAACGTGCCTTATTACTGCTTCCATGATGTCGATGTGTCACCGGAAGGTGATTCGCTGCGCAGCTACCGGGAAAACCTGGCGGTAATGACCGATAAGCTGCTGGAAAAACAGCAGGAAACCGGCGTCAGATTGCTGTGGGGCACCGCGAACTGCTTTACGCATCCCCGCTATGCGGCCGGCGCGGCGACCAGCCCGGATCCGGAAATTTTCGCCTGGGCAGCCAGCCAGGTGTGCAGCGCGATGCAGGCGACGCAGACGCTGGGCGGTGAAAACTATGTGCTATGGGGCGGACGCGAAGGATACGAGACGCTGCTGAATACCGATTTGCGGCAGGAGCGCGAGCAGATCGGGCGCTTCATGCAGATGGTGGTGGAGCACAAGCATAAAATCGGTTTCCAGGGGATGCTGCTGATTGAGCCGAAGCCGCAGGAGCCGACTAAACACCAGTACGACTTTGATGTCGCGACGGTCTACGGTTTCCTCCGGCAGTTTGGCCTGGAAAAAGAGATCAAAGTGAATGTGGAAGCCAACCATGCCACGCTGGCGGGTCACTCTTTCCATCATGAAATTGCGACGGCGATTGCGCTGGGCATCTTCGGTTCGGTCGATGCCAACCGCGGTGACAGCCAGTGCGGCTGGGATACCGACCAGTTCCCGAACAGCGTCGAAGAAAACGCGCTGGTGATGTACGAGATCCTCAAAGCGGGCGGGTTCACCACCGGCGGCTTAAACTTTGATGCCAAAGTACGGCGCCAGAGCACCGACAAATACGATCTGTTTTATGGCCACATCGGCGCGATGGATACCATGGCGCTGGCGCTGAAAGTGGCGGCACGTATGGTGAGCGATGGTGAGCTGGATAAGCGCGTGGCGCAGCGCTATAGCGGCTGGAATGGTGAGTTCGGCCAGCAAATTCTGAAAGGTGAGTTTTCTCTTGCCTCGCTGGCGGCGCAAGCTCAGCAACAGCAACTCAATCCGCAGCATCGCAGCGGACGCCAGGAGCAGCTGGAAAATCTGGTGAATCACTATCTGTATAATTTCTAATCCATCGGGAGCGAAGCATGGTTATCGGGATCGATTTAGGCACCTCCGGCGTCAAAGTGGCGCTGCTGGATGCGCACGGCCAGGTTCAGGCAACGGCCAGCGCGCCGCTGCAGGTGACGCGTCCGCAGCCGCTATGGAGCGAACAGGATCCCGAAAGCTGGTGGCAGGCCACCGATAGTGCCATGCAGGCGCTGGCGCAGCAGCACGATTTACGCCACGTCAGCGCCATCGGTTTTAGCGGCCAGATGCACGGCGCGACGCTGCTGGACGCCGCGCATCAGGTGCTGCGTCCGGCGATATTGTGGAACGACGGGCGCAGTAGCGCGCAGTGTCACGAGCTGGAGCAGCGCGTGCCGTCGTCGCGTCAGATTACCGGCAACCTGATGATGCCGGGTTTTACCGCGCCCAAATTGTTGTGGGTGCAGCAGCATGAACCGGCGATATTTGCGCAGGTAGCAAAAGTGCTGCTGCCGAAAGATTATCTGCGCTGGCGGATGAGCGGCGATTTCGCCACCGATATGTCAGATGCGGCCGGAACGATGTGGCTGGATGTGGCACAGCGCGACTGGAGCGATGCAATGCTGGCGGCGTGCGGGCTGAACCGCAGCCACATGCCGCAGTTGTTTGAAGGCAACCAGATTACCGGCACGCTGCTGGCGGAAATTGCGGCGCGCTGGGGGATGGATCCGGTGCCACTGGTGGCCGGCGGCGGCGACAATGCGGCTGGCGCCGTGGGCGTTGGCATGGTTGAGCGAGGGCAGGGCATGCTGTCGCTCGGCACCTCCGGCGTCTATTTTCTGGTGAGCGAAGGCTATCTCAGCAATCCGCAACGCGCCGTGCACAGTTTCTGTCATGCGCTGCCGCAGCGCTGGCATCTGATGTCGGTGATGCTGAGTGCCGCCGCCTGTCTGGACTGGGCCGCTGCGCTGACCGGCTGCGACGACGTGCCGCACCTGCTGGCCGAAGCTGAACGCGCCAGCGCGCAGGCCACGCCGGTATGGTTTTTGCCTTATCTTTCCGGCGAGCGCACGCCGCACAATAATCCGCAGGCACAGGGAGCTTTCTTTGGCCTGACGCACCAGCACGGCCGGCCGGAACTGGCGCGCGCGGTGCTGGAAGGCGTGGGTTTTGCGCTGGCGGAAGGCATGGATGCGGTGCATGAGTGTGGCGTACTGCCCAACACGGTGATGCTGATTGGCGGCGGTGCGCGCAGCGCGTACTGGCGGCAGATGCTGGCGGACATCAGCGGACTGACGCTGGATTATTGTCACGGCGGCGAGGTGGGGCCGGCACTCGGTGCCGCGCGCCTGGCGCAGCTGGCGGTGGACCCGGCCAGCGAATGGCCGGCACCGGCGTTAGTGCAGCGCCATCAGCCGGACGCCGCGCAGCATCAGGCTTATCAGCCGCGCCGTGCGCGCTTTGCGCAGCTATACCAGCAGTTGTTACCACTGATGTCCTGATTTGGCTGACGCATGGCCGGATGAGGTCGCAAGGCGTTAACAGAGTCGGGTATGATGGGAAGAATCGCTGAAGATACGTGGCCGGATTTGGCTGCGCATCTTCGCCCATCGTTACCCCTTCATCGCCTGAGGAACCCACCATGCCGCAGCCCGTCTATTTTCTTGTCCTGCCGGGCGTCATGGCGCTCGACCTCACCGGGCCGGCAGAGACGCTGCAGCTGGCGGGCGGACATTTTGCGCTGCACTACATTGGCCCGCAGGCGAGCGTCACCTGCTCGACCGGCATGACCATTGCTGATATTGCACCGCTGCCCGCCACGCTACCTGATAACAGTCTGCTGATTGTGCCCGGCGTGTTCGATTCCCGCATCTGGTTCGATACCGGGGCAGCCGGGCAGGCGCGCGACTGGCTGCGCCAGCAACGCAGCGCGATTCATACGCGGCGCATTACCCTTGTGTGTATTTGCTCCGGCGCGCTGCTCTCCGCGCAGGCTGGTCTGCTGGATGGCGTACAGTGCACCACGCACCATGATGTGTTGCCGCGCCTGAAAGCTGCCGCGCCGGCTGCGCTGGTGAAAGACAACCGTGTGTTTGTGGAAGATGCCGGCATCTGGACCAGCGCGGGGATTACTGCGGGTATCGATCTGGCGCTGCACCTGATCAACCGTCTGTGCGGCGCGCGGCAAGCGCTAACGGTGGCGCGGGAGATGGTGGTGTGGTTCCGCCGCTCGGGTGACGATCCGCAACTGTCGCCGTGGCTGCGTTATCGTAATCATCTGCATCCGGCGATTCATCGCGCGCAGGACGCGATGATTGCGCATCCGGAACATGACTGGTCGCTGGGCGCGCTGGCCGAACGTGCCCACGTCAGCGAGCGCCATCTGACGCGCCTGTTTCGCCAGCATCTGGGTATCAGCGTGCGGGAATATCACGAGCAGCTGCGGCTGGTAATTGCGCGCCAGCGCCAGCAGCAAGGGGAGGCGGCGGAGAAAGCGGCGCTGGCCGCCGGCTTCTCCTCGGCACGCCAGCTGCGCCGCGCCCGGCAGCGCTGGGACGATCAGCTCACCAGGTGATGCTTGTCCACGCGTTTTAGCAACATCGCCAGCAGCAGACTGCCCAGCAGGGTTACGCCAAAGACCCACGGCAGATCGAGCCACGGCCGTGACATATCGTCGTAATGATGGGTACGCAGATAGTGAATGAACAGCGCATGGAAACCATAAATCGGCAGCGAATAGCGTGAAATGGTTGCCAGCAGCGGCAGCGGCCGGTGGTTCAGCACATTTTTAAACAGCACCAGCAGGCTTATCGCCGCGATAAACACCAGTGGGCCACAGTAAAGATACCAGGTGTCATTAAACGCGCCGTTAATCTTCAGCATCTGTCTGGTGCCAAGCGCGATACCGATGACGCAGGCGATAAAACTCAGCCCGGCCAGCCAGCTGATGCCGCGCCTGTCGGTATCCATCACGCCAATCGCCCGTCCAAGCAGCGCGTACAGCAGGTAGTAAATCGAGTCGCCGCTGACATACAGATTGACCGGCAGCCAGTGGAACGGCCCCAGCGACTGGCTGACGGTGTTCGGATTGGCGATCACCGCAAGGATCAGCACCAGCAGCGCCACATAGCGCGGCGGCACGTTTTTCACCTGAATCAGCGGAGACAGCAGGTAGATGCCGATAATGGCGAAGAAGAACCACAGATGGTAGAACACCGGCTTCTGCAATAGCTTCAGCAGCGATCGGCCTTCGCTGATCGGCGTCAGCCAGGTGATGTAGGCCAGCGCGACGGCACTGTAGAACAGCAGGCACAGCACAATGCGCAGCAGATGACGGCCCTGCGCGCTGCGTTCGCCAAAGAACAGATAACCGGAAATCATGAAGAACAGCGGCACGCAGACGCGCGAAGCCGAGTTAAGCAGATTGGCGACGTCCCAGCTGGGGCCGGTGACTGCCATCGGTCCGGTGATGTACCAGGTGGTGGTGTGAATGACGATCACCATCAGACAGGCGACCGCGCGTAAGTTATCAATCCAGCAGATTTTTTGCGACATGGCTTCCTCGTGCGTACTCCGTGCGAAGAAGGGTAGCCAGTGCACAGCGGGCCAACAACCCCCGCAGCCTGGATTTCGGAGCTCTCTGTTAACCGCCGCACAACCGCACCCGCCTGCGCCAGGATTTCCGGCTGCACAATGCGCGGTCAAAGGGTATACTGTCGCACTCTTTTTAAATCCACCCGTATCGCGTGCGAATTCAACATGCAAAAGTTTGATACCAAGACCTTTCAGGGCCTGATCCTGACCTTGCAGGATTACTGGGCGCGTCAGGGCTGCACCATCGTCCAGCCGCTGGACATGGAAGTGGGCGCTGGCACTTCTCACCCTATGACTTGCCTGCGTGCTCTCGGGCCAGAGCCAATGGCGAGCGCCTACGTGCAGCCATCGCGCCGTCCCACCGATGGCCGCTACGGTGAAAACCCGAACCGTTTACAGCACTACTACCAGTTCCAGGTGGTGATTAAGCCGAACCCGGACAACCTTCAGGAGCTGTACCTCGGATCGCTGAAAGAGCTCGGTATCGACCCTGGCGTGCATGACATTCGCTTCGTCGAAGATAACTGGGAAAACCCAACGCTGGGCGCCTGGGGGCTCGGCTGGGAAGTGTGGCTGAACGGCATGGAAGTCACGCAGTTCACCTACTTCCAGCAGGTCGGCGGCCTGGAGTGTAAGCCGGTGACCGGCGAGATCACCTACGGTCTGGAGCGCCTGGCGATGTACATCCAGGGCGTGGACAGCGTGTACGATCTCACCTGGAGCGACGGCGCGTTCGGCAAAACCACCTACGGTGACGTGTTCCACCAGAACGAGGTGGAGCAGTCGACCTACAACTTTGAGTACGCCGACGTCGATTTCCTGTTCAGCTGCTTCGAGCAGTATGAAAAAGAGGCACAGCAGCTGCTGGCGCTGGAAAAACCGCTGCCGCTGCCAGCCTATGAGCGCATTCTCAAAGCCGCGCACAGCTTCAACCTGCTTGATGCGCGCAAGGCGATCTCGGTAACAGAGCGCCAGCGCTATATCCTGCGTATCCGCACCCTGACGAAAGCCGTGGCGGAAGCCTATTATGCCTCCCGCGAGGCACTCGGCTTCCCTATGTGCAACCGTAATAAGTAAGAGGCAGCCATGACCGATAAAACTTTCCTGGTGGAAATTGGCACCGAAGAGTTGCCTCCGAAAGCCCTGCGCAGCCTGGCAGAAGCCTTTGCTGCGCACTTTACCGCTGAGCTCGATAGCGCCGGTCTGGCGCATGGCGACGTCAGCTGGTTTGCGGCACCGCGTCGTCTGGCGCTGAAGGTGGCACAGCTGGCGGCCGCGCAGCCCGATCGCGAAGTAGAAAAGCGCGGCCCGGCCGTCGCTGCGGCATTTGATGCCGAAGGCAAGCCGACTAAAGCGGCAGAAGGCTGGGCACGTGGCAACGGCATCACCGTAGAGCAGGCTGAGCGTCTCAGCACTGACAAAGGCGAGTGGCTGGTGCATCGTGCTGCGGTAAAAGGCGAAAGCGCGCAGGCGCTGCTGCCGCCGATGGTCGCGACCGCGCTGAGCAAGCTGCCGATTCCAAAACTGATGCGCTGGGGCGCCAGCGACGTGCAGTTCGTGCGTCCGGTGCACACCGTGACGCTGCTGCTGGGTGATGAGCTGATTCCGGCCACCATCCTCGGTATTCCGTCCGATCGCGTTATTCGCGGCCACCGCTTCATGGGCGAGCCGGAGTTGACGCTGGACAATGCCGATCAATATCCGCAGCTGCTGCAGGAGCGCGGTAAAGTGATCGCCGATTACGCCACGCGTAAAGCCAAAATCAAAGCCGATGCCGAAGCCGCCGCGCAGCAGCTGGGCGGTAAAGCCGACCTGAGCGACAGCCTGCTGGAAGAGGTGGCTTCGCTGGTGGAGTGGCCGGTGGTGCTGACGGCGAAGTTTGAAGAGAAGTTCCTCGCGGTACCGGCTGAAGCGCTGGTGTACACCATGAAAGGGGATCAGAAGTACTTCCCGGTTTACGCGGAAGATGGCCAGCTGCTGCCCAACTTCATCTTCGTCACCAACATTGAATCGCGCGATCCGCAGCAGATCATTGCCGGTAATGAAAAAGTGGTGCGTCCGCGTCTGGCCGATGCCGAGTTCTTCTTCAACACCGACCGTAAAAAGCGTCTGGAAGATAACCTGCCGCGTCTGGAAACCGTGCTGTTCCAGAAAGAGCTGGGTACGCTGCGTGACAAAACCGACCGTATTCAGGCGCTGGCCGGCTGGATTGCCGCGCAGATTGGCGCTGATGTCAATCACGCCACGCGCGCTGGCCTGCTGTCGAAGTGCGACCTGATGACCAATATGGTGTTCGAGTTCACCGACACTCAGGGTGTGATGGGCATGCACTACGCGCGCCACGATGGCGAAGCGGAAGATGTGGCGGTCGCACTTAACGAGCAGTACCAGCCGCGTTTCGCCGGTGACGATCTGCCGTCCAGCCCGGTGGCCTGCGCCGTGGCGATTGCCGATAAAATGGATACCCTGGCCGGTATCTTTGGCATCGGACAGCATCCGAAAGGCGATAAAGACCCGTTTGCGCTGCGTCGTGCCGCGCTGGGCGTGCTGCGTATCATCGTTGAGAAGAACCTGCCGCTCGATCTGCAAACCCTGACGGAAGAAGCGGTGCGCCTGTACGGCAGCAAGCTGAGCAACGCCAATGTGGTTGATGATGTCATCGACTTCATGCTGGGTCGTTTCCGCGCCTGGTATCAGGAAGAGGGCCACAGCGTTGACACCATTCAGGCGGTGCTGGCGCGTCGTCCAACCCGTCCGGCCGATTTCGATGCACGTATGAAGGCGGTTTCGCACTTCCGTACGCTGGAAGCGGCTTCGGCGCTGGCGGCGGCTAACAAGCGCGTGTCGAATATCCTGGCGAAAGCCACCGAAACCCTGAACGACAGCGTGCAGGCATCCCTGCTGAAAGAGAACGCTGAAATTCAGCTGGCGACCTTTGTCACCGCGCTGGGCGACAAGCTGCAGCCGTACTTTGCGGAAGGCCGCTATCAGGATGCCCTGGTGGAGCTGGCGCAGCTGCGCGAAGCGGTGGATAACTTCTTCGACAACGTCATGGTGAATGCCGATGACGAAGCGGTGCGTATCAATCGCCTGACGCTGCTGGCGCAACTGCGCGAACTGTTCCTGCAGGTGGCGGACATTTCGCTGCTGCAGTAAGCGATGGGCAGAAGTGAACCGAAGGGACGAGCAATCGTCCCTTTTTTTGTTTCAGGCGGCAGAAGGGGTGAACAGGCGCGCGTCGCGAAGCAGGTGATCGTTACCGCGACGGCGGGTAAAGCCGCTGCGGTCAAAGAATTCCAGAATCTGCACCGCGACTTTGCGGCCGGTACCCAGCTGGTTGCGGAAGTCAGCGGCGCTGGTGCTGCCTCCGGCGGCCGCACGCTGACGAATCAGATCGGCGAAGATCTGGATCTGCGCGCTGCGGTAGTAGCGATCGCGCACGATCGCCGTGATATGGCCGAGACGCGCCGCGGTGAGTAATAAACCGCGAATCTGCTCTTCATCCTGCTGCAGCGCATCGGCAATATCGCGCACCCACAGTGGCTGGTCGCTGAATAGCGGCTCGACCTGCTGCCACAGCGTGGCTTCCTGTGGATTAAAGCGCGGCGCGAAGTCGGGCAGGTGCAGCCAGCCCTGTTTCTGCCGCAGCTCGCCATGTGCCAGCATCTGATCGATTAATCCCGGCACCAGCGGTGCCGGCGCATGCGGCAGCGCCACACGGCGCAGGCGATCGTGGCCGATGCCCGGCAGCTCCGGGTGCTGCTGGTGGAAGGCGCTCAGCGCTTCCCGTAAACGCTGCTGCCAGGCGCTGGCCATGGTGTCGCTCATCAGGCTGACACCCAGCCGCGCCGGATTCAGCGGCAGCAGCAGCGCGTCCAGCGCTGGCGCAGTGAGCTGGCGCGCCCAGCCGAGCTCGTCATACGCGGCCGGTTGATACGCCAGATGCGCCTGCAGGCTGGCGCTGTCATCGTGCGCCGCGGCCAGCTGCTGTAGCCACTGCAGATAGTCCGGCTGGCGTTTACCGCGCTTTTTGCTGTCGCACAGCAGTACGCGTCCGCCGCCCAGCGTGTGCTGCGCATTGCTGTCGCGGATAATTATCCGATCGTTTTCCGCCAGCCACAGCGGCTGGCTGAGCACCAGTTCAGCCACATCGTCCGTGAGCTGCGTTAAGCGGCCGGTGACGTGGCTGGCCGCGTGATGCAGATGCACCGGCTGTGAGGCCGTTTTCAGCGGTTGCAGCAGGCGCAGTGCAACGATCAGCCGCTGCGTGCCGGCGAGACGTGGCTGCGCCAGCAGCCAGTCGCCGCGCGTAATCTGTGCCTTCTCCACGTCACCGACGATATTCAGCGCGATGCGCTCGCCCGCCTGCGCGCGCGTCACCGGCTGGTTCTGCGCATGCAGCGCCCGCACGCGCAGCGGCAGGTTCAGGCTGCTGAGCCACAGCGTGTCGCCCACCCTGACTTCACCGCTCAGCGCGGTGCCGGTGACCACCAGCCCGGTGCCTTTCAGCGTGAAAGCGCGGTCGATGGCGAGGCGGAAACGGCGGCCAGGCTCAAACGCCGGTGCGTTCAGGCTGCTGAGGTGCTGGCGCAGCGTTTCAATGCCCTGCAGCGTATGGCTGCTGGTAACAAACTGCGCTGCCGCTGGCCAGCCGAGCTGCTGCGTGAGCTGCGCGACCTGCTGCTGCACCTCTGCGATGCGTGCGGCGTCAACGCGGTCGGCTTTGGTCAGCGCCACGCTCAGCGGCGGCTGTCCGGCGAGGCTCAGCAGCTGTAAATGTTCACGCGTCTGCGGCATCACGCCATCGTCACAGGCCACCACCAGCAGCGCATGATGGATGCCGCCGATGCCGGCCAGCATGTTGGCGAGAAATTTTTCATGGCCAGGCACATCAATGAAGCCCAGGGTGCGGCCATCGGGCTGCGGCCAGTAGGCATATCCGAGATCGATGGTCATGCCGCGCCGTTTCTCTTCCGGCAGGCGATCGGCATCAACACCGGTCAGGGCCTGCAACAGTGCGGTTTTACCGTGATCGACATGTCCGGCCGTGGCAATAATCATGGTACTAAGGTCCGTATCAGGGCGGCTTCGTCATCAAGGCAGCGTAAATCCAGCCACAGTTTGCCCTCCTGCAGGCGGCCGATCACCGGGCGTGCCAGCTGGCGCCAGCGCTGCGCCAGGGCGTTGAGCTGGCTGCCGTGACCGTCGCGTGGCGTGAAGGTGATAGCAAAGCTGGGCAGGCGTTCGACCGGCAGCGAACCGCTGCCAATTTGCGAGGAACAGGCGGCGATCGCCAGCGAAAAATCGGCGCTGAAGGCGTGCTCCAGCGCCGGCATCAGACGTTCAGCCTGTTGCAGAATATCGTGCGCGCTGCGCGTCAGCAGGCGCAGTGTTGGCAGCGCTTCATGCAGGGTTTCCGGCTGACGATAGAGCTGCAGCGTCGCTTCCAGCGCCGCCAGCGTCATTTTATCGACGCGCAGTGCGCGCTTCAGCGGATGCTGTTGCAGCTGGTCAATCAGCGCTTTTTTGCCGACGATAATCCCGGCCTGCGGGCCACCGAGCAGTTTGTCACCGGAGAAACTCACCAGGCTGACGCCGGCCGCAATCAGCTGCTGCGGCATCGGTTCGGGCGGCAATCCGTACGTCGTCATATCTACCAGCGAACCGCTGCCGAGATCGCTGATCACCGGCAGGCCGTGCGCGTCGCCTAACTGCACCAGCTCGGCTTCAGACACGGCATGGGTAAAGCCCTGAATCTGGTAATTACTGGTATGTACCTTCATCAGCAGGCCGCTATCCTCACCGATGGCGCCGCGATAATCCTTAATATGGGTGCGATTGGTGGTGCCGATCTCCACCAATCGGCAGCCCGCCTGGCGCATCACGTCAGGGATACGGAATGCGCCGCCGATCTCCACCAGTTCGCCGCGCGACATAATCACGTCGCGGCCCGCTGCCAGGCTGGCCAGCATCAGCAGCACCGCAGCGGCGTTGTTATTGACGATACAGGCAGCTTCGGCACCGGTTAGCTCGCACAGCAGTGCGCTGACTGCGCGATCGCGATGGCCGCGCGCCGCGTCGTCCAGCGCATACTCCAGCGTTACCGGCTGGCGCAAACAGGCGCTGACCGCCGCGATTGCGCGATCGCTGAGCTGCGCGCGCCCCAGATTGGTGTGCAGCACGGTGCCGGTCAGGTTAAACACCGGGCGCAGCGCGCTTTGCTGCTGCTGCTGCGCGCGGCGCAGCGCTTCATCCGGCCAGCTGGCGTGCCAGTGTGGTAACGATTGATGTTGCTGAATGTGGTCGCGCGCCTCCTGCTGCATGCCGCGCAGCTGACGCGTGATAAAGGCGGTACCGGTTTGTGCCAGCAGCGGCTGCAGCGCCGGATCGCGCAGCAGGCTGTCGATGGCAGGGAGCTGACTGTAGAGGGCTTTCATCACATCACTTAGTGGGTGGGCGGAACCGTACGGGCAAAGCTTTCCCGCTCGAACAGCGTTTCTGCCAGTTTAACCAGCGCCGGGCGATTGACGCACCAGTTGGGCAGCACGCGGCGAAAATTGAGATAGCCCAGGGTGCAGCCGGTGGCGATATCGGCGAGGTTGAGCGTGCCGCTGTTGAGCAACTCGCCCTGCGCGGCGGCGGTTTCCAGCGCGTCGAGGCCGCGCGCGATTTTCTCGCGATTACGCAGCAGCACCTCTTCCGATTGCCGATCGCCGGGACGCATCTGTTCGCGCACGATCATCACCGCCGCATCATTGATGCCGTCGGCCAGCTTCTCCAGCTGGCGGATCTGCAGGGCGCGCAGTGCGTCGTCGGGCAGCAGGGCAGGCGCATCGCCACGCAGCTCAATCACCTGAGCAATGATCGAGGAGTCAAACCAGGTCAGCTGCTGGTCATCTATGAAGGCCGGCACTTTACCCAGCGGATTGTACTGCGGGACGTGGCTGTCAGGCTCCCACGGAGAGTGGTTGACGAATTCAAACACCAGGCCCTTTTCCAGCAGGATCACTGAGATTTTGCGCACAAACGGGCTGGTATAGCTGCCAATCAGTTTCATCAGATGTCTCCGTTGCGATAAATGCCAGGCTCCACATTGTAGCGGCGCGATTTATCGCGCAGGGTTTGATGGTGCAAAACCGCGCGATAAATCGCGCCGCTACAAATCGCAGAATGAGTAAATTTACTGCATCAATCCCCGGGAAACATAAACGGATTCAGGCTGCTGCGCGCGAATCCTTCCTGCTCCATGCGGGCATCCAGCACCAGCGAGGCGAGATCGTCGGCCACCGGTTCCAGCGCCGGATCTTTCTCCTGGTATAGCATCTTCAGATAGGTACCGCAGTCGCCGCAGCTTTCGGCTTTCACGGCAGCCTGCTCGCTGTCCAGCGACCAGTAATGCAGATCGCGCGTTTGCTCGCAGTTCGAGCACTTGCTGCGCACCACGTACCACTCGCTTTCGCACAGATTACAGTGCAGATAGCGCAGACCCTGCTGGCCAACGTCCATGTGCACCACGCTGGCGACCGGCACACTGGCACACACCGGGCAGAACTGACGATGCTCGCCATATTCGGCCCGCGCTTTGCCGGGGATCATCGCCGCCATCTGCGCCCAGTAAATTGACAGCGCCGCCCAGATGAACGGGGCTTTATCACTGCTGACCTGGGCGAATTCGCCTTCCAGCAGCGCGCTGGCAAGGGTTTCCAGCTCGGTGGACGAGGCCTTCTCCAGATTCTCCAGCACCGCCAGCGCCTGGCCGCTCATCTCTGGCTTCAGCTCGGCGATCAGCGAATGCAGCAGCCGCTGCCAGTGCACATCGCGCGGATAAGTGTGGATATCCAGCGGCGGTTTGCCCTGCTGCGCGCTCTCGGCCAGCCGCTGATGCAGATCGATCTGCAGCGGATGGTCATACAGCACGATTTCCTGGGCCTGCGCGATCACCGCGGCAAAACGCAGGTAGTCGCCCAGCGGATTTTTCGCCGCCAGATCACGCAACCGCGCCGCACGGCGGCTGTAGAGATTTTTCAGCCGGGGGAAAAGTAACGGCGGAACTTGCTCCGCCGTGTTCTTTTCGCTCTTCTCCAGCTGCTCCTGCGGGATGATGCGAATACTCATCAGGGACGTTTTTCCTGTTGTGTTTGGCGTTGGCGCTGCTCGCGATACCAGCGTGGGTGATGTTTCTTCGCCCACGCGGCCGGTACCCAGCCCTCAACCATGGCGGTAATGGTGCCTTTCACCCACAGGGCGGCATAAATATGCACCATAATCGTCATGATCAGTGCCACAGCCGAGACCGAATGCACCACCAGCGCGGCGCGAATCAGCGGAATGGTGAAGTACCCGGCGAACCAGGGGCGCCAGATGACAATTCCGCTCGCCAGCAGCAAGACTAAGCTGATGATAGCAGCCCAGAACACACACTTCTGCCCGAAGTTGTATTTCCCGGTATCGCCCACCTCTTCATTACGCACGATTTTGCGGATATTTTTCGCCCATACCAGATCGTCGCGCTGGATAAGATTGTGCTTCCAGTAGCGTAAGAACATGATAATAAAGGCTGCAAACATCACCACGCCGACGAACGGGTGCAGAATACGCGCCAGCTGTGGCGTGCCGAGCACATGCATCAGCCAGTTAAACGACGGGAAAAAGAAACCCAGTCCGCTGAGCGCGGCAAACACAAAACAGAACGCGACAATCCAGTGATTGATGCGTTCCGGCGCGCTGTAGCGCACCAGACGATCGCGCTTTTTCATCATTCGCGCTCCTCTTTTTCATGCAGGTTTTCGTCGTCGTCCTCTTCCACCCGGTTCGGACCGACACCAACGTAGTGGAACACCGCGGCGGCGAAGGTGGCGGCAAAGCCGATAGCAGCCAGCGGTTTCCAGATGCCTTTCCAGAAGGTGACCGCCGGGCTGATGCTCGGGTTGGCCGGCAGGCCGTGATACAGCTGCGGTTTGTCGGCGTGGTGCAGCACGTACATGACGTGCGTGCCGCCGACGCCAGCCGGATCGTACAGCCCGGCGTTGGCATAGCCGCGCGTGTTCAGCTCGGCGACGCGATCGGCAGCCAGCTGCTGCATATCGCTTTTGCTGCCGAAGTGAATCGCCCCGGTCGGACAGGTTTTCACGCACGCCGGTTCCTGACCGACGTTGACGCGATCGACGCACAGCGTGCATTTATACACGCGGTTGTCGTCTTTATTCAGCCGCGGCACGTCAAACGGACAGCCGGCGATGCAGTAGCCGCAGCCAATGCACTGTTCCGACTGAAAATCGACGATCCCGTTCGCGTACTGAATAATCGCGCCTTCCGACGGACAGGCTTTCAGACAGCCGGGATCGGCACAGTGCATGCAGCCATCCTTGCGGATCAGCCACTCCAGCTTGCCGTTCTCCTCGACCTCCGAGAAACGCATCACCGTCCAGGATTTGGCGGTCAAATCCGCCGGGTTGTCATACACCCCGACGTTATGACCGACCTCGTCGCGGATGTCGTTCCACTCTGAACACGCGACCTGACACGCCTTACAGCCGATGCAGGTGGTGACGTCGATCAGTTTCGCCACTTCCTGCTGATGGTCACGCGCCTGCGGGGCAGGCGTGAAACCATTGGTGGCGGAGCGGCGGATAATGTCTTGCGATTGATAAGCCATCTTCGTTCTCCGTTACACCTTCTCGACGTTAACCAGGAACGCCTTAAACTCCGGCGTTTGCGTGTTGGCGTCACCGACAAACGGCGTCAGGGTATTGGCGATAAAGCCTTTTTTCGCCACGCCCTGATAGCCCCAGTGAATCGGGATGCCAATGGTATCGACAGTTTTGCCATCGACGTTGAGCGGACGCAGGCGCTTGGTGACCACCGCTTTGGCTTTGATATAGCCGCGGTTGGAACTCACCTTCACCGTATCGCCCTGGGCGATGCCGAGCTTGTTCGCCAGCTTCTCGCCAATCTCCACAAACTGTTCCGGCTGCGCGATGGCGTTGAGCAACGCGTGTTTGGTCCAGTAGTGGAAATGCTCGGTCAGACGATACGTGGTGCCGACATACGGGAACTGCTCCGCTTTGCCCATCGCCGCCAGATCGTCTTTGAACACGCGCGCGGCCGGGTTAGAGACCACGTCAGGATGCAGCGGGTTGGTGCCGAGCGGCGTTTCAAACGGCTCGTAGTGCTCCGGGAACGGTCCTTCTGCCATTTTGTCGATGGCGAACAGGCGGCCCATGCCTTCCGGCTGCATGATAAACGGCCCGACGTTACTGCCCGGCGCGGCCGTGCTGTAGTCCGGAATATCCATACCGCCCCACTTGCTGCCATCCCATTTGAGGATCTGGCGTTTCGGATCCCACGGGTTGCCCTGCGGGTCGGCGGAGGCGCGGTTATACAGGATGCGGCGGTTCAGCGGCCACGCCCAGCTCCAGTTCAGCGTATTACCCAGCCCGCTCGGATCGGTGTTATCGCGGCGCGCCATCTGGTTACCGTCCGGTGTCCAGCTACCGGCGAAAATCCAGCAGCCGCTGCTGGTGCTGCCGTCATCTTTCAGATGAGCAAAAGTGCTGAGCTGCTGGCCTTTTTTCACCAGCAGCGTGCCTTTGTCATCGTAGATGTCCGCCAGCGCTTTGCCGTTGCTCTCCATCGCCACCTCTTCCGAGGCCGGATTGTCGGGCGTCAGGTAGTTCCAGGTCATGTTCAGTACCGGCTCTGGCTGTGCACCGCCTTCGCGCGCATACATCTCACGCAGGCGCAGATAGATACCGGAGAGAATTTCACCGTCGTTGAGCGCTTCGCCCGGCGCATCCTGACCTTTCCAGTGCCACTGCAGCCAGCGGCCGGAGTTGACGATTGAGCCGTTCTCCTCGGCAAAGCAGGTTGACGGCAGACGGAACACTTCGGTCTGAATCTGCGCCGGATCGACATCGTTAAACTCGCCGTGATTTTGCCAGAAGGTCGAGGTTTCGGTGTTGAGCGGGTCGATGGTGACGAGGAACTTCAGCTTCGACAGCGAATCGATCACTTTGCGCTTGTTCGGGAACGACGCCACCGGGTTAAAGCCCTGGCACAGATAGCCGTTGACCTTGCCCTGCGACATCATCTCGAAGTACTGCAGCACGTCGTAGCCTTTGTCCCACTTCGGCAGCCAGTCAAAGCCCCAGCTGTTCTCCGCCTGCGCTTTATCGCCAAAGAAGGCTTTCATCATGCTGACGAAGAATTTCGGGTAGTTGCCCCAGTAATTCACCTGGCCCGGCAGCGTCGGCTTCGGCGTGTTCGCCGCCAGATAGCTGGTGAGATCGGTCTGTTTTTCCGACGGCAGCGTCATATAGCCCGGCAGGCTTTGCGACAGCAGGCCGAGATCGGTCAGACCCTGAATATTGGAGTGTCCGCGCAGCGCATTGACGCCGCCGCCGGCCATCCCCATATTGCCCAGCAGCAGCTGAATCATCGCCATGGTGCGAATGTTCTGCGCCCCGACGGAGTGCTGTGTCCAGCCCAGCGCATACAGGAACGAGGTGGTGCGGTCGCGCGCGCTGGTTTCGCCAATCAGCTCACAGACGTGCAGGAAATCCGCCTTTGGCGTGCCGCAGATGCGCTCGACCATTTCCGGCGTATAACGGCTGACGTGCTGCTTCAGCAGATTCCAGACGCAGCGCGGATGGCTCAGGCTGTCATCGCGTTTGGCAAAGCCGTCGTCGCCCAGCTCGTAGTTCCAGCTGGTTTTGTCATATTTGCGATTGGCTTCGTCGTAGCCGCTGAACAGGCCGTCGTCGAAATGGTAATCCTCCCGCACGATCAGGCTGGCATTGGTGTACGCCTGCACATATTCATGCTGGATTTTGTCATTCTGCAGCAGCCACAGCAGTACTCCCGACAGGAAGGCAATGTCGGTGCCGGGGCGGATAGGCGTGTAAAAGTCTGCCACCGATGCCGTGCGCGTGAAGCGCGGATCGATAACAATCAGTTTGGCTTTGTTGTGAATTTTGGCTTCCATCGCCCAGCGGAAACCGACCGGATGCGCCTCAGCAGCGTTTCCGCCCATCACCACAACCAGATTGGCATTACGGATGTCGACCCAGTGGTTGGTCATCGCACCGCGACCAAATGTTGGAGCAAGACTTGCTACCGTTGGTCCGTGTCAGACGCGTGCCTGGTTGTCGACCGCCAGCATACCGAGCGATCGGGTAAATTTTTGCGTTAAGTAGCCGGTTTCGTTGCTGGAGGCCGAAGCGCACAGCATGCCGGTGGAGAGCCAGCGGTTTACCGTCACGCCGGCGGCGTTCTGCGCGATAAAGTTGGCGTCGCGATCGGCTTTCATCAGCTGCGCGATGCGCGTAAAGGCGTCATCCCAGCTGATGCGCTGCCATTTGTCGGAGCCTGGCGCACGGTATTCCGGATATTTCAGACGGCTGTCGCTGTGTACAAAATCAAGCAGGCCCGCGCCTTTCGGACAGAGCGCGCCGCGGCTCACCGGATGGTCCGGATCCCCTTCGATGTGGAAAATGGTCTCTTTGGCGTTTTTCGCGCCATCGCCGAGGCTGTACATTAACAGGCCACAGCCGACTGAGCAGTAAGTGCAGGTATTACGGGTTTCGCGGGCACGCAGCAACTTATACTGCCGTGTTTCCGCCAGCGCGGCTTCCGGCGTAAAGCCGAGCAGTGCTGCCGTGGTTCCTGCCATACCGCCAGCGCAGATCTTGAAGAATTTTCTTCGGCTGACGTTCATGGGTAATCCTTGAGTCGACATTGCTGTAATAATTTTTTTGCGCTGGATGGAGCCGGGGTTCAGAATGGCTCCACGCAGGATTGCGTCAAAAGCGACCTGATATTACCACTACTTTAATGTGGTTGTTATGCGAGACGAGAGAAGTGAAAGCGAAACAGCAAAAAAGTAACCAGAATGTGAATGAGATCGCAGGACTGAGCCAGACCACCGTATGGCAGCGCCACGCGATTACTGAAGCGGAAAGCGACTGGCTGGCGCAGGAAGTGCCGGTGGCGCTGGTCTACAACGGCATTTCACACGTGGTGATGATGGCGACGCCGGATAATCTGCAGGCTTTTGCGCTCGGTTTTTCGCTCTCCGAAGGCATTATTGAGCAACCCGGCGAGATCTATGGCATGGATGTGGTGCCGGGCTGCAATGGGTTCGAAGTGCAGATCGAACTCTCCAGCCGGCGTTTTATGGCGCTGAAGGCGCAGCGTCGCGCCATGGCGGGCCGCACCGGTTGCGGCGTATGCGGGGTGGAGCAGCTGGATCAAATCGGCAAGCCGGTGCAGCCGCTGCCGTTTACGCAGACCTTCGATCTGGCCTGCCTTGATAACGGGCTGGCACAGCTGCGCGATTTCCAGCCCATCGGCAATCTGACCGGCTGTACGCACGCCGCCGCGTGGATGTCGCCGCGGGGCGAACTGCAGGGCGGCTGCGAAGACGTGGGTCGCCACGTGGCGCTGGATAAGCTGCTGGGTCAGCGCAGCCAGCAGCACTGGCAGCAGGGTGCGGTGCTGGTTTCCAGCCGCGCCAGCTATGAGATGGTGCAAAAATCTGCCATGTGCGGCGTAGAGATTCTGTTTGCCGTCTCGGCCGCCACCCAGCTGGCCGTTGAAGTGGCCGAGCGCTGTAACCTGACGCTGGTCGGTTTTTCTAAACCGGGACGCGCCACGGTGTACAGCCATCCGCAGCGTCTGATTAACGGTTGATGTGCGGTACATGCCGGGGATTTCATCGTTCGCGGCGTGCGGCGTACCGGGATGTGTCAGGCAATCTTTTATTACGCTGCGCTTTTCTGGTTAGCCTGCTAAATAATATGCATGCAATAGTTTTTAATGTGACATTCTTTTTGATAGGAATGAAGAAGTTGATGCGCTATCATTAACGTCTCAATCAATAATAATATATCCATTATGGCTTTAATTAAAAAGCTGCGGCAGCTGAATCGCAGGCGTAATTATTTAAAGAAAGAGATTAAATATTCTCTTGATCTTTATTTTGCAGCAAGGAAATGGAAAAAGTCTTCATGCCACAAACAGAATAAACAGGATATCAAATCCATTCTGCTGGTTCGCAATGAAGGTAAAATCGGCGATGCCATTGTTTCTACGTGTTTTCTCAGAGCGCTGTTTGAAGCCGGGTATCGTGTAGATATTCTGGCGGTAAAGGAGAATGAGAGCCTTTTCCGGCATAACCCGTATATTCACAACATCTATCTCTCGGACAGTTTCAGCGATTGTCATCAGCGCGATAAATATGACACCGCCATCGGGAGTGAGGTCGTGACCCTCCTGAGAGACAATGCTTACGATTTATTGATCGATACGGCTATCTGGCAAACCGCGCTGTATATGCCCAAAATGATTGCCGATATCAATCCTAAAATGACGCTGGGTTTCAACAAGCCTGGCTGGCTTAAACCTTACGATATCAACATTCAGTTCGATCACCTTAATAACCACGTTAAAAATATCTATCGTGCGGTTCTTGACTATCTTCAGGTTGAGACGGTTGATGGACTGAATTATGAAATATTTTACCCTGAGCGAATTGATGCCGAAATTCACCAGTCCGGCATGTTTTCCGCTGATGAGCACAATATTTTAATCAATATTTATGCCAGTCATGCCGATCGTGACCTCTCTGAGCAGCAGCTGAATGAGCTAATCGGGGCGATTGTCAGGCACAATGCGGCCACCAATATCGTGGTGCTCGATCACAAAGGCGCGCTGGAACAGGCGTCGCTGCACCCCGCGAAGTTATACCGCGTTCCCTCGCTGTATCACGCTTTCGCTGCGGTTAAGCAAAGTGATTGCGTGATTACTCCCGATACCGCCGTGGTGCATATCTCGGCGGCTTATAACAAAGCACTGGTTGGCATCTATCAGGACTCACTGAAAAATAATCAGCTGTGGTCGCCTGGCTACAGTAACGGCCATCAGATATTTTCCGATGAGTTTGTTTTTAAAAATGACGGACGGCTGGTTGAGAAAATAAGCCAAAAAATCCACACGCTGGTTCAGCCATAATCGATGAGGTCACCGTGCCGTCAGTACGGTGACCGTGCCTTACACCACCTGCACCGCTAACGCCTGCTGCAGAGCGTTGAGCGCACCGGGCTTTGCCGCGCCGCCGTCGCAAATCAACAGATCGATATCGCCGACAGGGGCGTACTGGGTACGGCTGATCACGCCGAGTTTGCTGTGATCCGCCAGCAGCAGGGTGCGGCTGGCCTGCTGTACCATGGCGTGCGCGATGGCGGCTTCATGCGGATGGAAGCTGCTGGCGCCGTTTCGGGCATCGATGCCGACCGGTGACAGCAGCGCCACGTCGGCGCGATATCGATAAATTTCCCCCACCGTCATTTCTCCCCGCGTCTGCTGCGCGCCGGCCATCATCATGCCGCCCAGCAGCAGCACCTGGTTATTCAGGGTTTCATGCTCTTCGGCCGCGCTGAGCGCCAGTGCCGCCTGCAGACTGTTGGTGATGATGGTCAGGCCGGACATGGTGCGCAGCTCTTCAGCCAGCAGCGTGGTGGTGGTGCCGGCATCGAGGAACAGCGTCTGGCCGGGCTGCAGATGTTGTACCGCCGCGGCGGCAATCGCGCGTTTCTCTCTGGCCTGTGCGTTACGGCGCACCTGCAGCGGCGGCTCCGGCGGGCTCTCCAGCGCCACCAGACCGCCATGTACGCGGCGCGCCAGCCCCTGCGCCTCAAGCGAAATGATATCGCGCCGTGCCGTTTCCCGTGAAATGCCCAGCTCTTTGATGATGCGTTCAGTGCTGAGCTGATGTTGCGTGCTCAGCAGCGCGCGGATGCGATGTAAACGGGTTTCCTGCAGCATGACGTTTCCCTGTGGCAGAGCGAAGCTGGGCCTAAGCTTACCTGAGTGTCATCGTGGCGTCATGTGTATTTGGTTGTATTTGTGTATTTGGTTGCATTTTTCACTAAAGCAGGCATGATGTTCGCAGAGATCAGGCTGCAAACACCCCTTTCACCTTCGCAACGGGAGTTACCATGGTTACACGTTCCACCATCATGGATACCAACAGTTTTCGCGCCGAACACGCCGACGCGCTGGATCCGGCCACCCGCACTCTGACGGACAAGCGCAGCAAAGTGCTGGGCGAATCGTATCGTCTGTTTTATCGCAAGCCGGTGCATCTGGTGCGCGGCGAAGGGCAGTATTTGTGGGATGCGGCGGGTAACAAATATCTGGATGTGTATAACAATGTGGCGAGCATCGGCCACTGCCATCCGGCGGTCATTGAGGCGGTGAATCAGCAGATGAAGATGCTGAACACGCACACGCGTTATCTGCACGAGCGCATTCTTGACTACAGCGAAGCGTTGCTGGCGACCACGCCGGAAGCCATCGACCGCGCCATGTATATGTGTACCGGCTCAGAAGCCAACGATTTGGCGATTCGCGTGGCGCGCGCCTGGAGCGGCGGCACCGGCATTATTGTCTCGCAGGAGGCGTACCACGGTACCAGTGATTTGACCTCTGGCGCGTCACCGGCGCTGGGTAGCGGTCAGCCGCTGGCACCGACCACCCGCCTGGTGCCACCGCCGGATGCTTATCGTGTCGATGCGCCCGACCTCGGGGCATGGTTCGCCGATCAGATACAGCAGCAGATTGATGACATGAAAGCGCACGGCATTAAATTCGCCGGTTTCCTCGCCGACTCGATCTTCTCCTCCGACGGCGTGCTGCCTAATCCGCGCGGATTCCTGCAGCAAGCGGTGGATGTGGTGCATGCTAACGGCGGCATTTTTATCGCTGATGAAGTGCAGCCCGGCTTTGCCCGCACCGGCGATGCCTTCTGGGGCTTTGCCCGTCACGGCGTGGTGCCGGATGTGGTCACCACCGGTAAGCCGATGGGCAACGGCATTCCGGTTTCCGGCCTGCTGGCGAAAAGCGACGTGCTGGCGGCGTTCAGCGATGAGATCCCTTACTTCAATACCTTCGGCGGTAACCCGGTGGCGATGGCGGCTGCGCAGGCGGTGCTGACGGTGATTCAGGAAGAAGGGCTGCAGGAGCACAGCCGTGTGGTCGGCGCACAGTTGCTGGCGGAGCTGCAGAAGCTGATGGATCGCCATGACTGCATTGGTGATGTGCGCGGTGCCGGGCTGTTTATCGGGTTTGAGCTGGTGCAGGATCGCAGCAGTAAGATGCCGGACAAAGCGCTGGCGCTGGATTTGATCGAGAAACTGCGCGATCACCATGTGCTGACGTCGGTGGCCGGGCCGTACGGCAACGTGCTGAAACTGCGTCCGCCGCTGGCGTTCCAGAGCGGTGATATCGACTGGCTGGTGGGAGCGCTGGATAAGTCGCTGACCGAGCTGGGGCGTTAATTATTCAGATATCAGGTCGCCATGAATGGCGACCCTTCAGCATAATGTGCCAGATGCGCGTTGATGCGCATCTGGCAGGGCGTGAAAGGACATCACGCTGTGGCAGTTTCCTGCGCAAAAATCTGCTCCATCTTCTGCCACGCCTGCGCCACATCATCGTCGAGATTGAACAGGCCGGAGGTGCCGACAATAAACACGTCGACGCCCGAGGCGGCAATCTGCTTAAAGGTGCGCGCATTGCACGACCCATCGATTTCGGTCAGATAGTGATAACCGTGCGTTTCCCGCATAGCGATCAGCTGGCGAATTTTGTTCAGCGTTTCCGGAATAAATTTCTGCCCGGCGAAGCCGGGATCGACCGACATCACCGTCACTTTATCCAGCAGATGCGCATATTCACGAATGCTGTCGGCTGGCGTAGCCGGATTCAGCACCACGCCGCAGCGACGGCCGGCCTCTTTAATTTGCGTCAGCAGACGGAAAATTTTGTTATTCGCCGTCTCCGGATGGAAACTGATAATATCCGCGCCGGCGTCAATGCACATCGGAATAATATCTTCCGGGTGGTTCACCATTAAATGCACATCAATCGGCACATCGGTAATTTTACGCAGGTTCTCAATAAAGAACGGCGACAGCGTAATATTCTTAACATAGCTGCCATCCATAATATCGACATGATAGAACGAGGCGCTGGCGTTCATCGCTTCGATCTGCTCGCGGAAGCGGGTCAAATCCATGCACATCAGGGACGGTGAAAAGCGGGCGTTCATGCTGATTTCCTCATTACGCAAACAGCGCCCGCAGGCGCTGTCTGTGACATCAATGGAAGAACGAAATAATATGGCCGAGCACAATGCCGACGATACCGAAGTCCGCATCACCAAAGGTGGTGGACGCGAAGCCAAGGTCACCCATCAGCGGCAGCAGAATGGCGGGCAGGAAGGAGATCAGCAGCCCCTGAACAAAGGAACCGATGATGGCACCGCGCCGTCCGCCGGTGATGTTGCCGTAGACGCCAGCGGTCGCGCCGCAGAAGAAGTGCGGCACCAGGCCCGGCACAATCACGCTCAGACCGAACAGCGGGCACAGGAACATGCTGATCAGCCCGGCGGCGAAGCTGCACAGGAAGCCGATGATCACGGCGTTCGGCGCGAACGGGAAGACCGTCGGGCAATCCAGCGCCGGTTTAGCGTTTGGCACCAGTTTATCGGCGATGCCTTTGAACGCCGGGACGATCTCGGCAATCACCATGCGTACACCGGCAAGAATGATGTAAACGCCCGCAGCAAAGGTGATCGACTGGATAATGGCAAAGACGATGAAGTTCTGGCCGCCGCTCACCTGGCTTTCGGTAAACTCTTTACCGGCGACCAGCACCAGCGCGACAAACAGAATCATCATGGTTAGCGAAATTGCCACGGACGAGTCGCGCAGGAAGTTGAGGGTTTTCGGTACTTTCAGCTCTTCAATCGACGGGCTGCCTTTGCCCACCGCTTTGCCGACCAGCGCCGACAGCAGGTAGCCGGTGGAGCCAAAGTGGCCCAGCGCCAGATCGTCCGAATTGGTAATTTTGCGGGTGAACGGCTGCAGAATCGCCGGACATACCACCATCATGGTGCCGAGAATCAGCGAACCGATCAGCACCAGCCAGAAGCCGTGCACGCCGCCCACTGACAGGATCACCGCCAGCATGGCTGACATATACAGCGTATGGTGCCCGGTCAGGAAGATGTATTTCAGCGGCGTGATGCGCGCCAGCACAATATTCACCAGCATACCGAACACCATGATCATCGCGGTTTCGGTACCGTAGTTTTTCTGTGCCAGCGCGGCCATTGCATCAGTATTCGGCACTACGCCCTGAATATTGAACGAGTGCTCGAATAGCTGGCTGAAGATGGTCAGGGTGGCCGCAATTAAGTTGGCCCCGGCGATAAGAATAACAAAACCCATGATGGTTTTTAGCGTACCGGAAATCACATCGGATACCGGTTTCTTTTGCAGTAATAAACCAATCAGGGAAAAAAGGCCGACAAGTATAGCGGGTGTTCCAAGAACATCCTTAATTATAAACTGCAGCATAAATTACTCCGTGTGAGTAAATTTCGTCGGGTCAATTACAGGTTGTCGGCGAGAATTTCTTTGATTCTGGCGTTATCCAGTAAATTGCTCAGGCCAAATACCTGTGCGCTGTGGCTCGACAGCTGGTCAGCGATATCTTTAGCGCTGATGATAATATCGGCCTGCTCAGATTTGGCAGAGGTTAAATCGGTATGACCCACTTCAGCCTCTTTACCCAGCTCCTTAATAATTTTCTTCACGTTCATTTCCACAATGAAGCTGCTGCCTAAACCGTTTCCACACACAATCAGTACTTTTTTCATTTTCAGGTTTCTCTGGTGATTAATCTTTAATGACAGCTTCAATCGCTGGCAGGGTCGATGCCGACAGCAACTGCTGCAGGCGGGATTCGTCGCTGAACACCTCAGCCAGCGCGGTGATCATCTGAATATGATCGTCGCCAGACAGGGCGCACAGCATAATAACGACAAATACCGGGTCGTTTTCATCGGCGGCAAAATTCACGCCTTGTTTTACATGCAGCAGCGACAGGCCGTTTTTGCGCGCACCCTGTTCCGGACGCGCATGTGGCATCGCCAGACCCGGCGCCAGCACATAATAGGGCCCCAGCTCAGCGTGCGAGGTAAAGATCGCATCCAGATAAGCCGGGGTAATTGCCCCCTCCGCCAGCAGCGGCTCGGCCGATAAACGCACCGCTTCCTGCCAGTCGCTAACGTCGTCTATTACCCGGATATGTTGCGGTGTCAGCCATTGAGTGAGCATCAGTAATTCCTGTTTATTCGTCGATGCGGTGCACTGTAGGTGATTTTATCGCCTGGGTTCTGTGATGTTGCTCGCAAAAGTTAGCGCTAACACGAGTGATGTTAAAAAGTGTGTTAGCGATAACATTTTTGCGCGCGCGGTTTGTCACGCTGAGGCCGGGGTGACATGCTCAGGCCAGCGAAAATCACGCAGCCAATGAGACATGCCCGATTCTGTGGTTTTTAACATGGCACCAATTTGCTTTTGGTTTTAAGCTGCGTGCGGATAAATCGAGCGCTACCCGGAACCAGCAGGGTAGAGACAGGAGAACGCATGACAGAAAAACGACGGCGCAGTACCGGCAAAAGCACGCTGGCCGATGTTGCCCGTTTGGTCGGTGTCAGCGCCATGACGGCGTCGCGCGCTTTGCGTATGCCGGAGAAAGTGTCGCCCGAAATTCGCGCAAGGATCGACGCGGCCGTCGCGGAACTGGCCTATGTGCCCAACGTGCAGGCGCGTAACCTGGCGTCGGCCTCGTCGCGGCTGATCACCATGGTGGTACCCTCTTTTGCTACGCCGGGCAGCGCGATTGTGTCAGAGGCGCTGCAGGGGGTGCTGCGGCCGCAGGGCTATAACATGATGCTGGCCGAAGCCAATCATTCGGCGGCGGAGGAGAGCGAGCTGATCGAGATGCTGCTCTCTTACAACCCGGCCGCGATGGTGCACTTCAATTTCGACAATGCCGCCGAAGCGCAGCGCCTGCTGAGCAATTCCGGCCTGCCGGTGATGGACATCGGCGGCGTGCATCAGGATTCTGCCGGCATTAGCATCGGCGTGGACTATGCGAAAGCCATTCGCCAGCTGGTAAACAGCCTGGTGGAGCGCGGCTATCGCCATCCCGGCCTGCTGTGCACACAAACGCACAGCACTATTTTCCGTCAGCTGCTCAACGGCTGGCACAGCGGGATGCTGGCGCTGAATCTGGCACCGCACCGCGTAGTGACCTCACCAAAAATGCCCACCTTTGCCGCCGGCCACAGCCTGCTGGCAGAGATCCGTCTCACCTGGCCGGAACTGGACGTCCTGATCTGTACCAGCGATGAAGTGGCGTGCGGCGCCATCATGGCCTGTCACGCGGCCGGCGTCTCAGTGCCCAGCCAGCTGGCGATTGCCAGCATCGGCGGTGGCCCGCTGGCGGCGGTATGTTCGCCGCCGCTGACCAGCATTGTGCTGCCGTACGAGGAGATGGGGCGCATGGCCGGTAAACGCCTGCTGGCGGCGCTCAACGGCGACGAGCCGCCTGCCATCAATGAGTTGCCGGTGCAGCTTAAGCTGCGCGCCAGTACACACAAGGTGTAGCCGTGTGTGCGCACCTTTTGCCAGATTGATCAAATCCTTATCATTACTAAGGCATTGATAACCCTTTTCCGGATCATGATTTTAACTATAATGATCCGACTGCTTATGCGGCACACCAGCAAGGTTGTGCTGCCAAACACTAAATGGAGAGGAAGAACATGAGTTATTCACTGCCATCCCTGCCGTACGCCTACGACGCACTGGAACCGCACTTCGACAAGCAGACGATGGAAATCCATCACACTAAACATCACCAGACCTACGTTAACAACGCCAACGCGGCGCTGGAAGGTACCGAATTCGCAAACCTGCCGGTTGATGAACTGATCACCAAACTGGATCAGCTGCCAGCAGACAAAAAAGGCCCACTGCGTAACAACGCTGGCGGCCACGCTAACCACAGCCTGTTCTGGAAAGGCCTGAAAACCGGCACCACGCTGCAGGGCGACCTGAAAGCGGCAATCGAAAAAGATTTCGGTAGCGTTGAGAAATTCCAGGAAGAGTTCGAGAAAGCGGCTGCGACCCGTTTTGGCTCTGGCTGGGCGTGGCTGGTGAAAAAAGGCGACAAGCTGGCGGTCGTTTCAACCGCTAACCAGGACAACCCACTGATGGGCGAAGCCATCGCCGGCGTGTCTGGTTTCCCAATCATCGGTCTGGATGTGTGGGAGCACGCTTACTATCTGAAGTATCAGAACAAGCGCCCTGACTACATCAAAGCGTTCTGGAACGTGGTGAACTGGGACGAAGCAGCGGCACGTTTCGCCTCGGCAAAATAAGTTCTGGCTTACGCTATGTGAATAACCGGTGCCTGCGTGCACCGGTTTTTTTATCGCCATCCTAAACCGCAGCTCAACAAACTCCACGTCATGACCAGGCTAAAGTGGTTATTAACGCGCCGTTGATAATTTGGGGCATACAGTAGCCTTCAGTTATCTCGCGACGTAAAAATAATCATGTCTATTATTACACATTCTGAGCCGGACTCCGTTTCGTCGGCCGCGCTGTTTATACCTTTAGTCAGTGGAAAGCTGCGGCCAAATAAGCTGTGGAATAGCCAGCAATTTCGACTGAAATTTGCCTTAAGGTCAGCGGTATTTCCACTGACCACTTTTAATTATCTCCATCAGCTGGCCAAACTCTCTTTTCTGCCGCAGCTGTTAAACAGCCAGGGCTTACTGCCGGCTAAGCCGCATCGTCCCTATTTGCGCGCCGGTTTCAGCGTGGCGCAGCGTGCGCAGGCGATTCTCGATCATTATCAATTGATGGATAAGCTGGCGAATAATCAGCTGCGCCAGTTGCTGCTGAGCCCGAGCGGTAATCTTCTTGCCCGTTTCACCGGCAAAAACGAGGAGCAGTTTGCGCTTTATTGCTGCTCCGGCCATTACGACCGGGAAGGGGAAATTACGCTGCTGCTTAATTATCAGGACATGACGCTGGCCTCGCTGTCATTCTCTATTATTCAGGAGCAGCAGCAGTGCACGCTATTAATTGGGGGCTTGCAGGGGCCGCGGAAACATATTTCCAGTGACGTTATTCGCGATGCCACCAAAGCCGCGCACGGCGTATTTCCCAAGCGTCTGCTGATGGAAGCGGTATTTATTCTGGCGGCACAGTGCGGCGTACAGGCCATTACCGCGGTTGGCGATACCACCCATGTTTTCCGCAGTCTGCGCTACCGTCACAGCAAAGGTGACAAATTCTTTGCCAGCTATAGCGAGTTCTGGCTGTCACTGGGCGGGGAAATGCGTGGTGATGAGTTGTTTACGCTGCCACTGAGCATGGCACGTAAAGATCTGGAAGAGATTGCCAGCAAGAAGCGCGCGGAGTATCGCCGCCGCTATGCCTTGCTGGATACGCTGGCGCAGCAGGTGCTGCAGGCTGCCGGGGCAGAACGCGACGTGGCCCACGCCGCGTAACGGCAATCAGAACGGCTGCTTGGCGTAGCCGGTCATCACCTTCAGCCCCATCTCGCGTCCCAGCGCGGTCATCGGGTGTACCACCACCAGGCCGCGCACGCTTTTCTTCAGCGCGCCCATGTTCGCCTGCTCTTTTTTGGTGATTTCACGGCTGAACGGCAGCTTTTTCAGCTGCTGGGCTTCTTTGCTCAGCTTCTCTTCGCGCACGTTGCGCAGACGCTCAATTTCCTGCACCAGCGTCTCTTTCTCTTTCAGCAGCGCGCCAAGCTTTTCGGCATCGCCCGCTTCCAGCAGCTGCGGTTCTTTGCGATTCAGCGCGTCCAGTTGGTCGCTGAGACGTTTAATCTCGGCTTTTTCTTGTTCTTTCATTGGGAAAACTCATTAAGGAAAACAGGCAAAGGATACATCAAATCCGCCCGCTTTTGCAGCGCAGCGACAACAGAGGCAACGGGATAATCGGGTGCAGCGGGCGGGCGGGCAAAAAAATACCCAGCGCAAGGCTGGGTATTGACTGGAATTACAGAATGAAGCGGCTGAGATCTTCGTCGGCCACCAGTTCATCCAGATGCTGACCAACGTATTCGGCATCGATGGTGATCGATTCGCCGTGGCGATCGCTGGCGTCGTAGGAGATGTCTTCCATCAGACGCTCCAGCACGGTGTGCAGACGACGTGCACCGATGTTCTCGGTGGTTTCGTTCACCTGCCACGCCGCTTCGGCGATGCGACGGATGCCGTCTTCGGTGAATTCAACGTTAACGCCTTCGGTGCCCATCAGCGCTTTGTACTGTACTGTCACGGACGCGTTCGGCTCGGTCAGGATGCGTTCGAAATCATTGACCGTCAGCGCCTGCAGCTCAACGCGAATCGGCAGACGACCCTGCAGCTCCGGAATCAGATCCGACGGGCTGGCCACCTGGAACGCGCCGGAGGCGATAAACAGGATATGGTCAGTTTTGACCATGCCGTGTTTGGTGGACACGGTGCAGCCTTCCACCAGCGGCAGCAGATCGCGCTGTACGCCTTCACGTGACACATCCGGGCCCGACGACTGGCCGCCGCGCTTACAGATTTTGTCGATTTCGTCGATGAACACGATACCGTGCTGTTCAACCGCGTCGATGGCGTCCTGTTTCAGCTCTTCCGGATTCACCAGCTTGGCCGCTTCTTCTTCAATCAGCAGCTTCATCGCGTCTTTGATTTTCAGCTTACGCGGTTTCTGCTTCTGGCCGCCGAGGTTCTGGAACATCGACTGCAGCTGGCTGGTCATCTCTTCCATGCCCGGAGGCGCCATGATTTCAACGCCCATCGGCGCAGCAGCCAGATCGATCTCAATCTCTTTGTCATCCAGCTGGCCTTCGCGCAGTTTTTTGCGGAACGACTGGCGCGCAGCGGACGGCTCAGCGCTCTGCTCCGGCTGGCCCCAGTTGTTTTTCGCTGGCGGGATCAGCACATCCAGAATGCGATCTTCTGCCATCTCTTCGGCGCGATATTTGTTTTTCTCGATCGCCTGGCTGCGCACCATCTTGATGGCGGAGTCCGTCAGATCGCGAATAATCGAATCCACTTCTTTCCCGACATAGCCCACTTCGGTGAATTTGGTGGCTTCAACTTTGATGAACGGCGCATTGGCCAGCTTCGCCAGACGGCGGGCGATTTCGGTTTTACCGACGCCGGTCGGGCCGATCATCAGGATATTTTTTGGGGTCACTTCATGGCGCAGCTCTTCGTCAAGCTGCATGCGGCGCCAGCGGTTACGCAGCGCAATGGCGACCGCTTTTTTGGCGCCGTCCTGGCCGATGATGAAGCGGTTAAGCTCGCTGACAATCTCGCGTGGAGTCATCTCAGACATGGTTTTGGTCCTTACGCCTTAGACGGTAATTCTTCGTAGTTAATGTTGTGGTTGGTGTAGATGCAGATATCACCGGCGATATTCAGCGCTTTGGCTACGATATCGTGCGCACCCATCTCCGTGTTCTCCAGCAGCGCGCGGGCGGCTGCCTGGGCGTAAGGCCCGCCGGAACCGATGGCAATCAGGTCATTTTCCGGCTGAATCACGTCACCGTTACCGCTGATGATCAGCGAGGAGTTCTCATCGGCAACCGCCAGCAGCGCTTCAAGGCGGCGCAGCATCCGGTCAGTACGCCAGTCTTTCGCCAGTTCGACCGCGGCTTTCACCAGATGGCCCTGATGCATCTCCAGTTTGCGTTCGAACAGTTCAAACAGGGTAAAGGCATCTGCGGTGCCGCCAGCAAAGCCCGCGATCACTTTGTCGTTGTAAAGACGACGCACCTTTTTAACATTGCCTTTCATTACGGTATTGCCGAGCGTCGCCTGGCCATCACCGCCGATCACGACCCGGCCGTTGCGTCGTACACTTACTATTGTTGTCACGGGCAGACCCCTTGTTGCAGTGGAAAAAAGACACCGCGCAGCGGGCGCGGCGTATCATGCAACCAGATATGGGGTAATCCTGTGGGGTTTCAACCCCCGGCAATATCTGATGCTGCAAATTGCCGGGGGCGAGCAGGGAGGATTAAGGCAGGGCGAGCGGGATACAGCTGCTGTGGCCGGAGCTGTGCAGGCGCTTCACGGTGCTGTCTGCGCTGCTGCGGTCTTTAAACGGCCCAATCACCACGCGATTCCAGCCGCCGCCAGTCGTGATGCGGCTTTCGAAACCTTCAAACGCCAGACCGGCGCGTACCGATTCCGCCTGATCGGTGCCTTTAAACGAGCCACACTGCACCATCCAGCGCTGGGTGCTCGCTTTCTCTTCCGTTTTGGCTTTGGCGCTCTCCTGCGGCTTCGCCGGCTCGCGAGTGATCGGCGCGGCCTGTTGCTGCTGCTGGCGTGCCGCCTGCTGCTGCAATTCCTGCTGGCGTTGCTGCTGCAACTGTTGCTGACGCTGCTGCTGCTGTAACTGCTGCTGCTGACGCTGCAACTGCTGTTGTTGCTGTTGTGCCTGCTGCTGACGCTGCAGCGTTTGCTGGCGCTGAGCCGGGGTTTGTTCGTTCCACGGCACTTCATTCAGCTGGGTTGGCTGCTGGCGCATATCGGCCTGCATCTGCTCCAGCAGCTGACGCTGTTCGTCGGTCAGCTGGGTTTGCGACTTGATTTCGCCACCGGCAGACGGCTCGGTGGGCGACGGCACGGTCACCTGACGATTTTCCAGCTCTTTGATGTACTTCCAGCGCTCTTCCGGCTTCGGCGGCAGGCCATTACCGTTGGCTTTATGATTCGGAATCACCGGTGTTTCTTCTTTTTTGTGATGCGAGATGAACCATAAACCACCGGCAAAGGTCACCAGCACTGCCACGGCCAGTACTATCATCAGCTTTGAAGTGCCGGAGCCGCCTTTGCTTTTCTTGCTGCGGCCTGCGGGTTTTTTGCGACGCGTCCCTGTTGAACGCCCGCGGCCTACGTAATCTCTCTGTGCCACTTTCGTTCTGATACCCTTCAAAAAAATGCCACTGGGCGTGTAAATGGGGTGTTAATTTTGCCCGGCAAGGAATGCGTCATGTTACTCAAGGGCTGGAACTTTGACCAGCACAGTCTGCCTTCAGAATCTGCTGAAAATGCAGGGTTCCCGCATTCATTTTTCGCGTTTTGCTGCCGGTGCAGTACTGCCGCGGACGCGGAGTTCGGCGTCGAGCAGGCGTGAACCGTTATTGACCCGTTTGCCCTGCAGCTCATCCAGCAGCAGCAGCATCGCTTCGCGGCCAATGGCAAAACGCGGCTGTGCCACGGTGGTCAGGGGCGGATCGTAGTATTGTGCCAGCTCGATATCATCGAAGCCGACCACCGACAGATCCTGCGGAATACGCATTCCCAGCTTACGCGCCTGGTTCATCGCGCCCAGCGCCATCAGATCGCTATGGCAGAACAGGGCTTTCGGCGGCTGCGGCAGGCTCATCAGCTGCTTCAGCGCGCTGGCACCGGCTTCAAAGGTGAAGTCGCCGTGCACAATCAGCGTGGGATCGATGGCGATATTGCTGCGGCGCAGCGCCTGGATGTAGCCCTGCAACCGATACTGGCTGAGCGGGATATGTTCCGGTCCGGTGATGCAGGCGATCTGCCGATGGCCCAGCTGTAACAGATGATTCACCGCTTCAAAGGCCGCGGTCAGGTTATCGATATGCACCGTGGGCAGCGCCATCTCCGGCGCGAACTCGTTGCCCATCACCATGGGCGGCAGATTACGCTGATCTTCAATGCCGGCGTCAAACGGCAGCTGCGAACCCAGCAGTACCATGCCGTCAATCTGGCGCGTCAGCATCAGGTTAAGGAAGGTTTTCTCCTGCTGATCCTGATGCGCGCAGTCACCAATCAGCACCAGATAGCCTTCCTGCGCGGCGGTCACTTCCACGCCGCGGATAATCTCGCTGAAGAAAGGGTCACAGATGTCCGGCACAATCACCAGAATGGTTTGCGTGTCGCCGCGTTTGGCGTTGCGCGCCAGACCGTGCGGCGCATAGCCGACGGCCTGCACCGCCTGTTCCACTTTCTGCCGGGTCGCGGCGGAGACTTTTTCCGGATTCATCAGCGCGCGCGAAACCGTGGCGGTGGAGACGCCAGCCTGCTCGGCCACATCTTTCATGGTGGCTGCCGATGAGGGTTGCTTCTGATCCAACGTTAACTCCTGACGCGGTACAGCGCATAGATATTCACACATAGCCGGCCCAGTGCCGGGACGGGCACTATTGTTAACCCAACGCCGTGTGAGGTTGTTACTTAATTTGCATAAAAATTGTGACTTGTGCGACTTTTTTCGATCTGGCTCGCAGATGTGGCGCGGCTTAACTCTCGGTGGGGTCGATATCCAGCGTCCATTTGACTTTGCGCGCGGCGGGCAGGGTGGTAACCAGCGGCAGTGAACTGCTCAGCAACTGCTGCAGCCGCTTGCGCGACGGATGCTGTAGCAGCAGTTGCCAGCGCCAGCGTCCGCTGCGCTTCGGTGCCAGCGCCGGCACCGGCCCCATCAGCCACATCGCTTCATCTTTAAGCGGGCTGGCTTCCAGCAGGTTACGCAGCTGAGTAAGGAACTCCGCCGCCTGCGCGTTATCCAGATCTTCAGCGCGAAACAGTGCGTGGCTGGTCCACGGCGGTAGCTGCACTGACTGGCGCTCCAGCAGCGTCTGATCGGCAAACGCAAAATAGCCGCGATGCAGCAGCGTTTGCAGCAGTGGATGTTCCGGATGGTGCGTCTGTAGTAGCACTTCGCCCTGCTTACCGGCGCGGCCGGCGCGGCCGGCAACCTGCGTATAAAGCTGGGCAAAGCGCTCGGCGGCACGGAAATCGGCGGAAAACAGCGCGCCATCGACATCCAGCAGCGATACCAGCGTCACGTCCGGGAAGTGATGGCCTTTGGCCAGCATCTGCGTGCCGACCAGAATGCGCGCCCCGCCGCGATGCACATCGGCCAGATGCTGTTCCAGCGCGCCTTTGCGGCTGGTGGTATCGCGATCGATGCGCGACACCGGTACGCCAGGAAACAGCGTGCTGAGCTGCTGCTCCAGCTGTTCCGTGCCCACGCCGACCGGCAGCAGATGGGTGGAACCGCAGCCCGGACACTGATGCGGCAGCGGACGCTGGCTGTCGCAGTGGTGACAGCGCAGCTGACGATGCTGCTGATGCAGCGTGTAATAACTGTCGCAGCGCTGACACTCCGCCAGCCAGCCGCAGTCGTGGCACATCAGCGCCGGCGAAAAGCCGCGGCGATTGAGAAACAGCAGAACCTGATTATCCGCCTGCAGGTGCTGGCGCATCCTGGCCAGCAGCGCTGGCGCGAGACCGCCTTTCAGCTGCTGCCCCTTGAGATCGATTAGCTGCTGCAGCGCCGGTTTGGCGTTACCGGCACGTTTGGTCAGGTTGAGCTGGCGATATTTACCGACACGCACGTTGTGCAGCGTCTCCAGCGCTGGCGTCGCCGAGCCCATCACAATCGGCACATCTTCTTCGTGAGCGCGGAATACCGCCAGATCGCGCGCCTGGTAGCGCCAGCCCTCCTGCTGTTTGTAGGAGCTGTCGTGTTCTTCATCGATGATGATCACGCCCGGCCGCGCCAGCGGTGTGAACAGCGCGGATCGTGTGCCGATAACAATGGCGGTCTCGCCGCTGCGCGCGCGCAGCCATACCGCCAGACGCTCGCTGTCATTAAGCGCCGAGTGCAGCACATCAATTGGCGCATCGAAGCGTTCACGGAAACGGGCGATAGTTTGCGGCGTCAGGCCAATTTCCGGCACCAGCACCAGCGCCTGTTTGCCGCGTGCCAGCACATTCTCCAGCACGCTGAGATAGACCTCGGTTTTACCCGATCCGGTAATGCCTGCCAGCAGCCACGCGGTGTAATGTTCATCCTCGCTGCGAATGGCGCCCACCGCCATCGCCTGATCGGTATTCAGCCGCAGCCGTTCACCTTTCACCGCGAAACTGGTGCGCCAGTCGTGCTGCTGTGGCGCATGTTCGCGCAGGTCGCACAGGCCTTTGGCACGCAGCGCCTGCAGCGCGGCATCGGTAAAATCCTGCTCGCCGATCTGATGCCGATACAGCGGCCGCTGACGCAACGCCGCCAGCGCCTGCTGCTGTTTCGGCGCGCGCTTCAGGCTTTCCAGCGCCACTTCGCGCCCGGCTTCGTTCACTACCCACTGCCACAGCGGCGCTTCCTGGGCCGGCTTGCCCTGACGCAGCAGCACCGGCAGCGCATGGCTGAGCACTTCGCCGAGCGGAGAGTGATAGTAGCCGGCGGCCCAGTTGAGGATGCGCCACAGCGCGGGTGAGAACAGCGAGCGGTCGTCGAGCAACGCATCAATCTGCTTCAGCTGGGCAAGGGGGAGATCGCTGGTGGCGCGCGTGCTAACCACGATGCCCGTCATTTTCCGGTTGCCGAACGGTACGCTGACGCGCGCGCCGGCCACCGGCTGCGGCGCATCGGCGGGCAGCAGGTAGTCAAACAGGCGAGGCAGCGGAACGGGCAGGGCAACCTGAACAACGGGCATGTCGATCTCTATCCGGTTCTGTAAAAAGGAGAAGTAGTGTACACGCTGGCGTCACCCCCGTCATACTTCAGCGCGCGGCGGCGCTGGCTGCAGGCGTTTATCCGGAGTGGCTGAGCGCGGCGCATTGCGCGGATTTGATCAATGCGCTCATTTTCTGTATACTATGCCGCCTTTGATGAGATGACTCGTCAAAGATACACCATTTATTAACCGCGTGTGGTGCTGTGCAGGTTCGCCTGGCACGGAGAGCGACACGGCCTTTTATGAGGTTCTCCCATGAAACAAGGTATTCACCCGAAATACGAAGCTGTGACCATCACCTGCTCTTGCGGCAACGTGATCAACACCCGTTCAACCATGACTGGTACCCTGAACCTGGACGTGTGCGGCAAATGCCACCCGTTCTACACCGGTAAGCAGCGTGTTGTTGACTCTGGTGGTCGTGTTGATCGCTTCAACAAGCGTTTCAGCATCCCAGGCAGCAAGAAATAAGATTATTTGCCGGCGAATCTTCACTATTCGGTTGCAAGAAAAAACCCAGCCTCGGCTGGGTTTTTTTATTTCTGGCCTCAGTATTCCCAGCTGTCGGGATCGATGCCCATCTCACGCATAATCTGTTTTGCTTCTTCCGGAATCTCGTCGCTGCGCTCTTTACGCAGATCAACATCATTCGGCAGCGGTTGCCCGGTGAAGGCATGCAAAAAGGCTTCGCACAGCAGTTCGCTGTTGGTGGCGTGACGCAGATTGTTCACCTGACGGCGGGTACGCTCATCCGTTAAAATCTTCAGCACTTTCAGCGGGATAGAAACTGTAATCTTCTTAACCTGCTCGCTCTTCTTACCGTGTTCAGCGTAAGGGCTGATATATTCGCCGTTCCATTCAGCCATGGGTTACCTTAATCAATAAAAAGTTGAATATGGGGAAATCCGTTGATTATGCCCGATTTTTCGATGCCTGACCGCTTAAACTGCCGGTTTTATGCTTACACATCGCGTTTCACAGGAAAGCGCGCTGAACACCAGGCGATGACGCGTAATTTTAGCGGGTATTGCGGCTTTGCTCAATCTATACGCAAAGACATTTAGATGTCCAGATGTATTGACGTCCAGTTGCGGAATGTTATTCTGTTGCCACTTTTTTATTACACTTCAGGAACAGTAAGCACCATGACGCGTAAACAGGCAACCATCGCAGTACGCAGCGGTTTGAATGATGACGAGCAATATGGCTGCGTTGTCCCACCGATTCACCTCTCCAGCACCTATAACTTCCTCGATTTCAACGAGCCGCGCGCGCATGACTATTCACGCCGTGGTAACCCGACGCGCGATGTGGTCCAGCGCGCGCTGGCTGAGCTGGAAGGCGGCGCGGGCGCGGTGCTGACCAACACCGGGATGTCGGCGATTCATCTGGTGACGACGGTGTTCCTGAAGCCAGGCGATCTGCTGGTGGCGCCGCACGACTGCTACGGCGGCAGCTATCGTCTGTTTGACAGCCTGAGCAAGCGCGGCGCTTACCGCGTGAAGTTTGTCGATCAGGGCGATGAAGCGGCACTGGCGGCGGCGCTGGCGGAAAAACCAAAGCTGGTGCTGGTCGAAAGCCCGAGCAATCCGCTGCTGCGCGTGGTGGACATTGCGGCCATCTGCGCCGCCGCGCGTGCTGCCGGTGCGGTGAGCGTAGTGGACAACACCTTCCTCAGCCCGGCGCTGCAGAACCCGCTGGCGCTGGGTGCCGATCTGGTGATCCACTCCTGCACCAAATATCTCAATGGTCACTCGGACGTGGTGGCCGGTGCGGTCATCGCTAAAGATCCGGCGCTGGTCACGGAACTCGCCTGGTGGGCGAATAACATTGGCGTCACCGGCGCGGCGTTTGACAGCTATCTGCTGCTGCGCGGCCTGCGCACCCTGGCACCGCGCATGGCGGCGGCGCAGCGTAACGCACTGGCGATTGTTGATTACCTGAAGCAACAACCGCTGGTGAAAAAGCTGTATCATCCGTCTCTGCCAGAGAACGCCGGACACCAGTTTGCCGCGCGTCAGCAGCGCGGTTTTGGCGCCATGCTCAGTTTTGAACTCGACGCCGATGAGGCGCGGCTGCGCCGCTTCCTGAAAGCGCTGCAGCTGTTTACGCTGGCGGAGTCGCTGGGCGGCGTGGAAAGTCTGATTTCGCATACCGCCACCATGACGCACGCCGGCATGTCGGCGGACGCGCGTGCCGCAGCGGGCATTTCCGACTCGCTGCTGCGTATTTCTGTCGGAATTGAAGATCACGAAGATTTAATCGCCGACCTGGATAATGCATTCAGGATTGCAGCCGAGGGGTAACCATGACGATTTCAGCAGGCGCGGGAACGCCGATCAAGCAGTTGCATAAATTTGGTGGCAGTAGCCTGGCCGACGCGCGCTGTTATCAGCGCGTCGCCGGTATCATGGCCGATTACAGCCAGCCGGGCGACTTAATGGTGGTCTCTGCCGCAGGCAGCACCACTAACCAGCTGATCAGCTGGCTCAAGCTGAGCCAGAGCGATCGCTTATCGGCCCATCAGGTGCAACAGGCGTTACGCCGTTTTCACAGCGAACTGATCGCTGCACTGCTGCCTGCTGAATATGCAGAAACCCTGACCGCAGCCTTCATCCGCGATCTTGAACGCCTGGCGGCGCTGCTCGACGGCGCCATCACCGATGCGGTGTACGCCGAAGTGGTTGGCCACGGCGAAATCTGGTCGGCGCGCCTGATGGCGGCGGTGCTCAGCCAGCGCGATATCGAAGCGGCGTGGCTGGATGCGCGCGACTTCCTGCGTGCCGAACGTGCGGCGCAGCCGCAGGTAGATGAAGGCAAATCCTGGCCGCTGCTGCAGGCGCTGCTGGCGCAGCATCCGCATAAGCGTCTGGTGGTGACGGGTTTTATCAGCCGCAGCGAAGCGGGCGAAACCGTGCTGCTCGGCCGTAACGGCTCTGACTACTCGGCAACGCAGATTGGCGCGCTGGCGGGCGTGAACCGCGTCACCATCTGGAGCGACGTGGCTGGCGTTTACAGCGCGGACCCGCGCAAGGTTTCCGATGCCTGCCTGCTGCCGCTGCTGCGGCTGGATGAGGCCAGCGAGCTGGCCCGACTGGCGGCGCCGGTGCTGCACACGCGTACGCTGCAGCCGGTCTCCAACAGCGACATCGATTTACAGCTGCGCTGCAGCTATCAGCCGGAGCAGGGCTCAACGCGCATTGAGCGCGTGCTGGCGTCCGGCACCGGCGCGCGCATTGTCACCAGCCACGACGATGTCTGCCTGGTTGAGATTCAGATTCCCGATAGCCACGATTTTGCTACCCAGCAGAAAGAGATCGATCTGCTGCTGAAGCGCGCGCAGCTGCGTCCGCTGGCGATGGGTATCCATCCGGATCGTCGCCTGCTGCAGCTGTGTTACACCTCGGAAGTGGTCAACAGCGCCTTTAACCTGCTGCAGGACGCGGCGCTGCCCGGTCATCTGCAGCTGCGCGACGGTCTGGCGCTGGTGGCGCTGGTCGGTGCTGGCGTAACGCGTAATCCGCTGCACAGCCATCGCTTCTGGCAGCAGATCAAAGACCAGCCGGTCGAATTCGTCTGGCAGTCAGAAGATCACATCAGCCTGGTGGCGGTGCTGCGCGTCGGACCGACCCAGCACCTGATTCAGGGACTGCACCAGTCGCTGTTCCGCGCCGAGAAGCGCATCGGCCTGATTCTGTTCGGCAAAGGCAATATCGGCTCACGCTGGCTGGAGCTGTTCGCGCGCGAGCAGGAGACGCTGTCGGCGCGTACCGGGTTCGAGTTTGTGCTGGCGGGCGTGGCGGACAGTAGCCGCAGCCTGCTGAGCTATGACGGTCTCGACGCCAGTCGGGCGCTGGCCTTCTTTGATGATGAAGCCGAAGCGCGCGACGAAGAGTCGCTGTTCCTGTGGATGCGCGCGCACCCGTTTGACGATCTGGTGGTGCTCGACGTCACCGCCAGTGATTCGCTGGCGCAGCAGTATCACGATTTTGCCAGCCACGGCTTCCACGTCATCAGCGCCAACAAAGTGGCCGGCGCTGCCAGCGGCCAGAGCTGGCGTCAGGTACGCGACGCCTTCGCCAAAACCGGCCGCCACTGGCTGTATAACGCGACCGTGGGTGCCGGACTGCCGGTCAATCATACGGTGCGCGACCTGCGTGAAAGCGGCGACAGCATTCTGGCGATCAGCGGTATCTTCTCCGGCACGCTGTCGTGGCTGTTCCTGCAGTTTGACGGCACGGTGCCGTTCAGCGAGCTGGTCGATCAGGCGTGGCAGCAGGGCTTAACCGAGCCCGATCCGCGCGTTGATCTCTCCGGTCAGGACGTGATGCGCAAACTGGTGATTCTGGCGCGCGAAGCCGGTTACGACATCGAACCGGATCAGGTGCGGGTTGAATCGCTGGTGCCGTCACAGTGCGAAGGCGAATCCATTGACCACTTCTTTGAAAACGCCGACGAGCTGAACGAGCAGATGCTGCAGCGCTTCGAAGCCGCACAGGAGATGGGTCTGGTGCTGCGCTACGTAGCGCGTTTCGATGCCAACGGTAAAGCGCGCGTCGGCGTGGAAGCGGTGCGTCCGGAGCATCCGCTGGCGGCGCTGCTGCCGTGTGATAACGTGTTTGCTATTGAAAGCCGCTGGTATCGCGACAATCCGCTGGTGATCCGCGGGCCGGGCGCCGGCCGGGATGTCACCGCCGGTGCGCTACAGTCTGATATCAATCGTCTCGCCCAACTGCTGTAAACCTGCTGCGCAGACGGCGTCCGCTGTCTGCGTTTTTCCCTCTGCTTCCCCGTCAGGTGAATCCCTTTCACTTTGGTTGAATATTTGTCACGCCCGGCAAACAATTTTATGTTGACGCTAAGCTGAAGATCGTTCATTTTGTGCATCTGGACGTCTAAACGTATGGATGTTCGCGGTTCGCAAATTAATCGATATGTGATGATGAGGTAACAGGATGAGTTTCTTTCATGCCAATCAGCGCGAAGCGCTGAACCAGAGCCTGGCTGAGCTGAACGGGCAAATTAATGTCTCTTTTGAGTTTTTCCCGCCCCGCACCAGCGAAATGGAAGCAACTCTGTGGAACTCCATCGACCGCCTGAGCAGCCTGAAACCCAAATTCGTCTCGGTAACTTACGGAGCCAACTCCGGCGAGCGCGACCGCACTCACAGCATCATCAAAGGCATTAAAGAGCGCACCGGACTGGAAGCGGCACCGCATCTCACCTGTATTGATGCGACGCGCGATGAACTGCGCGCCATTGCGCGAGACTACTGGAATAACGGCATTCGCCATATCGTGGCGCTGCGCGGCGATTTACCACCGGGCGGCGGCAAACCAGACATGTACGGCAGCGATCTGGTGTCGCTGCTGAAAGAGGTCGGTGATTTCGACATCTCGGTAGCGGCCTATCCCGAAGTGCATCCGGAAGCGAAGAGTGCGCAGGCGGATCTGATCAACCTGAAGCGAAAAATTGATGCCGGCGCCAGTCGCGCGATCACCCAGTTTTTCTTCGATGTGGAGAGCTATCTGCGCTTTCGCGATCGCTGCGTGGCCACCGGTATCGACGTGGAGATCGTGCCGGGCATTCTGCCGGTCTCCAACTTTAAACAGCTGCAGCGTTTCGCCACCATGACCAACGTGCGCGTACCGGGCTGGATGAACGCCATGTTTGACGGGCTGGATGATGATGCGGAGACGCGCAAAATGGTCGGTGCCAACATCGCCATGGACATGGTGAAAATCCTGTCGCGCGAAGGGGTGAAGGACTTTCATTTCTACACGCTGAACCGCGCCGAGATGAGCTACGCCATCTGCCATACGCTGGGTGTTCGCCCGACGCTGGTGGCATAAGCGTGAAAGGATAAAAAAGAGAAGGGGGCCTCAGGGCCCCCTTCTTGCTGTGCGATACGTGACGCGCCGTTAGCCGGTGTTACGCATGCCGGCCGCGACGCCAGCGATAGTGACCATCAGCGCCTGTTCTACGCGCGCATCAGGTTCATCGCCGCGCTCTTCCTGCGCACGCGCACGCTGCAGCAGTTCCGCCTGCAGCACGTTGAGCGGATCGGTATAGACGTTACGCAGCGCGATGGATTCGGCGATCCACGGCTGGTCCGCCATCAGATGCGCATCGTTCGCGATGGTCAGCACCGCTTTGATGTCGGCATCGAGCTGATCGCGCAGCTGTTTGCCGAGCGGCCACAGCGATTTATCCACCAGACGCTGATCGTAATACTCCGCCAGCCACAGGTCAGCCTTCGAGAACACCATCTCCAGCATGCCGAGGCGCGTGGCGAAGAACGGCCATTCGCTGCACATGGTTTCCAGCTGATCCTGATGGCCTTCGTCCATCGCTTTCTGCAGCGCCGCGCCGGCCCCCAGCCACGCGGGCAGCATCAGGCGGTTCTGCGTCCAGGCGAAGATCCATGGAATGGCGCGCAGCGACTCTACGCCGCCGGTCGGACGCCGTTTCGCCGGGCGCGATCCGAGCGGCAGTTTACCCAGCTCCTGCTCTGGCGTCGCCGAGCGGAAGTAGGGTACGAAGTCCGGATTTTCACGCACATAGCCACGGTACATGGCGCACGAATAGGCTGACAGGCCGTTCATGATCTCCTGCCATTCGCGTTTTGGCTCTGGCGGTGGCAGCAGGTTGGCTTCCAGAATCGCCCCGGTGTAAAGCGACAGGCTGGCGATGGTGACTTCCGGCAGGCCATATTTGAAGCGAATCATTTCTCCCTGTTCGGTCACGCGCAGGCCGCCTTTCAGGCTGCCCGGCGGCTGTGACAGCAGAGCTGCATGCGCCGGTGCGCCACCGCGGCCAATCGAACCGCCGCGTCCGTGGAACAGCGTCAGGGTAATGCCGGCTTTGTCGCAGGTTTTAATCAGCGCATCCTGGGCCTGATATTGCGCCCAGCTGGCTGCCATCACACCGGCATCTTTTGCCGAGTCGGAATAGCCAATCATCACCATCTGCTTGCCGTTGATGAAGCCGCGATACCAGTCGATATTCAGCAGCTGGCTCATCACGTCATTGGCGTTGTTGAGGTCGTCGAGGGTTTCAAACAGCGGCGCCACCGGCATTGCGTAAGGGATACCGGCCTCTTTCAGCAACAGATGCACCGCCAGCACGTCAGACGGCGTTTTGGCCATCGAAATCACATAGGCGGCAATCGAGCCCTGCGGCGCTTCTGCCGCCACTTTGCAGGTATCCAGCACTTCACGCGTGTTGTCGCTGGGCTCCCACTGCCGCGGCAGCAGCGGCCGCTTGGAATTCAGTTCACGGATCAGGAACGCCTGCTTGTCGGCTTCTGACCAGCTTTCGTAGTCGCCCAGTCCGAGATAGCGCGTCACTTCGGCAATCGCTTCGGTGTGGCGGGTGCTCTCCTGACGGATATCGATACGCACCAGCGGCACGCCGAAGCATTTCACGCGGCGCAGCGTATCCAGCAGCTGGCCGTTGGCGATGATGCCCATGCCGCACTGCTGCAGCGACTGATAAATAGCAAACAGCGGTTGCCACAGCTGATCGTTTGAAACCAGCAGATCGGCCGGACGCGGCAGGCGCTCGCCCTTCAGGCGGCGCTCCAGATAGCTCTGGGTGCTCATCAGCTGGCTGCGGATACGCTTCAGAATCACGCGATACGGCTCCAGCGCCTCCGCATCGCCACACAGTTCGCGCACTTCGTCGCTGCACTCGGACATTGACAGCTCCGACACCAGCACGCCGATGTCGCGCAGGAACAGGTCGGCGGCTTTCCAGCGGCTTAGCTGCATCACGTGGCGGGTAATCGGTGCGGTGACGTTCGGGTTACCGTCACGGTCGCCGCCCATCCACGAGGTAAATTTGATTGGCACAAAATCCACCGGCAGCTGGATGCCGAAGCTCTCTTCCACCTGCTGGTTTAGCTCGCGCAGAAACGCCGGCACGCCTTCCCACAGGCTGTTCTCCACCACCGCGAAGCCCCATTTGGCTTCATCTACCGGCGTCGGGCGATATTTACGGATCTCATCGGTGTGCCACGCCTGCGCTACCAGCTGACGCAGACGGCGCATAACCTGGTTGCGTTCGTAGTCGGTGATGTCACTGTGGTCGAGCTGCTGCAGACAGCTGTTCACTTCGCCCAGCTTGTGGATCAGCGTGCGGCGGGTAATTTCGGTCGGGTGAGCGGTGAGCACCAGCTCCAGCGACAGCTCCTCAATCGCCTGGCGGATGGCCGGCTCGCTGAGATCGCTCTGCTGCTTCAGGCGCTCGAAGGTCTTTTTCAGCAGCTCCGGATGGTTAGCGCCGTCGCCGCTGCGCGAAATGGTTTGATACTGCTCTGCCACGTTGGTGAGGTTAAGGAACTGGCTGAACGCGCGTGCCACCGGCAACAGCTCGTCGTTAGACAGGTTTTGCAGCGTGGAGAGCAGTTCCTTACGATGAGTGTCATTTCCTGCACGGGATGACTTAGAGAGCTTGCGGATGGTCTCCACCCGATCGAGGATGTTCTCTCCCAGTGCATCCTTTATCGTATCCCCGAGCAGTTTGCCGAGCATACTGACATTACTTCGCATTGCGGAATATTGTTCGTTCATGTGACCCTGACACCCTTATCGTCTTAAATATAAAACCTCTATACCCAACGGGCATAACATCGTCTTTTATCTAGCCACGGTTCTTCCTGTTCGTCAATTGACTTAAATTGCCGGTATCGTGCTGCTAACTATCGGAAATTCATCGAATTTAATTGACAGGAGGTGGGATAAGTTATTCTTATTATCAAATCCCGGATAATGACGGGGCAATTTGCTGATTTCGCAGTGAAATGCCCCATCTTTTAATCATCAATGGCAAAAATGCTGCACAACCTGAGTGATAAGCGCATGAGTCGGCTTAATAAATGCGGTATCAATAAACTCGTCTGGCTGATGCGCCTGATTGATGGATCCAGGCCCTAACACCAGCGTCGGGCACAACTGCTGAATAAACGGCGCTTCGGTGCAGTAATTCACCACTTCTGTCGGCACCCCCAGCAGCTTCTCCACCACTTTGACCAGTTCATGATCGGCCGGGCATTCGTAACCGGGAATCGGCGGATGCAGCTCACCCACAGTCAGACGGCCTGGCCAGCGCGCGCTCACCGGTGCCAGCGCTTCATTGAGTAAACCGTCGAGATCGCTCAGCGTCAGTCCCGGCAGCGGACGAATATCCATATGCAGCTCACAGCAGGCGCAGATGCGGTTCGCCGCGTCGCCGCCATGGATATGGCCAAAGTTCATGGTCGGATATGGAATGGCGAAGCCGTCATGGTGATAGCGCTCTTTCAGCGTATTACGCAGCTGCATCAGCTGAGTAATGGATTCATGCATCAGCTCGATCGCGTTCACGCCGCGCGCCGGATCGCTGGAATGACCGGACTGACCCTGAATGCGGATGGCGTGCGACAGGTGGCCTTTGTGGGCGCGCACCGGTTTCAGCGACGTCGGTTCGCCGATGATGGCGCAGTCCGGCCGCAGCTGGGTCGATTCAGAAAAGTATTTCGCGCCGGCCATCGTGGTCTCTTCATCGGCGGTGGCGAGGATGTACAGCGGTTTGCTGAGCTTCGTCACGTCAACGTCACGCAGCGCATCAAGAATAAAGGCAAAGAAGCCTTTCATGTCGGCGGTGCCTAAGCCGTACAGCTTGTTGTCGTGTTCGGTCAGGGTGAAGGGATCGCGCGTCCAGCGGCCATCGTCGTACGGCACGGTGTCGGTATGGCCCGCCAGCAGCAGGCCACCTGCGCCGCTGCCGCTGCGCGCCAGCAGGTTGAATTTATGGCGCGTACCCGGCACCGGCTGGACTTCCACGCTGAAGCCGAGATCGCGGAACCAGCCCGCCAGCAAATTGATTAAAGTTTCATTGCTCTGATCCAGCGCGCTGTCGGTGGCGCTGATCGACGGTGTTGCAATCAGCTGGCGGTAGAGTTCGATAAAAGGTGGAATTTTTGTCTTCACTGTTGACGGTCCCTGGGTTAGGATGTATCAATATTAATGCATTAATAGTGAATAAAAATACATTAACGTCGTCTGCATGTGAACTGAAAAAAGCTGCAAACGGCATCGTGGGCAACGGGGCAATGCCGCGACCCGATACGTGTGACTGTAATAAGGTATACAGCCTGATGTTGAATACGCTGATCGTTGGTGCCAGTGGTTATGCTGGCGTAGAGCTTGCCACCTACCTGAATCGCCACCCGCATATGAACATAACCGCTTTGGCGGTTTCAGCGCAAAGCCCGGATGCCGGAAAGTTACTCTCCGATCTCCATCCGCAGCTGAAAGGCAGGGTCGATTTGCCATTGCAGCCGCTGGGTGATGCCGCAGAGTGGGCCGGCAAGGTCGATGTGGTGTTCCTCGCCACCGCACACGAAGTCAGCCACGATCTGGCCCCGGAATTCCTGAAAGCCGGCTGCGTGGTGTTCGACCTCTCAGGTGCGTTCCGCGTTAACGACGACGGCTTTTATCAACAGTATTACGGTTTCAGCCATCAGCACCAGGCGTGGCTCGACAAAGCCGTTTACGGCCTGGCCGAATGGAACCACGCGCAGATTAAAGACGCGCAGCTGGTGGCGGTGCCGGGTTGCTATCCGACCGCCGCGCAGCTGGCGCTTAAGCCGCTGATTAAGGCTGGCCTGCTTAATCCGGCTCAGTGGCCGGTCATCAATGCCACCAGTGGCGTCAGCGGTGCCGGGCGTAAAGCCAGCGTCACCACCAGCTTCTGTGAAGTCAGCCTGCAGCCGTACGGCCTTTTCAATCACCGTCACCATCCGGAGATTGTGGCCCATCTCGGCACGCCGGTGATCTTCACGCCGCATCTCGGTAATTTCCCGCGCGGCATTCTGGAAACCATCACCTGTCGTCTGAACGCCGGCGTGAGCCAGCAGGATGTGGCGGCGGCGTTCCACAGCGCTTACCACGACAAACCGCTGGTGCGGCTGTACGACAAAGGCGTACCGGCGCTGAAAGGGGTGGTTGGCCTGCCGTTCTGCGATATCGGCTTTGCCGTGCAGGGCGAGCACCTGATTGTTGTCGCAGCGGAAGACAACCTGCTGAAAGGTGCCTCCTCACAGGCGGTGCAGTGTCTCAATATTCGTTTCGGCTTCCCCGAAACGCTGTCTCTGATTTAACGGACGGATAACCTGACCATGAGCAATCCTCTGATCATTAAGCTGGGCGGCGTACTGCTGGATAGCGAAGAAGCACTGGCGCGTCTGTTTGATGCCCTGCTGGCGTACCGCACGCAGTATCAGCGTCCGCTGATCATCGTCCACGGCGGTGGCTGCCTGGTGGACGAGCTGATGAAGAAACTGGCGCTGCCGGTGAAAAAGAAGAACGGTTTGCGCGTGACGCCAGCCGATCAGATCGACATTATTACCGGTGCGCTGGCCGGCACCGCCAACAAAACGCTGCTGGCATGGGCGAAGAAGTACGGCATTGGCGCAGTGGGTTTATGCCTCGGCGATGCCGGCCTGGTGAACGTGGCACAGTTCGATGAGGAGCTGGGGCATGTCGGCAACGCCACGCCGGGTAATCCGCAGCTGATCAATACGCTGCTGGATGCAGGCTATATGCCGGTGATCAGCTCGATTGGCATTACCGACGGCGGCGAACTGATGAACGTCAACGCCGACCAGGCCGCGACCGCGCTGGCGGCGACAATCGGTGCCGATCTGGTGCTGCTGTCGGACGTCAGCGGTATTCTCGACGGCAAAGGTCAGCGCATCGCCGAGATGACTGCAGCCAAAGCCGAGCAGCTGATTGCCCAGGGCATTATTACCGATGGCATGATTGTGAAAGTGCATGCGGCGCTCGACGCGGCGCGTACGCTGGGCCGCCCGGTGGATATCGCCAGCTGGCGTCATGCTGAACAGCTGCCAACCCTTTTCAACGGCGTGTCGATTGGCACCCGGATTCTCGCATAATCAAGGATTACGACATGAGCACGCAAAACATCAAAAAAATCGTTCTGGCTTACTCGGGCGGTCTGGATACCTCGGCCATCATTCCCTGGCTGAAAGAGAACTACGGTGGTTGTGAAGTGGTGGCTTTCGTGGCCAACATTGGTCAGGATCCGGCCGATCTGGAAGGTGTAGAGAAGAAAGCGCTGCAGTCGGGCGCGTCTGAGTGCCACGTGGTCGATCTGCGTGAAGAGTTTATCAGCGAATACGTTTACCCGGTGCTGCAGACCGGTGCGCTGTACGAAGGCACCTATCTGCTGGGCACCTCAATGGCGCGTCCTATCATCGCCAAAGCGCAGGTTGAGCTGGCGCTGAAAGTGGGCGCAGATGCGCTGTGCCACGGCGCAACCGGTAAAGGCAACGATCAGGTGCGTTTCGAAACCACCTATACCGCGCTGGCACCGCAGCTTAAAGTGGTGGCGCCATGGCGTGAGTGGAACCTGCGTTCGCGTGAAGCGCTGCTGGATTACCTGAAAGAGCGCAATATCCCGACCACCGCGTCGCTGGAAAAAATCTACAGCCGTGATGAGAACGCCTGGCACATCTCGACCGAAGGTGGCGTGCTGGAGAGCCCGTGGAACGCGCCAAACAAAGATTGCTGGGTGTGGACCGTCGATCCGCTGGAAGCGCCGGATCAGCCAGAAAACGTCACCGTCAGCGTGGAAAAAGGCCAGGTTGTGGCGGTGAACGGTGAGAAACTGAGCCCGTTCCAGTGTCTGGAAAAACTCAATGCGCTGGGAGCGAAACACGGCGTGGGCCGGATTGATATCGTGGAAAACCGTCTGGTGGGCATCAAATCACGCGGCTGCTACGAAACCCCGGGCGGCACCATCATGGTCAACGCGCTGCGTGCGGTTGAGCAGCTGGTACTGGATCGCGACAGCTTCAAATGGCGTGAACAGCTGGGTCAGGAGATGTCTTACGTGGTGTATGACGGCCGCTGGTTCGCACCGCTGCGTCAGTCAATCCAGGCCGCTGCCGCATCGCTGGCAGAGCTGGTGAACGGTGAAGTGGTACTGCAGCTGTATAAAGGCCAGGCCACGGCGATCCAGAAAAAATCGGCGAACAGCCTGTACTCAGAAGAGTTTGCCACCTTCGGCGAAGACGAAGTGTACGATCACCGTCACGCGGGCGGCTTTATCCGTCTGTTCTCGCTCTCTTCACGCATTCGCGCGCTGAACGAGCAGAAGAAGTAACACCGCGGCAGGCGACATATTTTGCAGGGGCGGCTTCGGGCCGCCCTTTGTTTAACAGATTCAGGAGCAAGCAGATGGCACTTTGGGGCGGACGTTTTTCGCAGGCGGCAGATCAACGGTTTAAACAGTTCAACGACTCACTGCGGTTTGACTACCGCCTGGCGGAGCAGGACATCATCGGTTCGGTGGCCTGGTCAAAAGCGCTGGTAACGGTAAACGTGCTGAGCAGTGAAGAGCAGCAGCAGCTGGAAGCCGCGCTGAATGCGCTGCTGGAAGAGGTTCGCGCCAACCCGCAGCAGATTCTGCAGAGCGATGCCGAGGATATTCACAGCTGGGTGGAAGGCAAGCTGATCGACAAAGTCGGCGCGCTGGGCAAAAAGCTGCACACCGGGCGCAGCCGTAACGACCAGGTGGCGACCGATCTCAAACTGTGGTGTAAAACGCAGGTGGCACTGCTGCTGGAAGCCACGCGCGAGCTGCAGTCAGCGCTGGTGGCCACGGCTGAGGCCAATCAGGATGCCGTGATGCCGGGCTACACCCACCTGCAGCGGGCGCAGCCGGTGACGTTTGCCCACTGGTGTCTGGCCTACGTTGAGATGCTGGCGCGCGACGAGAGCCGTCTGCAGGATACGCTGAAGCGGCTGGATGTCAGCCCGCTGGGCTGCGGCGCGCTGGCCGGTACTGCTTATGAGATTGACCGTGAGCAGCTGGCCGGCTGGCTCGGCTTCGCCTCTGCCACGCGTAACAGCCTGGATACCGTGTCCGACCGCGATCACGTGCTGGAGCTGCTGTCTGATGCCTCGATTGGCATGGTGCACCTGTCGCGCTTCGCTGAAGACATGATCTTCTTCAACACCGGTGAAGCCGGCTTTATTGAGCTGTCCGATAAAGTGACGTCGGGCTCATCGCTGATGCCGCAGAAGAAAAATCCGGACGCGCTGGAGCTGATCCGCGGCAAGTGCGGTCGCGTGCAGGGCGCACTGACCGGCATGATGATGACGCTGAAAGGGCTGCCGCTGGCGTACAACAAAGATATGCAGGAAGACAAAGAAGGGCTGTTCGATGCGCTCGATACCTGGCTTGACTGCCTGCATATGTCAGCGCTGGTGCTGGACGGCATTCAGGTGAAGCGTCCGCGCTGTCAGGAAGCCGCCGAGCAGGGTTACGCTAACTCGACCGAACTGGCCGATTATCTGGTAGCCAAAGGCGTGCCGTTCCGCGAAGCGCACCACATTGTCGGCGAAACCGTGGTGGAAGCGATCAAACAAGGCGTCGCGCTGGAAGCATTAAGTCTGGCGCAGCTTAAGCAGTTTAGCGCGGCGATCGGGGAAGATGTTTATCCGGTGCTGTCGCTGCAGTCTTGTCTCGATAAGCGTAACGCGCGCGGCGGCGTGGCACCACAGCAGGTGGCGCTGGCGATCGGCGAAGCGAAGCAGCGCTTAAACCTGGCGTAATGCGCGCCAGGAAATTTCTTTCGTAAAAAAGAGACAATTCTTGATCGGCCTGGCGTGAAGAGTTCTTAAAGTGTGCTCGCAGTTAATTTGGAGAACATAAATGAGCACTTCACGCTTTGGCTACCCTTTCTTTCCTCTGGAGCCGGCCGTTGAAAACCAGGTTCCTGTCACCTTCGATTCCGCCTCGGTGAATGACGGCGGTTTTATTGTCGATGGCGAAATCACCCGCGATACGCGCCCTGCGCTGAACGGCTATGCCGGCCGTGGCGTCACGCTTGAGTGTTACCATCACGGCGAGTTAGTGGGCAGCACGCTCAGCGATGCTCAGACCGGCTACTTCAGTTTTACGCTGCCTGCCGCGCTGGCGGGCGGGAGTCATCAGTTCGTGGCACAGGTGGCGGCAATGCCGCAGAGCGCCAGCGCGCCCTTCACGCTGATCGTCGAAGACGCTGGTTTTGTACCGGTCACGTTAACCGCCATGCACAGCGGCACGCAGTTTATCTGGCCGGAAGAGAGCACTACGCAAACCCAGCCGACTTTTTCCGGTAAAGGCCAGCCCGGCAGCCGGGTTGAGCTGTTTGATAACGATGAGCCGCTCGGCAGTGCGCTGGTCGATAGCGATCACAAATGGACCTTTACGCCGTCTCATGCGCTGGCCGCTGGCGAGCATCAGATCGTGGTGACATGCGGCGCAGGGAATGTCAGTGCGCCGGTCAGCCTGATCGTCGCGGATGATGTTACGGAAGACGTGGCCCGGCCGGAGGCGCTCAGCGGCCTGCATCTGCACGACCTGCTGGCCAGCGTGCCGGTTAACCTGTTCCAGGACGCGGAGCTTAACCCGGACACGCAGCAGTATGAGCTGGTGCTGAATAATGACGATCTGCAGCAGGAGCTGACGCAGTCCGGTATCGTCGGCCACTCCCTGGTGCTGACGGAGCAGGATTTGCAGCAGTTGCTGGGTGATGTGCCACTGTGATGCAGAAGCAAAAAAAAGCGGGCTTTAAGTAGCCCGCCAACCTCTAGCTTCGGAATTACATATAGTTATAGGCACATCATCAAAGGGCTGGCACTCCCGGCCAACTCAGTGATTTCGTGAGCAGGTTGCAGGTGCTGCTCCAGATTGTTGTTGTTGCGTGTGTGCGTTAGCCGCTTTAACAATCTGTGGTCTTAATCAGATGGCCGGTATTATTCCTGTTCACCGCTTGATAGGGCTAATCGTTCATTGCTATTCTATCTATCGCCACGGGCTATCGTGGTTTGGAGGCTATCAATGAACATTCGTGATCTGGAATATCTGGTTTCGCTGGCGGAACATCGCCACTTTCGTCGTGCCGCTGATGCCTGTCATGTCAGCCAGCCGACCCTGAGCGGGCAGATTCGCAAGCTGGAAGATGAACTGGGTGTGATGCTGCTGGAACGGACCAGCCGTAAGGTGCTGTTTACTCAGGCTGGACTGCTGCTGGTGGATCAGGCGCGAACCGTGCTGCGTGAAGTGAAGGTACTGAAGGAGATGGCTAGCCAGCAGGGCGAAACCATGTCCGGGCCGCTGCACATTGGTCTGATTCCGACCACCGGTCCCTATCTGCTGCCGCATATTATTCCGATGCTGCATCAGACCTTCCCGAAACTCGAGATGTATCTGCACGAGGCGCAAACGCAGCAGCTGCTGGCGCAGCTCGACAGCGGTAAGCTCGACTGCGCGATTCTGGCGCTGGTAAAAGAGAGCGAAGCTTTTATTGAAGTGCCGCTGTTTGATGAGCCGATGAAGCTGGCGATCTACCAGGATCACCCGTGGCACGATCGCGATCGCGTGCCGATGTCGGATTTGGCCGGTGAGAAACTGCTGATGCTGGAAGATGGTCACTGTCTGCGCGATCAGGCGATGGGCTTCTGCTTCGAAGCCGGCGCTGATGAAGATACCCATTTCCGCGCGACCAGTCTGGAAACGCTGCGCAACATGGTAGCAGCCGGCAGCGGTATTACTTTGCTGCCGTCGCTAGCGGTGCCGAATGAGCGCGTACGTGATGGCGTGTGCTATCTGCCGTGTTACAAACCGGTGCCGCAGCGCACCATCGCGCTGGTGTATCGTCCGGGATCGCCTCTGCGCAGCCGCTATGAGCAGCTGGCAGAAGCAATTAAAACCCACATGCAGGGTTACCTGGACCGTTCGTTAAAACAGGCGGTTTAAGCCGTTTAACGCCGCCACGCGGTAGGCTTCGGCCATGGTGGGGTAGTTGAAGGTGGTGTTCACGAAATACTCAATCGTGTTACCGCCGTTCTTCTGCTCCATGATGGCCTGGCCGATGTGAATGATCTCCGCCGCACGCTCGCCAAAGCAGTGAATACCCAGAATCTCTTTGGTTTCGCGGTGGAACAGGATCTTCAGGCTGCCGACGTGCATGCCGACAATCTGCGCGCGCGCCAGATGCTTAAACTGTGCACGGCCCACTTCATACGGCACTTTCATCGCCGTCAGCTGCTGTTCGGTTTTGCCGACGGAGCTGATTTCCGGAATGGTGTAAATCCCGGTCGGGATATCTTCAATCAGGTGTGCGGTGGCTTCCCCTTTGATGATCGCCTGCGCGGCAATGCGGCCCTGATCGTAAGCGGCAGAGGCCAGGCTCGGGTAGCCAATCACGTCGCCCACCGCATAGATATGCGGCTGTGCGGTCTGATACATGCTGTTCACTTTCAGCAGTCCACGGCCATCGGCTTCCAGCCCGACGTTTTCCAGCGCCAGTGAATCGGTATTACCGGTACGGCCGTTAGCGTACAGCAGGCAATCGGCTTTGACCTTTTTGCCGGACTTGAGGTGCATGATGACGCCATCGCTGACACCTTCAATCTTCTCAAACTCTTCGTTGTGACGAATCACCACGCCGCTGTTCCAGAAGTGATAAGAGAGCGAATCAGACATCTCCTGATCGAGGAACGCCAGCAGGCGATCGCGGGTGTTGATCAGGTCAACCTTGACGTTAAGACCGCGGAAAATCGACGCATATTCACAGCCAATCACGCCCGCACCATAAATGATGACGTGGCCGGGTTCATGATGCAGGTTGAGGATGGAGTCGGAGTCGTAAATGCGCGGATGGGTAAAATCGACGTCCGCCGGATGATACGGGCGGGAACCACAGGCGATGACAAACTTCTCTGCGGTTAAGCGCTCGCGCGTGCCGTCTGGCTGTTCCACTTCGATGGTGTTGGCATCAACAAAATGGGCGTCGCCCTGATAAAGCTCACAGCGGTTACGCTCGTAAAAGCCCTGACGCATGGCAGTCTGCTGGCTGATGACGTTCTCAGTATGATTCAGAATGTCGGCGAACGAGGAGCGCAGGAGTCGGGTGTGATCGCTATAAAGAGGGTTTTGATTGAACTCGATGATACGGCTGACAGCGTGACGCAGAGCTTTGGAAGGGATGGTTCCCCAGTGAGTACAACCGCCGCCGATGTTGTGGTAGCGTTCGATCACTGCAATGCGCGCTCCCTGCTTCACCAGCCCCATCGCCGCACCTTCGCCGCCCGGACCGGAGCCAATCACAATGGCATCGTAATCGTAAGACTTTTGCATACCAGTACGTCCTATGTTTCTATACATTTTTACAACGAGATTCTAACATCTCGCCGCGCACATCTGAATTCTAACAGCGTAAATTGGCAAAGTTTGACAATCAGTGAGGTTAACAGGCGGTCACAAACTTTGCGCCGCTGTACGCTGAAAAGTTTGTTATAGTGCCTGCCTGATTACTCACAAGGCCGGGAAAATGGGCGTTCGAGCGCAACAAAAAGAACGTACACGACGTTCACTGATTGAAGCGGCATTCAGTCAGTTAAGTGCAGAAAGGAGTTTTGCCAGCCTGAGTTTACGCGAAGTGGCACGCGAAGCCGGCATTGCACCGACCTCGTTTTACCGTCACTTTCGCGATGTGGATGAGCTCGGCCTGACGATGGTCGATGAAAGTGGCCTGATGCTGCGCCAGCTGATGCGCCAGGCGCGCCAGCGCATTGCCAAAGGCGGCAGCATTATTAAAACCTCGGTCGCCACGTTTATGGAGTTCATCGGGAACAATCCCAACGCTTTTCGTCTCTTACTACGCGAGCGCTCCGGCACGTCAGCGGCCTTCCGTGCGGCGGTGGCGCGGGAGATTCAGCACTTTATTGCTGAACTGGCCGACTACCTTGAGCTGGAAAACCGCATGCCGCGCAGCTTTACCGAAGCGCAGGCGGAAGCGATGGTGACGATTGTGTTCAGTGCCGGCGCGGAAGCGCTGGATGTGGATATCGAACAGCGGCGCAAACTGGAAGAGCGTCTGGTGCTGCAGCTGCGAATGATCGCCAAAGGCGCGTATTACTGGTATCGCCGGGAGCAAGAGCGCCTGGCGGTTACCCTGGAAACCCCCGAAGAGTAATGTGATAAGGATAATGAAATGATTGAGCAAAACCCTCGCGATAAAGGAACGCTGTTACTGGCTTTTATCACCGGTTTAGCTATCAACGGCTCCTTTTCGGTGCTGTTCAGCACCTTTGTTCCCTTTTCGATTTTCCCGCTGATCGCCCTTGGCCTTGCCGCGTGGTGTCTGCATCAGCGCTATCTCAACCGCAATATGCCGGACGGCATGCCTTCGCTGGCGGCGGCATTTTTTCTGCTGGGGATCCTGGTGTACAGCGCGCTGGTGCGTGCCGAATATCCGGATATCGGGTCTAACTTCATCCCGACCATTCTGATGGTGGCGCTGGTGTTCTGGATCGCCATGCGCTTCCGCCGCAGCAAGAACAAGCACTGAAAACAATCACGGGAACCGCAGGGTTCCCGTTTTTTTTAGGCTTTTTGCGTCAGTAACACACCGCATTCCATATGGTGGGTGTAAGGGAACTGGTCAAACAGCGCCAGCCGCGTGATGTTATGCGTGGCACTCAGTATGCTGAGGTTGTCGCACAGCGTCTGCGGATTACAGGAAATATAGAGAATACGCGGATAGGCCTGCACCATCTTCACCGTCTCGTCATCCAGCCCGCTGCGCGGCGGATCGACAAAGATGGTCTCGCACTGATAGCTATTGAGATCGATACCTTCCAGACGGTTAAAGCTGCGCACGCCGTTCATCGCCTGGGTAAACTCTTCGGCTGCCATACGAATAATTTGCACGTTGTCGATGTGGTTGGCCGCGATGTTGTACTGCGCCGAAGCCACCGACGGTTTGGCGATTTCCGTCGCCAGTACGCGACGGAAGTTACGCGCCAGCGCCAGCGAAAAGTTGCCATTACCACAGTACAGCTCCAGCAGATCGCCGCGCGAATCTTGCGTCACGTCCAGCGCCCACTCCAGCATCTGAATATTCATCGCCGCATTCGGCTGGGTGAAGCTGTTCTCCACCTGACGATAGATCATCTCCTGGCCGGCCACCGGCAGGCGCTCATCGACGTAATCGCGATCGAGACAGATTTTGGTTTTCGTGGCACGGCCAATCAGCTGCACATCAAACCCTTCTGCACGCAGGCTATCGCGCAGCGCAGTCGCGGCTTCGGTCCAGTCGGCTTCCAGCTTGCGGTGATACAGCAGCGAGATCACGATCTGGTTGCTGAGGGTGGAGAGATAATCGATCTGGAACAGTTTGAAACGCAGCGCGCGATTATCGCGGATCGCGGCGATCAACTTTGGCATCAGCGTGTTGATCAACTGGCTGGCCGCCGGAAACTGATCGACGCGGATACGCTGTTTAGTCTCTTGATCGAAGATGATGTGATAGAGATCGTCACCGTCGTGCCAGATGCGGAATTCGGCGCGCATACGATAGTGGCTGATCGGCGAGCGGAACACCTCTACGTCGGGCGCTGCGTAGGGGGCCATCATCGCCTGTAAGCGGCTGACTTTTTCCGCCAGTTGCGCGTCGTATTGTTCAATCGGGAGTTGTTCGGGTGTCATCTTCAATCCTGGTGTTAAGCCTGCCTGCCGGGCGATTGTAGGCATTCACCTGCTGATGTCCAGTCCCGGACAGTGCAGGAAGGCTGGCAGTCTGGATTTCCGGCCTTCTTAAACGTAGACTGCGGCTGCCGGCCTCCTTGAGTTAAAAGGGAATCCAGTGTGAATCTGGAGCTGACGCGCAGCGGTAAAAGAATGTCGTGGTGATCGCAATTGCAGACACTGTCCTCGCGGATGGGAAGTCTTCACCACTTATGATTCCCAGCCCGAAGACCTGCCGGTGTGACGTCGCAACTTCTGAGATCATCGCGTGCTATCGATCCCGGACCTGCGGCATCCTGCTTCGTCTTTTGGATGCTATAACAATGAAAACAACACATGCTTCGCTGTTTGCCTTTAGTGCAACGGCGTTGTCGCTCTGGGCGCAATCTGGCTACGCGCAGCAGAATGATGATACGCAAATCGTTACCGCCAACCGGTTTTTGCAGCCGGTTTCCTCCGTTCTCGCGCCGACGACAGTCGTGACCCGCGACGATATCGATCGCTGGCAGGCTAAAAGCCTGACGGACGTCATGCGTCGCCTGCCTGGCGTGGACATCGCGCAAAACGGTGGCCTCGGCCAGCTGAGTTCGCTGTTTGTGCGCGGCACCAACTCCAGCCACGTACTTATACTCATCGACGGTATCCGGCTAAACCAGGCGGGTGTGTCCGGATCGTCTGATTTAAGCCAGATTCCGCTTTCTCTGGTCCAGCGCATCGAATATGTGCGCGGTGCGCGCTCGGCGGTGTATGGCTCCGATGCGATTGGCGGCGTGGTGAACATCATCACCGGTCGTGATAAGCCGGGCACGACGCTGAGCGCGGGCGTGGGCTCGAAAGGCTATCAAAACTATGAAGGTTCTACCCAGCAGCAGCTGGGCGCAGCCACGACGCTGACCATGGCGGGCAACTACACCTATACGCGCGGCTATGATGTGGTGGCAAACCTGCCGGATGTGTATGGCGATCCGGCGCAGAAAGATCGCGATGGCTTCATGAACAAGACACTGTATGGCGCGCTGGAGCACCAGTTCAGTGACGGGCTGAGCGGCTTTGTTCGCGGCTACGGTTTTGACAACCGTACGGCCTACGACGGCACCTACAGTTACGATAACAGTTTCAACATCAATGGATTAAACGACACCCGTCAGCTCTACAGCCAGACCTGGGACAGCGGCCTGCGTTATAGCAACGACATTTACTCGACGCAGCTGATCGCCAGCTACAGCCGCAGCAAAGACTATAACTATGATCCACGTACTGGCCGCTACGGTCCGTCGACCACGCTGGATGACAGCAAGCAGTACAATGTGCAGTGGGGCAATACGTTGCAGGTGGCGCAGGGCAGCGTAAGCGCGGGCGTGGACTGGCAGAAACAGACCACGGAACCCGGCACCGCTTACGTGGCTGACAGCACCGAACTGCGTAACACCGGCATTTATGCCACCACCCAGCAGCAGCTGGGCAGCGTAACGCTGGAAGGCGCGGTACGCGGTGACGACAACAGCCAGTTTGGCTGGCACGGCACCTGGCAGGGCGGGGCGTCGTGGGCGTTTGTTGATGGCTATAGCGTGTTTGCCGATTACGCGACGGCGTATAAAGCGCCTCGTCTCGGCCAGTTGTATGGCTCTTATGGCAATAGCGACCTGAAGCCGGAAGAGAGTAAACAGTGGGAAGCGGGCTTCTCTGGCCTGACCGGGCCGGTAAACTGGCGCGTATCCGGTTATCGTAACGATATCGATAATCTGATTGATAGCGATCCCACCACGTATATCTATTACAACATCGATAAAGCGCGCATTAAGGGCGTAGAAGCCACGGCGTCGTTCGATACCGGTCCGCTTAGCCATCAGATTTCTTACGATTATGTCGATGCGCGCGATGCTGAAACCGATCAACCGCTGGTGCGCCGTGCGAAGCAGCAGGTGAAATACCAGCTCGACTGGACGATTTATGAGTTTGACTGGTCACTGACCTATCATTATCTCGGCGATCGCTATGATACGGATTACAACCACTCCTTTACCCCGCAGCGCGTCAAACTGGGCGGTGTAAGTTTATGGGATCTGGCAGTTTCGTATCCGGTCACATCACAGCTCACCGTTCGTGGTAGAATTGCCAACCTGTTCGATAAAGACTACGAGACAGTGTATGGCTATCAAACTCCAGGAACGGAGTACTATCTCAGCGCCAGCTACAGCTTCTGATCTGCGCCCCACCGTGCTGGTGTTTGACTCCGGCGTCGGTGGGCTCTCCGTCTATGATGAGGTCCGGCAACTGCTGCCGGGCCTGCACTATCTCTATGCCTTCGATAATGCCGGCTTCCCTTACGGTGAAAAAAGCGAAGAGTACATTGTTGAGCGGGTCGTGGCTGTGGTGGAGGCTATCGTGCAGCGCGTGCCGCTGGCGTTAGTGGTCATCGCCTGTAACTCCGCCAGTACTGTATCCCTGCCAGCGTTGCGTCAGCGCTTTGAATTCCCGGTCGTCGGCGTCGTGCCGGCGATTAAACCGGCGGCCCGTCTGACGCGTAACGGCGTGGTCGGCCTGCTGGCCACGCGTGGCACGGTGAAACGACCTTACACCCATGAGCTGGTGGCGCAGTTTGCGCGCGAATGTAAAATCGAAATGCTGGGCTCGGCGGAACTGGTCGAACTGGCGGAAGCCAAACTGCACGGAGAAACGGTGTCGCTGGACGATGTGCGTCGCGCAGTACAACCGTGGCTGCGTATGAAAGAGCCGCCGGATACCGTGGTGCTGGGTTGTACCCATTTCCCGCTGTTACGTGAAGAGCTGCAGCAGGTGTTGCCTGATGGCACCCGGCTGGTGGATTCGGGCGCAGCCATTGCACGGCGCACCGCCTGGTTGTTAGAGCACGAAGCGCCTCAGGCGCGTTCCAGCGGACAGAATGTGGCATTTTGTACGCGTATGGATGACGAAGTGGTGCAATTATCACCGGTTTTGCAGCGTTATGGCTTCCCGCTGCTGGAAAAACTGGCGATTTGACGGGCTTTCGCCGAAAAAAACAGCACTCGAAAATTAATTTGCATTTAGCCCTTGTCAGCCCGAAAGAACTCCCTATAATGCGCCTCCACTGACACGGCACAACGGCTTACGAAGCGCCCTGTTAGTGAGGTGGCCCTTAACGGCAACCTTCAGAAAAGCAAAAATAAATGCTTGACTGAGAAAGCGGAAAGCGTAATATACGCATCCCGCGCCGCTTGAGAAATCGCGGCACTGCTCTTTAACAATTTATCAGACAATCTGTGTGGGCACTCGCAGGATTGATATCAGCGTCTCCGGACGTAAAAAATATCAAGTCTTTGCTGAGTGAACACGTAATTCATTACGAAGTTTAATTCACAGAGCATCGCTGCACTCGTTGCAGCAAATCAAACTTTAAATTGAAGAGTTTGATCATGGCTCAGATTGA
>NZ_VWXG01000013.1:0-82713 GCF_011752515.1 Pantoea sp. Ap-870
CATGAGTGCATGAGTGCATGAGTGCATGAGTGCATGAGTGCATGAGTGCATGAGTGCATGAGTGCATGAGTGCATGAGTGCATGAGTGCATGAGTGCATGAGTGCATGAGTGCATGAGTGCATGAGTATCATTAACACTCATATGTGTATATACTCAATCACTCAACACTGCTAACTATCTCTTTTGTAAGGATTTCTATTTCACCCTTCGCTGCACCATCATTGGATTCAAACACACTGTCGCCATCAAGAATTGATTTTACATACACCTGCCGCTGAGTAATTGCAGTGCGAAAACATTTAACGCCGGTATCCTTGATGCTTTCTTTTAGAACATTGAGCATGGTTGCCTGCTCAATTTTTCGAGTGATCAGGAAACGGGCTTCAACTTTCCGGCTGTATGCTTGCGCTTCAAGCACCGTAACAACACTGCCAGCTGCAGAGAAATCTAAAGGACTTGGGGTAACAGGAATTATTACAAGATCGCTGACCATCACGGCAGCGGAGGTGATTACGGAAAGCGAACCAGCACCGTCGACGATAACGTAATCATACTCAGCAAGATCTTTGCGGATTCCATAGACATCTTTTTCTGAGGCAGCTGTATATACATCGAATGCTGCTTTGTCAGACTTACTCCAATTTGTCAGACTCATCTGTGGGTCTGTATCAACTACAGCAATATTGTACCCGCTTCTGGCCATAGCAGTGCTGACATTGATAACAGCAGTCGTCTTACCAGAACCACCTTTTGGGTTCAGAAAAGAAATAACCTTCATGTTAGATAATCCCTACGTTAAAACTCAAATGAAGCTGTGAGTAAATGAGTATAGAGACTTAAAGCGCATGAATAAAGATATTTTACACATTAACTCAAAAACACAAATGAGTATACACTCAAAAAAACATGTCTATGTTATTGATAAAAAAGAAGCAGGGCAACCTCATTTTACTCACTTGAGTAAAAACACATATGAGTTTTAACTCAAATGATATTCTGAAGATGCAGTCATTTATAAACGAAAAACAAATTAACGTACCACACCCGTTGTCATCCTTTTCTCAGCATCGCCACAGCCTCATTGCCCGACATCTGAAACTGCACCCGGTGGCGCGCCGCAACGTCCAGCGCAAACACTCTGGTGTAAATCTCCGTCGACTTGATGCTTTTATGCCCGAGCAGGCTCTGCAGCGCCTTGAGCGGCGTGCCGGCGTACAACATGTGCATGGCGTAGCTGTGCCGGAAGGTGTGCAGGGTTACGGGAATGGAGAATGTCACGCCTTCTGAAGCCGCCGCGCTGACCGCTTCGTTCAGCCAGGTCCGGGCCGTCCTGTCGGTGATCTCCCACAGCCGCACCCGTTCCATCCGGCCCGCGATTTCACTGCGCCGCTCCAGCGGAATGCGCAGGGTGGCGATCATCATCTCAAGCTGGTTAACGTACTGCGCGTCGGACAGTGGCACCAGGCGGTGGGGCACGGCCCCGGCGGGCAGGCGTCCGGCGCGGCGCTCCGCCTTTGCCACGCGCTGCTTGAGCGTAGCCAGCTGCACGAAGGGGTACTGCTGGTGCAGTAGGAAGTCTCCCCGCGTCAGCGCCAGCGCCTCGCTGATGCGCGCGCCGGTGTTCCACAGCGTGGTGAATAGCATCTTGCGCCGCAGGTCAGGCATGAAGTGGAGCAGGGCGCTGACCTCTGGCGCCAGCAGATATTTTGGCAGGTCGTCGACCAGCGCGGCCATCTGCCGCAGCGCAAGCGCGGCCGGATAATCAATCGCAACCGGCAGCTGCGGAACAGGTGCCTGTGGATGGTAAGACGGCAGCGTTATGGTCATTCCTGCTTTTCCTTGTGACAGTAAATCGGTGGCTCGCCAGGCTTGTGAGCCACATATGACGGAAAATCTGTAATTTCCGTTTCGCTGTATGGGCTGAATTGTTCCCCTACGGATAGTCGACGGCGCATTCCCTCAAGAACGGTTTTCTCAGCGGCTGGCCCTGCCCCCGGCATTGTGACCGACATGCTGGCAGGATCGACTATCGAATAGTGGCCCATTTCATCTTTTCGCTGTGTGAATGTATAGGTCAACGTCAGGCCGGGAACGTTATCTCCCTGCGAAATCCACGCTGCAGTGGCACGATAAATGGTGTGCGCTGTTGTACGGCATATAACTTTCCCCCTGACTTCAAAGCGGGTCGGCAGGATGTTATATCCGTCTCCGGGCAGGTCCTGAATACAGACCTCGGTACTTCCCGGGGAATAGGCATCGTCCAGCCGTGAGGCTTCCAGATAAGTCGCGGCGTCGGCACGGGAAGATATGCCGGCCAGCAGCACTATGCAGCAGAACAGTGCTGGCAGGTTCATACCGACTGTAACCCTTTTTCGGACCCTGCTATGTTATCGCTCGCTGTCTTTTCGTAGACACCGAAGGGCGTTTCCCCGATCTCCTTTAACAGGGATGCCCAGCCGTTGCTGAACCAGTCGTCCGGATCTTCGCCGTTAAAAACCTGCTGTAACCAGCGGGCGGACGAACGGCGTGTCGAGTCCTGAAAGTAGACATGATGATGCTGACCAATAACGCTCCAGAATCCAAAGTTCTCGTGCTCGGGCGTCCAGTCAAAGGTGTTAATAGATAGCCGGGCACCTTCTGTTTTGAGAAGAAGAAGGAATCTTTTTAAATTCCCGTAACCGCCGCTTCCCATGCCGCTGCGCAGATGAAATTCATTGATGACGCCAGGCGTGATCCGTTTTGTCTGCAAATCTTTACGTAATATGAGCAGCGTGCCGTCGTGCATACCGCCACTTATTCTCAGAAACTCAAACGTGTAATCGCTTTTACTGCCGGCAGGAAAGAAAAACTCCCGATAACCCACAGAACGAATGTCAACAAACGGAAAAGGCTGCCCGCTCTCTCCCAGCAGCCAGTCGGCAGATGCGTCACAGTGATGAGCGATTCGGTCTGCAAGCTCAAAAGTCAGCTCCTGTCGCCCCGCCATAATGTCCATCAGAACGCCCGGAGAGGTATCCAGCAGCCTGCCGAACCGGACCAAGTCAAAGGTGTCCAGCGGCCTGGCGCCGGCATACTCCCGGAGATAATTGTCGGCCATCAGCCGGTCAAACAGCCACTTCAGTCGCTGCCCCGTCTCACATTGCCACTGTTCCCGCTCGGAGAGAACAGACCCTTCCTGATCAGCTGGCTGATAATACTCCCGCAGGGCCGTCCGGATTTCCCCTTCCAGCGAACGCTCATTTTTCATTGCTGATTGCTCGATGCGCTGATAAAGCGCGTCGTCAACATTTCTGGCCTGAATTTTTGCCATGACTCAATAATTCCTCTTTATATACGCAGCAGACACCAAGCTGGAAAAAAAACATCAGCACGCGCCATGTTAAAGATTTTTTTACCAGCGTATGCAATATGAGTCAATAAGCATACATTAAGATAGTGCGCACAATGATAACCATTGAAACTGTTTCAACTCAAAATTGCCGCATCACCCGCTGCGTCGGATCCGCTTTATGCCCACTATAGCACTTTTCCGGAAGCACAGCGCGGCGGCGGGGCGGGGCAAAGCCCGCATTGTCAGAACTCCTCCGCAGCCAGAACCCTACATCTGGTAGCCATACCATCTGAATAAGCCACTATATGTAGTGCCTTGCGCGGAAAACCGCCCCCGCACCTGAAAGATCCGGTTCTACCTTTTTCCGGATCTTCAGGATTTAACAAAAGGCAAGAGAACAGAATGTAGTGAATAAAGCAGAAAAATAGCCGAAAAGGAATAAATAAGCATACAGGATACATTTTCCTCCTGTTACGTTAAATCTTCATCTGTTGAGCCCAAATGGCGGCCTGTGGCACTGGGCTCATAGCAGGCTGTTCTAGTCGAAAAGATTCACGTACCATGATAAGGTACGGAAAATTCAGTTAGAACGCATTAGAAGTAATTTTGGGCGCTCGTACCCTGCACATGAACTGCAGGCCGACTTCGGAATTACATCGCACATCAAATTATGTGACGTTACCCTGCCGAAAGCAGGATCACCGCCAGAAACCAAGTTCGTCTCCGGAGGTTAATATGCTGGTCGGCAGCACAGTGAAAGTTAAAGGAAGTCGTCAGAAAGAATTAACCGTTCTCGAAAAGAATGGTGATAAAGTCGTTTGCGGATGGCATGAAAAAGGGGTATTTATGAAAAAAGAATATGAAGTCGAGGAGCTGACGATCCTCGCTCCTCCCGGTGTTATCAGCAGCATATTTTAACCTAATACACTACGCATCATCCTGTTTCTGAGGGCGAGTCCGGCAAACGATAAGAAAGCGGACAGCCCCCCATAAATCACAAAGGTATAAGCCAGACCCAAATTTTTCACTGCGGGCTCTGCGAGCACTGGCGAAAGAAACTGTCCCATATAAATAGCGGTAATAAGCACCGGAATAAAAACCTTCCTCGTACTATTGTCCGTCAGGGTCACAACCAGAATGCTAAATCCTGGAACGTTCAAGCCTAACCCTGCTCCGGCAAATACCAAAGAAATGAGAATTAAGGGCCCTGAATGACTCAACCCGAGCAGGAGAAGACCAACTCCAAGGAAAGCGAATCCGCTTGTTATTCTGAAAAAGTCATCGCTCAGAAAATTAATTTTTAATGATACAACAGATGTTAAACACCATATCCCGCACACAAAAGAAAGGTAAAAACCGACCGGGAACACATGAGCGTTATTCTGCGTGAGAGTGCCTACGAAATAAGGAAGCAGGGTCGGAATCGAAAAATAAAAAATCATATTCAAAAAAGCCAGGCAACATATAATCATTACTCCGGAAGAATCGAAGTTTTTTCGCACACTCGACTTCGTGGTTTCATTTTCAGCAATAAAACTCTCCGCACCTCTTTTTATGAAAAATATGACTCCTGGTAAAATAAGAAGGGAAACACAGTATATGAAAAAAGGGAATTTCCAGTTCAATGTTGCAACATAGCCACTGAGTGATGAGATGAGTATATTAGACCCCGCCATAAAAGCAGATTGCTCGATAAACTTTGTTTTAATATCTTTTTTGCTTTCTGTATCTGCCAGATAAAAAGTAACGCCATACATCAGAACTGCGACAGCAACACCAAGAAAAAAACGAGATATTAAAAGAGCGGATGCACTGTTTATAAAATAACCCGCCACACCAAAAATGGTGTAGCCCATCAGGCCATAAATAAGAAGTGTTTTACGGTCTAGCTTTACTCTGATTAAACTCAGAAATACACCGGTTACTGCAGTTGAAAAAGCTGGTAACGTCAGGGTGATACGGTAAAGAAATTCTGCGCTGATGCCATTTATTCCCTGAGTGTAGTTAAAATCTGGCAGTGATGGCGCAACAATTGTCGTTCCCGTTATCGTCAACACGCTTATGCAATAAAGAAATAAGTTTTTCATAAGGAATTACTTTCCTGCGCAGGCTGGGCGTCTCGCCCAGCCTGCGGAAGTTTAGCGAATAAATGTATGAATATAATTAACTATTTGTTCGGCTGCGGTAAACTGAATGGCATGATGCCCACTCAGCCAGATAATTTCAGTTTTATTATCTCCGTATCTGCGTTGCAAATATTCGGCGACTCCCTGATTATTTACAAGCCTGTCTTCATTCGCAAGAATGCATAAGACACGCATATTCTCTGCTGAAGAGATTAGCTCTGAACGGGATAAGTCGGCCAGTTCCTGCCAGACATCTATCGTGTTCATCGTCACATTTCTTAACAGGAGATCATCCGCTTCCATAAGTTTCTGAAGCGCTTCGTCATCAGTGAAGTCTTCTACCGCCAGAGGGACCGGGAAATAATCAATATCACGTGGAGATTCAAACTGAATATTCTTCAGGACCTGCTTAACGCTGTGTGTCGTCCTGACAAGAATATCTCCGTAGCGCTCAGTAAACCTGAAACCTGGTGTAATCATAATCAGGCTTGAAATGTGCCCCTTAATATCAGGGTGCGCCGCTACCAGGGATGCAATCTGCCCACCAAAACACCACCCTGCCAGGTGGATATTACGACCGTTCCCAGCCAGTTCGCGGAGAAGGATGACAACATCTTTTAACTCCTGCTCAACTGAGACAAGATGGCCGCGGCCATCTCTGTTTAGCCCCGAACCGCGCCGGTCAACGGCTATAAACCGGCAGGTTGTCTGCTTTGTAAACGCAACGCCAAGGGGATACTGCCAGCCTGAATGGCTGACTCCGCCATGAAGCATAACCACGATATCGTTCGCCGCCTCATTTCCCCATGAGCGGTAATGCAGCCGATAACCATCCGACGAGGCGTACGTGTGTACTGCGGAATTGCCAAAACTCAGAAATTCTTCAATCATGCTGTTTTCCTATTGCTGATACATCAATTTCAACAAGCAGATCCGGTCTCGCCAGGCCTTTTACGACTACCATCGTCATGCAAGGACGATGCTCTCCGAGCCAGCCAAGCAGAAGACTGTTCCTTATCTCAGGCGCTAAAATTTTTTCACTCCAGAAGAAGGTCATTTTTATAATGTCCTTGATGTCGGTTTCATGAGCTTCCAGGATCTCCTGAATGTTCTGGAGCGCAATCCTGAGCTGTTCGTCCTGTTTTCCGGGAACATAACCATCCTTACGCATGCCGATCTGCCCGGACAGGATCAATAAAGATTCAGCCGAAGACACCAATGCAGAATGGCTGTAAGCCCCTACCGGAGCATGGATACCATCTGGATTAACCAGCTTCATATGTTCCATCCTTTTCGAAGGCGGCTATGATCTCATCATTGAGAAGCTTAAGCTGTACACATTCAGCAGCAGGATTGGCCGCTACCGAACGCGCGGTCTGTGTGTACAATGCGGCCATCATTTCCAGGTCTCTGATACTCAGCGTTTCAGCCTTGCCATTAAGGGTTAAAACGACTTCATTCAGACTGAGATCAAAACCTGCGTTCACGAGCAGGCCGAAGTGCGTGTGTTCAAACCACATAGTCCGGCGCAGCGGATTAGCCTCATCTGCCGCTGACGCAGAGGAAGCAACCTCCTGATAGTTAGTAAACCGAGTAAAGTTGAAGCAGGTAGCCTGGTAACTTTGATGGGCCGAGAGGCCATTAATTTTGGTGAAGGAGAAGCGTTTATAAGGCAACGCTCTGTTTTCGAAGTCCTTCAGGTTCAGAGCAACCTCCCGAAATGTCATATCGGAGAGATTACATCTTACCGGCTGGAAGTTGAGAAACATGCCCAGCGTGAGATGCGAATCAAGCTCATCCGTTCTTCCGCCAGTGAAGGCCGATGTTATCAGATCGGTTGTTCTGAAAACTGCATTTAAAACAGTAAAGTGCACCGCCAACAGGATATGCTTAAGCGATACGTTAACAGCGGCGGCCATATTGGTCAGCGCCAGTGTAATTTCAGGATTCAGCGAAACTTTCAGTTCTGACCACCGGGAAGAATCTGCCTCTGCCGACCGTTTTGTTCCATTAAACGGAAGCTTTAGCTTTGGCTCGTCGTAAAGTGTATCAATCCAGAACGCCTCAGCCTGTCCGGACTCAGACTCGGCTTTGCTCAGCAGACAGTAGTCTCTGAAAGCAGGTACCTTCTGAGGTGCCGTAGCTGTTGGCGCAGCTGACAGTGTCGCCTGATAGCGTGCTACAAACTGCTTGATCAGGTGCGACAGGCTGAATCCATCGAGAATGGAGTGGTGGAAGCTGAGCGTAAGAACAAAGGTATCTTCCGAAATTTTATGCGTGAAGAAACGAACAAGCCCGGTATCGCTGAAGATAAAATCGCGGCATTTTTCCTCTTCAAACCATCCCGAATAAACATGGTGCGCATTCAGCTTACCGTGCCCGCTGATATCAAAATGGTGGAAATTCAGCATTCCCCTTTTGTGAACCTTCTGCAGAGTTATCTCGCCCTCTACCATGATCAGGCTCGTGCGCAGAACAGGGTGTTCCGCCATTAAATCCGTCAGTACTCGTCTGATGACGTCCGGCTGGCACTGAAGGCCAAACTCATAGCCGAAAACGTCATGATAGGTGGCATAGCCGGCCTCCTGCAGAGAGGCATCAACCATGAGCTTCTGAGTATCAGTCAGGGGGTAAATATCCTCGGCATCACTGTCTGAACGCAGCGATTCAGGAATGGAAAAGAAATAGCCAGGAGATGGCTTGCCCTGCTCTGAAGATTCAGTTGGCTGTTCGCCAGCCACGGCAGTCATCAGCTCCGTCAGACTGGACGAGCCTACAATGTGTCTGAGGCTAATGGAATGACCCGCTTTCCTGAGCAAAGCCGCTATACGCAGCGCAGAAATAGAGTCTACTCCGTGTGCGTGATAGTTCTCGTCGTGTGAAAACGTACTTCCCGTCACATTAAAGAATACATCTGCCACTACTCTCGGCACAGAAATCAGTTTTTCCTGCTGACTCATCCGTCGGAATTCAGACAGATACTTCTGAACAAACTTTTTATTCACTTCAGTACTGTGATAGTTAACCGTCACGCCATATCCTCCCGACAAAGGATCACGGGCAAAATGGATCATCACGGGGAAATTAGTCTGTTCATAATAGCGTGCTTCGCGTACGCGATTCTTTTCGCTACTGTATGCATGGAAATCAGTAAAGTTAAATACCACATCAAAGAGGGAGTCGCGACCTGCGGATTTTAAAATACTGGCAAGCGGATACCGCCTGTGTTCCAGGTCCGCTTTCTCGGCGCTGAATATGGCTGAAATCAGATTCTCTGGATTTTCTTCCACTCCGGCTACGATGAATGGCACTGTATTCAGATAAAGACCGAGTGAGTTAACCGAGCCTTCTTCTTCACCCCGCCCATTCACTACGTTACCAAAACACATGTCACGCTGGCCAGTTGCGCGAGAAAGTGCAAGGTAATGGTAGTACATAGCCGCGGTCTTAAGTGGAACGGTGTATTTTCGACTCAGGCCACGAAGATCTTGAATAAAACGTTCGCTGAGGACAAGCGACTCACTTTCACTGCTGTGTATGTCCACGTCAAGGCCAAAGCCTTTACATGCGCTGTGGCTCGATATATGAAGCCAGTGGTCATACGCAGGTTGTGAATTCATCGCTTCGGCTTCCCGGGCGATAAATGAGGCGTAGCTTATGCCTTCAGCAGATACTTCGTTATCGTTAATGATCTGATTAATGAGGGTAGATACGCTCCATCCGTCCAGAACGGAATGATGGAAATCAAGGGAGAGGGCTTCTGCCACATTGCCTCGTACATGCAGCGTGAATCGCACCAGAGGGCCTGCTTCGAAGTTAAAGGGCTGCTGCCTGCACTGATTTTCCCACGAGTCGAGATGTGCCCTGAGGTCGCCTGCAATCTCACAGTGGTTAATCTGAACACATGGTGACTTTAGCCTGACCTGAACGGGCACGCTGCACGTCGCCAAGTCAAATACGCAATGAAGCTGCTCGTGCGTAGAGACGACAGCTGCAATTTTTTCAGTGATGCCACTGACGCTGATGTGCTCGGTAATGTAGGTAAAAATATCGTGATAAACAGATGAGTCTTCATTAAGCAGGGAATGATAAACCATTCCTTTCTGAAGGATGCTCATTGGCCATGCATCGATTCCTTTATGTTCTATCAGTTTTCTGTCCTGAACAGACAAAAGGGCACTCACGTCTGAATCGGGGCCGGCAGTGTTTCTGAGAGGCTCGCAGGCCGCAATCATCTCCGCGATATTCTGCGCATCATAGATTTGTCTGAGGCTGAGTGATAACCCCTGCTTTTTGAGTTCTGAAATTAGCTTTAATGCCAGAATAGAATCACCGCCGGCGGCGAAGAAATTATCCTGTAGCGTTACAGATTCGGAAGATACGAGCCCGCTTAGTGTGTTGAAGAAAATTTCTTCTTCAGAGCTGCTGAAGGGAGCTTTTTTCACTGTCTTATTCAGTGCCAGAGGAGCAGGCAGAGACTTGCGGTCAAGCTTGCCATTTGCGGAAAGTGGTAAAGCGTCAAGTATATAAAAAGCCGACGGTACCATGAACGATGGTATTTTCTTACCAATATCATTCTTGATCCGCTCAGTGACGTGCTCTGCATCTGACCGGGTGCCCCCGTTCAGAGAAACATATGCAATCAGACGTTTTACCCCCGCCGACTCGTCCAGAATGACCGCTGCTTCCCTGACCAGAGAACAGGAAAGAATAACCGCCTCGATCTCACCCAGCTCAATCCTGAACCCGCGAAGTTTAATCTGGTGATCGGTTCTTCCAAGATACTCGATGTTGCCATCGGTATTAAGCCGTGCAAGGTCGCCGGTTTTGTACATTCTCAATGACTCATCATCATTGATCTTCACCTCAATAAACGTTTTTTCCGTCAGTTCAGGTCTGTTGTGATAGCCTTCGGCAAGCTGCACCCCAGCTATGTACAGTTCGCCCGCCACTCCAATAGGCTGAACCTGATGGGCTTTATTCAGCACATAAAGCTTGGTATTGGCGACGGGCTTTCCAATAGGCACCACATTCCCCGAGTAGTTACTGTTACTTTGCCAGTACGAAACATCAATTGCAGCTTCCGTCGGCCCGTACAGGTTATGAAGCTTTGCATCCAGAGTTTCGTGGAAAGATCTGATGACTTCCGCGGAGAGGGCTTCACCGCTACAGAACACATTGATCAGGCTGAAACATTTTTCTCTGAGGTTATCTTCATCCAGGAATGCATTAAGCATGGAAGGAACGAAGTGCAGAACTGTAATACGCTTGTCCCGGATAAGGTCGCTCAGGTAGTTCGTATCACGATGTCCTCCCGGAAGAGCAATTACAATGCGTGCACCTAACATAAGTGGCCAGAAGAATTCCCACACCGATACGTCAAAGCTGAAGGGAGTCTTTTGCAGCACACGGTCCTTGGAGTCCAGACCATATTGCTCCTGCATCCAGTAAAGCCGATTAAATAATCCCTGATGGGTATTCACTACGCCCTTAGGTTTTCCCGTCGAACCGGAGGTATAAATCATATATGCTCTGCTGTCCGGACGAAGATGGGGTGGGGTACTAGGGTTCTGCTCGCCGGTCATGCTGTTCGCGATAAGCGCCGCATCAATAGTAAAAGCCTCTGCATCATACTGCTGCAGTGCGGAGAGAAACTTATCCTGGGTCAGGATCACCTTTACGCCAGAATCGCTTACCATGTAGTCAATGCGGTCCTGTGGGTACTCCGGGTCAATGGGTACCCATGCCTTGCCTGCCCTCATAACCGACAAGAGCGCTACCGTCATATCAAATGAACGTTCCATAAAGACGCCGATAAATTCTGTAGCGGTTTTATCAATGAGCCAGCTGGAGAGGCTGGCTGTCAGAGTATCAAGCCTGCCATAAGTCATCGTGCGGTCACCAAACTCAAGCGCAACCGAGGATGCACGGTCTTTCATCACTTTCAGGATTGTTTCAAGGACATTGCTTGGAGGATAATTTTTATCTGTGGCATTCCAGTTCTCAATTCTGATTCTTTCCTCGGAGGGTAGTATATTCAGTTGCGCGAGGGGCTGCGTTGGGTAGCGTAGAGATGAATGTATCAGGGTTTTAAAATGGGTGAATAGTCGGTCAATCGTTTCGTCCCTGAATACTGCATGACTGTATTCCATGCCTAAAACGAACCCCTCCTCTCTTTCATGGATATTGATGAGCAGGTCGAATTTCACGTCACGCCGTTTAATGCTGATGGTCTCGGCGAAAACATCTTCTCCAAAGCAGACGGGGCTGCTTTTACCCTGCCACGATAGCATCGTCTGGAAAAGTGGATGAACGGAGGGATCCGACTTAAAATCTAAAGATTTAAGAAGAACGGGAAAGGGAAGGCGCTGATGTTTGAGAGCATCCTTGATATTGCAATCGGTGAGATTTATCAGCCTTGAAAATGAGAGGTCATCGGTGAAATCAAAATGAAGAGCAAGAGTGTTGACAAAGCAGCCAATGGTTGAAAATTCCTGACTGCTGTGCCTGTTAAGAACAGGAATGCCTATATTCAGGGAATCCTGTTCACTGTAACGGTAAAGAAGCGCCGCATAAAGTGCCAAGAAAACAGTATACACAGAGACGTTATTCTCAGCTGCATAGCGCTTAATATTCTCAGTCGCCTCTGGATCAAGATTGTATTCTGCGGAAGTGCCTTTCATATCCGTGGCAGTTTTTCTAATGAAATCAGTCGGCAGCTTCAGGTTGTCAGCTACATTCTTATGCTGATCTTTCCAGTATTCAAGAGATGCAGTCATGAAGCCGTCAGAGAGGTCAGCATGTTCTTTAATAATAGACAAGGTAACATCTCGCTTTCCAGGCGAATCAGGATTTTCACCTGAGTTAACAATCCGCTGAAATTCTGCAGATAATTCCCTGAAGAACAAATCGAAGGACCAGCCATCCATGATCGCATGATGTGCGGTAAGATTGAGCAGAATAGCACCATCACTAAGGCATTGAATAATGTCGAAACGGAAAAGAGGCCCTTCATAAAGATTAAACGCAGTGTGAATCTTTTCTTCAGCCAGCTTTATGGCAGCCACCTTGTCTTCAGATTTACTGATAAAGATGAAAGATGAAAAATCATAATCTCCCTCACTGAGCCACAACTCTCCCTCCACTGGATGCAGATGAATGTTAAATGCACGATGCGAGGAAAAAACGCTTGAGGCGGCTTGAGCCAGAATATCAATATTACTTTTTCCGTTAACATAAATCGTACGATATTCATTGTACGCGGTGCTACCTTCACCAAACTTCAAGGACGATTTCCAGATGCTCTGTACTGTATGAGATGCCTTTATCATTGAAGACCTCTATGATTTGAAATTCACTGAATGTGGTTAACAATGTTACGCACACTTCTTAAATGAAGGATTTGCTCTAGCGAGATATTAAATCCCCTCTGTTCTTTCAGTTTCATTGCAATAATCATTGCTTCAATAGAGTTTCCTCCACAGGAGAAGAAATCGGTATCAGAGCAAATGTTCTTGTTATTCAGAACATCCTGCCAGATAGTGAGGATGGCGGATTCAAGATGAGCGTTGACCGGAGCGCTGGGTACTTCTTCCGGAACCATTTTTTTTACCCCACGGCATTCTGATACTGATTTTCTATCGGCTTTTCCATGGGCTGTAAGCGGAATATCTGAAATAATATAATATTCAGCAGGCCACATATAATATGGGAAGTTTTTCTCAATTAGCGAGGATATGGCTTCATAAGATATATCAGACTTGGCGCACATTTTTAGGTAGGCTTTCAAACGCGCTGAGGATCCAGTCGTATCAGATATGACTATTGAACTTTCAATTGCAGGATGCGAATTTAACAGGCTTTCGATCTCGTTAAGATTTACTCGATACCCATTAATCTTAGTCTCATCATCTGTTCGTCCACAGAAGTATATTTTGCCGGCATTATCCTGAAAGGCCATGTCACCAGTACGGTAAACGAAAGGAGCTCCAGGAATAAGATCAAGCGTAACAAATTTTCTTTTCTCTTCAGAATCGCAGTTTACATAACCAGACGCAAGGGCTGTACCGCTGATACACAGTTCGCCCGTTTCCCCAGCCGCAGCTTCTGTACCGTCAGCAGTTACTATGTAGGCAGTTATACCTTCAATTGGTCGTCCAATAGGGATCTCGCTGAGAAGGTCACTTTTTTCAATAGTATGAGTCAGAACCTGAATTGTCGTTTCGGTAGGTCCATAAAGGTTATGCAGAAGCGCGTTTGAAAGCTCAAAGAACTTCCTGGCAAGCGGAACTGTCAGGGCTTCTCCGCCGCTGAAAACGTTTTTAAGGCTCTTACAATCTTTAAATGCCGGCTCTGCAAGGACTTTTCCTAACATTGATGGAGCAAACTGAATCGTATCAATGTTGTTTTTAATGACAGTACTAATGATATAGGAAGGAATTTTATCTTTCTCAGCATCCGCGAGATAAAGCGTCCCCCCGGAGTAAAAGCTGATAAGCATCTCCCATACGGAGGCATCAAATGTCAATGCTGTTTTATGGAGAACCTTCGTCTGGTCACTGAAATTATATCTGACTCTCATCCACTTCATTAAATTATGTACAGAACGCGATAGGATCTTTACTCCTTTCGGATTCCCTGTTGTCCCGGACGTATATATAATATACGACAGCGTGTCATCAGAAGACTGTTCAGAAGATTCACCCGAGGAGCATCTGACCGCAGAAATTTTTATTCCATCTTCTCTTTTAATTATTCGAAAGGATGCACCTGAATCATCGCAAATAAAATCCCTTCTCTTTTCAGGTTGTCCCGGGTCAACCGGAATAAATACTGCACCCAACTTAATCAGCGCTAGTATGTAAGAAATACTATCTGGAGATCTCTTCATCTCTACGATTACACGTGACTGCTTTATTATTCCACATTCCATCAATCTGATAATGTTTCCGGCGACTTTTTTCTCAAGCTCCCTATAAGTCCAGGATAAAGATTCTGTCTGAATAGCAACATTTTCTGGAAACTTTTTAAAGCTTTCCTGTATTACTAAACCTATTGGATTCACCATCTCAGCTCCTTGTACTAACCCAGAGATCATTGAATGTACAGCTTTAAGGCCTAAAACTATTAACCAAACCTCATCTATAAGTCAACCGAAATGAAAAGAATGATTTATCATTTATTGTTCTTTTTTTGTGCCAATATGCTCCGCAAGATTCCAGAAAAACTAGAGTTCAACAATAAGACAATGATTTATATAATCTTTTAATTGAGAAACTCAAAACAAATAATTAAATCTTAATGCTATTGCATTAAATAGTTCATGCAGGCTAATCTATAATCAAATGAAATCAATTTAAAACCTTACTAAATAGAGGATTATGGAATGTGCTCTTTGAACGTTTCTCCAGCTCAACATTATGCTGCACTTACCCTTTCACTATCCTTAGCCTGCCTACCCCTCATGGCTAAGGCAGAAGCGGAAATTCCGAAAGGATCTTATGAGATTGTCCGCTCGCTCCCCCACAATGATTCTTCCTTTACTCAGGGGCTTATTGTTGACGAAGGTCACATTATTGAATCTACGGGTTGGTATAAAAAATCAAAAGTTAACGTTCTGAATCTTTCAGACGGAGAAACGGTACGTTCAAAACCGCTACCTGAGGATGTGTGGGGCGAGGGCCTGACAAAACTTGATGGAAAATACTTTGTTTTGACATATAAAGAAAAAAAGATGTATGTCATTGAACCCAGAAATCTTGAAATTACTAAAACCATAAATTATGAAGGCGAAGGCTGGGGATTAACTACTGATGGTAAGCAGCTTGTTATGAGTGACGGAAGTGATGAAATCACGTTCAGAAACCCTGATGACCTATCAGTCACTAAGAAAATAAACGTGACGTTTGAAGGAAAGAAAATTGAAAAAATTAATGAACTGGAATGGATTGATGGTCTGATTTATGCCAACGTCTGGTATACAGACGTCATTTTAGCTATTAATCCTGACAATGGAAAAGTAGTTAACTGGTACGATATGGCCGGCATACAGTTCAGACTGGATCACACAGATAAGAATACCAACACCCTCAATGGTATTGCATACGACGCTGTAAATAAAAAAATATACGTCACTGGAAAAAACTGGTCAAACATTTTTGAAATTAAGCTAAAAAACAAAAGCAGTTAATTTAACATCACCTTAACCGCTTCAAGATATATAATTAACATAAGCGCGCATCTGTCAGATACTTTATTGACTAATTTGAAGCTCATCGTTACTTGGTTTCAGCTTTCACTTCAAAAGTTAGATGCGCGATTATGATTCTTGGACCATTAGAGATAAGTCTGAGACTTCAATTCTATACTTAAGCGGATGACCTGCCTGGGACATGAAAAAATCTCAATATTCCTCTCTCACACTGCGATTAAATGATGCGCTTCGGCGCCACCGGCCCGAAGGCCTCGCCCCGACACATGCAACTGGTTGACGCGTTCTGCGCCCGCCTCGATGCCGTCCTGCCCTAGGACCGTGCCGCGGTGGATGCGACCTCGGAGATCAAAGTTTCGCTGCGGCTGGCCGGGACGCCGATCGGCCCGAACGACACGGCGATTGCCGGGCACGCCATCGCCGCCGGTGCCGTGCCGGTAACGAATAATACGCGGGAGTTTGAGCGGGTACCGGGTCTGACACTGGAAGACTGGGTGAAGTAAACCACTCTCTTCAGGGTAATATCCTGAATTACCCGGCAGATTATTTCGGCGTGCCGGGTATTTTGTCTTTAAGAGTGTAGAGCCTGTCAAATTCCGCATAAGGCTCCCCTGTTTCAGCCGCATGCCGGAGCTTAGCTTCCAGCAGGTCGGGCAGAGCTATACCGTGACTGAGTGAATGATAAAGATCATAACCACTGACACAAATCACCCGCTTTCCTTTCCCGAAGGCCATCAGACCTTCATCACTAAACCCCATCCAGCTGATGAACACGCCCCGGGCCCATTTTGCCTTGGTGCTGAGTTTTCCTTCAAATACGTGCAAATCTGCCGCCGGCGTTTTGTTCTGATGCCACTTCGCTTCCATCAGGTAAAAGTCATCATTCAGCCGGAAGCTGCCGTCAATCTGCTCACCCGTGTTACGAAATGACGATCGGGGGGCGAGCTTAAAGGTACTGAAAAGTTCTGCAAGCCATGCTTCAAACCGGAAACCCCTCGGATGTGGCGGCAGGGATTTCATTTCGTTCATTTCGCCTATCAGTGAAGGCCAGTCAACACCGTGCCATACCTGAACAGGCCTGTCGCCTTTGGCTGTATCAGCATCCGTATTTTCCAGCCGTGAAATCAGTGCGAGCCAGTCATTGCGGCTTTGTTCGGCCTGCTCAGGCATGGTCTCCATTTTATACCGCCACAGAGCATCAAGAACCCGCAGGGCGGTTTCACGATCGACCTGTTTCAGCAAACATCTTACCCGTTTGGCTTTTGAGGTTCCTTCTTCCTGATAACGTTCATCATCAATATCAATGTTCAGCTCTTCATCAAAAAAAGCCGACAGCGTGCGGTTGGAAAAATCGAGTATCCAGCCCGGATCGCTTTCAAAGACGAGATTAAACAGTCTCAGGTCCTGCATTTTCAGCTTCACGCCAGCCTCCTGTTTTTTCAGAGTATAACGGGATGTCAATGCAGGTGGTACTGAGTCAATACCGTACATCAATTTCGCATGTTCCGACTTTGCCTTTTTCCGGATCTGACCGGATGCGGAGACAGGACAGCGGGCGGAGCGGGAAACGATTTGGCATGTTTCAAGGTAGTTGGCGTTTTTTACGCAAAATTGATGCAGGTAGACCAAATTGAATCATTTATGCCAATTTGAAATTATAATTTGCATTAACCCACTTTCAGGCGGATGATATGTCATAATCTATTAATATGGGAAATTCATCATGGTTGCCTCAACAGTTCCTGATTTGCCGCTGCCGGGGCGCGGCGACCTGCGCACCCTCACCGTGCGCAACATTCCCTCGGCCGTGGACGAAGCGATCACCGAGCAGGCCAGAAAAGCCGGACGTTCAAAGAGTGACTTCCTGCAGGAGTTTCTGGTGGCCACATTCGGCGACCTGATCGGAAACTTCATCCGGACCAGCGAGCTCGTTGCCCTGATGGATCGGGAGATGGCGCGGATGATGGACGCCGAGCTGAGGGAAAGTCCGTATGATGCCGGGCTGACGCTGGACGGCCACCGCGAGTTCTGCCGCATTCTGGGCATACTCAGTGAGGCCGATTTGCAACGCATCATGATGGCGGGAGTGCCGCACCTGTCGGTGCGCGCGCGGCAGCTGGAAGGGGTGACCCGCCTGTCGCAGGGCGCTTCTCTCTACGCGGCCCTGCTGGCAGAAGCCGCCACGCGGGATGAGAAAACGCTGCTGACGCTTTACCGGTCTCAGTTTCACATGATGAGTGAAGAAGGATTTCTGGAGGAAGCCGAAGAGTTCCGCGCCGCGATGCGGCTGCCGCCGCTTGAGCGGGAAGATTTCTGACAGGCTGAAACGAGAAAAGCCACCCCGAGGGATGGCTTTTCCAGTACTAACTTAAACGCACGGGTCCGAAGAAGTCCGCGCCTTGATAGTGCTTAATTTACCCACATCTGACGAAAGCGTCAACCTTATATCTGTTCAGCGTCGCGGAGGGCGGCATGTACCTGGAAGACTACATTTCACCCGAACGTCTGAGAATCTATACGGACATACTCAAGCTGAAACCCGAAGAGGCGCTTGGCGGCTACAATTGGAATAAAGCGCTCTCGGCAGCCATGCAGCCGCTGCTGCACTGCCTTGAGGTGACACTGCGCAACGCCATTGACTATGCCATCCGCCACAATCCTCCGCCTGGCGCGGCTGGACTGTGGCGGACCGACGCTTATTGGATCTACGATCTCCCGCGCTTCATCGGAGATAAAACCTATATTCGGCAGGGCAAGCGGTTCAAAACGGACAGACAGGGAAATCCCCGCAGCTTGCCGGACGGCAGCCCGATGTATCACTTTACCGCCTGGGAGGAGGGCTGCGTGCGCAAGGTATCAAAACGCATCAGCGACGCCGGAAAGCCCCTGACGCCGGAGCGCGTGATCTCCGGGCTGGACTTCGGGTTCTGGACCAATCTGCTCACGGCAGAATACGAGGAGCCCAGAAACTCTTCTCTGCTGTGGCCCCACCTGACGTCGGACGTTTTCCCTGCGCGACCGGGGGGTATCCGCCGGCATCACCTTGAGAGTAAATTTACCCGTATCCGCGATCTGCGCAACCGTCTGGCCCATCATGAGGCCGTGTGGAAGTTTCAGGAACTGGATGCGAATGGCAAGCCCGACTATGGCCGTCCCGTTTATGGTCTGAACGCCTCACTGCACCTGCTACGCCGGGCGTGGGAAGATGTGCTGGAAGCGCTTTACTGGATCAGCCCGGCATGCCATGCAGCGTTTATTGCGGAAGGCCATCATTTGCGGTTTGAGACGCTGTCCACGCGTGAGGGACTGCAGTGCTATACGGAAAGAGACAAGGTTCCTCACTCTCTGAACGTCAGGCCCAGCCGCGAGGCACGAAAGCTTATCCGGTCGCTGCAGCAGGGGAAAACAATCCGGATAACGGACCGTAACCGCCTGCTGGCTGTGATAGGACCTGACTGGAATCGGATTGAAAACTGAAGCGTGTTACCGCCCTATACCTCTGACAAGTCAGGCAATTTCTTCCATAGCCTCGTCATTCGCAGACGGAGGAGGGAATATCAGCGCATCGCACTCTCTGATGACATATTCAGGAATGAGATCAAACCGGGCGGGATCCAGCTGACAGATAAATTCATTTTCAATATGGTAGGTCTCGTTCATGAACTTACGTATGACCGCATTTTCGAGTCCGGTCTGAAGCAGCCTGAATACCTGCAGTTTCTCGTAGCCACTCCGGCAGAGAGAATAGAGCGCACGAACACGATCCGGGTCCGTTAGCTGCACAAGAGTCGCTGCGTAATCAAATCCGGGTATACGTAAGGCAATTGCCTGGCAGCCATTAGCGACTTTCTCTGCGGCCATTTCAGGATATCCCACTCCCTGCTGAACGGGTTCACGGCTGTCAATGGGCGTTTCCCGGTGATGAAAGAGATTTGACAGCACCTGATAGGCATCACCGCGGTCGTCCATAATTTCATAATGGCGGCGAAGATAGATCAGCTTTATCACGTCTTCACTGTCAGAGTCAGTAACGGACTGGCAGATCTGAGCAAAGGTGCGGATGTCGCTTTCGCCGATAAGCTGCTCGGTGATGCAGCCTGAGCTGTAGCGGAGGTGTGAGGCCGTAACCAGATTACTGAACAGCTTCCTGACGGACTTCAGCGTATCAATAATAGGTTCAACGTCGTGGGTCAGCATCAGTACCGTTTCGTTTTTCAGGCATTCACCGGCATTGCGGCGAAACAGCATCTCCAGAATGGCAAACTTTTTGTTTTTATCAAACGATGAAATCGGGTCGTCAAGAATGATCAGGTCCGGCTTCTTAGCCAGGCATTCGTACATGAAGAGGACGATGGCAAAGGCATTACGTTCACCATAGCTGAGATGCTGGCTGCCGCCGCTGACGTAGCCGTCAAAATCTTCGTGGCGCAGCTTAAGCCGGCATTTATCGCCTTCTCCAGTGATGTCCACCTGATAACGATAGCCAGCATAAGCCAGAAAGGTATTGATGTCGGTTTTATGCTTGAGGATCAGCTTCTGCATGCCCTGGCGCTGCTTGTTGATTTGTCCCTGCAGGCGCCCGGCCTGCGTCGTGAGGTCATCCAGGGAGGCATTAAGGCTGGCCACGGTGCTGGCCGTTTTATCTGACTGCAGCTCCGGGAAAAACTTCACGTCCAGGCGACAGGATTCCAGCGCCGCCTTAACGTTGGTGGACGCGCTGAACGTAAAGCCGTTAAGGGTTTTCAGGGTATTCAGCATTCCAATCAGGCTGTCTGTCTGTTTCTTCACCGTCACAAGATATTCTTCATGCTGTTTTTCCAGGCCACTTTTCCGTGTGGTGATATCGGCAAGGCGGGCGCGGGCAGGTTCTGAAAAATATTCACCGAGTTTATCCAGCACGCCAATCAGGCCGATCAGGTTTTTAATGACGGCCTTATCATACTCTGTGCTGACGCGACCAATCTGCTCCGCCTTTTCGCGGGAGTCACCGGTGCAGAACGGACAGCAGTCTTCAGCAAGCGCGGAGAATTTCTCATATCCCCGGGTCTGCCATTCAATCCACTCCACGCTGCTTTTACTCTGGATATATGGCTTATACAGTTCCAGGCCTTCAGGAATATGCTGAAGCTTGTTACCGGCAGACAGGCCTTTCATTCCTGTGGAGGTTTTTGCAATCCCGGTACTGCTCAGTTTAAACGCCGCGCTGAGCTCCCCCAGGTGCGTGATGAATTCCTCAAGCCCGGCGTTATCAGCAAACTGCTGCCGTATGGCCACGACCATGGCTTCAATCTCACGTTCTGTCTCGTGATACGCTTCGCTTTTGATGAAAATATCAAAACTGTTGCTTACGAGTTCGTCCGGCTGAAAAGTAAACTGATCGACATATTTTTCATTGAAGCACATGACGTTCTGCAAGCCATCGGCGCCGGTTACGCCTGGCCTGACTGCGTCAGGATTAGAACCACGATATCTGAACGGAAGCAGGTCACTCAGCCCCTGCTCATCCCCGTTGACTGTGCATTGAATCGCGCGTGAAATGGTGCTTTTTCCGGTACCATTAGGCGCAAATTTAATATTTAATTTCTTCTCGGCCAGAGTGATATTTGCTTTATCGATGTTATTGCAGCTATTAATTTCAATTTCCATACCCAATCCTTTACGGCAAAGATGCTGAGCGGGCCACGTATGTTACAGGCCCGGTTAATTAATCATGCTGAAGCCTGAATATAAAAGCACCATTACATTTTCAGGTAAAGTCATTCAGCGTTTGCTGTTAGCAGCGCAGACGCGCGCAAAGCCGCCTATCTGGTGATGTTCGGCGCATTAGCTGCGCTGCCCCTTGTCGCCTGGCAGAGCAAGCGATCGCGTTTCTACAGATGACCACTATCCACCCCCTGGCGGTTTTTTATGCCTTTCTTCCGCCGATAGGTAAAATCCGCATAACACCGAACTGTGCAACAGGACGAGCTTCAGCGCTGTGCCGCACAGGACATTACCGATATGATGGAAGCCACAATTCATTGATAATGAGGAACAAAAATGACTGACCGGGTTATATTACAGCGTGAGTTTTCTGAACTTATGGACAGGCTGCACGAAAGCATTCTGAAATATGCCGCTGATCGGGCTGAGCACCATGAGTGTGACGTTTACCTGTGCGTGAACACCAAAGCTCACAGCGATCGGATCCTGGAGCGCATCTTTGAGAAAAGTGTGGTAAGCAGACTTAAGTCAAATAAGATTATCGACGTATACGGGCGGAAAATGAGCCTGCATACAACCCAGACACTGAACAAAAGCTATATGACGGAAGGCGTGTATTTATTATTCTTCCCCGGCCCTGACCTGCTGAAAGCCGTGGAATACCAGTCCAGTCTGAATCCCGCTTATGAAATTATCGTGTTCACCGAAGCTGACGAGTATACGGAGGACACCGATCAGTGGATGTCTGAATATGACGTTCGCACGCTGCAAACCGCCAAAGAGGAACAGCCCGGACGGTGACATTTAGTGCATGCCGCCGCATGGCGGTTTTTTACATCTGTTTTACCTTAATCTTCTATATGCAGAGTGAGATAAGATATATGCTTCTATTGCCATCTCTAGCTTTGCATTAATTTTCGCTGTTTTTCAGCTACTCGCTTCGCATACCTTTCCATGTTACGGAGCGTTGAGCGGGATCTTGACGCCCGGATCTGAATCAGCCGTTCTCTAATGGAGGTTGCCGGATTAAAACCGCCATCCCATGAAACATGTTTTATCCTGAATTTTCTACAAATATCCTCGGACAGCTCAATTACATAAAGGCCATGCTTTGCGTAAAGCTCCCGCCGCTTGGAATAATATCCACTGCATTCCGGGGCATCTTCGAAGTAGCTGTCATCAAGATTTGAGAGTTCACTGATTACCTGGGCGCGCTTGGAATCAATGCTGTGCAGCCTGTAAAGCATATCAGTATCGAGATATTTATAGTCACCCTTTACCGATGACAATTGCAATTCAGGTTTAACGTAGTCTGTTACCTTGTATTCTTTTTCAGGATCATACATACCGTCGTTATAAGATAGAAACTCACACTGAGATATATATTTGTCCAGCACGAATATAAGCTGTACGACTATGTACCGTTCTTCACTTTTCCTTTTCTTTCTTTCCCTTACCGCCTCTTTTACTGTGTTAAAAATCAGCGGCACTACGACGGCTGTTGCTGCTCCAAATAATGTCCAAGTTTCCTTTTCCACATGAATTCCTGTCTAGTCTAATCACCGGTAAGTGAAATCATATACCGTATGTTAAGGCAGGGCGATATGTTGCGCTCCGAAGCAGGCTGTGGGCATCCCGACTCGGTAAGACGCCAATATTTCCGAATCCCTCCGCTGCGGCGCATTGTGAGCGACATGCCAGAAGACAACGTCGGCCGGGAAGCGCTCAGGGATTATTTACGTTAAGAGGGCGGGACCGCTGAACCTATGCAGATTGAACATATGTATCTTCGCGTAAGTACGGATGAACAGGAACTGACTCGGCAGAACAGCATTATTGAAGATGCCCGTGGCAGGGGTTTTTATGTCGCCGGCGTCTATAAAGAGAAGGCTTCAGGTGCCAGGGCTGACCGCCCTGAACTTCAGCGCATGATTGCCGATCTACAGCCCGGAGAGGTGGTTGTGGCCGAAAAGATTGACCGCATCAGTCGTCTTCCTCTTACAGAGGCTGAGAAACTGATTGGCTCGATTAAGGCTAAAGGAGCGAAACTGGCTATACCCGGCATCGTGGACCTGTCCGAGCTGGCCGTCAGCCAGGACGGCGTGGCCAGAATCGTGCTTGAGTCCGTTCAGGACATGCTGCTTAAGGTCGCCCTTCAGACCGCACGAGACGACTACGAGACCCGTCGAGAAAGGCAACGGCAGGGCATTGAACTGGCGAGGGCATCAGGTAAGTATAAAGGGCGCAGACCGGAACCCAAAACGCATGAGCGCATCATTGCGCTTCGCGAGTCCGGTATGACGATTGCGCGCACAGCAATTCTTGCGGGATGCAGCGTGAGTCAGGTAAAGCGCATCTGGTCGATATATAAGGCAGACAAGTCTGTCAGTAATTAAATATTTATCAGGTTGTATGGCTGAAAGAGTAAGGCATGATCATTTCTGGGGCGCTAGTCTGGTTTGAACCAAATCCCGTCAGCTTCCCGAAGGCCAGTCATGAGCAGCCAGAGCGTATTGCAGGTGCCCTGAATGCGAAACTCATCGGGGAGGCAGGGCGGGCACTTCGGAATGCTCAGTAGCAGTCCAGTACCACCAGTTACCCGGTCCGTATTCCCTGTCGTAATGGGCCATTTTTACCTGCTTACGCTGCAGGTACTCCGGCGTGATCATGCCGAAGACCTCCATCGGCAGCGCATCCACACCGGAAACGTCCTTCAGCACAAAGTCCGGAAAAACGTCCTCTTCACCGTCGTAGCGCAGCGGCTTGATGAACGCGCGCTTTTCCTCCCACAGGCGCGCCTCAACCATGCCCTCATAGCGGGAGTCCAGCGGAATATAGCGCGGACTGACGGTCATCAGCGCCACGTCGATAACCCTGCAGCTGCTGCGCGGCACGTTACGGCCCTCTTTACGTATAAAGGCGGTCTCCGGCGGCTCGGTTTCACAGATGAGCATCGTCCGGGCACCGCGCCGCCAGTCTCCGAGCTCCCGCGAAAAGCTTCGTGTCAGACGGGCCCTTACGTCTTCCGGCAGCTGCAGCGCCGGAAAACCGAAAAACAGCCCCAGCGGCAGCGTGGTCTGCAGCCGCTCATCGGCCGCGTCGCTCCAGGCGGCCAGCTGCGAGATCAGGATGAGGCGACGTGCGCCCCTGCCGGCGTCCTTCGCAGTCTGGCGGTTCTGCGCGACCTGCGGCGAATCCTTCATGGCCATCAGCATCAGCGACTGCTGCAGCGGGATCCGGCCGATGCGGATGCGCGCTGCAGTCTCATTCAGGCGCCAGCTCACCCAGCCCGGCGAGCGTTTCTTTTTATCGAATGCAGGATGCCAGACGTTGATGCCGGACTGCTCCCAGAGCAGGTGGAGCAGCCCCAGCAGGCGCATTGAGGGCTGCCGGCGCCGCCTCCCCGGTCCGGCACCGGCCGGAGGCGCATCACGGGTTTTATCAGGAACGTCTTTCTTCTGCAGGCCGGTGGGCAGACGGACCACAAGCCGGCCATCCGCCGCCGCTCTGACCACGTCAGGGGCATAGATGGCAGCCTGTCGCTCATCTGGCCAGACGGAGTAAAAGCGGCAGTCTGGCGCGTGTTCGTGCCCGGAGAAAGCCCATGAGGCGAGCCAGCACTGGTCTGTTTTCTGTGACAGATGCACTTTCAGGCGCCGGCGCTGCGCGTCTTCCTCCGGGGGATGGCACAGGCAGGTGACCACCGTGGTGGCCTTGTTGTCACGCGCGTGTTTCAGCCAGCGCTGCCACTGCTCCGGCTCAGCGCTACGGAAATCCGCACCGCATTCCCGCGAGCCCCGCAGCCCGGTGAACCGGACCGGATACGTTTTCTTTGCCGCCATCATAACCCCCTTTCCGTAAAGAACGCTGAATATGCGACCTGCGTGATTTTAATTCATGCCGGCTGCCGGGCAGATTACCGGTGAGGATTCATTCCACAACCGGTTAAATTCAGCCTGATACTGGCGGGCAATATCAGGTTCGTCTTTAATCACCATCGCGTTCTCCGCATTTCTTTTTTCAGCAGAAGACGTGTAATTAAATGAGCCGGTTTCCACCGCACTGCCGTCGGCCACAATAAACTTGTTGTGCATGATGCTGTACATGCCGTTAAGGCGCACGTCCACGCCAGCGCACGCGAGCTGGCTGACAAGAGACCAGCGGTCCCGGCTTTTCTTTTCATCGGCGACCAGCCGGACCTTAACGCCCCGCGCAACGGCCGCTGACAGCGCCTGCGCCACCGGCCGGCTGGTGAAATCATAGGCCGCCACGTCGGCGCTCTGACGCGCGCTGCCGGTGAACTGCAGTATCAGATCCAGCGCCGAGCCCCCGGGCGAAAAGCCGGCCGTTACGGAGGCCTCCGCCCCGTGAATAACGGGAAGGGTCAGTAATGCCGTCATGATTAAAGCCTGTTTTTTCATTATCCTTCACCGCCATAAAATAATGTTAAAATATTTTACCACCTGACAGCCATTAATATAAACATGTTAATATGAATATATTATAAATATAAAATCAGGGCTGAAGATATTCCGTAATCTGACGATAAAAGTTACGTGTCAGGGAGCAGATAATATGAATGAATTTCACGAATTAAATATCATGACGTCACGCGGCGATATCCACGGCGCTTTTTCGCTCATCCGAAACTGGCATGAAAACGTCGCCCGGAAAATCATGAAAAAAGCGGGCTACACGGTGACGCCGCACACGGGGCGCGCGTTCTGGACGTGGGTGCAGGAGACCCTGATCCGGGCGGCCCGCGAGCGGCGCTGCGGCTACCGGGCACGCGCTGAGCGCCGGGCACCGGTGCGCCGCTGGCGGCAGCAGGCCGCGGAAGACTACGATGCCTGGGCGCAGATGATGGCGTCAGACGCCGCGCCGCAGGCTGAGGCTGCCCCGGAGGGAAATATAGCGGCCCCCGATGCTGCTCCTGAAAAATGCGTCGCCGTCCGCGGCCGCGCAGAACGCCTGATACACCTTTGCCGGCACCGCGAGCCAGCGCCGGCACGCGCCGTTCCGGTACTCCAGCTCCGGCACGCCGGTGGTCGGATCGTAGCCCGCGCTGCGAAACAGCTGAGACGTCACTTCATGCCTGTTCATGGTGTACATCCTGTCAGGGCCATCGCTCACGTGGCCGCCGTCCGAAAAAGCGGGGTGCCGCCGGGCAGCGCCCCGTTCAGGGAGTAGAATCAGACGATTTATTATTCAGATTACGTGGGTGTTGTTACCGGCCGCCCGCCGTGAAACCTGAGCCGGCGCGCAGGCTCACTGTAGTCTGAGAAGTTCGTCAGCTTTCCGTCCTGCCTTCACGCTGCACTGAATCCGTCCGCGAGGAGAAGATGCTGATGTTCATCAGAACCTCCGGCCGCCTCGCGTCGCCAGCCCGAACGCTGCAGCAGCTTATCCAGCGCGGCCAGGTCGCCGGTGATGCGCGCGTCCAGGGGGCTGTGCTGCCGTCCGCGTTCGTCAAAGCCGTTATCCAGTGCGCTGCGCCGGAGGTAAATACCGGAAACGGACGGGCTGAGCCGCAGCTGGCGGCGGCCGCTCCATTCGTTTTCTGACAGCACCATATAAATCCAGCCGGTGAGCTTCACGGCGTGCAGGGCGTGCTGGAGCCGGAACAGGTCGTTCTGCGCCTGCAGGTTACCGTTGCCGGCGCGCCACAGATAGTCGAGCTTGCCGGGCAGGTCAGCGCGCAGGCCCTTCACCCGCCCCTCCTTCAGCAGCCAGCTGATGTCGCTCGCCAGCGCCCGGGGAAAGCGGCGCTGTTTTTCGGCGGTGGCCAGCCAGCGGGTCAGAAACAGGTTGTCCTGTGCGGGTGACGTCACGAGCCCGTCGCGGCGGGCGGTATGCAGCGCAACCAGGCCGCACCAGGCCAGGTGGCTGACGTTCAGATTGTCGTTGTCCATCGGCTTTTCCATGATGCCGGGCCACAGAGTCTGATGGCCCTTTTTCCGGTATTTTATGGCATCATCAGCCCTAAGAGAACTCAGTCGTCGCCATCGCGGTGCCTCTCCACGAACTCCTGGTCAGGATAGATTTCCAGCGTCTCGATAGCACTCAGCATGGCCGCTTCCATCTCAGGCGACCATGCCTGCGTTCTGGCCAGTTCTCCGCGGATAAAGCCGGCAATCCGCAGCCGCGTGGTTTCAAGACCGTCGCCGGCCATGGCCATGACCACGGCGCCGATCATGGTGTAAACCCTCTCCAGCTCCCCGTGCTGCTGTTGAGCCATCTGCATCGCACTTACCTCTCAGACGTAGCCGGACGGGCGAGCAGTGCGCAGCCCGTCATTTGAATGTCGCGTCAGCGGCATGGAGGCGCCATAAAACGCTAAGGACGGCTCAGATGCCAGCTGGCGCCGTTAGCCCGGCACAGCCGGTTACAGGGCTTATGGTGGCGAAAGCCCAACCCCGCCCTGACCGACGCCGTTTAAGCAGCGGCCTGTCAGCAGCTTATCAGTCAGATGGTCGGAGACGAAAGAAAGATACCGCGGGCCTCCGGCCATAAAGCAGCTCAGACTCTGTAGTTACAGCATCCATTTATCAGCCACTGCAGTTCCGGCCCTCCGGGCCGGGCGGCCGGGGCTGGTCAGTGGGGGCAACCGGGCTTCAGGTACGGCGCAGGTCCGGCCTGAGAGGGGCTGGATGGTTCAGAACTGGCTGATTACAGTGAATTCTTTGTCTGTTGTAACTAACTGCTCAGAAGGGGCCCGCGTCAGCGGGAGGTGCTTCAAATTCTGAGCGGCGCGGACGTTTACGGCCGCTGTAAGCGAAGGCCTTATTTATCCCCGCAGAATGCCGGCATGAACACCTTATTTATCTTTTCTGATTAATTCTTTCTGACGTAAGTCAGGAATGTTTTGCGGGTAATTTCAGATCTGTTTGCAGGTAAGTCACGCTTTACGATTGCGGGTAAGTGTGGATAAAAAATTCCGCGACCGGAGAGCAGCGCGAATGAGGGATATTTTGCGGGAAAACGGATGCCGCGGCGGGCCGGAAATGCGCGATTTTATCTGCGGCACAAACGCCTTTACCGCCAGTTAAGGCGGTAAAATTCGCAGGTGTTCGTCAGTGGACGACGTCGGGCGGGGCCGGCTCGTAGCCGAGGCCGAGCTCCAGCTGGTTCAGGTTCTGCCACACCAGGCGGTCAAAGGCCTCCGCGTCGGTGTTCATCAGCTCGTGGTTCGGCAGCGTCCGGATAAGCCAGCTGGCCATCGCCGTACGGCGCTCGTCGAGCGGAAGTTTGCCCAGCTTTTTGCGGCGCTTCTCTTTCACGGCCTTTTCACGCCGCTTCAGCAGCGTGGCCATGCGCATGTTCTCATACCAGCGCTGGCGGGCGGCGCGCACCGATTCATGCGTACCCGGCTCGATAATGCCCTCCGCTTCAGCTACAAGGCGCTCGTTACGCTGGACATACAGCTTATCCATATTGACGCCGCACAGCTGCCAGAAACGATCGGTGAGCACGATATGGCGCGGCATCCAGAATTTCTCAACCGGGTCCCACTCAAGCGAAGGCATCTCCAGCAGCCCGTATCGCGCCAGCTCCGGAAAAAGGCGCGACAGCCGGCACGGCTCGACCCGGGTGCCGGGTATGACGTCGCCGTTATCATCTTTCGGGCTGAGCTCTTCTGCGAGACTGCCAACGTTAACGGTGACTACCCAGGTGGCTATATCAGCGCGCTGTATCAGCAATGGAATGATCGCGTCAATCAGCGCGCGGCGCTCCGGCCGGAAGTCGCGCTCGCGGCCGGCCGCGTGGCGCAGCCTGACGAAATACGGATTGCGTGAGATCCGCTGGCGCAGGCGCAGCTGGCCGGTGGCCCGGTCTTTCACGACGAGCCGGCGCATGGCGTGGCCGAACTCACCCGGCAGCGGTCGATAGTTCTGCGGCGCGAACCAGACGGGCTCAGGACATTTGCAGGTGACGGCGTGATCGCCGCGATGGCGCCCGTCAGGTCTGGAGGTCGGGTCGTTTAACCCGATTAAAATCTGGTCATTCACCCTGTCCTGAACTTATGGCGGACAGGGGTTGTCTTATGAACTGCATGCGTTATAATCCTTTGCAGGCGCAGCGCCTGCTTTTGGACCCCCTGATTCTGAATCTTCCGCCAAGTTGATTAAGCAGAGTCAGGGGGTTTTTGCATTCAGAGCCCGGTAAATGCCGCGCTCCGTACCCTGGACGTTTTAACGGATACGTCCCATCCGGTTCAATTCTGCCCGCGCCGCGCATGTCCGGCCACAGGTTTTCGCACATCCCCGTCATCAACCACCACAGTATTCGACAAGGATCTAAAAAGGATCGCCTCCCGGCGAATTCTGAAAAGAATACCCATCTCAACCGGTTAAATCCAGCACAGATTGCACATAGCACGAATCGTATGGATAAAAAAAGTTCACCGATAAATTTTACCGTGACCGTCATCACAACTGCGGTTGTGGCTTAACGCAGTTCTGCGCCTGGCGGGACGCTGAAACGACTGAGAGCACGGGGGACGGGTAATTTTTCATTATTCAGCGGAACGATCGCGGACGATCGCCATTCAGGCGACGGGCAGGGCGTTCAGGCTGAGGCGTACCGCAGCGGCGCGAGGAACGAACAGCCTGAACGACGTGGCCGTCAGGGGGTAAAGGTTCTGGCGGGATGGCCGATACCCCCTCAGGCGCTGGCAATGAAACCATTCTGATAATGCCGGCGCTGCTGGTTGCCCGGTTCTGCACCGGGCTTTTTTAGTTTCCGCCCGCGCGGACGATGGCCTGCTGCAGGACGTCTTCACTGACGACGCCCGGGATGACGGTGGTGTTGTCTGCCGTGGCATTCTCAGCCGGCATGACGACAATGCCCGGCGTGCCCGTCAGTCCCAGCATCTCCGCCAGCGCGTCGTTGTTTTCGATGAGCCTGTCGGAAACGGCGCTGTCATCACCGGAAGCGGCACCTGCGCCGGCGGCCGTGGCCACCTTTTCAATATCCTCTGCCGTGAGTTTCCCCTCGTTGTGCCCGGTCCGGTAAATCCCGTTGTGGAAGGCCATGTAGGCCTCCGCGCCCTGCCTGCGGTAAATACCCAGCCCGCGGTGCGAGGCCAGCGTCGATTCCGGATAGCGTGAGGCAAAGATGGTCCAGTCACGGAAGGCAAAGCGTACGCCGGCGTTGGCGGCCATCACCTTTTCCATCACCGGCGCCATCATGCTGCAGGCGATGCATTCATAGTCAAAGAACTCCGTAACGATGACCTTCGAATCCGCCGGCCCCTTAACCGGTACGCCGTCGAATTGCATCAGCAGCCGGTGAGCTTTAAGCGCAGACTGCACGTAAGCCTGCTGCTGCATCGCCTGCTGGCGCGCCTGCAGCTTTTTGCTCACCTCAATGAGCACGTCGGGATGCGCCACCAGGTAGTCAGCGGCAATTTCACCTATGCGGGCCTGCTGCGCGGGGGTAAAGTCTGCAGCCTCAGCCGCATTCGATGGTGCTGAGGGCAAAGCGGTGCTCATGGCCAGCGCAATGGCGGCCAGTTTCAGGATCTGTTTCATGATTTCTCTCGCATGCCTGCGCGGAGCAGGCGGAAGGTGAGGCGGCCGCACAGGGCGGGCCGCAGTAATTAACGTTCTTTTTGTATGTTCCGGGACGGCTCGTGAGAAAGTTCGGGCGGCAGGCGCTCGGGGCCCTCGTGCTGAGCCGGCATGCTGATCCCCGCCGCAATCTCCCTGTCCGTCCGCGAACCTGCGGCAAGCTCTGTTGCCAGCTCTGATTCTCCTTTTCCTGAAGGCACCGGCTGCTCCCGGCTCTCCTCCGGCATCCTGACCTCCGGATAAGCCTGCCGGCTACCTTCCAGAACCCGGCCGGCCAGGTCCGTTTCGTCCACGGCAGGCTTCGCGACAGGGTCCACAGGCTGCTCAATGTCAGCCGCCTCCTGTGGAACTGCACGGCTGAGGTCTGCGGCGAGTTTTTCCTCTGCCGCCACGTCTGCCCGCCCGTCTCTGACGCTTGTCTGCACCTCCGGCGCGTCCGGCACATCAGGCTGATGCACGTCCTGCCTGACGAGGTCTCTGATGGTCTCGTCGCCAATGCCGGTGGGTGCCGCCGGCGTGACCGGTTCATCCGGAACAGGCGGCGGGCTCTGCAGGCTTCTGACCGCCTCTTCCACCGCCGCCCCGGCGAGCGGCTCCAGGCCGCCGGAAACCTTCAGCAGCTGCGGAGACGGAGCGGCGTCCCCGGTCTTCAGCAGAATGCCGGATGTCGGGTATTCTCGCGCCGCGCTGAGCGCCTCTTCCAGCGTGGCCACCACAAGTGTTTCTCCGTTCCGGCTTTTCTGTACAAGTGCGGCCTGCGCGCCGTCGGTGACGATACGCCGCTCGGCCCCCCGATCGACGTCACCGCTTCCGGGGCGCAGCGGAACCATTGTCAGGCCCGCCGGTTTACCGTTACCGTCAAACACCGGCAGGGCCAGGTGGGGTTCAGGGAACTTTCGCGTCGGCGGGATGATACGTGCCGTCACGGGGCTGCCGCTGAGGCCGTTTGACCGCAGGTACGCACGGCCAATTGCGGTTTTCGACGCGGCCTGCCCCATCGCCCAGATCCGCCGGGCCTGATCCCGCTCAGGCTCCGGCATAAGCGCGTCATGCGCCGTCGCCGGTCCGTTTTTTCGGACGCCGAGCGTCTCCATCCAGCCGGCTCTGTCAACGGACGTGACGGTGAGGCGATCACGTGCCTTCAGCCCGGCGTTTTTGTCGCCGGCAAGCGCAAACAGCCGCTCCCCCGCAGCAACCTCCAGCTGAGACTGTGTAAACAGGCGCCAGTCACCGGAAAGTGCGCTGAGCTTTACACGGGACAGTACACCATCCCCGTCGATCAGGGAGAGCATGCGGGTTTCATCATGTACGCGGTCAATGACGTAGTGATGCGTTTCATTTCTCTCCGACCTGTCTTCCAGCACCATACCGGCGCGGTAGGTCTGAGGGAGGCGACGCTCTTTTGCTGTCATATATACCGGCGTGCGCGCCACAATGCTGACCGGCGCCTCCCCCAGTCGTCCGGCTTCTTTCAGCGCATTCCGGATGACACCGGTCAGCTGGGCCTGCTCACGCGGACCGGCCACAACCGCCGTCACGGGACCGGCTGCGGGGTCCATTCCGGCAAAACGCTCTGCGAGTGCACGATAGCGCTCGCGCTTGTCCTGAATGCTGGTCACGCGGACCTCAATACCGTCAGACGGTGCGTTCAGGCTCTGACGTTCTACCCCCGCTGCGGTCAGCACGGACAGTGCGTTCGCGTTTGACTGCCGTCCGGCGCTGTCCAGAAACAGCAGCTGCGCGTTCTGCAGCTGAGCCTCTCCGGTCAGCACCAGCATTTCCTTCAGGCTGAGCTTTTCCGCACTTTCCACGATGACTGTACTCTGGGGGGCAAGGCTGAAGGTGCCATCAAGCATGCGGCTGCGGTGGAGAAGCCGGTCTTTGAGCGCCGGTGATTTGGCAAAGCTGAGTGCGCGCTCGGCTGAACTGGTCAGTACACTGACCTCGCGCCCCTGTTCACGTGACATTGTCACCAGTTCTTCTGTTACCGCACGCAGACGGCCGACTGAGGCCGGTGCGCTGATGATAACGGCGGGCGCCCGGGCCACGTGCTCAAGGTGCCCGGGAACCGGACTGCCGGTGAGGCTGAAACTGACCACCCTGTTCTCTTTCAGAATATCCGCCGCCAGCGACTGCACCGACAGCTCATCCAGCAGGTGAATGTGCGAGGTAAATACACCCTTATCACCGTCGAGAGGCACGAGCAGGTTGTCATGAATCGCCTGATCCAGCGCCCTGCGCAGGTCCGGAATGCTGTTCTGCAGCTCACCGGCGTTGTGTGCGGTCAGCAGGATGTCCCCATAGGTAAACCGCGTTTTGTTGTCGCTCAGCACGGAAATGGCGGTGCGGACCGCCTCCATCGCCTGCACTGGCGCGTCCTGCACCTCACCGGCATCAGGCCGGGATTTTTCACGCTCGCGGGCTTCATTCATGACGCCCTGAAGATCAAAACCGACGTCGTCCATCTGCCGCTGCCAGCGATCGCGCAGACGGGCCCGTCCGTCTGCGGTTTCCGGCTTAGCGATCGGCTCCTCCTGCTCCCGGACTGCGGATTTTAACGTCGCCTCAGTGCCTGCTTCAGGGACTCTGCCAGACGTATTCACAGCCAGCTCTGGTGAGGCGGGCGGTTCCTGCCGGGTGCGTAACGGTGCCATTTCGTCTGCGCCATACTGACTGATATCCTGCTTGCGCTGGCGCGTATCCAGCGCTGCCACGTCGCGGCTTTTCAGTGAAGCGTCTTCGCCTGCGCGCGCATGGATTTCACGATGGCGCGATGAGAATTCGTCCAGTACCTCCCCGGTAAAGCCCTTTATTTCCCACAGGTCGTGCCGGCCGCCGGTGGGCAACGTTTCATACCCAATATCCTCCGCCTTACCTTTCAGCAGGTTGCGGTAAATTTTGCCGTACGTTATCTGGTTGCGGTACACCGTTTCGATGAAGCCGGCGCCGTGGATCGCATCGGTAGCCAGCGCTTTCCACTTCCCGTCCAGCTCCGTCACGTTGGCCACCACTGCGTGAGTATGGATCTGCGGGTCGAGGTTACGCGAAGTGTCGTGCGTGAACAGCGCAGCGACCATTTTCCCGGTTGGCGTGATGCGCGTGACGCCGTCCTTCGTATCGCGCGCGCTCACCATCTGTTCCATGATGGCCAGCGTTTCTTTCACCGCATCGTGGTGCGCCTCCAGCAGGCGTTTATCGCCGCCGGCGAGGATCAGCATTGAGACGCTCTTGGGTGCCGAGAAGGTAAAGTCATGACCGGGGCGGTGCACGTGTGCACCCTGAACGTCCTTACCCAGTACCACACCGTTGGGGAGGCTGCCGTGCAGAATTCCGGTGAAAGTATCGAGATCGACCGGGCCTTCCAGCCCCAGCTCGCGCGCGCCTTCCCCCAGCCACTGGGTGGGCATGTCGTCCATAAAGTAGTAGTTATCCTTGCTGCTGTAGTAGCCGGCAGCGTCGGCGGCAGAGGCCACCGGAGCAACGGTCATCATCGTTCATACCCTCCCGGGTCCAGGCTGTCACTCATCTCCTGGTACGCCGCGTAGTCGTCGCGGTGTCGCAGGATGTTTTTTTCGTCGTCGGCCATACGCTCGTTGGCGTCGCCGTGCTGTGCGGCGCGCTCCTCCTTACGTTGCTGTTCGGTTTTACGCGGGCTGATGTGCCGCACGGTCAGCCGGCCCCCGTCGTCTTTTTCCATCTGCATGTGCAGTTCGGGGGCTTCACCCGCGGGGGCTTCGCTGTCGGTTCCTGCATTACCTGATGTGCTGTTCTGGAGCCTTCTCATCCTCTCCAGTGGAGAAAGCGGCGAACCCGCCTCTTTCCTGGCCGGTGCCGGCGTAGGAACAACCCTGATGGTTTTCGACGGTGCTGTGGCGGTACCGCCCTCCGGAACAATGGCAGGTGTGGATGATTCAGCCGGAACCGTAGTGACGCGCGGAACTACTTCGCGGCGCGGGAACGGTCGCACGTTAGAAGACCCTGACGATGCGCTTATGTCGGGGGCAGGCGTAGCGGGAACAGCAGGCTGGCCCGGTGCGACAGACGGCTTCCCCTCTCTCACGGTAGCCGGCTCCGGCGTCGTCACGGGGACGTCAGCTTCTGCCGGCGCGGCGGACGGCGAGGCAGCCGCAGGTTTAACCGGAGCGGGCGCGGAAGCGCGGTCCTCCCCTTCCAGCCACTCCTCTCCGGTCGGGAACGAAATGTCCGCCGCCCGGGCGCTGCGCTCGTTATTTTCGATGATGCGCTCGAGTTCGGGACTCAGCCGGTCACGGAAGTCGCGCTCCATCAGCGCCGGATGATATTTCTTCTGTTTGCGGTACTTCAGGCTCAGCTTCACCACCGGGTATTCGCCCGGCAGGCGTACGTAAAAGCGCAGGTTGGGCATCTTCATAATCTGGTCGTAGTCCACGATGGGCTCGTTGACCTTGTCCCTGCTGATGGAGATACCGTCCCGAATCTGGTCGAGGCCGTAGCTGTTCTGTTCGCGCGCCTCGCGCCGGCGCTGATGGCCCAGCTCCTCTTCCACCATTTTGGCCACCTCGGCGCTCGGCGAGCGGCCGTAGGCGCGGGTGTTGAGCAGGTCAAAGATGGCTTTGGCCATCTCGCGGCCGTAGATGTGCACCAGCTGCGGGATGTTCTGGATACCCAGCACGAAGCAGCCGCCGAACTTGCGCGCTTCGGCCAGCGTTTCGTTGAACTCCGGTATCTTCTGCAGGCTGGCAATCTCATCGCCGACGAACCACACGCGACGGTCGCTGTTCTCCCCCATGCTCTGCAGCAGCAGGGTGGCCAGCGACAGCCACATGGATATCAGCGGGCGCACTGCCTTGCGGTGGCGGGCTGTGGTGGAGATAAACAGCCAGCTGCTGTCGTACTGCGCGTCGGTCATCCACTCGCGGATGCTGAACTCCGGTTTGCCCTCTTTATCCAGCCCCTGCAGGTAGCGCAGCGACTTGGCGTAGTTGGTCAGCACCGAGCGGATGGAGATGGCGGTTTTCTCGATTTTTTCCTCGACCAGGTTGGCCGACGGGGTGTTTTTGAGAAACTCGCGCAGGCTTTTCAGGTCGATCGAGAGGCAGGTCTTCAGGAACGTCTCGATGCTGCGATCGGGGCGTGAGGCAAACTGCATGGCCGTGTCGCTGAAGATGGTGCGCGACGAAGACACCCAGAACGGGTCGGAGTCCCCTTCCACCGGCATCAGCGCCGCCGTCATGTTCTCGTAGTCCACCACGTCGCGCGCCTCGCGCCACAGCACCCAGTTTTCACAGCGGCTGTCGTGCGCGTTCAGGATTTTGTCCAGGCGCTCGTCGTAGTGCGTCTCGATGAAGGTGCCGCCGGAGTCGTACACGATCGCGCGATCGCCGCGCCGGCGGATATAGTCCAGCAGCCAGCGGATGAGCGTGGACTTGCCGACGCCGATGGTGCCGTGGATCAGAAAGTTCATGACCTCGGCGTTCTTCACCATGTTCAGGCCGCCAATCTGCAGATCGGACTTCTCGCCAGCCTTTTTCAGCAGCAGGTTTACCTCCTTCGGCTTATCGGTGAGCGTCATACCCGAGATAAATTCGTCCTCGCTCTCCTTCTTGCCGATGCGCCCCACGTACCAGGCAATCAGGCACCAGAGCAGGCTGGCGGCGATGCCACATGCGGTCGCGATAAAGCGCAGGTTCGCCATAAACTGGCGGCCCATCTCCTGCATCCACGGATTGGCCAGCAGCTGCGCCGGCGTCAGCTTTATGGTGCAGAGCTGTGCACCTTCGCCGCAGTGCCAGAAGATGTCCCACGTAGCGCCGGCCGCGCCAGGGGACAGACCCAGTAGCGAATGGGTGGGCCACGCCGCCCAGTACCAGAAGCCGTTACGCAGTACGTCGTCAGGCGTTGTCAGCCAGAACAGACCTGCGGTGTCGATGCGCGATTCTTCGTCATCGATGTACACCGGATCTGGTTCGTCCGCGAGGCTGTATTCCAGACCATCCCTGTAAGGCCAGATTGACTTCATACGCCCCATGCCCCATTTCCAGCCCTCGTGTGCCTGAACCTCCTGCGCCATAGCCTCCAGTTTCTGCACGGTCAGGGCTTCCAGCAGCACCACGTCAGCTGTACCTTCGCCGTCCTGCTGGCTGAACAGATCTTCACGCACAACGCCGCCTGCGGCCTCGTAGGCTTCACGGCCCACGAACAGAAAACGGCTATCAGTGACCGAAATTTCTTTGTCGGTGATAAGTTTTTTCAGCACAGTAGCGGAGGTATTTTGCCAGCCGGATTTTGCTTCTTCGTACACCCGCACCTGACGTTCCTGACAGTCTTCCAGGCAAAGTACCTGACACTGCTCGACCGTCAGTTGATCGTCAGCCAGCAGTTTGAGCAGTAACGGCGCAAGGTTCGCAAGTTTAAGCATGCGCTGAACGTGGCGGGTGCTGTAGCCTGCTTCCGCACCAATCTGATCGGCGGTTTTACCCTGTTCTGCCAGAGTAGCGAAGCTGGCGATCTGCTCTGCCGCATGCATATCGCTGCGCTGGGCGTTTTCGATGTAGGACACGAGCGCCGCCATGTCTTCAGACACGCGCTTGAATGCGACCGGATAGTCGGGGGTCAGAAGCTGCTGTGAGAGCAGCAGATTCATGGCGGTGAGGCGCCTGCCCCCAGCGGCCACCGCCAGTTCGCCGTCTGGCAGTTCGTGGGCGACAAGGTTCTGTAGCAGGCCAACCGACCTGATGGTGGCCGCCATGCTCTCAACGCTCTCTGACGAATACGGAATGGTACGGGCATTGAGTGGCGACACAACGAAAGCCGACAGTGGCGCGTGTTCAAGTGGCGCGGCTTCGAGCGCCGCTTTCACGGCCGCCTGATCGGCGACGGTGACTTTTTTGGTTCTGGTGTTTTTGACTGCTTTTGCTTTAGACTCGGCTACTGACATCGTTAGTTCTCCAATTAATGGTTGTCTCGCCCTGCGGAGTGACCTCTCCGGCAGGGCACCTTTCACTGCTTACTGCGCTTTGCGGATACCGTAATCATCGATATAACGATTGAGCCAGTAGCCCGCCTTTGCCTCGAAATCCCATGCGCGCCAGACCATATCGCCATCCTTACGCACGACCAGGCGAAAATGGGTACCCTGATCGTCTTCGATAGCGACGTTGGTGTACTGAGCAGCGACCGCGTTCGCTTCCTCACGCGTAAACGTGTCATCCGGTAAGCGCACTACTGCTGACTGTTCCACTAAAATCTCCTCTGTTTTCTTGCCCTTAAAACCGTCACCCGTTGAGTTGCCGGGGCCGCGGTCTTGACGTTTTGCGGGGAACTGCTGCTTTCTCCCCAGGTTGTATCCTTCACCCGTTTGAGAGCCGTTCGCCGCAAAGGGCGTAACGAGCACGGGCCGGCGCAGCTGTCCGGGCGCGAGCGGAATAATTTTTTGGCCACAAAAAATTTTCCGGCGAGAGGCTTCAGCCGTCCCTGGACAGCCAGGCGGTTTGTGCTTGTCTCAGCCCCGGCGAAAGGACTCAGACGGGCGAACACAACCCATGCAGAAAGCAGAAACCCGCCGCAACGGCGTGACGCGCGGGCGCGAAACGGCGTTGCGCCTTACATCCCGCCGTATGTACCGGCGGGATGCCTGGAGCGCCGGAGACGGCGCGACTGAGCGGCGCAGCCGGAACGGCTGCTGCAAGCGGAAGGTGTTGCGTCAGGATGGAAACCCGCTGCCCCGGAACGGGGCCGGGCAGAGACGGCTCGCCGGCTCTGTGCGGAGCATGACAGCCGACAGGACGCCCGGTGAGAGAGCCCTTTTTCTGAACGACACGGACAGAAACGGCAGCCGGAGTCTCGCAATACGATAAAAAAAGCTGAAAACCGGCTGTAAAAGCCGTCCTGAATCATCCTGTTATCAGAGGCGGAGCGGTGGCCGCGCCGTCCGGCGCGTGTCCTGCCGCCCCGCCGCCGCAGGCGCAGGGTTTTGGGCGGGCTGACAGGCGGCCGTAACCGCCTGAACGTTGCTGACTACCCTTTGCCACCCTGCAAAATAAAGTGGCCACCGATATACACGGCACACTGACAGGTCATGTAATGGCAGATTTCATCCACAACTTCTTCTGTCCTGAGTTCTCTCTGGCCACTGACTCGCCGGCGCTCGTTTATCAGGGCCTTATACTGGCGAAGAATGTCGCGGGTTTGCGGTGACAGTTTCATTTTATTCTCATTTACGGCAGGGCCAGCCCTGCCGAAATCATCAGTTACTGAACACAAAACCGTCATGCAATACCAGACTGCTGCTGAACAGGTCACGCGCATACGCTTCGTAGTCGAAATAAGACCGCAGCGGCTCCGGGACGTCATTCAGCAGGCCATGTTCTTCGACAAACTCGTAAGCATAATCTTCCTCGGTTTTCGCTTCTCCCCGGTACGCGTCGTCAAACGCGTCGAAATCACAAACGCCCGAATAGTCCGCCCATGCAATAAATGCGGCTTCTCTGCCCTCTTCTTTCGCCTGCTTCCAGGCGGCGATAAAGTCCCAGTCAATATGAGATTCCGACACGAACTGAGACGGGATACCCTCCCAGTCCTGAAACATGAATTCAGGATCGTCTTCTGAGGCATGGAGGTCGCGGCAGGCTTCATGAAACTCGTCCTTCTCCTCAAAGTTCGTGAGATCGAACCACTTCCCGAATATGCTGCCGCAGTTATATTTGTGATAAGTCCCGACGTATACCGCTGGTCCGTTAAAAGTCATAAGCAATCCTCCGCAGTCAAAGTTGTCTCAGTTCCGGCCTGTGCCGTGCCTGAATGACAGCCCGACGAAGAGACGCAGTGGTCAAGCGGGACGAGGAGGCCGCAGCGCCAGCGAGCGGAGCCGTGATTACGCACGGCGCTGACGCGAAAACTGAGCGGAAGCCCGACGGAAGTAAGCGCGGCAGAGGGAGTGCGAACGGGCGAAGGAGGCGCGCTTGACCACAAGGCGATCGGGCTACAGTGAAGGCACGGCACTGGCCGCAGACCGCACGGGCCGGGTTTTCTGCCTTTCCCCCGCCTACTGGCGGATAAAAGCGGCGCGCAGCAACATCGTAATACTTCGTTGTCCACAACCGGCGTGCATATCCCGGCCGGAACCCTGTGGATAAACCCCTGCCGACAGCGGTAGCAGTGAAACAAAAAATAATGGTTGAAATATAACCACTCGTTGGTTATTTCAGGTGGCTGCGTATCAGTGCAGCTCGCCGGCAAAGAGAAAATCAATCCCCCTAATCAGTATCCCTTCATTCGCTGGGCTGGCACCGATTATGAATAAGCGTCTCATATAGACCGTCTGTCCGTTTCCCTCCGGCTCCGTGACAATAATGTCCATCATTTATAATGGACATTAGCGTATGAAACACCGGACCTGGCTACTTGAAGCCCTGCATCTGCACTTCGACGAGAATTTAGCCCGGGTCGAGGCCGGACGCCGTCTGGGTTTTGGAAAATATTGTCTGAGCAGCCTGTTCGTATTTTCATTTGGGCCACGCTGCCAGAGAGATTGAGGATCTCAGAAATAAATTTTAATGTCTTTATCTACGGTAAACTAGGGGGGCTGGTCATTTCAGCGCCCGATCCTATGTGTGGCACGTCAGAATTTAATCATGTTGACGGAGTGAACAAAATATTTATTTTACCCTGGTAATGGCCCGCCTTCAGGCTGCTGTACCTGACAGGCCGGACTTCCACGCTGACTACCGAAGGCACGCACGGAACGGTACCCTGAATACCGTCAGGAAGCTGAATGTACTTCACCCGCGACTGCGCCGCGCCGCCTTTCTGCATATTGTTCCAGTAAAAAGGTTCGCGGTTGGCGACGGCCTGCGGCTTGCCGGACGGATCGGTCACGCTGACGCTGTAGCTGATTTCACCTGCGCCATTTTCCCTGCGCATAGCAAAATCCTTACCGGCACTGCCACTGCTTTCGTCAGAAAACAGCAGCATGTAGCGCGAGTCAGACAGCCCGGCCCCGTCATAAAGACACATGTCAAGGCTGGCACTGCCTGCCGCCATATCACCAGAAGACATAATCTGAACGGGCAGCACGGCGTGAGAAGTGTTCTGCTGCGGGAAAAACACTGCCGGTGGCGTTTCTCCAATGTAAACCGACAACGGGGTACGTGCATAAATCGTGGCAGTGCTATAGTTTAAAGGTACATAAAGATCGGGTAATGAAGTCAGTAAAACGGCCTGTCCGGCGTGGGATAACGCTTTAGCAGGGTCATTGATAACCACATCAGCAAGTTTTGTCCGCGGAATCTGAACAGCAAAAGAAAAGTAGTACTTACCGTTGATTATTTTCGTATGGTGCGTTGCAAAAGCTTTAAGTCCGTTAATAATGACATAGCCTATGCTGTAGTTGCAGCTTGTTTCTGTTGCGCTTCCAGTGAACCTTAGAAAACCAATACTGTTATCATCCGCCAAAGGTTTACAACCGGGCGCTCCGCCCCCCATATTTTTCATCTCCGAATAAACATATGTATCAATGGGTGGATCTGATTCAACAGATCCAACAGTCCTCCATACTGTAAGGCTCTGCTGTTTAATATAGATCGTCCCCAGCAGTTGCCCCCTCTTGATGCCTGAAACAGGCACGTCCGTTCTGACATATTCGTATTCATAACCTTCTGCAGCGTCGGCAAGTGCGCGGGCGCTGTACATTAATAGTGCCACAACGGACATCAGCACAAGCGCAGCGCCAAAAGGAAACTGCCACACAGGGCGCATAACAATAGAATCATTCATATAACAGCCTCGTAAAGGATGCAGAAACGGATAGCATCAATTGTCAGGAAATAATGCGATAAAGATTTTAACGATAAATATGGTCGAATTAATCATCCGCATCGGAAAAACAGAATTTCTTTGCACGTTTTTTGTTAAAACACTAACCGATTTCCCTACTGCCATCTGTATTGTTCAAGAACAAAAAAGCATGCTCTGCAGTAAAATTTTTATGTAAAAACGATTAATCGCATTCACGATTTGAATGAAGCATACATATTTCCTGCCGGACATGGCCGCCTTGCGGACTGTCGTTCTGACCCGGGCTAAATCAGGAGGCTTCAGGACAGTGAGCCGCTTTAAGGTTACACCGGCCGTCATGCGTTACTTTCGTTCAGGTTCGCATGAGAAGGATGAGGTTAAGAAGCAGGGGGCGCACGCACTCAACAAAAAGGTGTGCCTGCAGGTATCAGAACATCGCCGGCGCCGTGTGGAAGCGGTTAGGCAGGGATGGTAACCGGCACCCGTGCAGCCTCCTGATTCAGGCGACCTGCAATGAAGATGCTGTCAGTGCCCCGGATAGCCGGCGCAGTCCGGTGATAAAACTATTCAGCAAATACGATTAAGCGCATTTTACTTTACGCCCGGCTGTTGTGGCGGCATGGCGCAGGTGAGCCTGTGCAACAATTGACTGAGGAGCAGATTACGCCGAATTGTTCTGCAAACAGGCTGCGTTTTACCGACCTGGCCGAGAACTTTAGTCAGGTAAGAGCACTGATAACTGGTGAGGTGCGGCCATCTTATGCGCGGGCGGAAAAGGAGAGTATCCAGCTTTTTCTGACTGGCAGTGCCGGATTACTGCATCCGGTGACGAACGAAATGTATACGCCTTATCCGGCGCTGACTGCGGCGGTAAGCGTTACATCCAGACCGTATTGGCGTTTAAGATCAGATAACACCGGGTTTCCCGGGCAGCAGATCGCGCAGCCAGTCCAGTAGATTCATGATCGGTTTACGTGACGGACCGCGCTTTAATTTTTTTAGCTTCAACCGCAGGGGGCGTCGGCGGCCTGTCAGCCGGTCGTCCTGCAGGCTGCACCAGCCCACCTTTCAGCCTCGCGCAGGTCCGAAAACCAGGCGCTGCCGTCGTCGTGGCGGCCTAGGCACTCCCTGAGCTTAAGCCGGATGTAGTCCAGTTCCGGGATACCCGGGGTTGTCGCCGCAGAAGCAGAGTATAAATGCCCGCAGCATGCTGCATTCGGTGAAGCTGTACCGTCCCAGCCTGGCGGCCAGGTCCGTTGTACTGAACGGGCGCACGGCCCGTCCGATATCCGTGTTTTCCCTCAATAGCGTCACTGTTTTTTCCCGTCATGCCGTCAGGGGCCGTACGGTGGCACCCCCTGACGGTCGTTAAAAAGGTCAGGCTGATGCGTTACGGATTGTATACGCCGCCCGTAACGCTGATGACGTAGCTGCCCGCTTTGGGCAGTTTTGTTAATACAGTTCTAACGGAATAACCAAAGTTATTGACATTTTCCTTACTGAACATGTAAATCCCATCTGATATGTTGATATAATCAGTGGCTGATGATGTGGGATATACTAGATATTCCAGTTTGTAGTCAGCGTCGTTTTCATGGCCTGTCGCATACGTTACAAAACTATAATTACCAGGTCCGGTGGTGTTTAAGGCAAGGTGCGCCGTTTCCCCGGTCTCCTTAATTTTCAGGTTACCGTTTGCAATCGCAAACTGGCCCATGCCCGAAGCCCCCCCCTTCAGTCCTTCCACAGGTATCAGGGTGTTTTCCAGCGTGATCTGCTGGTTCAGCCTCAGGGTGGCGGTGGCGGTGGTCTTGTTGACGATGCTGCCCGTAGTCACCGGACTCGCCACGGCCATCTGGCTGAAACAGCCGGCGGCGACAAGGGCGGTCAGTAAACGCATTTTCATGGTATTTTCCTCTGGTTTAGTATTTCCGTGCCGGCAGGATTGCCGGCCTCAGTTTGTTGTGGCCGCGATGAAAGCTGTACGGCGCACACGTCCCCCGGCTCTTCGCGTTAATTCAGATAAATCACTCAGCTGCGGCCTCGAACTGGCGGCTCTCGCCTCCAAAGTCGTTAATGACGCTCCACTTCACGGCACCAGCCGCGCCCGCTGGCAGCGGCAACGTTAAGCTCCCCTGAGGAGAGACATAAGTCAGGTTACCGACCTCTTTTCCCCCCACGCTCACCGCCTTCAAGTTCATGTAAAATGGTGTCGGGTTACTGACCCTTAACACCTTACCCATTCGCGCCCAGGTGAGTGCGCCAGCCGCCTCTTCCGGACTGCCCTTCAGGCCGGACGGCCTGAAAATCAGCTTGTCACACATGCTGATGGCCATGTTCACGGTCATTGACACCCCGGTTGCGTGACCGGACGCGTCGCCCGAAGGCGGCAGCGCCTTCACGCACAACCAGTACAGGCTCTCCTGCGTCTGCGGAAGGCTGCTCCCGGTGCGGATAATGCGCAGCCGGCTCTGCTGGTTCGCTTCAAGGCGGAACAGCGGCGGCGTGACCAGGAAGGGGGCCGGCGTTTTGTGGTCCTCGCCGGTCACCGAGGACTGGACCAGCATGGGGCGATCCTGCGGGTTTGACACCGAAAGCTGCGCGCCGGCCGCACCTTCCGGGTAGATGACCCGGGTGGCCCCGAGCATCACGCGGAAGGTGTTCTGGCTCGTTGCTGGCTGGCTTCCGGCTATATGGGGCGTGGGCAACTTGAAATCATCATGCCGGAATGGAATATACCTGACCTCCCGGTCTGGCTTATCTGGCGGCAGCGCCCCCGAAAGACCAGGATTTTCACCGATTTTTGCAATTATATTGAGGAACGCTGGAATACGCGGCCGCAGCTGATTGCTGATGACCACGCGGCGCCTCTGCTGCAGCCCGATTTTCTTGCGCGGCACGACACCGGAAAAACCGTAACCGCACAGTGCTCATCGATGTTGCCCCAGCGCTGTACGAAGGGCGCCATGTGATTTGCCCTGAAACAGCCGCCGGCTGACGTAGCGCTGATATCCATGCCCGGGTGCCGGTATGAAGCCGGATATAATCTATGAACATGATAATGATACCTGCCTGGCATTTGATTTTTATCCTGAGGTTTTAAGCGGCACCTGCGTAAAGGGTGTGGGAAACTACGGTTCCACCACCTGCCCCGGGCTCAGAGCCTACCTGAACGTGAAAAAACCGCCTGGACCAGCAGACCGTGCGTGATCCAGCCGTTCGTGGAGATGAACTGGCTGCATAATACAGAAGCATAAGGCGTGCGTATTAACTGTGAAACCGACAGCACTTCAGGCCTTCTGAATGTTGCAGAGCTCAATACGATGGGGGAGAGGCGCCTGTCGCAGAGCCTGACGGGAAGCATTGTTTTCACGCAGAAGGCCGGAAATGAAAGCTACCGGGACAGCTTGGCGGCGCTTCAGCTGAGCTACCGATTCTGAGGGAAGACAAATCGGAGGTGCATGCCCGGCCGACTGAGTTACTAGTCTCAAATCTTGCACGCTAGCAGATTGTGCTGTCGGTTAGCCACTACGTAAGGGCCATGCCAGCTGGCTATATCTGCAGCGGGTGGCCCCATCAGATATGGTACTAAACTGGATATTCAGACAGGCCGAGATGCTCCTATTGCGCAGGTGACAGTCAAATTTCATGCGCAGCAGTTTTTTAATTTCACTCAGCAGCGTTCTCAGTCTTGCCATGGCGACATTTCTCCGGAAAATGAGTTATCAGTAAGATGTGTTGTTCATTGTTTTACAAGTGAAAAGCGCGAGATTCCGACAGATGGCCATATTTTGCAGGAACAAACCGGAATATGTGGTCGAATTAAATCGAAAAATGCGATCACGCTACATCGGAATCAACGAACGGTTTGGGCCAGAATACGTACAACATCAGCTATGTGTATCTATGAAACTTAACTTCGCTATTTTTTTCGCCAATTTTCTATAAATTTTTCCTGACAGGAGTACAAAATGATTCATGAAAAAAAGCATGCAATATGGACCTTTAGCCTGATGAGTTTGAATTTACTGTCATTTTCATCTGTGGCAGCCAGCATGTGTGCTTCAGTTGGCGATAATGAAGCTCAGACCGTTACCAGTCAGGAAACCGAAGAATGTACTGTCTCTCCGTCACTTGGTTTTTTTTCTGTGGCAGAAGGCGCATCTGTTGACGTCACCCGTGAAGGCAGTGGTTTCGTTGCGGTTTCCATTCTTGATAATAACCTTGAGCGTTTTAGCAACGACGGAACGATAGCTTCTGCATACACTGGTGTTCGCATAGCCAGTAATGGACCGGGTTCAGAAAATGAAACTCATATAGACGACTTTATTAATACCGGATTGATATCCGTCAGCGGTGGCTCAGGTATTGCCGCGGTGTATAATATCTCAGGATTTATTGGTGATTTTACAAATAGTGGAACGTTGCAAAATGACTCCGTGAACACCAGCATGGCACTGAACAGCGACCTGACCGGTAAAGACAATTACACCACCGCCCTTTATAATCTATCATCCATTGATTCGGTGCTTAACAGTGGGGTAATCAGGGCTGCGACTGGCATTACCAATCTTACAACGAGTGGAATAACCAACCGGATAGGTAATATTGACAACGCGGGCACCATTACGGGCACCGTCGGCAATGGCATTCTCAACGAAGGAACGGTCGGCAGCATCATAAACAAATCTGGCGGAATAATTGAGGGAGCAGACACGGGCATTAGCAATGCCGGAAATCTCTCTCAGATTAATAACAGCGGTACCATTAAGGGGGGGAGCTGGTCTGTATTTAACTCCGGCATCATACGTGACGGAATTCATAACGCCGGTTTACTTGATGGCCCGGTTTATCTCGGGCACTCTTCACTGTTTATCAGTGGATCCAGTGCGACTGTCAACGGTTCAGTAACCGGCCTGACGGGTTCTTCTCTGTCCGTGGGGGATGAAAGCATGATCGCGACCTTCACCGCCACGAATAACGTCAGTGTGGACAGCATTACCGTCAGTTCCGGCAGTACACTGACTCTCACACCGTCGGCCCGCTGGACTGCCGTTAACGGTACGGTAAATAACGGCATTCTGACCCTGCAAAGCGGCAGCATCCTTGACGGAGCGCTGTCTCAGAACGGCACGCTGATTTTTAGTGCTGAAAAAATGGCCTCCGCCACCATAAATGCCAGCCTCACCAACCGCGGCAGCCTTGTGCTGAACCCGACCCCGACCAGCGCGGGTAACACGCTGACCGTCAACGGTGACTATACCGGACTGCCAGGCAGTTCAGTGTCGCTTGGTAGCGTGCTGACCGGTGATGACTCGCTGACCGACCGTCTGGTGGTAACCGGAAACACGAGCGGCGCCAGCACCCTCTTCGTGACCAACGAGAACGGCGGCGGCGCTCAGACGCTAGACGGTATTAAGCTCATTAGCGTGGGCGGGCGCTCTGATGCCGTGTTCTCGTTGGGTAACCGTGTGGTGGCCGGTGCCTACGACTACAGCCTGCGCAAAGGAAATGTTTCGGGAACCGAACCGGCGGGCTGGTACCTGACCAGTTTTGCCTCCGCACCGTCACCTGAACCATCACCTGAACCATCACCTGAACCGTCACCTGAACCGTCACCTGAACCGTCACCTGCACCGGCACCACCACCTGCACCTGCACCTGCCCGCATGTACCGTCCAGAGGCGGCGGCCTACACGGCTAACCTTCAGGCTGCGAATACCCTGTTTGATCTGTCAATGCGTGATCGCAGCGGGGAAACGCGCTATACCGACCCGGTAACGGGGTCAGTCCGTACGACCAGCATGTGGATACGTAATCTGGGTGGACACAGGCACGCGTCCATGACGGACGGGCAGAACCGTACGCAGACTAACCGCTACGTACTGCAACTGGGAGGGGATATTATTCAGGGGTCAATCAATGGCACAGATGCAGTTCACGTCGGCCTTATGGGCGGCTACGGCCGGGCGGACAGTAGTTCGCATAGCAGCCTGACGGGACATGATGCGAAAGGCAGCGTGAGTGGATACAGCGCAGGGGTATATGGCACTTGGTACCAGAACGCACAGGTCAAGACCGGCGCATGGGCTGAGGCATGGACGCAGTACAACTGGTTCAAAAACGAGGTGTCAGGTGACATGCTGCCTGCGGAGCGTTATAACAGCCGCGGGCTGAAAGCTTCTCTGGAAGGCGGATACGCGTGGCAGATTAAAAGCTGGCAAAGTGGCACCGGCATGGAAAACCGACTTTTCCTTGAGCCGCACGTGCAGGTCGTCTGGTCCGGCATCAGCACTGATGACCACACAGAGGCTGGCGGCACCCATGTGCAGGGTGCGGGAAACGACGGTGTCACCACCCGCCTCGGTTTCAGATCCTACCTGAACGGGAAAAGCCGGCAGGACCAGCAGACCGTGCGCGAATTCCAGCCGTTCGTGGAAGCGAACTGGCTGCATAATACAAAAGTGTACGGCGTGCGCATGAATGGAGAAACGGATAATGTGCGGGGGAGCCGGAATATCGGGGAGCTTAAAACGGGCGTCGAGGGACGTCTTTCGCAAAGCCTGACGGGAACAGTAGTGTTCACGCAGCAGGCAGGTGGCGGTGGCTATCGCGATAGCCAGGGCTCGCTGCAGGTTAGCTACCGGTTCTAAGACTTCACACCATGGCGGGCGGCAGGTTGGCTTTTCATGGCAGTAATTCGCATAATCTGACCGGAACGGGTATCACCTGCAGCGCATGGCGGAGTCTGGCAGGCCATAACCGTGCAGGTTGCGCCAGTTAAATACCAAGTTGTCGTTAACGCCGTGTTCCCGAGCCAGTTCTGCCACACAGGCACCCGGCTGCTGGCTCAGCTCCGCCATGCGGATTTTGAACTCCAGAGGCCAGCCCGGGCGGCGTTTTTAGGGGGCACTTTGGTTATCGAAAATTATTGTACGTTAAGGTTGTTTTTTGACCTTTCTACTTTAGCGGGCCTCAGCCGACGAAACTTACCGGAAGCCGGTATCCGGTTGCTTTTCCAGATATAATCGCCTGTCAGATTGATGTGCTCCCAGCCTAACGGCGACAAATGCGACAGTAGTTGTTCGTTGATCTTTAGTCCCTTACGCTTCAGGGCATCGATCGCCCTTTCCATATACACAGTATTCCACAGCGAGATCGCAGCCATCAGGAGCGTCAGTCCACTGGCGCGATAGCTCTGATTTTCCGGCTTCCTGCCCCTGATTTCTCCCTGCCGGTAGCTTTGTTGAATAAATCGAACTTTTTGCCGTAATCAGGATCAGATCACCACATTCTCGATCCTGTAGCGGTATCCCGTGGCAAAACAAACGTTCAAAATCACCAACTGGAACGTCTACAACAAAGCCCTCGTCAATCGGGGCTCACTGACATTCTGGCTTGATGAGTCGGCCATTCAGGCCTGGTATGACGAACCCAAAACCTCTTCACGTGGTCGTCCGCAACGTTATTCCGAGCTGGCCATTTCCACCGTTCTGATGCTCAAACGCGTCTTTCGCCTCACGCTGCGCGCTGTGCAGGGATTCATCGATTCCATTTTTATCCTGATGAAGCTCCCGCTCCGTTGCCCGGATTATTCCTGGGTCAGCAGGCGGGCTAAGTCCGTCAGCATCCCTTTCAAAAGCCCCACACGCGGTGAAATTGCCCACCTGGTTATCGACTCCACCGGCTTAAAAGTTTTCGGTGAGGGTGAGTGGAAGGTGAAAAAACACGGTAAGGAAAAGCGCCGTGTCTGGCGGAAGCTGCGCCAGGTGTCAACAACGGGTAAAAAGTGATCCACTAACCGTCACCACCAACGGTTTAATATTGATCCACCTTGTTTACTCAGGATTAGCTTCCGCTATAATCCCGGCCTTTCGTTTCGGCTTCAGTCGATAGCTCTCTCCTTTTATCTGGACTACGTGTGAGTGATGTAAGATCCGATCCAGCATCGCCGATGTCAGGGCCGCATCACCTGCGAACGTCTGGTCCCACTGCCCGAACGGCAGATTGGAGGTCAGGATCATCGCGCTCTTCTCGTAACGTTTGGCTATGACCTGGAAGAACAGCTTGGCTTCCTCCTGACTGAACGGCAGATAACCTATTTCATCGATGATAAGCAGCTTCGGGGCCATGACACCGCGATTGAGTGTCGTTTTGTAACGCCCCTGACGCTGGGAAGTCGACAGCTGTAACAGCAGGTCCGCTGCTGTTGTGAAGCGAACCTTGATGCCCGCCCGTACTGCTTCGTAGCCCATGGCTATCGCCAGATGTGTTTTTCCCACGCCCGAGGGGCCCAGTAACACGATGTTTTCGTTACGTTCGATGAAGCTCAGGGAGCGCAGCGACTGGATTTGCTTCTGAGGAGCGCCGGTGGCGAAGGTGAAGTCGTACTCCTCGAACGTCTTCACCGCCGGGAAGGCTGCCATCCGTGTGTACATCGCCTGTTTACGCTGATGCCGGGCCAGTTTCTCCTCATGTAACAGGTGCTCCAGGAAGTCCATGTAGCTCCATTCCTGATCCACCGCCTGTTGCGACAGCGCCGGCGCTGCGCCGATAAGACTGTCCGGCTGCAGCTGTTCGGCAAGCACCATCAGCCGTTGATGTTGCAGTTCAACCATCATGCGGCTCCTCTGCAGAACGTATCATAGATGGAGAGTGGGTGATGCAGTGGCTGCCTGTCGAAGGTCATCAGGCTTTCATCAACCTGCACGTCATACTGCTTTTTCTCCGGTGGCAGTGCCAGCATGGATTGCTGTTCCTCCACCCAGCGATCGCAGGGGCGGGACTGGATAGTTTCATGCTTCCGCTGGTTGGCCACATCGTACAGCCCGCGCAGGCCGTAACGGTTTGCGGTTTCAACATCGACGGAGATCCCCATCGGACGCAGGCGCGTCATTAACGGGATATAGAAGCTGTTTCGGGTGTACTGCACCATCCGCTCCACCTTGCCTTTAGTCTGCGCCCTGAAGGGACGGCACAGGCGGGGAGAGAAGCCCATCTCTTTGCCGAACTGCCACAGGGAAGGATGGAACCGATGCTGCCCGGTCTGGTAAGCATCACGCTGTAGCACCACCGTTTTCATATTGTCGTACAGGACTTCCTCCGGTACACCACCGAAGAAGCTGAACGCATTGCGGTGACAGGCTTCCAGCGTGTCGTAGCGCATGTTGTCAGTGAACTCGATGTAAAGCATTCTGCTGTATCCCAGAACAGCGACGAACACATGCAGGGGGGACTTGCCGTTTCGCATGGTCCCCCAGTCAACCTGCATCTGCCGTCCGGGCTCGGTTTCGAAGCGAACGACCGGTTCTTCCTGTGCTGGCAGGGTCTGTTTGCGGATGAACTCTCTCAGGATAGTAAGCCCTCCACGATAGCCCAGCTCCATGATTTCCCTGGCAATAACGGTCGCCGGGATTTTGTAGGGATGCGCATCGCTGATCCGCTTAGAGATGTAATCACGGTATTCATCGAGCAGTGACGATGGTGCCGGGCGTGGTGAATACTGCGGCTTTTCAGATTTGGCTTTCAGGTGGCTGCGGACAGTATTGCGCGAAATACCCAGCTCCCTGGCAATGGCCCGGATACTCATTCCCCGCTTGTGCAGGACTTTAATTTCCATACGAATCTCAAAAGTGATCATAAGCTCCCCTGTATTCAGAGGAGCAGATTAACCCCTGGATCAATTTTCAACCGCTGGGGTGGATCAGTTTTGCACCGTTGGTAACAACATTTGATAAAAGAGCTATACCTACATCACTAATTCAACTACAGGCACAACAAAGTTTCAACCATATGCTGCTACATCTAACTCAAAGTATGTTGATTCAAATACGTCCTATGACGTTAAATTTTATTATTACATCCCACAATCTGCACTATCTGAATTATCTTCCGGTATCTTGAAGGCCACACTTAAGCAAAACCTGATGCAATGGGTGCCCTTCAGTCTTCTTAAGGACTTGGACGGCCGATATCACATTGCGTGTCACAGATACGGGATCCCAGACCATCTTCTTTCCGGCCTTTCCGGGCGGGGCGCCACACGTAGATCTGAACCTCAGTAACCGGCCTGCAGGTAGTGACTCGACCGCCAGCGGCACCGCAAACCTGGATATGTGCCTCTACGATGGCGGCATCACAGCTAACAATATCGCCATAACGTTCAGTGGTGAAAATAAATCCGCGCCAGGGCGTAAGTCCGGTGGCTTTTCCGTCTACCGGGACGGGGGGAGCGTGGAAAAGGCCCAGAATCGTATCGACTACACCGTTCAGGTACTGAACCCATTAAGCGGTCGAGCCGAAAACATCACAAACGGCTCGCGGATTGGCTGGGTGGGGTGGGGTGGGCCGCTGGCGAATTTAACCGACGGCAGATAATCATTCCGGATGTTTCCGGTTATCAGTGGTGCGTTTATGCGCCCATCACGCAGAAAACACCCTTCTTCATTCTTGCTGACAAAGCGGCCGGACATTATACGGGTACGCTGAGGGTGCCCTATGTCCCGACCACGTCAGGATGATCAGAATCCACGATTTCTGTCGTTATAGATTAGGGTGTGAACGAAAGCGGGAGATCCTGAATTCACAGATTGTAAGAGCTGCGCGCGTCACAAAAGAATATGGCTTTGTCTCTCAGATAATCCGGACTGTGACAATACGCCAGCTGAGCAAAAAATTGCTGAGAAGCGCGGGACAAATTCCTTAATAATCACAGATCCCGGTTGTTCCACTTCTCAGTTATAAAATTGATGAAATCTTTGAAAAGGGGCGAGTAAAACTTTCTCTGACGCCATACCAGATAAACGGGTACAGGTGGGATCGTCCAGTCATCCAGCACCGTTAAAACCTGAGGAAATGCCTGCCTATTACGGGAGAGAAAACCTGATGAGATGAGTGATATTCCTCTCTCCTGAAGCATCAGGTTAAACGTTCCAAGAAGGCTGTCAGTTAAAAAACCGGAGTGACTGGTTTTATCAAATGAAAAGGTCTCGCCTTCTTTTACCAGCGTCAGCGTCCCGGACAATCCATGATGATAAAGATGAAAAAAACGGTGTTTAAGAAGGTCACGGGGATGTTCAGGATTGCCATGCCGCCTGACATACTCTTTAGTCGCGCAGAGCGAGAGTTTCAGGGGGCTTAACTCACGATGAATTAAGTCTTCGCTTTCAATCAGCCCGCTTTTTAAAACAAGATGGTCGAATGCCGATGATTTCTTTGTAAACTGACTACTCTCTCGGGATTCAAGGAAAACTATTGCACCTTCATGCTTTTCAGCGTATTCATCCAGCCAGTGATTAGCCAGAAATTCACAAACCATGGCAGGCGCAGTGAGCCGGATTGCCCCCTCAATAACACCCGAGGGATTCCTCAGATTGTGGACGAGATCAGTCATCATTTCAATGATAACCTTGGCCTTATCGTAGGCCATCATTCCGGCCTCGGTGAGCTCAATATTACGGGTGTCACGGTTAAGCAAATGGGCATTTACTCCCTCTTCGAGCCTCGATATTTGCTTACTGACCGAGGATACGCTTATGTTCAGTTGCCGGGCAGCCACCGAAAAACTGCCCGTTTCTACAACCTTCACAAAAACCTTCCATTCATTAAGTTTTCCACTAGTTCTCATTGTTTCTTTTCCGGATATCGTTTAGCGCTTTTACTAATTGTAGCATGGAAATAGTGAAGTAGTTTTTTAATACGCACCACATTTTCTACTGCTCTCGTATCTTTTATGTGGTTCACTGAAAAAAACGAAAAGAAAATCGCTTTGTTTTAAAATGAAAACCTCCGGAGGAGTTGATTGTTATACCATAATGATTTAATTAACAAGGCACGAGATGAGAATGAGAATCAACAATCCCGAAATCATAGTACTATGGTATGTATATAGGGGCGATGGAATTGAGAGAATCAGCGAAATGACAGGCTATTCGCACTGCAGAATAATAACGCACCTTAGAAACCTGAAAAATAAAACCGCAAGCACATCCCTTAGCGCTTTAAAGCAGTGGTTCACTCAAAATACTGGCAAGTACCAGCAGACACTGGCGTCGCGCGTTATACTAAAAAAACACGGTATAAATCGTAAAATCAACGAAATATCTGACAATCGATTTGTTTAGCACATTTCGTCATTGTATTTAATATAATCATTTATTTTCCTAATCGGAAAATCTGTTTGTTGCTTCTGCAAATTGATATGATCATATTAATCAATAAAATGTTCTTCATACATCGTCTAAGGAGACATTAGTTAATGCGATTTTATCTGAAAGATTTTTGTATCTTCATCAATGTAGCTGAGACCGGAAGTCTCTCTCAGACCGCAGCAATAATGGGTCTCAGTATTTCGTCCGTCAGCAAGAGGCTCGCTCGACTTGAAGATCATTTACAGACCACACTCTTTGAAAGAAACACGCGCGGCGTGCGTCTTTCACCATTAGGGAAAGAGGCTTACATTAAATCAAAGGAAATTACTAATGCCTTCTCTTCCTTCATTGATGATATACGGGGTTCAAAAGTATTATGGCTGAATGTTCAGGTTGAAAAGTCCATCAGGACAATTCCATTTATAGACTGGGTATACGATTACGCCAGCGCTTCGACTGAGGCCCGGGTGAAATACAAATCAACCCTTTCTGTCCGAAGTCAGCCTCTGAACATCAATGATCTGGTCATTAGTCCGGTCAAGTCATCATGGCCTCTGGCAATTCACAGGAAACTTGAACCAGTAAAAAGAAAGATATTTGCAAGCTCAGGATATTCAGGCGATGTTTCTCAGCTATCCCTTGATTCATCGAAGGTTATCTTTTACTCAGAAGATGAGGAAGAGCAACCCTTAATTTTTAACCAACAGAATGGTGAAGAAGCCAGGTTATCGCCTGTAATGATAACAGATGATATTTCTCAGATTATCAGCCTTTCAGGAGCGAAAGATATCATCATAGTCGGTCTCCCCTCTTATCTTTCAAAAAAATATGAGGACCAGGGGCTGATACATGAAATCATGCCCGAATGGTCGGCAAAAAGCCGACAGTATTATTTAATCTGGAAGAACAGAAAATATTATAATGATGAGTTCAGTAATTTCCTTGATTTTCTGGAGTCAAAGTTTTCTGATTTCATCCTGAATTAAGAGTCATTAAAGGGGGATATTTTATGGTCTATTACTGAGCGATTTTTCAGTAACATCAATGTCAAAACCCTGCGCAAAAAATATTTTAAAATCTTTCATAAATCCATTTTTTGTTGCATCAGATGCCTGTTGAGGGTTCAGGCCGGGATAAAGCGGTCAGTCCCTCAGGCTCGTGCTCTTTAAATTTTTTCAGACAAGATAACCCCTTAATACTCTTATTTATCCATAATATCATCGGGTTACCTTGCACGTGATTTTTATTTTACTCCTAAAATACGAATATCGTAGATCATGATTCCATCAGGGGGGATTCCTGGCGGAAGCTGATCTTTTCCATAGGCAAGCCGTGCCGGAACGACCAAACGCAGCGCGCCTTCATTTTTAATGAAACGCAGCGCATGCTGAAATAAGACAGGATATTGTTTCAGTTTCAGGGTAATCGCCTGTTTGTCGGCTACCATGTCATTTATTACCTGGCCTCCTGCGATGCTTTCCCGCATCACGGTAGTGATTGCGCTATCAGGACCCAGTTTTTCTCCCGTTCCCTGATTCATTATCTCATACCAGAACCCATGATTATCTTTTTTAACATCCTTCCGCTGCAGAAACGATTGAAGAAATTTTTCACCTTCAGTTGTTATGTTTTTATCGCTCCTGGCTTCAGCATCGTTGTCCTGATCCACTGTCACACGGTAAATCAGGCTGGCTCCGGGCGGAATGTTAGGCACTAAACCGTCATCACCGTATGCAAGTTCAGGTGGAACAAAAAAGGTTGCAGTTCCATGCCGGCCCAGTCGGGCTATAACGTTACGAAATAAAGATGGAAACTCTGCCAGTTCTTTTCGCACCATGTTTTCATCTTCAATAACCCCGCCTCCCGCGAGGCTGGTGATGACTTTTACCCTGATGTCTAGGTCGGGATTCAGTTGCTGCCTGTCGGAGGAATCAATTTTAAACCAGTATCCCTGGGCATCCTTTTTCACCCCGGCATTCCGGCGAAAGGCATCCAGCGCTTTTTTTCCGGCTTCCGCCTGCATCTTTATCATGTCCTCACGTGCTGACTGCACTTTTTTGCCAAGGCTGGTCTGAGCACTGAGAAGCGCTTCAGAAGTAAACCTGATATTGTTTTTTAAGGCATCAGTCACGCCATTATAAAATGACGCCATGTGCGTTTGTACGCCCAGCATCCTGTTCATGTTAATGGCGTTCAGTGCTTCCAGACCGAGTGCTGCGCCGGCCGCATAGTCCCCGTCAGGCGCTTCCTGCTTGTCATTATCCTGAAGGTCATTTATCAGACCAGGATGCGCGGTCTTGATAAGTGGGCTGGCGGGATAACTCCCTTTCTTTTCATCGTGTAGAACGGCTTTGTCATTTGCGACTAAGTCCCCCCCCGCCTCAGAGCTCCTCTGAGCAGTCATACCGGGTTCGCTCCTTTCCTCAGAGGCACCCTTCTTTCCGTTTTCAGCCACAGGCTGCCTTTCCGGAGATAGGCTGTGGGCAGCTGATGAATTACGCAGCGCTGTCAGCTCAGCATTTGCTATATCTGCCTGAAGAGCTTTTACTTTGTTTTCCACTCTGAGACTGCCGTTTTCTTTACGCACTATCCCGGCCTCTGTTCGTGCGCGTGCGGCTTCAGCCCGCACATCATCAACCAGATTCTTCAGGGCGTTGTATCGCTTTTCTAATAGCTCATTGGCCAGACCAGACTTTTTAAGATCCTCCCTCAACTGAGAATCGATGGTGCTTTCTGCCGGAGATGCAGGCTCCTGTTGCGGGGGGTGCGGATGCATCAGTATCTCAACCAGTCTCTTTTTCAGACTGTCCCTTTCACTGGCAATCGCGGCACAATCTTCTGCAGTAGATTGTGCTTTAACCGGATTCACGTTCGACAAATCTGGCTTATCGGCATGGCAGCTCAGATGCGGTGAAATTTTTCCACTCCGCTTTTGCTGGGGGGGCGTGGGAATGTTTACCGGGGCGGTATGTTTCGCCGGTTGCTCTTGCTGCTCAGCAGTGGCGTAATGCGCATCAAGCCACTGCTGAGCAAATAACAGCACCTGAGGCGGTCTGTCAGCCAGCACGCCCGTCGCAGGTATTAACAGTGTCACGACCAGTGCTGGCCTGCTAAGTAAAAGGCTCCTGTTAAATTGTTTCACTAGCGATCCTCGCCCTTATCGGACAGCGCGTTGAGTAAGCGCCAAGAAATATCTGCGCATAATCTGGACGTACGATATTGGTAAAGTGCATCAACGGCCGCGACGGTTAACGGATCAGCCTGAGATCGTACATTGCCATACTGGCTGGCCGTGGTCATTAACTTAGCAAATAGAATTGTCTGGCGGTGGTAATCATCCGGACTCACTACCTTAAGTGCCTGTAATTCGCTTTCACAACGTTTAAGCATGGCATCCTCAAGCCCCGCTTTATCACGCAGGTGAGCGGACTTAGTGCTTTCACTGTCGGTTTTCGTATTGCTGGTCTGAGTTGCAGAGTCCGCTGGCGTGCTGTGATCACGAGCGGATTCGTGCCGGAAGGCCATACACCCTGTCAGCGTCAGGGCCATTAAAATTATGCCTAGCACAGGTGGAATATAATGGCATAACTGAGCACCTGCATTAGAAAATATGGATTTTCTCATTTTATTGTTACCCTCAGCGAAGATAAATCAGAAAGGAAAGTGGTAATGACAGGAACAGACATTCCCGCAATATTTAAATTAATAATCAGTCGATAAATCTTTAAAGAAAGTATCGTATGATCGCCTCCCCCCCCCCCGAAGTTAAAAGCTTATGCGGAAAATTTCTTAACTTAAGCTTTTAATCAGGAGAGCGATTTTGTGAACACTTGCACTGCTATTCCAGTTCGTCACTGACCTCAAATACAGGTACCAATGAGGTCTGTTTAAGATCTCAGCCGAATCAGATTTTCTGATTGTCAAAGCTGAAAACCTGCAACGATTGAAACTGTGTCTGAATTTTTCTATTACTGCCGGGGACGGTACTGTCATCAGTTCACTGAAGCTGTTTCATTATTTTCTTTTCTGATACCTGCCGTCATCAACTGCGCCTGTTTCCTTTCAGCTGTCGGGAGGCTGGCAAATGAAATATTTCTACATTTAACGTTACCTACCCAGCTCACAACATCACGCTGCTCTTTTACTGTGACGGGACACTGCAGATACTCATCCCCTCTCATGACGTAAAGTGTTTTGAGGGGATGCGTACTTTCCAGTGAGAAACCGCCTTTACCTAGGGGACTCCATGACATCACGTTTAAGGGGATAACGTCATCGAGTGGTTGATTGGCGGCGTCCACCATTCTGCCAAGCCACGTATAGCGGCTGACTACGCTGACGTTATTGTTAACAATTTTCCCTGGCATCATAAACAGGGTTTTAGAACCCGCACCTTTACTGATCTCGCTGCTGGCGCCATGTTCTGTTTCTGAGGATTCACTTATATTGACAGTCGTCTGCTGATAGCCTGGAACGGTGAAGAATGCCCGACTGTTTCCACGTATATCCGCCTGACCACCGGAGCTGACGCTAACTTTTGCGCGCGATAATTTATCGTCGTCTTCTGATTCAATCCCGAAGGTTACGGCAGAAGCAGGCATGCCATCACCCCATCGTCCCCAGAAGAAACCCTGCCGGTCAATGGCAAATGATGAACTGTAGCTGCCGCTGATGCCCGGAGAATGAATACTTCTTCGCTGATCATAGGCATCACTGACGGTCAGTGAACCATTGCCATATTGCCCCCCCATGCGGCGGTAAGCCAGCGCATCAATACTGTCGGTGTTAATGCCGTTTACTGACGCCCCCATCTCATCGTCACCAGCAGCGCTACTGAAGCGACTATAACTGGCACCATAACCCAGTTTCCGTTCGCCGTTACGGCTGCTGTTCAAGCTAGTATTTAACGAAGTGCTGGATGTGTCGCTTGCGTGAGAAACAGTGAAGGAGATGTAACCCCCTCTGTCTGATTTTTCATAGCTGGTATCTCTGCGTAAGAAGGCGTTCAGACTGGTTCCAATTGTATACCCGTTCCAGTTGAAAACTTTGCTGAGGCCGGTCTGCCATGCCCGGCTTCGGGAACGGGTCATATAAACGGACTCCCAGGGTGCGCCATCACCGAATCCTGGATCCGTATTCTGAAGCTGACTGCGGTAAGCGTAATGTCCCTCATTAAAGCTGTCCACGTATCCCAGAGTAGCATTCCAGCCATAGACCGGAACGGCCAGCAAGATATTACTGCTGACATAACAACCGCTACTGCTGTATCGGTGGTCAGATTGAGTGTTACATCCCGGTGACGACATCGCCGAACGATAGTAGCTGAGTGAAAAACCATCGTTATAGCTTACCTGCTGTATATTGCCGGACGATCCGTCACTGCCATGCAGATAGCTGACCCGCGCAGCCAGAGTCCCATCCAGAGGGCCACTGTCGAATCCATGACTCCAGTCCAGCGCTCCCTGAACATAATTAACGTTGTTAAGTACCGTTGCGCCGGCAGTGAGCGACAGGCTTTTCGTTAGCGGGATCCGGGCACCACCCACAATAACCTGCCGGTTATCATTCGTTCTGATACCGGTATCTGCCGAAAGTTTGCCGGCCTGTATAAACCACTGGAATGAGTTTTCCTCAGAAAAACCTAGGCTGCTAAAAGGAACATCCTGCGTCCTGATAAGGTGGTTGTTTTCATAAATTTTCAGCGTCACCGTGTAACTGCCGGAAGGGAAGTTACGGGTATCCAGTTTCTGCACACCGGTATTGAGATAAAACGATCCCAGAAATCTGTCGCTGCGGTAAGCATCTACACGGGAGTTACCGGACAGGAACACCGTTAAAGGCGTGCCACTCGGCATTTTTTCACGATTCAACCATGCCTGTGTAGACCCGATTCGAAGGCCGACAATTTTTCCTGTCTGAAGTTGGCCCAGATTGATATTCCCTCCCGCAGAGCTGAATATGTCCCGGGAATCCATCTGGCCAGCCTGAAGATAAATTTTCTTCCACATATCATGCCTGATGTAAGCATTATTGACAGTTATCCTGGAGTTGCTATCAGTACGGTAACGCTGACCGTTATAATTCCAGTCCACGTTTGCATAAGAGCTTTCTCCAAGCCCCATCGTACCGTTTCCCTGCAGAGATAAAGACTGATAGTCTTTATCGCCTACAAAACTCAAATTCTGCTGATGAATAAAGCCACTATGACTTTCTGGCGCATTACGGAAGAAAATATCCTCTTTTTTCTGCTCAGGCGTGAACCGCTCGGGCAGAAATAAATTCACCTCATCATTTTTTTCATCATAAATAATGGCGATTGTTTTTGTATTAATATATCCGCACCCACCGCCATTAGTTACTGAACATGAAAGGGCATCGTTACGTTTTAACGGTCCCGATAAACCTGATGAGAGGATCGTTGTAAGCGCTATATCATGACCGTATTTCCTTTCTACATCTCTGATAAGCGCGTCAGGTGCCAGAAACCTTATGGTCTCGAGACTCACACTGGCCTCATATAGTCCCAGTACATCACCATAAAGGCTGACGCTGACCTGCTGATCCTGCCCTTTAACCAAGGACTCGAATCCCGGCGGCACCTGAAGAGTAGCCGCAGCCTGATAATTAACAATCACGCAACCAAGAAGTATGTAACAGCAAGATTTTCTTGCTTTCATTATGCAGATAACCAAGAGTGAAGGAAATGAAGGCGGGATCCCCGCCTTCATACATGATTTATTAAAATTCAGCCACCGGGCGTGGCAGGGGTGGCGTTATTTTTAGTGGTGGCCTGTGAAACAACCAGGCTGACTTTTCCGCTAAATTTACCTGTAACATTTACTTTCTGTTGTGAAGCTTGCTTGATGACTAAAGCAAGCGGAACGGAACCATTAGCAACCGAGTCGGAGGGGAAAAGATCCTTATACTCATAGAGCGTATCTGTAAGCCCCAATGGCTTATCACCCAGAATTACTGAGAGCGGGATAGGGTTGGCACCCGCAGCATCGGTGAGTTGGGCTGTAGTTGCGAGTCTGACGTTCATATCACGGTCAGAGTTGCTCCAGATTTTGACATCTGCTTTATATGGGTCCAGCCCGGTTTGCGGGTTATAATTCATGTCTACAGGCTTAGCCGTTAAAGAATCACCGTTGGCAAGGGTAATGCCTGCGGTTGGATCGATAGTGGCCTGTACCGTAATATCCGCCTGGTAAGCCTGAGAAGCTGCTGAAGCCAGCAGGGCTGACAAAAAAATAAGCTTAAACTTATGTTTCATAGTGTAGTTCCTTAACATCTAATTTACCCTTTAAAAGGGTGATGACTATCCGTTAATCAAATTAAGCGGAATTTCTTTTTTTTCTCCATTTGGGATACCGAGAAACCTTACTTTATAAGAAGATCCTGGTTTGTATTTAAATGGAAAAATCTTCACATGCGTATCCGGATAAACTGATGCTCCGGATGCTTTCCATACACACCCCCCCCCCGAAGAGCACTCGCCAATTTCTTTTATTTTTATACGACTGGTGCCGTTATTGAAAACAAGACCAGACTTAGGGCTAAATCCCAGGCTAAATACTGTCTGCCGGGGCAATACGTGCACTAGCGCCCCCCATACAATATTAACACCAACTTCAGCACTGGCTTTACTCTGGGGTTTATTGTCATCTGCTGAGTTAAATTCTTCAGCAGATACTTCCTGAATATAAACACGCCAGGTAGTTTCTTTTTCAGGCGGATTTAAGGTTACCATCCTTACTATCCGGCTCGAGCCTGGAGTGATCGCAAGCTTTAATGGCGTAATAATTAAACCACCATCATCAACACCATCAACGGCAACTTCTTTCTCCTGGGGAGTACCTGCGTTAATGATTTTTTTTTCAGTTATTTTAACAAAAGAAACTTTATCGGACTGCGACATGACTTCAATTTTAGTATTACCAGAACTACCCAGATTCACTTCAATCGGGTAGACGCTAATACCCGCGCTGGCGTAGCTGGATAACGCAAATGCATTAAAAACTATCAATCCTTTGCAAATCGACAAAAATTTCACTCTACTGCCTCCAACATCATAATTTAGGTAATGTGAGGCGGCGATATCCACGTAAGAAGCACAGCCTCAAAGTATACTTGCAAATTAAAAAGAAATAATAATATTGAGATTTATGTTAAAGTTAGTAAGTAAAAAAATTTTAAAATCCATATTTGAAAAAACTTGCGGCGTATAAATAAATATAAAGTCTGTGACGTTTTTTCTGTTCTAAAAACAACTGCCGACAAGTCGGCAAGTCGGCAGCCTTTGCTAATTGAAACCCTGGTGAGGAACAGATATTAAGATAGAATTTTGAATACCTAATATATCTGTTTAATTATCAAACCATTTTACCTGTAAATCAGAATTCCAGATTGATAGCTGTGTTGTAAGCAGTACCTCTGAAGTTTTGGGTGTTGGTTGAAACGCCGGCTTTAACTGCCACGCGCTCATTAATACGATACCCACCTCCGATGGCCAGCGCCGTATCTGACTCGTAACCACCAAGCGAAAGAGAAGTATTGAAATTACCAATCCCGTAAGGCTGGAATAAGCCAGACAGCGCTGACTGAGATGCGAAGCCACGACTCATTTTCTTATCGAGTTTATCAATACGACGATCAATGCCGTTGAATCGGGAATCAACTTCGTTAAAACGTTGCAGAAAATAACCATTTCTCTGATTTTGTGCTGTAATCTGTTGATTTAACCTGAGTTCATTATCGTCTACACGGCTGGACGTAATTTTCCCTGAACTGAGCGCATCCTGCGAAACGCTCAATGCATTCCCAGCATTTATGTTCGCATTATCAGCTGTACTCACTGCTGATGCTGCCTGACTGGATGCGCCTTTCGCAGTGCTTACCGCGCTCATGGCATCTGCCGAAGCGCTGTAGGCCGTACTTACGGCATCACTGGCGCTTTTGGCTGCGTTATTAGCAACGGTATTAGCGTTATTAGCAACCGTACTCGCGTTATTAGCAACCGTACTCGCGTTATTAGCAACCGTACTCGCGTTATTAGCAACCGTACTCGCGTTATTAGCAACCGTACTCGCGTTATTAGCGGTGCTTGTAGCATTGATAGCTGTAGCAGTGGCGTTATTCGCTATGTTGTTCGCATTATTTGCGATATTGATGGCATCATCAACTGTCGCTGCACAAGCAAAATGAGTTATATCTGATGACATTAATACAATAAGAGATAAAGAAAGCATCCTGCGGCATATCATTTTGTAACAAACCTGGCGTTAATTGGATTTCCTAAAATTTTATCCAAAATCAGCAAGATCTGCATTGTCTTTTTTGGAAAAACAGAATTTACAGCCTGATTATGCAACCATTCATCAGGAACCACCGGCTTTTTCACATATTCTTAAAAAATTTCACCTCCTGTGCTTTTCTAGCATTAAATTGAATATATCATTGATAATACCCACCTAACCATCACTTCCATAATCACTTTTCTGTATGGTTTTTGAATTAGACATTAATTCTGAACATCAAATGTCCAGAGCTGGCGTATAAAAGAAAGCATGTCTGCCTCATCTCTTTACTTCTGCATTGCATAACTTAATCCAATGAGCAAGATAAGCAATCATCTTAAGCAAAAAATGAATGATATTTCTTTTTGCCGTATTTAACTGGCCATTATTCCTATACCACCTTCTGAGTAAATCACATTTTCCATAAAGGCAGTTGTCCGTAAGGGTGTTGATGGGTATTATTGCCTCACACCTGAAGTTGTTAGTCTACCCAGTTGTGTTTGTGTTGTGTTGTGTTTGTATCAATCCTGTGTTCACGTTTTCCCGCACGCAAGTGCGGTTTTATTTGGATAAATCACTCCATCTGACAATAATTTACTCTTAGCCAGGAAAGCTTATCCCTTTCCCGCGGAATCATTCCACTCGTTCAACCCGACCCTTATTACATAAAAATTTTCATATGAATAAAAGGGTAAATGAAGAAGCTCTAAAAGTTAAATTCATTTTCATTTCGTCATATGGCCCTCCAGAGAAGGAAGCTCCGTGAAAATCTGCTTTGTTATACTATTACTCACATCCCTATGCTTGTCCGCATGCTCGCCCCATCATAATCAAAGCTATCGGGTTATTATGAACAGCGCTGCGGCAGAAAAGGTAAACGAAATTATAAAAGCTGATGTTATCACTTCTAAAAGCTCAGACCACGGGACTGTCATAAGTCGTGTATCCTCTGACTTCTTAAATACCCCCTATCAGTCTCAAACCTTAGTCGGCGGGCCTGATACTCCTGAAGCCCTTGTTGTTAATTTAAGGGGGATGGACTGCTTCACTCTTGCGGATTATGTTGAAGCCCTTAGCCGGAGCCACGACCATAAATCGTTTCTATATAATCTCAGGAATGTCCGTTACGCCGATGGTAACGTTGATTATCTCAGTCGCCGACACTTCTTCTCTGACTGGTTTGCAATTAAGCCATATAATGCTCGTGATATTACGCCCGAAATTAGTGCAAATTATATGACATCTGAAAAGATGCTCAACCGCAGGCCAGATGGAGGTGAATTCGTTTCAGGCCTGGGCATACATCCACGAGAAATTAATTATATTCCCGGACGTGCCATTAATCAGCAGGTACTGGATCGCCTCAGAAACGGAGATTACGTGGGAATCTATTCTACGCTTGAGGGACTGGATGTCACTCATGTGGGCATTGTGATACGTTATAATGGCCAAGTGTGGCTCAGAAATGCCTCTTCTCTGGCCATTAACCGAAGAGTTGTGGATTCACCGTTTCTCGAGTATACGCGTCTTAAACCGGGGATTGTTGTATTGCGCGCAGAATAACTAATCACTGAATCGCATTGTTACATACTGCAATTCGGTTCCGTAATGAGCTTAGCGTAAAACGGGGAAAGGGGACACGCTTTACCCCTGTACTTTCCTCTAAACCAATAGAAAAGAACCTTTTCTTTCGATTGGTTAACGCTTTTATCTGCCGCTGAGTACTTGCGCTGGATTGAGCTGGGTGGCGTGACGTGACGGGTACCAGCTGGCAATTAAACTCAAAATTATTGCGTCAGCCATAACGTAAATAACGTCTCGCCAGTGCACTTCAAAGGGAATAAAGTCTACAAAATAGACATTCCCGAAAAAAATTTATTGCCCGTACTGAATTCTATTCCTTGCGCAAGTGAAGCCGTTTTGAGCGAAATCAATACCCCTGCGACCATCCCGCAGACGCTGCCAGTAAAACTCGCGAATACGCCATACCAGATAAAGCTTGCACGGATTAGCTTGTCTCCGGCACCAAGTGTCTTCAGCACCGAGATATCGCTGCTTTTGTCTTTAACTGCCATCACCAAAGTAGAAGCAATAATGAAATTCGATACGCTCATGACTATAACCATAGCCAAATAGATAATTGTGCGGTTCATCTCTCATCTCTTCTCCGGCAGGTTAACCCGCCGCCTCCGGTTCAGCCGCCGTAGCAGGCCACGTTGTCAAAAATCCAGTCCGGCCCGATCGCGTCACGGTAACCGTGGCTTTGTTGAATAAATCAGATTCCGGGCGAGCGTCCCTGTAGCTGGTCGCATATTCAGGCAATACGCACGCTTTCCGGCATACCTGCCTTCGTCCTTTTGTTCAGTGCACGCACCATGGCCAGAGCCTCTGCGACCTGACCATCGTAATCACGCAGTGTCAGTTTTCCTCCGAACAGCTGTTTTACCCGATACATGGCCGTTTCCGCTATTGACCGTCGGTTGTATTCCGTTGTCCATTTCCACCGTGCATTGCTCCCGCTCAGGCGCTGATTCGCAACGGCACGGTTGCGGTCTGCGTATTCACCGGGCCAGTAACCCGCACCCTTTCGCGGCGGGATGAGGGCGCTGATTTTCTTACGGCGCAGTTCATCGTGACATAACCGGGTATCGTAAGCGCCATCGGCGGCGGCTGACCTGATTTTACGGTGGGTCTGCCGGATTAACCCGGGGAAGGCCTCTGGGTCTGTAACGTTGTTCAGCGATAGGTCAGCACAGATGATTTCATGTGTTTTGCTGTCAACGGCCAGATGCAGCTTCCGCCAGATACGGCGGCGTTCTTTGCCGTGCTTTCTGACTTTCCACTCGCCTTCACCGAAGACCTTCAGCCCGGTGGAATCAATCACCAGGTGCGCGATTTCACCCCGGGTGGCGGTTTTAAAACTGACACTGACCGACTTTGCCCGCCTGCTGACACAGCTGTAATCCGGACAGCGCAGCGGAACGCCCATCAGGGTAAAAATGGAATCAATGAAGCCCTGTGCAGCCCGCAGGGTCAGCCGGAATACACGTTTAATCACCAGAACGGTAGTGATGGCAAGGTCAGAATAGCGCTGAGGTCTTCCGCGTGCTGAAGGCGGTGCTGTCTCATACCACGCCTTAATCACTTCGTCGTCCAGCCAGAAAGTCATGGAGCCGCGGTTGATAAGCGCTTTGCTATAGGTGTGCCAGTTGGTGATTCTGAATTTCTGCTTAGCCACGGGACTGCCAGCGTTGTCAGGGGATGCGGGCTCTGATCCTTCAGCTCAGCAAAAGTTCGATTTATTCAACAAAGCCGCCCCAGGCTCACCGTCCGTAGCGCGTTTTCTGGAGTTAACCCGGAACCATAGACAAGCCTGTCCGTTAAATGCCAATTTTCACTAAAAAACCGTTTTTATCACGTTTTCAATGCCTATTATGTTTATATATATATCAGAAAGTTAACTAAATAACGCACGATCTCGTTCCATTGGCCCTCGCCCCCCTAATAGTGCATATCTCAACAACCGTACGCCTATCTGAGACCTTGCATGAGAGTTTCCAGCTCACAAGGCTCAGGCCTTATCAAACCGCTTGATTAGTAAAAATTCTTATCAATAGTTACTTATGCTTGGGAAAAAGAAAATCATAACGGCCCGAGTTATTTGACGATAAGTGCGTTTTTTTCAGGATAAGACCCTTATGACTATACGGCGATTAAACCACATTAAATTCACTCAATACATTCACTAACCTTTACTATTTATAGCCGCTTTTACCCCTTTCCTCAGTGTTACAAAGTTGTTGTTCCCTAAGCTTCGAGCCCGTTTATAATTTCAGAGTGGTAATAAAAAATAAGCCGTATAAAAAAATATTCTGAGGAGGGATGGTAAGCGTCGCATTTAGACCGTATTGACGTTCAGGCAGAGGTAAGGTCTACCTTCCATGGCAGCAGATCGCGGACCCGGTTCACCGGCCAGTCCTGGATATGGCCGATGACGTAACGCAGCCACGCCTCGGGTTCAACGCAGTTAAGCCGGCAGGTGCCGATCAGCGAGTACAGAACAGCCGCGCTTTCACCGCCCGTGTCTGAACCGGCGAACAGCCAGTTTTTCCGGCCCAGGGCTACACCACGCAGCGCGTTCTCCGCGATGTTGTTGTCTATCTCTGCCCAGCCGTTGCTGCAGTACAGGTTCAGCGCGTCCCACTGCTTCAGCAGGTACGCGAAAGCCTTCGCCGTATCAGAGTGGCGCGACAGCATCTTCATCTGAACCTGTATCCAGTCGTACAGCGACTGCATCAGCGGGACGGTCTGCGCTTTCCGGACCGCCAGCCTTTCATCTGCCGGGCTGCCGCGTATCTCCGCCTCGATGGCATACAGCTCACCGATTCGCTTCAGTGCTTCTGTTGTGATGTCGGTCGGGGTTCGGACGTGGACGTCGTGGATTTTCCGACGTGCGTGCGCCATGCAGGCCGCTTCCGTGATGCGCCCGTCTTCGTACAGGGCATTATAACCACCGTAAGCATCCGCCTGCAGGATACCGCTGTACCCGGCAAGGTGTTGCTGCGGATGCATTCCCTTACGGTCCGGTGAGTACACGAACCAGACCGCTGGCGGAAGCTGTGAACCCGCGTTGCGGTCATCCCGCACGTACACCCACAGCCGTGCCGTCCTGGTTTTGCCGCTGCCCGGTTCCTGCACCGGCACCGGGATATCGTCAGTATGCACCTTGCCCGGCATCAGCACATACTGACGCAGCAGCTCATACAGTGGATCCAGCAGTTCGCTGACCGCACCCGACCAGCGCCCCAGCGTGGCACGACTCAGCTCCACGCCCTGACGACGGTAGATTTCTGACTGCCGGTAGTGTGGTGTGTGCTCTGCGAACTTCGCGGTGACGATTCGGGCCAGCAGGCCGGGACCGGCTTAGCTGCGCTCTATGGGCTTTGAAGGCGTGGGGGCCTGAACGATGTGGTCACAACTGCAGCAGGCCAGTTTGGGCCGCTGCGTTTCGATAACCTTAAAGGTGCTGCTGATGAGCTCCAGCTGCTCTTACATGTCGCAGCCCAGTGCGCTGAGTTCTCCGCCGCATGCCGGGCAGGTGATGTCTGCCGGCAACAGCGTGCGGGTTTCGCGCTGGAGTGCGGTGGGGAGTGGTTTACGGGCGGAAGACTGGCGCAGCGGCTGTGGCAGTACCGGGTCATGCTGCTCGCCCAGCACCTCTGCCATCTCCTCCTGCAGGGCATCGATGCGCTCCTCCGCCTCGCGCACCTGGCGCTGCGTTTTCTCACGCAGCTTTTCGGAGCTTTTGCCGAACTGCATCCGCTGCAGCTTAGCGACCAGCGCCTTCAGTCGATTAATTTCGCTGGCGTACGCCGCCACCCGCTGTGAAAGCAGACGGTTATACTCCGCCATTTTGCGGATGGTGGTCTGCTGCTCCTGCAGCAGCGCCCTGAGCCGGGCGTTTTCATCAGGGGGGAGGTGTCCATGCCCCCATTTTACAGCAGGTTATATCCGCAGACCAGGACGTTCCGTCCGCTGCGGGTGCTTCCAGTTAATGCCTTCCAGCAACATGGACAGCTACGCCGGCGTCAGGTGGACTTTTCCGTCGCGGGTCACCGGCCAGACGAAGCGCCCGCGCTCCAGGCGTTTGGTGAACAGGCACAGGCCGTCCCGATCCGCCCACAGCACCTTTATCATGTCGCCGCGGCGACCACGGAAGATGAACAGGTGGCCGCTGAACGGGTCAGCACGAAGCGTATTCTGCACCTTTGATGCCAGACCGTTGAAGCCGTTACGCATGTCGGTCACGCCGGCAACCAGCCAGATGCGTGAGCCTGCGGGGGGAGATATCATCGGCTCCCTCCTTTCATTTCACGGATGAGCACCTGCAGCATTTCCGGCGTCAGTGTGCCTTTTAGCCTCACGGTACCGGAAGGAAGAACCAGTTCGCAGCACAGTGTTTCACCTGACGTATTTTCCGGTCCGGAGGCCGGAACGGCGACGGTTCTGTCCGGTTCGGCGGATAGCATGACAGGAAGCAGTGCCGGCTCACTGTTGTGTGGAAGCAACAGGCCTTTCCGATAAAGGCTGCGCCAGTTGAACAGCAGGTTATCGTTAATGCCGTTTTCGCGTGCCAGCTGGGCCACATTAAGGCCTGGCTGTAGTGATTTCTCGACCAGTGCGATTTTGAACGCTCGCGGGAAGTTTGGTCTGCGGATACGCTTTCTGACGATCGGTTTTGCGGTCATAACGGTAACCACAGGTGCTGGCGGTACGCTGAAGAGAGGGCGGTAAAGACACTCATCCAGTTTTTGTTCCGACATGGCGGAGGGCAAAGGCCATGAAAGCCCTGCTTTCCGGAAGCGAACAAAAAGATCGCAAACGGTCGTTTTTGGAATTCCCAGACGGCGTCCGGCCTCGACCCGGGCTAAATTCTCGTCGAAGTGCAGATGCAGGGCTTCAAGTAGCCAGGTCCGGTGTTTCATACGCTAATGTCCATTATAAATGATGGACATTATTGTCACGGAGCCGGAGGGAAACGGACAGACGGTCTATATGAGACGCTTACGATTATGATGCAGCAGAGCTGAAACATAATCCCGCGAACAGTTAGAGCCAAATGCCGTGTTCGGCAAAATTCCTATTATTTCTAACCATGTATCAATACGCGCTCCCGGTTTATAATTGTTGTCGCGATTCACTTACCAAAAGGAAAATATGATGAAAAAGGGACTACTTTTACTTGGCCTGCTGACCGCCGTACTGCTTACCGGTTGCGATGCGGGCGCTAAAAGTCTTGAGTGGTATAAAGCGCACGATAAAGAGCGGACCGCTAAATATGAGGAATGCAGGAAAGCTTCCGATCCGCGCGGCACAGAAGACTGTCGCAACGCTATTGATGCCACAGTCCTCGGAGGCTCCTTCACAAAAAGTCCGGAAAAGAGTTGGTAGGAGCCCGGCAGACCGCCACCAGACTTTTTTTCGCCCTTTTCGAGACAGTCTGGTTTTCCGACATTCATGAATTAAACTGACGCAGGGTTGTGTCCGCTATTAGCGATGAGCAGAATTAGGCGGATAATCTATGAGATGATTAGTGAGTTAATGGTGATGTACTATAACTAATCATCACGGCGGTTACGTTCATATCCTCTGCGTCCTCTCATCGCCTGTTCGTTGTTGAGCGCAATATAGCGCTCAAATCGGCCACTAAGTTGCGTAAGTTTGCGTGGCAAATCTTTGGTGACAAAGGCTTCCGGGATATCAAAGTCATCCAGATGCCCTACCAGAAACTGGTGCACTTTTTCCAATACGTCTAACAATGTAATGTTGTTACTTTGCTGCTTCTCTAACAACGGTCCCTGCCAGATGTGCCAGAATGCTTGCTGACGAAGACAATTTTCACTGCCCGCCAGTTGCCAGAGTTCCATAAACATTTTCCGAGCAATCTTAAACGGCTCACCATCAAACGCCTCGATAAGAAAGTAGTAACATGGAATTTTAAGCGCGTTGATTCTGGCGATCTCAATTTCAGGATCACGACGCAAATCAATGAGGTTACTGAATCGTGAGCGCATACAGGCTATGGGATTTAACACCCTGACTTTTTCGTTCATTTCCGGGATATCTGGGCCGGTTGCTTCCACATAAAACGGGGTGGTATGGAGGTAAAGCTTGCTCCCCAGAAAATCAGAGCGTTCAAAGCCTCCAGGATGGTCGATAATATCCACTACATTTGGCTCGTCAGGCGCATCCGGCACAGCAAACAAACGATTATCATCTCGTTTAATATCATGAGTGTCCTGATCGATAAGCATGAATTTAGCTAGAGATGGTGGTTGACCGTCCTTGTTTTCCCACGCCTTTACGTTGAGCGTTTCAGCTATGGCTGCAATATCGTCTCTTCGGGCGCTGTAGTCGCAGTCCACAGAGGTAGTAAGACGCTCATCAGGCAACTTGTCGCCGTATTGAGCATGATAATAGGATATCCAGTATTGAACGGCTTGGCCGCCCACAGTGATCACCGCATGCTTGAACTGATCTGCGTTGCAGATCAGTTGCTGATTTAGCAGGTACACCTGCTCGTAAGGGGGGATAACATTTTGAATAGACATAAAAAAACCATCAGTGGGTGATGGTTTATTTTGCAACAAAGTTCATTGTCAGGCAAAAGCGATCTTATGGGCAAACTTGTTGCTGGCTGACTTGCTGAATCGACTTTTGACTGCAGGTTGGTACCCAGCACGACCAAGCGCAACCTGCACTGCTACAGCATTGTAGCGTTTATGCTGCTTCTGTTTAGCTTGTGCGGGAGTCATAATCTAGTACCTGAAGGTAGTTATATAAAAATGAGTTGCAGTAAATATACGTCACGAATCTTCGTTACGCAATAGTATACTATTAATGCAACCATTGAGTACTTTCAGAGTACAAAGTAAGTAGTAAACTCTTGGATAAGAGTATAGATATCCTTGTTTGCCAGATACTCATATATCATTTCCAAGAAACTCTACTACCCTTAAGTCTTTGAAATAAAAATTTATTTTCTCGCAGTAAAAGAGTAGGAAAGTCTGCCATCATTGTACAAACTTGGCGAAACCACTTGAAACCCCGCTCATGGCACAAAGTGGATTAATGCTTTTCAGTTCACTCACATTCGATAAAACCCCTTTCCTTACAAGCTACTGCTCTGCAGCAGGCAGGGCACTACATCATCTTGTAATGACTGCAGCTGACAGTGCTACCATATGTTGTTCCGGACGGGGCGATACATCTTCCCTCGGGCGTTGTTCTGCACCCGCCCCGTCCGGCCCGTTAGGTTATACTTCGATGAGTGCGGGTTTCCCCGTACCGGATTCTGCGCCAGCAAAGTTTTGATTTTTGCTATTACACTGAGCTCAGAGTGGCGTAGTTCAGGCCCAAAAATGACACCTCTGTCTTCAAGCCAGTCTCCGATTTTCGCTCAATGAAGCAGCTATTTCTCAGGTTCCTTCTGATAAACAGGATCGCTGCCTCGCGGGAACTTCAGCGCTTCTTGCCGGTAAAATTTCAGGCGCTCCCGGAAGTATTCACGCATTTCTTCTGGCTACTGCCGCTCAACTTCTGCAGGTATTACCGGCTGGTTCAGTCGCTCTTTGTAGGCCACGCCTGACGCAGCTAAATCCACATTAACTCTGTCGCGCTCTTCCCGGGTCCGGGCTGCAAGGTTATATGACATGATGATTCCTCCGGATAACAGTATACCGCCTATGCTGAATAGCAGGAGGTGCTTATGTGTGGACGATTTGCGCAGTACAGCAGCAGGGATGACTATTTTGAAGCGCTGGGGATTGGCCCGGAGGAATTAACCCGCGATCCGGAGCCAATTGGGCGGTACAACGTGGCGCCAGCCACAAAAGTTCTGTTACTCAGTGAGCGTGACGGAGAGCTGAAGTTCGATCCGGTGTACTGGGGCTACGGGCCCGAATGGTGGGATAAACAACCACTCATCAATGCCCGCAGTGAAACTGCCGCATCAGGTCGCATGTTTAAACCGCTGTGGGAACACGGCCGGGCCATCGTGCCTGCAGATGGCTGGTTTGAGTGGCAAAGAAACGGTGCCGGAAAACAGCCATATTTCATTTACCACCGTGAGAGGCAGCCGCTGTTTTTCGCGGCCATCGGGAACCCCCCCATTGATAGGGAACACGGCCGGGAGGGCTTTGTTATCGTCACCGCAGCCAGCAATCAGGGCATGGTAGACATACATGACCGCCGTCCACTGGTCCTGACTGCAGACGCGGTCCGGGAATGGCTGAGTAATGACACTTCGCCGGCGCGTGCAGCTGAGATCGCACATGACAGCGCACTTCCTGAGTCCGCTTTTACCTGGCATCCGGTCACCACAAAGGTGGGCAACGTTCATAACCAGGGTCCGGAGCTTGTTCAGACAACTGACAGCAACTGATCTAACAGTCATTGCACTCGTCTGCAAATCACCCTGGAAGTGCTTTGCTGTTTGCGCCAGCCCCCAACGCTCGCCGCAGTCACGGCTGAGGCGTACCGCAGCAGCGCGAGGAACGAACAGTCGTGTCGAGGAAGCGTCATTCCACCGATGCCGGTATTGACTGCTTACGCACAATGCGCTTTTTATGCATTTCAACAAAACCAGCCCGGCCACAGAGCGCCGGGCTGTTACGGTATAACCGGAAACGCCTCTCCACGTCTGCCGGCCCTGACCTGAGCATAGTGGCGCTGCTCAGCATCAGCCAGGCCGACCTTCATAAAAATTTCCCGGCGGGTCAGTCAGATGGCTTCGCTTCGGCGCAACCCGTTTCGCTCCCTCTTGCCAGATAATTTCGCCTCAATAATACTGTACATATAAACAGTAAAATAACAGGAGGAATTTTATGCGCGATTTACTCAGCTCTTTCGCAGTCGCACTGCAGCATGGCCGGGGTTGCAGATCATGAACCCGGGCAGCTATACCGCCGGCCTGACGCTGCTCTGGCCACCCATTTTTACGCCGAGGGTCAGGGTACCGCTTTATGCCGATCCGTGCGCCGCCGGCTTCCCCTCCCCTGCACAGGATTATGTCGAGAAAGAGCTCGACCTGAATGAATTGTGTATCCGCCGGCGCGCCTCAACCTTCTTCGTGCGCGCCAGCGGCAACAGCATGCGTGACCTGGGCCTCTGCGACGGCGACGTCATGGTGGTTGACCGGGCCGAGGAGGCCGCTCACGGCGATATCGTGATTGCCGAGGTCAACGGCGAGTTTACGGTCAAGCGCCTGCAGCTGCAGCCCAGGCTCGCGCTGCTGCCCATGAACCCGGCCTACCCGGTGATCTACCCGGAGGAGCTGCAGCTGCTCGGCGTCGTGACCTGGTTCTTCAACAGCACCCGTGCCCGCCGGAGGTGATCATGCCCATGTTTGGTCTGGCCGACGTCAACTCCTTTTACGCCAGCTGTGAGGCGCTGTTCCGCCCTGACCTGCGCGGCAGACCGGTGGTAGTGCTGAGTAACAATGATCTGAGTGATAAGTAGTGTTAGTTAGTTTCGTGGTTTCAATTTTTCAGGTTTGAAGAATTGAATGGTCCGCTATGTGCGAAAAACGGGTACTGAGTGTGAAGACCGGGGGGCGTAACTCAGCCCGAACTGATAAGCCCGACAAACCTGTCAACCAGTGGGTTTTCACTCACTGATGACCAGGCAACGGCGGTGGTAATGACCTGAATGTTTTCTTCCAACGGGATGGTGACCACGTTTGCAGGAGAAAGGCGCTCCAGAGAAGCCGGTACCAGCGCTACTCCCTGCTCACAGCTGACAAACGCAATCTGCGAAGCAACGGACCGCACCTCGTGCAGGATCCGGGGTGAAAAGCCTTTTTCACGGCAGGCTGCGGTTATAGAGTCAAAATAAACCGGGCTCAGATGACGCGAAAACATCACCCACTCTTCACTCATCAGTGAGCGGAGAGCGATCCGGTGCTGCCCCGCAAGCCGGTGATTATGAGGCAGTGCGACAACGAGCCTGTCACTGGAAACCGGCATTTGTTCAATGCCTTCCCCCATGTCACCCGTAAGGCGGGCAAAAGCAAGGTCGATTTCTCCGGCGGAAAGTGCCGGAATAGCCTCAGCGCTGTCAATTTCCTTGACGGAAACGGTCACCTCCGGCATCAGCGCTTTCATCTGCTTGATGTAGGCCGGCAGAACATCAAGCATCGCGGTACTGATGGCCCCGATGGTCAGCATCCCGGTATGGCCTGCTACCGCCTCACTGACAGCCAGCTCCAGCCGTTCAGCCTGTTCGGCAAACTTTCTTACTGCCGGCAGAATGGCCTGTCCCGCCGGCGTCAGCTGTATTTTTCTTCTGGAGCGGTCAAACAGCTGCACCTTCAGCGTCTGCTCCAGCACCTGGATCTGCTGCGTCAGGGGCGGCTGCGTCATGCCCAGTCTCTTTGCGGCCCGGCCAAAGTGTTTTTCCTCGGCCACGGCCAGAAAAAGCCACATGTGCCGCAGTATGCGAAAATTCATCATCTCCTCCGATACGTTTTTTATATCAAACCAATTCGCAATAAGGATTTTTAATATCAGACTGTACCGCTGATAGTGTCTGACATTCAACCAATCGCGGAGTGTGTTTTATGACGACGGACCTGGCATTAGCGAGGCTGGCTGAGCTGGACACCAATACGGTGTCAGACGCGCTGGATTTTCTTGACATCGAGGGGGCAACCTGGGGGATCGTTCCGCTGTGGGGCTGCCCGAAAATTACCGGGCGTGCCAGCACCATCCAGCTGGGCCCCAAAACCGATACCGGACCCACGGTACACCTTATTTCGCCCGTCATTGATGCGATTACCAGTAACGATCGCATTCTTGTCATCGCAGGTGGACAGGCGGGCATTTCCTGCTGGGGCGACATCCTGGCAAACGCGGCACGGGGCCGCGGCGTCCGGGGCTCTGTGATCGACGGCCTGAGTCGCGACATTGAGGGAAGCGAAGCCATCGGATATCCGGTTTACGGGCGCGGCGTAACGATGATCAGTGCGCGCAACCGGGTTATTCAGCTTTCTTCCGGACAGCCGGTCAGGTTTGCCGGCGTCGAGGTACGTCAGGACGACTACGTGATTGCCGACCGCTGCGGCACCGTATTTATCCCCGCTCATCGTATTGACGACGTTCTCGGACTGGCGCAAAAGATCGCCCGCCGGCAGGCCGGTATGGTCCGCGCCGTCCGCCGCGGTAACGCAGTGGCTGACGTAATGCATGACAGCGCCTTTGATGCCATCAGTACGGAGTCTGAAAATGACTGATAAAGATTATTCGCTTACCGATCTGTTCCGCGGACTGGACACGGCCGGCGTGTCCGATGCACTCGATAAGCTGGGTTTGCCGGGTCAGTGCTGCGACATCATGCCGCTGGATGACTACCGGCAGGCGACGGTCGGAGTGGCATGGACCGTCCGTTACGAGCCCGCCAGCAGTCCGCCCGGCACGGTAGGGGATTTTATTGATGACGTGCCGGCCGGAAGTTTTGTGGTTATCGATAACAACGGGCGCACTGACTGCACGGTCTGGGGCGACATCATGACTCAGGTGGCCGGAATGAAGGGGATTGCCGGCACGGTCATTGACGGTGTCTGTCGCGACGTGCACAAAGCGCTCGGGGATGGCTATCCGATGTTCACCCGCGGGCGTTTTATGCGGACCGGAAAAGATCGCGTGCAGGTGAGTGCGGTGAATCAGCCGGTTTCCATCGGAAGCGTGCGCGTCGAACCTGGTGACGTGGTGATTGCCGATGCCAGCGGCGTGGTGATTGTTCCGTCCGCAAGGGCAGAAGAGGTCGCGCGGGTTGCGCAGGACATTGAAAAAACTGAGTCGCAGATCCGCGAAGCGCTGGCGGAAGGAAAATCTCTTCGCCAGGCACGTGAAGAACTGGGCTATCACCTTCTTCAGAGGAAATCATCATGACATCGGTAACGGAGCAGCATGCCCGCCGGGCACTTGAGCTGGGCAGCGCCACGCTATACGAAGCCTCCGGGCTCGACTGTGCGGCAGATCCGCAGATCCGCAACATCTGGCGCGGCATGGCGATCGCGGCCCCGGCCTTTCCCGTCGCCTGTTCACCCGGCGATAACCTGGCGCTGCACCTTGCGCTTGAAAAGGCTCCGCGTGGCAGCGTGCTGGTCGTGACCACGGACGGCCACCTGGCCGGGTACTGGGGAGAGGTGCTGACGGTGGCGGCCCGGGCGGCCGGCCTTGCAGGCCTGATTACGGACGGCGGCGTCCGCGACATCGCGGCCATTAAGAAACACGACTTTCCGGTTTTCGCGCGCGGGGTGTCAGTGCGCGGCACGATAAAGAGCAGCTTTCAGTCCGTGGGGCAGCCTTTCCGCTTCACCGGCATTCCTGTCGACGCCGGTGACGTCGTTGTGGCGGATGATGACGGCGTCGTTATCATTCCGGCCGCTGAATTTTCCCGCGTGCTGCAGGACGGCGAGGCGCGTGAGGCAAAAGAAAGACTGATGATGGAAAAACTTAATGCAGGCAGCACCACGGTAGACTTAATGGGTCTCTCACAGTGGAGAACGCAATGACCGGGATTCAGAAGCTGAACCACTATCTTGACAGCGTCAGGCCTTCAGCCACCTACAGGATCATGGACAAGGTTGCGGAGCTGAAGGCGCAGGGGCGTAAAATCATTTCGCTCAGCGCCGGCGAGCCGGATTTCCCCACGCCCAGGCACATCTGCGCGGCCGCGATGATTGCCATACAGGACGGTCACACAAAGTACACACAGGTTGCCGGGCTCCGGGCGCTGCGGGAAGCCGTGGCCCGGAAGTTTAAAACGGACAACGGTCTGGATGTGTCCTGGGAAGACACGCTCGTGGGAAATGGCGGTAAACAGATTATCTATAATGCGCTTGCCGCCACCCTGAACGACGGGGATGAGGTGATCATCCCGGCGCCTTACTGGGTGAGCTATCCGGAAATGGTGCAGCTCTGCGGGGGAATACCGGTAATGCTGACGTGTGACGGCGGCAGTGGCTTCAAGCTGACGCCGGAACTGCTTGACGCGGCAGTCACCCCCCGCACGCGCTGGCTTATCCTTAACTCACCGTCCAACCCGACGGGGGCGGTTTACAGCGGGCAGGAGCTGCAGGCGCTGGGCCAGGCACTTCTCCGCCATCCGCAGGTGCTCATACTCTCTGATGATATTTACGAGCACCTGATTTTTGACGGCGCTAAGTTTTCGACCATGGCCGCCGCGGTGCCGGAACTGCAGCCCCGCACGCTGACCATGAACGGCGTGTCCAAGGCCTGGTCAATGACCGGCTGGCGCATCGGGTTCTGTACCGGTCCGCGCTGGCTTATCTCCGCCATGGAAAAGCTGCAGGGTCAGCAGACCTCCGGTGCCAGCTCCGTTTCACAGCATGCCGCCCTGGCGGCGCTGAACGGCCCGCGTGATTTTCTGAATACCTCCCGCGATGCCTTTACCGCCAGGCGGGACTTTGTGCTGAGCCAGCTTAACAGCGCGCCGGGCATCCGCTGCGCGACGCCTCAGGGGGCTTTTTATGTATTTGCCCACTGCGGCGGCCTCATCGGAAAAACGTCCGCGGGCGGTGCCCGCCTGAATTCAGATGAAGACGTGGCCACCGCACTGCTTGAAGAAAAAGGCGTGGCGGTGGTGCACGGCAGCGCGTTTGGCCTCGGCCCCTATATCCGCATTGCCTACGCCACCGATGACGCCTCGCTGAAGCAGGCATGTCAGCACATTACCGATTTCTGTCGCGCAGCACGCTGAGCGGCAGTCACTACATTCAGCCCCTTTCAGTCATCAGGAGCAGCCAGCTTGAGCAGCGAGTTTGAAAGCCGGACCTACGGCATCACAGTTGATAAGACAGAAATGCGCATCGCCGCCATTCACCGTCCGGGTCAGGGTGAACCCGTTCTGTTTTTACACGGTTTTGGATCCACCAAGGAAGACTATGCGGACATCATTCACTATGCCGGATTTCATGGCCGCCCGTTTCTGGCCTATGATGCACCGGGCTGCGGTGAAACACAGTGCAGTGATTTAAGCGCAATCAGTATCCCTTTTCTTGCTGAAACGGCGCTGGCGATGGTCAGCGTACTGGGCTATGAGCGTTTTCACCTGGTCGGGCACTCAATGGGCGGACTCACCGCCCTGATACTGGCGCATGCACACCCTGAACGCATACTGAGCTTTGTGGACATCGAGGGGAATATTGCCCCGGAAGACTGCTTCCTGAGCCGTCAGGTCGTGAACTATCCTGCAGGCAGTGATGAAGAGTTTTTTGACAATTTTATCACCCGCACCCGGCACGCTCCTGCCTGGGCAAGTGCGCTCTACTCGGCCAGCCTGCGTCACAAGGTCCGCGCCGGAGCGGTGAGGCCCATTTTCAGGTCAATGGTGAACTACTCTGATCACGGTGACCTGATGGCCAAGTTTCTTAATCTGCCGTGTCCGAAAATGTTCATGTATGGTGAACAGAACGCCACGCTCTCCTATCTTGAGCAAATCAGCGCACATGGTGTGCAGCTGGCTCAGATTCCGCATTGCGGGCATTTTCCGATGTATTCGAACCCTGAACTTATGTGGCGTCATATAAGAGAGTTCCAGCAGGCAGCATCCTTTGCCAGGCGGGCACGCTGAGGGCCATAACCTGATCAGCGCAGCTCTCTGACGTCAGTCGCGGAGCTGCGCGCAGCCGTTTATCTGTCACCCTCAGCAGGCAGACAGACTGGCTGGCTGCCTGCATCACCGGGCGGCCATCCTGTGCGCACCGGGAAAAGTTCAGGGCTCTCACCTCAGAATAGCCGCATCCGGTCTGTGGTTTCGTAACGGCCGGCTGCCACGCAGCAGGCATTCTCAGAATGATGCGTTTATGCAGCTTGCCCGGGCAGGAGTAATACCGTATGACGGTGAAACATGGCAATAAATGCCGAAACGCTGCTGTAACCCACCTCAAAAGCCACGCTTTCCACCTTCTGCCCTCTTTCCAGTAGGCTGACAGCCCTGACGACGCGCAGCCGCTGACGCCATTCATTCAGCGGCATGCCGAGTCTTTCCTGACACCTCCGGTTCAGCGTTCGGATGGTCGTACCCGCAGAGGCGGCCAGCACAGACAGCGGCGTTTTATCCGCGAGATTTTTCGCCAGCCTGTCGAGCACGGCGGCCAGCAGCGGATCGCTGGTAGACGGGAGGAAATTCTGATAGCGGGGTGCCGCGGCCAGCTGATCGCGCAGCACGTCAAGGAACCGGTTATTTTCAGCAGAAAGTGGCGCGCGGAGCGGATGCTGGCGAAGGTAATCGAGCATGGCAATGATCAGGGCGCTGACTTCCAGTGTGCAGGGCGTTCCCAGCATTCCCTGACAGAGTTCCGGCATCAGGTAGAACGAACAGTGGGACGCGCAGTAGTGGTTCAGACCTTCATGCACAACACCCGGAGGCAGCCATATTCCATAATGTGCCTGCGCTGTCAGATGATCAGCGTCCAGCCTGACCTCCATGACGCCGCTGAAAGAATACACAAACTCCCCCCTCGGGTGGGAGTGCACAGGATAAGCCGCTCCGGCGGGCATATTTGAAGATGCTTCTCATCTGATTCGCACTATTAAGTAGCTAACTAAAGTAACTCTACAAGTCTCATGACACAGAAAAAATTAGTAATTCGATACTGATTAAAATCATATCGTTACACATAATTAACTGTTAGCACCATTCAGATACAATGACGGCTGCGTCATCGCACGCAGCGCGGGCGCCAAAAAACTCGGCATAAAAATGGGCGCCCCGTGGTTTCAGATAAGGGGGCAGGATTTTGCCGAACGCGTGCATGTGTTCAGCTCAAACTATGCGCTTTATCATAGCCTTAGCCAGAGAGTGATGACAGCGCTGGAAGAGGTCACGCCCCGCGTTGAGCAGTATTCCATTGACGAAATGTTTCTGGACCTGACCGGCATCGATGGCTGCGAGGACTTTGAGCACTTCGGCCGGCGCCTGCGCGCGCACGTGCTGGCCACGACCGGCCTGACCGTCGGCGTGGGCATGGGGCCGACCAAAACCCTGGCAAAATCGGCGCAGTGGGCCAGCAAGGAGTGGCCGCAATTCCGGGGAGTGCTGGCGCTGACGCCGGGCAATCCGAAGCGCACCGCAACGCTGCTGGAAAACCAGCCCGTTGAGGAGATATGGGGCGTTGGCCGGCGCATCGGCAAAAGACTCAACCTGATGGGTATCGAAAATGCTCTGCAGCTGGCGCGCGCGCACCCTGCCCTCATCCGAAAGAATTTCAGCGTGGTGCTTGAGCGCACCGTGCGCGAGCTCAACGGTGAATCGTGCATTCCCCTGGAGGAGTTTGCGCCGGCAAAACAGCAGATCGTCTGCAGCCGCTCCTTTGGCGAGCGCATCACGACAAAAGTGGCCATGCAGGAAGCGCTGTGTCAGTACGCCACCCGGGCGGCGGAGAAACTGAGAAAAGAGCGCCAGTTCTGCCGGCGCATCAGCGTTTTTATCCGGACCTCGCCGCACGCACAGGGAGAAGTCTTTTACGGCAACAGCGCCGGCGAGAATCTCACCATACCCACGCAGGATACGCGTGACGTGATCGGGGTGGCAATGCGATCGCTCGACCGCATCTGGCTTGACGGGCGGCGCTATATGAAGGCCGGCATAATGCTCGATGACTTCACACCAGACGGCGTCAGTCAGCTTAACCTGTTCGATGAGGATAAGCCGCGGGCGAACAGCGCGCAGCTGATGAAGGTGCTTGACGGTATCAACCAGTCCGGTCTTGGCAACTTGTGGTTTGCACGTCAGGGAGTGAATACGGAATGGAAAATGAAGCGGCAAATGCTATCCCCGGCGTGGACAACGCGCTGGAGCGATATCCCCGTGGCGCGCGTTGAATAGCCAGGCGCAGGCAGCTAAAGCTGGACCTGATGGCTGCCGTCACCCTGCCCTATCAGGAAAACCGATGCCAGAATTCATCCACAATATACAGAGGCTTGCCGGGTTTCTTACCGCGGAAATAACTACCGCGTGGCAACTTGTCACCACTTGAAAGCTGACGAATCCAGTCTTCAAAAGCAGGGCAACGCCGGCGGTACCACCCCTTAAACATGTCGGCTGACTGACTATACTCATGCAGGTTTACTCCATACTCGCGCGCCTGCTGCAATAGACCCTGTATTCCCATCTTTGTGCCCTTTTTTTTGCTGTATTCTTCAGCGTGAGCTGTTTTTCTTCCAGGTATCATTGGCCATGAATGCCGCACGCGACACGCAAGCGCCCCACAGCAGCTGCAGGCCGATTTTTATCAACTCGCTGGCGTGCGGCAGGAAGAAGAGCGGCACGATAAATACCGCACTCAGCAGGAATCCCCATTCAGCAGCACTTTTTCTGTCTTTTCCATCGAGCTTTCTAAGCCCCATAAATCCCAAAATTAAATTGATCAGTCTGTTCATTGTGACCTTCAGATTTAGTGCCCCCAACATCTTCTCAAATGGCTTGCAACTTTATAGCCAGCAGATTAATCAGGGGATCACTTTTATTCGTTCTCTTTAAGCCAGTCATCAACAAGGAGGTTGATGACGTCTGTTATAGAAGTACCTTTTCTGGCGCAAGCAGCCTTGAATCTCAGGTGCTTTTCCTCATCAAAATTGACGTTTACACGCTTAGCTTTTCCAGTCACAACTGGAGTGGTGACAACATTTTTAAGATCCCTGTTTTCACCAAAAGTCATTTTCTTATTACTGCTGCTATGAGCCTTTTCAAGCGCCATGTGACTCTCCACGGAAAAATTTATCTGAGTATATGAGTATCTGAGTATCTGAGTATCTGAGTATCTGAGTATCTGAGTATCTGAGTGTCTGAGTGTCTGAGTGTCTGAACACCAAAAGCTTTAATCAAATGAGTACATGAGTGCATGAGTGCATGAGTGCATGAGTGCATGAGTGCATGAGTGCATGAGTGCATGAGTGCATGAGTGCATGAGTGCATGAGTGCATGAGTGCATGAGTGCATGAGTGCATGAGTGCATGAGTGCATGAGT
>NZ_VWXG01000014.1:0-54286 GCF_011752515.1 Pantoea sp. Ap-870
CCGGGGATGAATCTACGAAGCAGGCTTTATGCCCAGGGGGCGCCCCCATCTCACCAGCAACTTCCCGATGATCAGTCGGGGATCATCATACCCGGAGGAGAATGATCGGGATATAAGGGGCGCCATTCATGGCGACCGCAGCAAACCTTAAATACCGTACTCTTTGCGATACGCCCCGACCTTCGCCACCAGGTGCGCATCAATGCGCACCCTACGCTCAAACATCCTGCTACTGTAGGGTCGCCATTCATGGCGACCGCGGCAAACCTTAGATGCCGTACTCTTTGCGATACGCCTTCACCTTCGCCAGATGGTCGGCCATCTCTGGCTTCTCCGCCAGGTAATCAATCAGCTCGCTCAGCGTAATGATCGCCGTGACCTTGCACTGATAATCGCGCTCCACTTCCTGAATCGCGGAAATCTCGCCACGGCCACGCTCCTGGCGGTCGAGTGAAATCAGCACGCCGGCCAGCGTGGCGTTGTGGGCGTTGATGATGTCCATCGATTCACGAATTGCCGTGCCGGCGGTGATCACATCATCGACCAGCATCACTTTGCCCTGCAGCGGGCTGCCCACCAGTAAACCGCCTTCGCCGTGATCTTTGGCCTCTTTACGGTTAAAACAGTACGGCACATCGCGGTCATGATGATCGGCCAGCGCCACGGCGGTAGTGGTCGCTATCGGAATGCCTTTGTAGGCCGGGCCAAACAGCAGGTCGAAATCAACGCCGCCATCCACCAGCGCCTGTGCATAGAAACGGCCCAGCAGCGCTAAATCGCGCCCGGTATTGAACAGACCGGCATTAAAGAAATAGGGACTTTTACGGCCAGACTTCAGGGTAAACTCACCAAACTTCAGCACCCCTTTGTTCAGGGCGAACTCAATAAACTGACGCTGCCAGGCTTTCATTTCTCACTCCTCAAATAAAGAAAAGGCGACTCTGTGGTCGCCTGTTACATCAATCAATTAACGCCGCTTTCTGCGCCTGAATCAGCTGCTCAATGCCGCCGCGCGCCAGCGCCAGCAGCTGCAACAATTCGTCATGGCTGAACGGCTCGCCTTCTGCGGTGCCCTGCACCTCAATCATGCGGCCATCTTCGGTCATCACCACATTCATATCCGTTTCAGCGGCGGAGTCTTCGACATACTCTAAATCGCACACTGCTTCACCGGCCACGATGCCGACCGAGATCGCCGCCACCATGCCTTTCAGCGGGCTGGCTTTCAGTTTACCGGCTGCCACCAGCGCGTTCAGCGCATCCGCCAGCGCAACGCAGGCACCGGTGATTGCCGCAGTGCGCGTGCCGCCGTCGGCCTGAATCACGTCGCAGTCCAGCGTGATGGTGAATTCACCCAGCGCCTGCAGATCAACCGCCGCACGCAGCGAGCGGGCGATAAGGCGCTGGATTTCCAGCGTACGTCCGCCCTGCTTGCCTTTGGCGGCTTCACGCGCCATACGGCTGTGCGTCGAACGCGGCAGCATGCCATATTCTGCGGTTACCCAGCCCTGACCTTTGCCTTTGAGAAAACGCGGCACGCCCTCTTCAACGGTCGCGGTGCACAGGACTTTGGTTTCGCCGAACTCGACAAGAACCGAGCCTTCCGCATGTTTGGTAAAGTGACGAGTGAGGGTGACGGGACGCACTTCAGAAGTGCTACGGCCTGCTGGACGCATGGTTTCTCTCCGGCTTGCTTGGGTTTGGCTGCGCATTATACGGACTTCACAGGCGGCTGTCCTGCCCGCGTGCAGCCAGCGCGTATTACAACGCCGCGCACACCAGCGAGTCGATACGCGTCACCGGTCGTGTCGCAAAACGATTTTTAAACTTGTCACGCAGCGCATTAATGCTTTCGGAGCTGGCCCGATCCGCCGGATGAAGCAGTACCAGTACCTTGCGATTGCCCTGCGGGCCGCGGCCATCGTAAATCGTCAGCGGCGAGGGAAAGTGCGGCGTGATGTCGCGTTCAGCAAACTGCGACCAGCCCGCTGCGCCAGCGGAGGACGGCAGGTCAAACCACAGCGTGGTTTGCATCATCATCTCGCCAGCCCCGCACACGGCCACGGGCGCGGTGTGCGGCGGAATAACCTGCGGAGTGGGCGGAGAAGTCTGACATCCGCTTAATACCATGGCGAAGCCCAGCGGCCTCATCCATTTATTCAACATCTTAGCCTCAGAAGTTGCCTGTCTCATCTGTCACAGCATAGGCTGCCGATGACCATTCCGTCATCATTTTTGCTTTCAGCTGCAGCAGGCTTTCATCTGTCGGATAGAGAGTCAGCGCCTGACGCAGCAGCCTGCGCGAGCGCTGATAGTGACGCAGATGCCACTCAATCATCACCGCATTCCGGAACACGTTGAGATCGTTATGGCGCTCCAGCCACAGCGATGACTGCTGCACAAAGCGCGCCAGCAGGCGCTCATCCCGCGTCTGGTTGTAGCGCATCAGGCAATGCACCATTTCGCCAAACTCATAGCGCTCGCCCTGAATCCACGGATTCCACAGCTGATCGCGTGAAGGATACGAGAGAAACTGACCGCGCTCCGCCTGGGTGAGCAGCGCGTTGGTCTGCAGGCCGCTGAAGAAAAACAGCATCAGCGCAATCGCGCCGCCGGCCATGTTCAGGCGCAGCATGCGCGACGGCAGCCCCGGCGTCGCAGGTTCAATCATTGATCGATCTTCGGGCTGACGTAACGCCAGATGGGTAAGCAGCATCAGCAGCCACAGATGCGGCAGCGATTGATAGAGCGGAAACTCGACCATGGTGTGCAGCATGACGGGCAGCGTCAGACTCCACAGCATCAGGCGCTGCGGCTGACTGCGCCAGCGCCACAGCGGCGTCAGCCATGCCAGCAACACGGCGGTGAAGCCTACCATCGGCAAAACACCGCCTTCCACCCAGCTATACAGCCACTCGTTATGGGGATGGGTGGCGTTGAAATCTTTCAGGTGGATCGCGTCCACCATGCGTATCCGCGAAAAATGATACTCAAACTGACCAAAGCCCCAGCCGCTGAACGGTTTTTCCATAATCATGCGCAGCGTGTATTCCAGCAGCTGCTGGCGCGCCAGGTCGGACGACGCAAATTCACGCATGCCCGGCGCTAATTCATTGCGCAGCAGCAGGGCGCACAGCACGGCCAGCGCCATCACCATGACAATCCTGATGATTACCGCGCGCTGGCGACGATCGCACACCAGCAGCATCACCAGCAGCGCCAGCGCAAAGCCAAACGCACCGGTACGCGACTGCGTCAGAAGCAGCGCCAGGCTGTTGATCAGCACTGCCGGCAGTAGTAAGAAACGGTGCCTGATGTCAGATTGCAGACAGAGCCAGACCGTTGCCGCCAGACCGGTCGCCAGAAAGCTGGCCAGCAAATTGAACTGCTGAAAAATACCGTAAGGGCGAATCTGGCCGGCGTGATAACGAAACTCCATCAGCGTTTGCAGCTGGGCCGGAAAACAGGTTTGCGCAATCGCCAGCAGCGCCTGCAAGGTGCTGAGCAATACGATGCCGGCAATGATTTGCTGACGCTGCTGCCAGAGCTGCGGCATCAGGCCGAGCAGCAGCCACATAATGAGTATGGCGCTGAGCCCCAGTAGCCGGATAACGCCGGTCAGCAGTCCGTTATCGTTCTCCTGCAGGATCACCGCCAGCGCAAAGCAAAACAGCATCAGCAACAGCGCATGCGTCATGACGTTGTCATCAATTAAATCGCGCGGCTGGCGCCAGTTCTTCAACAGCAGCGTGGCCGCCAGCAGCGCGAGGCAGCCTGCAGTGAGCAAATTCAGCGGCAGATCAAAGCCATTGCCACCACTGTTGGGCAGATAAATCAGCGTGGGGAGGAAACAGATTAGACAGGCCAGCGAAGCGAAAGGGAAAGAAGCGACTTTCTCACCGCACTGTCCCCAACGCCGCCGCTGCAGAAATTGCTGCATCAGCAAAGGCGGCGTGACGCGCGGGTCTCGTCCGGACAGATACCACGACATAAAACAGAGAAAGAGCATAGCAAACCCAATTGCCGAAACAGGCCAAAAACTGTCTCGTTGAATAATGGTTGATAGACTTTGGCTACAGAAAATGTACGGCCAAAAAGCTGTGAATGGTGTGAAAACCCCCGTGAATCATGGTGATTCACACAGCTGTGATGATGAAAAATATTTTCAAACACCGTTAATCTGTATCGCTGCAGGTTAAGCCGATCTCCCTCTGATAAGTGTTTAACTTTAACCATCATAAAAAGATTAATTAACATTAATATCAATAACGCGGATTAAAGCATCATCAAGGCAGGCTGATCAGCAATGTTGCTGAAGCATTGAATTCACCACCGCTCAGCGGTTGTCCTTTCTTTTTCACCGGGAACACGGTGATGACCTCTGAAGCCATGCCGTTGATTAACCGGACAGCAGAAGTGCCCATCGGTTTGAGCAATTGTCCTTTATGTTTAACCGCAATGCCCAGATCAGGATAGTTGGTGGCGATGAGTTCATTCGAGAAAGAGGGGGTTCCGGCGACTAAGCGTAAATTGACTTCCTGATTTAATGCAGAACTGCATTTAACTTCTAACGGCACATCTTTGTAGTTGGCGGTATTGGACACTGATTCAGAAACGGAGCTTACCGCGATGCGGTCAAATTCAACGTTAATATCCGTGCCGTTATTGATATCGCAGACAATGGGTACCGGGATGATAATGCCGTGAGGTCCGATAACGATTTTTAGCAAGGGTTTTTCGGGTCTCGGAGGATAAGGCGGGCTCATATAACCAATCGTATAAATGGTCACCATCTCTACATCAGGCGGGACAAAAATCGCTCCACCGATAATATCTTTTGTTATAATAAAATCAGTTAAAAGAAATGAAGAAGCCGAAAAAACATCATGAATCATTCCCAGCCCAGGCTTTATTGTCCCACGACCAGGATTTTTATATCTACGGTCCTCGAAAGTCATTGGATAAGGATACCAGCTTGGAGCATAGCCTTGCACCTTCACATCAACATCATCAGTGAGTTTATAATAACCGATATTTGTAGATGAAGGGATAAAATGTGCACCCAGATCAGCCTCAATAAGTAAGTTATACCATTCATATTTACCGGGATTATTACATATGCCAGAAACCCCCCCTAATGATTCATCAAAGAATAACCTGCCGTGTACTCCTTTTACAGGAGATATGCTGTGGCTAGCCAAACGGCCAGATGTCAACACCATTACCGCTAAGGGGTCGGTCCAGCAGGCATAATCAAGACCAGCATGAGCCTGACCGGAGAAGGTGCTCATAAAAATAAATTTTATAATAAATAACACGCATTTTCTTCGCGACAATTTGGTTTTCATAACATAAATACGCATATCCAGTTAAAATAATAAAGACACTTAGCAATTAACAATTGGCTTTGAATTTACTCAGGACACATCCAGCCGTACTAGTCTTCATAAATTCGGCCCATCTTCTTTTTAATTTATTACATTACTGTGACAATTACCGTGGCTGAAGCAGTAAACTCACCACCGGAAAGTTTCGCACCTTTCCTTTTAACCGGCGAGAGTGTAATAGTTTCCAGGGCTTCGCCATTAACCAGCTTTACAGGTGAAGGTTGGTAAGGTTTCATTAGCTGCCCACGGTGAAACACTGCCACACCTAAATCCTTATTACTGGTAGCAATCAGGTCGCTGGAGAAATCGGTTACCCCAGTCGCTAACTGGATTGCTGCGTCCTGATTAAGGAGAGAGTTGCACTTTATGTGCAGGGGTACGTCCTGGCTATATTTGTCATTTACTGGTGCATCAGGAATTTCACTAACCACCATACGACCAAACTCAACATTTAAAGCATTACCTTCATTAATATTACAAACTATCGGCACAGGAATAACAACCCCAAGAGGATCGGTAATAATATGAGCCAAAGGCTTGTCTGGCCGCGGAGGAAGCGGCACAAAAAATCTGTCAACGGAATATAAAGTTGCTACAACTATATTACCTGGTATCACTACTGCCCCACCGATAACATCACGTCGCAATTTAAAATATATAGTTTCGCTCGAAAAGTCTGGACTTTGTGATGAGACACTTCTGCCAACAGGAACGAATGCATCTATAACTCGCATTATATCGTCATTAAAAGTTACGGGAAGATATTTACGACGAGTGCCCGCATTTGTTAAAATCAAGACAGCCACATCAATATCATCAGTTAATTTATAATACCTATTGTTCTGATCAGAAGGAGTTAGCAATGGACCCATGTCACCTTCCAACCAAAGAACATCTGAAAGATTACCCGGAGGCCGCGTGATTTTGCTCTTATTACAAATAACAGGGAATATGCGGGGTAATAAAGTCCTATTGCCCAGGGAGCTTTCTGCACCTTTCTTATAACTATTGAATTTTAACGCCTTAGTATCAAGAACCATTAATTGAGTCGGTTCAGTCCAGCAAGATTCTTCTAACCCTGCTATAGCACTATTCATTCTTATCAAAATAAAACATAAGAAACCGAAAAATATAATTTTACTCATTTGTATAACCATAAGTTATTTTTTACAAATCACCGACGGATTCGCATTATTGCCAATCACATAACGCACATTCTGCAGACGATAAATCCAGCCGTAATTGACATGGCCGGGCGCCAGGCCGGCGGAGATATAGCGTTCAATATTCTGTGGTGAGGCACGATTAGCGAGGTTGTAGGAGATAGCAGTGGTTTCGCTGCGCAGCGCGGCGCCGGAGAAGCTGTGGCGCAGCTCAAAAGAGACGTCTACCGGTTCGCGGCGCTGCAGTTGCTGTTGTGGCGAGTAATAACTGATCATGCCGCTGTAATTGCCGGTGGCCTGAAACAGACTGTTTTGCACTTTCCACTGCCCATGCGACACCACCAGCTGTCCCGCCTCTCTGGAAATCAGAATCGAATCTGCTTCACAATGAGGGATACGGCGCGACAGCTGGTAAATCAGGATAGCCGCCAGTACCAGCGCCAGCATCAGTAATCCCCCCTGCAACACCCAGGTTACTCGGCGACGAAATATATGGCTGACCGACATAACGCATCCTTCTGCTCGATGGGGTTTTGACAGATAAACCAGCTGTAACGGTCAGCCAGCTTGGTGCGGTTGATATAGATGTGGCGTTCCTCTTCGGCCAGCTGGATAAAGCGCGCCATGCTGTCACTCACCAGCTGCAGGTTTTGATCGATCTCTTCACGCTCGGTGGCGCTGAAGTCGTCCTGGATATACCACTGCCGGCCCTGCACGTGGCGATAGGGTGCATAGGTCACAGTCACCACGTCGCGAATCTCCAGCACCTTAATACCGAGTAAGGCCAGCACCAGTAACAACACCGCGCTGATCAACATGCCGATTAACACCAGCCCGGAACGGCTGCGTGGTGCCGCAGCGGTCGTTTCCTCCTCCACGGTGGCGGTGGCTGGCGGCTGCACCATCACCGGCAGCGGCGCCGTGTGCACATGAGTGGTCACCAGCGGCTGAATACGTGCTTCCGACGCAATGCGCGCTTCTTCTACGGCTTCAGCCAGCGGTAAACAGGCTTCCACCCGCACCGACTCATGCAGCCGGTAGCCCTGACGATGAACGGTGACAAAGGTTTCTCCTTCAACCCGCAGTTGCAGAAACTGCTTGCGCAGCATCGATAGCATCTGGCGCAGCGAGTTTTCCGTCACGTGCACCCCCTGGCTACGCCAGCCTTCATCCAGCAGCGTTTCGTGGCTAATGACCTCACCCGGCTTTTGCAGAAACAGCGCCAGGCAGCGTGCGCTGCTCTGGTTGAGCAGCAGCTCGTTATCATGCCGATCGCGCAACAGGCGCCGATCCGGGTCAAACGTGATATGTTGATTTATCAACCACATAACAGGCACTCAGGGATAGTTCAGATAAAAAGTAGCAATCGCCGATACGTTGCCAGGCTCAATGGTGCGCTCGGCAATCGCGCTCGCCGAAGCCTGCAGCCAGGCACTGAACTGCAGCTGGTTGTCGCCCTGCTGCAGCGGAAAATGCATCACGCCGCGGTTAATGGGCACCAGCTTTCCGTCCGCATCACTCAGGCCAATGGCCACGCCTTTGGCACCGGCATCACCGGCCAGCGCCAGCAGATCGGGCTGCTCGGCATCGGCAATACCGTTGAACACCAGCTCGACGTCTTTACCCAGTTCGGTATCACAACTGCTCAGACGCATCACCAGCGGACGCGCCGGCGTGCGCGGATTCTGATACAGCGATTTCGCAACGATATCGCCAAAGTTGAGTTCCAGCTGCTGCTGATCCGGCTCCAGCGAACAGGGTTCCGCCACCAGCGTGCCGTGCAGCTGCATCTCTATCGCCTGTGCCTGTGACACCAGCAGCCATCCCAGTACCAGCATTACTCCCGCTCTCATCGCCTCTCCTTACTGATATTCCAGCAGCAGCGCCGCGCTGGCGGTGAACTCCCCACCCTCCAGCGTCACGCCCGGCTGCTGTACCGGCACCGCGCCGAGATCGAGTGTGCCGGGGAAAACAATCGGCAACGTGCTGTTGACCGCCAGCGGCTTGCTGGCCAGATAAAAGCGAATACCCAGCGCACTCACACTGCTGAGCAGCGCACTGCTGTCGAATCCGGAAGCGGTACCGGTCAGACGCACCTGCAATGCCGCACCCGGATCCTCGGTGCACTTGACCGGTATCGCCTTACGCTGCAGATAGTTGACGCCATCGATCTTTTTCACGCTCAGCGCATCGCCAAACTCAATCATCAGGCTCTGGTTGTCATTCAGCGTGCAGGGCGGATTCTCAATCAGCGTACCGTGCAGGCGCAGCTCCACCGCATGCAGCGGCCAGCAGATGCACAGCAGCAGGCTACCGATCAGCAGCCTGCTGTAATACTTCATCAACGGAACAAGTCGATGCTTAGTCATAGTTCACCTGTAACTGACCGCTGGCTGACCAGGCACCCGGCTGCAGCGGCAGCGCGGTGCGTTCCTCTACCGTCAGCCAGCTCAGCACATTGCTACCGGCGCTGAGCGGCACGCGCAGATTGCGGAAGGTGGGCGGCAGCGGCTGATGGTTCTCATCAAACAATTGCAGGCCCACGCCGTCAGAGCCCTTTACGCGAATCAGCTGCGGGTCGGCCAGACTTTGCGGGGCAAAAAAGTCGATGCTGATGGACGGCACATGTTGCAGCCATAGCGGATCGGCGACATTGCGGATACTGTACGGACAGTCCTGCAAATGCAGCGTTAACGCCTGCTTCATCACCTGCTCGCCGACCTGTTGCAGCGCGGCGGTCGGCGTGGTATCGAGGCCAGCCGCCTGATCATTGTTACCGACGTCAAGCCAGCATGGACTCTCCTGCAGCGCGCCATACACATGCACCACGCCGTTGGTTGCTGCCTGCAAAGTCAGGCTCAACAGCGTCAGCACCAGCAACAGCACACGCATCGCTTACTGCTCCACCTTGTTACTGACGACGCTGCAGCTGTCGCCGGCACACTTCAGCGCCAGCGTTGGACGGCCGCCGTAGTCGTTGATGTAGGTTAATAGCGGCGCGCTGCCCAGTTCTGCTGCGTTCACGCCCAGATCGATACTGGTTTTTGGCGCGACCATGACCGGTTCAAAGCTCTTCTTCAGCGACTGGCCTTTCGCTGGCTGTGCATCCACCAACGTAATGAAGTAAGGCGTGGGATTATTCAGCTGGTAGCGTGCACCCTTGCGCGTCAGCGTCAGTTTTTCCTGCCATGGCGTCACCACTGACGGATTGCTCACCACGATCGCTTCCGGGCGATAGAACAGCTTGATACGCGTCTGCAACGCGATTTGCAGCACGTTGCTCTTCTCGCTGCGCGGCGGGATTTCACGCATGCTGAAATAGAACACCGATTCACGATCCTGTGGCAGCGCCTTGATGGCGGGCAGCGCCTGCACTTTCACCACGCTGCGTTCGCCCGGTTCGACGCGCTGCACCGGCGGCAGCAGCACCAGCGGTGACGTAATTTTTTTACCGCTGCTGTCTTCAATCCAGCCCTGCGCCAGATAAGGCAGCTGCTTGTTTTCATTGCTGATATTCAGTGAGACGTTTTTTTCGTTACCGTTAAAAATGACCCGGGTGCGATCAAGCGCAATCGCCGCGTGAGCCTGCAGCGATAGCGTCAGCGTGGAGAGCAGCAAGGCGCTGCTCAGCGTTTTTACCAGCATGATTAACTCTTTCCTTACGTTGAAGAAGCAGGCGCTGCGCGGCGCGTGCAAAGTAATAACAAGTTCTGTCCTTCGTCGAGCAACTGCTGCGGCAGAGGATCGGGCAATGCCAGCTGACACTGGGTTTCGCCGTTCCAGCGCACATCCATGCTGGCACCGGCCTCAATGCCACTCAGCCATACCAGGCCGTCATCATCCAGAATGCCCACTTCGCGTCCGTTACTCTGGACGCTGGCACCAAAGGGCGGCCAGCTACCATCTTCCAGCCGGATGGCGGCCATGGCTTTGATACCTTTAATCACACCAAAACGCCGGTAACCGATGGCACCTTCGGTCAGGGTGATCTGGGTTACCGGGCGCGACGCTTCCACGTTGTCGGCCAGTCCGGTGACATCGATACTGGCGGTGTTGCGGTAGTAGCTGTTCACATCCGAAATCACCGCTTTGCCAAAGAAATTGGTATACGTGTTACTGCCACCACCGTTGACCGGCACGCCGGAGACGCCATCGGTATCGACCATCAGACGCGTGCTGCCGGGCATGCCCAGCCGGTGCAGCGCCGCGCCCTGCGGCGTGAGCGTTAAACCGCCCTGCAGTGACAGGCTGGCGCTGCGGTACTGTCCCTGCTGCGCGCTGGCGCTGGCCGTCATGCTGGTCAGACTGCCCTGATGACTGTAAAACCCGCTGAACGACTGACGGCGATCGTTATTGAGGCCGGCGCTCAGGCTGTAGCTGTTATTACTGTCCAGCCGGTCATAAAAACTGGCCGAGTGGGTGGTTTGCTTACCGCTGGTTTGCTGGCTGTAGCTCAGGCTACTGTCACCGCCAATCGGCATACTGAAGTTGAGGTAAACGCTGTCATCGTTTTTGCCGTTATATTGCGTCCGGTTGAGCGACAGACTTAAACTCAGATTCTTAAACCGGCCGACATCAAAGTAGCGCGAAGTGGAAAAGCTCCAGCGATCCAGCGGGGCACGATCCCAATAGGTCTGATGGCTGTAGCTGAGGTAACTACTCAGGTTCAGGCTGCGAAAGTGCTTGTTGAGCGTAATGGTGTAGAGCTCTTTGCTGTTAGAAACCTGCTGGTTGCGATAACGCGCGTCGAGATACTGCGGCAGACTCATAAAGTTGCGCTGCGAAAAGCGGTAGCCGGCAAACGTCACCTGACCATCAAGTTCCTCGAAGCGTTTGGAATAGCTCAGGCGATAAGAGCCGCCGCTTTTGTTGCCCTGCTGCGGTAAGCCAGCCTGTGACTGGGTGGCATCAAACGAAATGGCGCCCAGCAACAGCAGATCGCGTCCCAGACCCATCGATAACGCTTTGTAATTGCCTGCGGCCAGCCCGCCGCCGTACATCGACCAGCCGTTACTGATCCCCCAGGAGAATTCGCCGGTGGCAAATGTGGGGCCCTGCGTTTTGTGCTCTTCGCTGCCCGGTTTGCCGCTGGCGAATTTGTAACGCACGCGGCCCGGACGTGTCAGATACGGGATGGTGGCGGTATCGACGCTAAAGGTCTGCACGCTGCCGTCCTGCTCCTCGACGCGCACGTCAAGCTGGCCGGAGACGGCATCATTGAGATCCTGAATCCGAAATGGACCGGCAGCCACCTGCGATTCATAAATCACCCGTCCCTGCTGGCTAATGGTGACTTTGGCGTTGGTTTTGGCGATACCGGTTACTTCCGGCGCATAGCCACGCAGGTTGGGCGGCAGCATGTTGTCATCGCTGGTGATCGCCGCACCAAGATAGCGAAAGCTGTCAAACATGCCGGAATCGAGATAGTTCTCGCCCAGCGTGGCTTTCGCCTGGAGAGAAGGCAGCGGCCGATAGGCGTAAAAGCGTGTCCAGGTGAATTCCTGGCGATGGCTGCCCGTGCCACGATTTTGCTGCATCTGCCAGTCCGCACGCAGGCGCCAGGCACCGGCGTTAACGCCACCGGTGCCGTTGCCGCTCACACTCTGGCTTTTAGCGCCGTATTGCGCACGCGTAGTGGAGGCAAACAGGTTGTAATCCATTAACAGGCCCGGGACGCCGTTATCCCAGCGAGACGGCGGTTCCCAGTTGGCGGCGCTGTACTCCAGCCATGCTTGTGGAATGGTGATGTTGAGGCGAGATTCACCCAGATTGCCGCGCACCTGCATACCGGAGATGGAATCCACCGCCAGACACTGGCCATCCTGCAGCCACGACGCGTTTTTCAGCACTTCCGGTTTCAGCGCCAGTTTATCCACCATTTCGGGTGTCAGGCAGGGCAGACTTTCATTCGGCGCGTTTTCGGGCGCGTAGTAGCGCACCAGCATTTCCGGAATCTGCGTCTGGTTGACGCGCAGCTCCATCATGTATTCGCCCGGCATGATGTAGCCAGCCTGAGCAAACTGCGACAGATCGATGTTTTGCCGATCGTTGAGATCAAGGATATCGGTGTTGAATGACACTGCACCGGCAGCGAAGAGCGGAGCACTGTAGCCGAGGGCTAACATTAACGCCACGCTGAGCGGCGTCAGCCTGATACGCTGCCTGCGCACGCATGAGGCTGGCGCAGTTAATGAAGCCTTTTTCATGGCAAGCGGTGTCCGTAAACCGTGAAAGATCAGTTGTAATTAATGTGAAAACGAATCGCGGCGGCGTAACTCCCGCTGTGCAGTTGCTGCTGGTTGCTGACCAGCGTGAGCCGATAACGCAGGTCGTGCTGCTGCGTCAGATGCTGATCGATCGGCTGCGCCTCACCGGGAGCAATGGTGTTGCCCTGCGTATCCGTAATCATCAGCTCTACCCCTTTGGCATCGCCATACACAGCAAAACGCTGCTGACCCGGCGGGCCATCGTGGTCAAAGGTGATAGAAAAGGTGCGTGCCACGCCTCCCGACGCGCTGTACTCCACCGGACAATTCACCAGCTGGATAGAGAAGGGAAAACCCGGCCCTTTACCGTCACGTTGCAGGCGCGCCAGCGGCAGCACCCCCATCGCGATGGTTTGTTCAGCATCATCGACCTTAATGGCGCAGGCACCCTGATGAATGGCGCCGCGTAACGCAACGCGGCCGCGGTCGATCAACTGTTCGGCGCGGCAGTCATTGATGAAAAGCACCGATGCCGAAACTATCGCCGCAGGCATAAAACGACTCATCGCCGCAGTTCCTTAAGCGAAAAGATAGAGTGGCGGGCAAGGAAGCCCGCCAGTCTCTGACCATTACTGATAGTTCAGTGCGAAGTCAGCCACGCTCTGGAATTCGCCCGGGACGATAGTCTCAGAAGCGCCGCCACCCTGCAGGAAGGCTGCGAAGGAGAGCTGGTTGTTGCCGTCCATCAGTTTTTGCGCTGGTGTTGCGGTACCCAGTTCAATTTCGGTATCGCCGAAGTTGATGCCGATCGCCGCGCCTGATGCAGTACCGGTGATGGCCAGTTTGCCCGGGATAACCTGAGAGCCAGTACCGGCAAAGGTCACGGTCACTTCTTTTTTGGTTGCGGTGTCGCAGTTTTCCAGTTTGATCTGGAATGGACGCGGTGTAGAACGGCCACCGTCTTTCAGCGCCAGGTTGGAAATCTGACCCAGCTCAACCGTCTGATCGACTGAACCCGGTTCGATGGAGCATGGCGCATCAACAATCGCACCTTTAAACGTCACAGTACCGTTACCTTCACCTGCTGCCATCGCAGAACCCGCCACCAGAGACATAGACAGACCTAAAGCCACAACGATTTTGTTCATGTTCATTTGCTGATTTCCATTTAGGTGAATAAAACAAGGAGCGCGTTCTGCGTCGGTCTTATTCAATTTGCTGTGTATAGAAAAATTTAATTACTTATATTTTTCCTGATGGCCGTCCACATCATTTTTGTGGTTGTCGTCCTCAAGTGGTGCCAACGATAGAGATCAATTTTGCCCTGCGCAACGGTATTTTCGTTATATATGATCAAAAACAACACTCACAAATCCATTATGTTTTAACGGTTATTAAATCCATTAAAATCAATGGATTGACAAAATTCACAGCTTTGCATCAGTGTTTTAATGATTTTAATCAAGGGAAAAACCCTGCCCGTTCACAAGCTGGCGATAATTACCGCAGGTCAATTCACGCAGTAGCTATTTTTTCGCCAGATTAAAACGTTATTTATCTCTGCATTCACAACCTTGATATTTTTATCGCCTGAAAACATCGGTAAATAACAATAAACGCGGTTGTCAAAGGCCTGGCACCCTGCTGTGCGTTTACGCCTATCATGCCGGGAGCACCCTCGCTATAATTCGAAGAACATTTCCTGAATGAGTAGAAGCTTATGATCCGCAGTATGACCGCATACGCCCGCCGTGAAGCCAAAGGCAGCTGGGGCAGCGCCGCCTGGGAACTGCGTTCCGTCAACCAGCGTTACCTCGAAACCTATATCCGCCTGCCGGAGCAGTTTCGCAGCCTGGAGCCGGTGATTCGCGAACGCATCCGCAACCGCCTGACGCGTGGCAAAATCGAGTGCAACCTGCGCTTCGACGCCGATGCCAGCGCACAGGGTGAGCTACAGCTGAATGAGTCGCTGGCTAAACAGCTGGTGCAGGCGGCGAACTGGGTGAAGATGCAGAGTGATGAAGGCGCAATTAACCCGCTGGATATTCTGCGCTGGCCGGGCGTGATGACCGCGCAGGAGCAGGATCTGGATGCCATCAACGCGGAACTGCTGGCGGCGCTGGATGGCGCGCTGGACGATTTCATCATTGCGCGTGAAAGTGAAGGCAACGCGCTGAAAGCGCTGATCGAACAGCGACTGCAGGGCGTGACCGAGCAGGTCAGCAAAGTGCGTGCACAGATGCCAGAAGTGCTGAAATGGCAGCGCGAGCGTCTGGTGAGCAAGCTGGAAGAAGCTGAGGTTCAGCTGGAGAACAATCGCCTTGAGCAGGAACTGGTGATGATGGCCCAGCGTATTGATGTAGCCGAAGAGCTGGATCGCCTCGATGCGCACGTAAAAGAGACTTACAACATTCTGAAGAAGAAAGAAGCCGTCGGCCGTCGCCTCGACTTTATGATGCAGGAGTTCAATCGCGAGTCGAACACCTTGGCATCGAAATCGATTAATGCGGACATTACCGCCTCAGCGATTGAGCTTAAGGTGTTGATCGAGCAGATGCGCGAGCAGATTCAGAACATCGAGTAACGCTTATCTCTGTAAAGCCCTGCTCAGGGCTTTATCTTTCCTTGCTAACCGCAGCCATTACGCCGGTTTGTATAGCGCCAGGTGGCTGGATGGCACGGTTTTACGGCCTGCCGCAGGTATGCGGTGAGATTTTGCTGCACACCATAGCCATAGGGTAAGCCTGATTGAGCTATAACGCTTCCACACAGACACAATAGTGTCTGATCATGGCTTTTTTAGCGTCAAATGGACACTACTGTGTCTGAAACTGGCTTGCAGAAGCTACCAGTTGCAGTGGTAGACCAATATTTAATTTTCGCAATGTAAGGATTATTGCCTGAATGATGAACAACCGTGTCTGTTACTGACCGAAAATGACATATAAATTTAGCCAGCCAATCCACCAACCTATTGTTTTTAAGCAGTTTAAACCCAATCCGATTTCATTCTCACGCCAGTTAGTGCACGATCCATCAATCATCTGAATCCTGAAGATTGCAGAGTTTACATATCTTATACGGCACTATTTGCTAAAGTGCCGGTCGTAATAACTACAGTTGTACCGCACCGGGAACCATGGACCGACTTCTTCGCGCGTTACATTCACTCCTGACATGAAGGCGCTATGAAGAAAACCGGGCAGTTCTGTTCCAAACTTTTGCATCCCCGCTACTGGTTTACCTGGTTCGGGCTGGCAGTGCTCTGGCTGCTGGTGCAGCTCCCCTATCCTTTATTAATCCGGCTGGGTGCGACGGCGGGCCGGTTATCACGCCACTTCCTGAAGCGGCGCGAACGCATCACGCGGCGTAACATCGAACTCTGCTTCCCGCACATTAATGAAGACGAGAAAGAGGTGATGATTGCCGGCAATTTTGAGTCGCTGGGCATGGCGCTGGCGGAAACCGGCATCGCCTGGTTCTGGTCCGATGCGCGCGTGCGTCAGCTGTTTCAGGTGCACGGCATCACCAATCTTCAGCATGCGCAGAGCCAGCAGCGCGGCGTGATGGTGATTGGCGTGCACTTTATGTCGCTGGAGCTGGGCGGCCGTATTACCGGACTGTGCCAGCCGATGATGGCCATGTATCGCCCGCACAATAATCAGGCGATGGAGTGGGCGCAAACCAAAGGGCGCATGCGATCCAATAAAGCAATGATTGATCGACGCGATCTGCGCGGCATGGTTCAGGCGCTGAAACAGGGCGAAGCCGTCTGGTTCGCGCCGGATCAGGACTACGGCCCGAAAGGCAGCGTGTTTGCTCCACTGTTCGCAGTCGAGAAAGCGGCCACCACCAATGGCACCTTTGTGCTGTCGCGGCTGGCCAAACCGGCGATGCTGACCATCGTGCTGATTCGTAATGCGCGCAAAGACGGCTATCAGCTGATCATTCAGCCGCAGCTGGAAAACTACCCGCATGATGATGAAGCGGCCGCCGCGGCGTACATGAATCGGGTGATTGAGAAAGAAATTCTGCGTGCACCTGAGCAATATCTGTGGCTGCATCGCCGCTTTAAAACCCGTCCGCCAGGCGAAGCTTCACTTTACGTCTAACCAGCGCTCGTGAATGATAGTCCGCACCAAGACATAACCTGCGGACTATTATAATGGAACATTCTGAGACAGCAGGCTGGCTGCGACCGCTGCACGCCGACCGGCTTACGCCCTACCTGGAAGTTGATGCTGCGCGCCTGCAGCGTAACCTGCAACTGATGCAACAGAAAGCCGATGCCGCCGGCGTCGCGCTGCGTCCCCACATCAAAACTCATAAAAGCGTCTGGATCGCTGAACAGCAGCACCAGCTGGGTGCGCGCGGCATTACCGTGTCGAAACCGAGCGAAGGCGTGGCTTTTGTGCACGGCGGGGCACGCGATGTGCTGCTGGCCTATCCCGTGGTGCACGCCGCCGCGCTGACCGAACTGCTGCAGCTGGCGGCACAGCATCAGGCACGCATTACCTGCATCGCAGACTGCGCGGCGGGCGTGAGCGCCATTGTCGCCGCCCATCAGCAGCAGCCGGACTGCGCGCTGGCGATCGCCATTAAAGTGGATGTGGGTCTGCATCGCGTTGGCGTCGATCCACATAGTGATAGCGCGCTGACGCTGGCGCGGCAGATTGTCGCCAGCGGATTGCCCTTCGCCGGACTGATCTCGCATGCGGGTCATGCGTACGCTGCGGGTCATGCCACGGCGATAGCTGAGGTGGCGCAGCAGGAGATCGTGCTGATGCGCGACCTGCAACGGCGGCTGCTGGATGCCGGTTTTGCCCCTTGTCCCGTCTCGGTTGGCTCCACGCCCACGGCGCTGGCGGCACCGGTAGCCGCCGGCAGCGATGAAATTCGTCCCGGTAATTATGCCCTGCTGGATCTCACCGCCTGGCGTCTGGGCTTGTGTGAGGCGGATGCGCTGGCGTTAACGGTCGTGACGCGCGTGGTGGCCGTTAATCCTTATTACGCCATCATTGATGCTGGCTCCAAAATGCTGAGCTCGGACAAAGGCCCGCACGGCACCAATGCCAGCGGTTTCGGCATCGCGGTGGACGAGCATGGCCATCAGTATGAAGTGCAGAAGTTGTCGGAAGAGCACGGCTTTTTAACCTACGGCGAACATGCGCCTGCAGTTGGCGCCCTGTTGCGCATCTTCCCTAATCACAGCTGCGCGGTGGTGGCGCAATCCGATCGCTTCGTGCTGCGTCAGGCCGACGGCAGCGCCGAACTGCATGACATCCAGGGGCGCGGCCGTTTTATCTGACAAAAAACGCTGTTGCAGCACACTTCCGTCACCGGGCCGTTTGCAGTCCGGTGCCCTTCAGTTAAGGTGACAGGCGATGTTTCAGGTTTAATTTGTCGTTTACCTGCCCCGCGGAGGCTCCATGCTGCCATCTCAGACAGTGACGCTCACCATTCCCCGTAACTGGTTAGATCTGTACGAAACCATCTGGAAACCCGAATGTTTTGCGAAGTGGGCCAGCGGCCTGAGCAGCAGCACGCTGACGCAGGAAGGCCAGTACTGGAAAGCGAAAGGCCCGGAAGGCACAGTGAAAATTCGTTTTACCCCCTATAACCCGTTTGGCGTGATGGATCACTGGATCGACACCGGCAGCGGTAAAGAGATTTATATGCCGATGCGGGTCATTGCCAACGAGCAGGGGGCCGAAGTCGTCATGGTGGTTTATCGCCAGCCGCTGATGTCTGACGAGAAGTTCGCCGGGGATGTTGCCTGGGTAAAACGCGATCTTGAGCGCCTCCTTCATCTGTTAACCCATTAGAATCAATGCATTATCCCACCAGCCACCCTTTATCCTCCGCTGGACGTAATCGTTAAAAAGCAGCATTTTTTTCGCGCAGCGGTGTTTAACTGTTTCACCGCGCGCAAAGCGCATTTTCGCACCATTCACCAGTCTGGCTAAAGCGTCGTAACCGGGAAAATTCCTGGTCATGCCGGGCTGACGAGAGCTGAGTGCTTCTGATTTATCTCTGTTTTTTCCTGTGCGCTGACTTGTTCAACTTTGCAGCGCCATAAAAGGTGGAAAAGGACTTATAAATTGCAAAGGCCAGAACTTATATATTCACATCCATATTCTGAAACCATTTATTCCTGCAGTCGATTTATAGGAGTTTTCTTATGGTGTTAATTTAAATAAAACACGGTATAACTCCTTCACACACAGCAGTACTTAATAATAAAAACAGCAGGGACATAACATGGATCGCTCAACCTATCCTTCGTTATCTGAAAAAGAATTCGTTGAGATTGCCAGACGGATACTGGCCGGGAAATATAATAATGCAAAAGGATTTTATAACGATCTCGCGGATTTCCTCCTGACCGGAGGAGATACCGCGCAGACGCCACAACAATTACGCGCCAGGGGCATCATTTTATTATCAGAGCATCACTTAATTAACAGCATCGCGACGTGGCCGGCCCTGAAAGGTATCTCAGGACTGCGACAGGAAGCGCTGCATTGATGTGATCTGTACTCTGGGCCGCCGCCCGGGTGAACCCTTAATTGCACTGGTACATGTACCATAATGAGCAGAGTATGGCGATACGCGAAAGAAATCTGGACAGCGCCAAATGGTCAGTGTTGTCATCCATAAAAATCGTTGGCATTGGGGTATTACAGCTTTCACTGCTGGCGCAAATCCTGCAGGCAAATGAGCTCAATTTGCTCGCGATTGCCGTAGTGATATTATTAGTGATTGATACACTAGCCGATCGCGGCTTTGGTAACGCACTTATTCGCTATCAAAGTTTAAATAACAGCGAACTCTCGACGCTTTACTGGGGTAATGTATTAAGCGGTCTATTTATTTTTGCCACGCTGTTTATCGGCAGTGACATTTACAGCCGAATAATGGGACAGCCGGAACTGGCAATTATGCTGGAGATGATTTCCGTCATCTTTATTATTATTCCGCAGGGGCAGCACTATCGCGCCATCCTGCAACGGGAAAAACAATTTACGCGCATTGCCTTTACGGAAACGTCTTCCGTGCTGGCAGGGCTGGCGGTCACGCTGTTTACCGTGTGGCTGACGCCGTCAGTGCTGTGCGCCATCTGGGGTTACCTGGCGATGGTTTCCATCAGAATGCTGATCTACTGCTACTACGGACGTCCCTGGTTCCAGCCGGAGTACCGTTTTAGCCTGAAAGCTTTCGCCGCAGTGCGAGCAAGAAACGGATAATAACAACAAGTCTGTATGGTGGGCTCTGGGCATCTGCAAGATGCGTTCGCGTGCTGGTTACCAGCACGCTTTTTTCTTTTTATGCTTCCAGTAACTCTTCCAGCGAATGATAAGCCAGCTCGCTCAGCTTGCCATTGCGGTGCAGGCGCAGCCATCCCACCAGCATGCGCAGCTCGTCAATCACCATAAACAGATCGGCCATGTCGTTTTTGCTTTTCACCTGCAGGCGGGTAAGCGCATTTAGCTTGTGTGCATTCACCGTTTTATGGCTGATACCGAGCCGGTTACCAATCTGCTCCGTGTTGTAGCCCCACGCCATCATCAGCAGCACCCGTAGCTGCCGGTCCGGTAGCAGAATGTCAGCCCCCTCCTGCAACTGCGGTATCCCGCCGGCGATACAGGCCAGCAGGCAACGACGCAGCGCGGTGTGTGAGGACTTTAAATCGAGGACGCTGAGTCCGGGCAGATAACGACTGAGGGCGTGCATCATCGGCAACAGACGTCGGGTCAGCACCAGCATCTGCATGGCCGGAAACTGCTGCTGCAGCGCATACAGCACTTTGAAGGTGCCAGCCAGCGGCATATTCTCGTGAAAAATAAACACCAGTAACCGCGGCCGCACTCTTTCACACTGCGAGATGACGGTACTGAGCGACCAGAGTTCATGCACCCGGCAGCCCACCGGTAACGCTGATAGCAGGCTTTCCAGCCCGAGTGCCGCCAGCTTATCGGAGGAGTAGTAGAGGATGTCTTCGCTGTGTTTTTTCATGCCTGTCCAGAGTTGCTGCACGTCGCGCCCGTAAATGATGAGCCTGAATGAGCAGGCATTAATCAGGTACGACACATCATCGGCGAAACTTAAATCAGGGTCGATCCGCCGTCTCGCATCATTTTTATTGATGCGAAAACACCGGCTGACAACCGCAGTTCCTCTGTAACAAGCCCATCAGCAGGCTCGCCATCAGCATGGCTAATCCGAAAACATTTTTTTAGAAAATCTCAGTGGTCTACACTCTGGGAAATCTTTAGCCTTGCCGCCAGTTTACTGGAGTGCTCTATGTTATTAACCGTCCTGTACATCATTGGTATTACCGCCGAAGCAATGACCGGTGCGCTGGCGGCAGGCCGACGCAAAATGGACCTGTTTGGCGTCATTATTATTGCGTCGGTCACGGCGATTGGCGGCGGCTCGGTGCGCGATATTCTGCTGGGCCACTATCCGCTCGGCTGGGTGAAACACCCGGAATACATCATGATCGTCGCGGCGGCGGCCGTGGTCACCACCTTTGTCGCGCCGCTGATGAATCATCTGCGTAAAGTGTTTCTGGTGCTGGATGCGCTGGGTCTGGTGGTGTTCTCGATTATCGGCGCACAGGTTGCGCTGGATTCCGGCCATGCGGCGATCATCGCCGCCATCGCCGCAGTCATAACTGGCGTTTTTGGCGGCGTGCTGCGCGATATGTTCTGCAACCGCATTCCGCTGGTGTTCCAGAAAGAGCTGTACGCCGGCATCGCTTTTGCCTCCGGCTGGATGTATATCCTGCTGCTGAAAACACCGCTGGCGCATGAAGTGGTGGTGATCATCACGCTACTGTTCGGCTTCTTCGCCCGCCTGCTGGCGCTGCGCTTCCGCCTCGGTCTGCCGATTTTCAACTACCCCCACCCCGAGCACTGACGGCTGCGCCGGGATATTCTGCTGCTGCAGAAAGTGAATCAGCGACTGCAGGCGCGCATCCTGCAGCATCGTCACCAGCCGCTGTGCCAGTACGCTGCCGATACCCGGCAGCTGCTGCCAGCTGTCGGCTGAACGCGCCAGCAACTGCGACCACTGCGTATCGGGCAACGCCTGTAGCGCCGTGCGCGGCAGCGGTAAGCCCAGCGCGCTGATCCAGCGGCGCAGCGGCTGCTGGCGCGTCAGGTTAAAACGATGCCAGATCTGCCGGGCGCGTACGGTGGAGATGCCCTGTGCCTGCGCAATCTGCTCTGGCGTGAGCGTCAGCCAGGAGAACAGGTGGCTGACGCTGCCGCCGTCCAGCAGGCGCTGCCAGCTACTGCGCTGCATGCCAGCAATATCCAGTACCGACTTATGACTTAGCCAGCTGAGACGCGACAGAAACTGCGCGCGACACCCTGCGCTGAAGTGCAGGCAGCTCAGCGGATTGAATGCGTCGTCCTGCGGCGGCGACGGATAGTCGCGCTGCGCCACGCGCCAAATCACTCGTTCCAGCCGCGGAATACCCAGCCCGGCCAGCGACAGCGTGACCTGATCGCCGGCGATCACATCCCACTGCTTCCAGCGACGCAGCGAGCCCAGATTGACCCGCCGGACGGTTTTATCCTCCAGCTGCACCGGCTGCAGGTTCAGCACCACGGCAATTTTTCCGGTGCGTCCGACGTTGAAATCCACCGACAGCACCTCGCTGCTGACTTCGGCAGGCTGATATTTCCACGCGGCCGACCAGCTGCCCTGTCCGGGCTGCCAGTCGCGCCCGACGCGCTGCGGTGACTGGTGAATCACCACACCATCGGTGACAAAAGGCAGCGGCTGGCGATACCAGCGCTCACGCCAGGCCGCGACCTCCTCTTCATTACTGACCTGGCGGCTCCACTGCTGCGTCAGGGCAAAGCCCCACTGCGTAAGCTGCGCCAGCCGCGCCTGCATCATCGGCGGCCCATCCGGCCATGCCCAGATAAACACGCCAATGCGCGACAGCAGCGGACTGGCTTCGCGCCGCATCATGGCGCCCGCCACCTGGGCGCGCGCATTCTGACCGCCATCGCGCACCTGCTGGTGATCGGTCATCGTCAGGAACAGCTCACCCTGCAATACCACTTCCGCACGGTCGGTCGTGATATGCTGCGGGATCGCCGCAATGTGCGGTGCTTTCGCCAGCCACTGTTCACCGCGCAGTCCGTCGCCCCGGCTGATCAGGCCAGCCAGTTCGCCTTGGCGATACACCAGCGTCACCGCCACGCCATCGACTTTCGGCTGCACCCACAGCGCCGGTTTATCCTGCATCCAGTAGGCCACCGCCAGCTTGTCACGCAGCTTGCGTACGCCGGTATGCGCCACCGGGTGCAGCGTGCTGCCGTCGGTGCTGAGCTGTGCTGCATAGCCGGGCAACGCCGGCGTGAAGCAGCGCTGCCACTGCTGTAAGCGCTGCTGCAGGCTGTCGTAATCGGCATCGCTTACCTGGCTTTGCCCCTGACGGTAGTAGGCATCATCCCAGTGGCGCAGCTGGTTGTGCAGCACGCCCATCTCCTGTTCAGCGCGCACCGGTGACCAGTTGGGACAAACCGCCATCCCATTCGCACATCCCGCCAGCAACATCGCACCCAGCCATATCCATCCTTTCATCGTCGCCTCCTTTTTTGCTGATTGCAGCGTGCCGCGGTGAGTGACACCAGCGTTAAAAAGCCGATTGTGGAGCGAGGCTGACGGATTTTTGTGCGAATTGCAGAAAGTTGCGCTGCCGCTGGAGGGCGCGCACAGAAAAAGAATTGCCGCGTGCGGGCGGCAAACGCTGCGTGCTGCGCTTAAGCCGTGTATACTGTGCAGGAAATCGACTCCGCTCTTTACTCAATTCAAGATAACCATGGCTCAAGGCACGCTCTATATTGTTTCCGCCCCCAGCGGCGCAGGTAAATCCAGCCTGATTCAGGCGCTGTTAAAGACACAACCGCTGTACGATACGCAGGTGTCTGTTTCTCATACCACCCGCGGCGTGCGCCCCGGCGAAGCGCATGGTGAACACTACTTTTTCGTCTCAAAGCCTGAATTCGAACGCATGATCGCCGAGGATGCTTTCCTTGAGCATGCGGAAGTGTTTGGCAATTATTACGGCACCTCACGCGCGGCGATTGAGCAGGTGCTGGCGACCGGCGTTGATGTGTTTCTCGACATTGACTGGCAGGGCGCGCAGCAGATTCGCCAGAGAATGCCGGCCGCCCGCAGCATCTTTGTTCTGCCGCCGTCCACCGAAGAGCTGGATCGCCGCCTGCGCGGTCGCGGTCAGGACAGCGAAGAGGTGATCGCCCGCCGCATGGCGCAGGCAGTGGCAGAAATGAGCCACTATGCCGAATACGATTATTTGATTGTTAATGATGATTTCGATCTGGCGCTGTCAGATCTGAAAACCATTATTCGCGCAGAACGTCTGCGTATGGGTCGCCAGAAAGCGCGACATGATGCTTTAATCAGCAAACTATTGGCAGTCTGAAGTCACTTTCAGTATTATGCCCAGTCATTTCTTCATCATCTGTGGAGTAGCACACCTATGGCACGCGTAACCGTTCAGGACGCAGTAGAGAAAGTTGGTAACCGTTTTGACCTGGTGTTGGTCGCTGCACGTCGTGCACGTCAGATGCAGGTAGGCGGCAAAGATCCGCTGGTTCCGGAAGAGAACGATAAAGCCACGGTTATCGCCCTGCGCGAAATCGAAGAAGGCCTGATCACCAACCAGATTCTGGATGTCCGTGATCGTCAGGAACAGCAAGAGCAGGAAGCCGCTGAGTTACAAGCCGTTACCGCTATCGCTGAAGGTCGTCGTTAACAGCACTCTGCAGGTCAACCTTGTATCTGTTTGAAAGCCTCAATCAGCTGATTGAAAAATACTTGCCTGAGGAGCAAATCAAGCGCCTCAAGCAAGCTTACCTTGTCGCACGTGATGCCCACGAGGGCCAGACACGCTCCAGCGGCGAACCCTATATCACCCATCCCGTTGCGGTTGCCTGCATTCTGGCCGAGATGAAACTCGACCACGAAACGCTGATGGCGGCGCTGCTGCATGATGTGATTGAGGATACGCCCGCCACCTATCAGGACATGGAACAGCTGTTCGGAAAAAGCGTGGCCGAGCTGGTAGAAGGCGTTTCCAAGCTCGATAAGCTGAAATTCCGCGACAAGAAAGAAGCGCAGGCTGAAAACTTCCGCAAAATGATCATGGCGATGGTGCAGGACATTCGCGTCATCCTGATCAAACTGGCTGACCGCACGCACAACATGCGCACGCTGGGCGCGCTGCGTCCGGATAAAAAACGGCGCATCGCGCTGGAAACGCTGGAGATTTACAGTCCTCTGGCGCACCGCCTCGGTATTCATCACCTGAAAACGGAACTGGAAGAGCTCGGCTTTGAAGCGCTCTATCCAAACCGTTTCCGCGTGATTAAAGAGGTGGTGAAAGCGGCGCGCGGCAACCGTAAAGAGATGATTCAGAAGATCCTGTCCGAAATCGACGGGCGTCTGCAGGAAGCCGGCATTCCCTGCCGCGTCAGCGGACGTGAAAAGCATCTCTATTCGATCTACCGCAAAATGCACCTGAAAGAGCAGCGATTTCACTCGATCATGGATATTTATGCCTTTCGCGTCATCGTGAAAGACCTCGATACCTGCTATCGCGTGCTCGGTCAGATGCACAGCCTGTACAAACCGCGTCCCGGACGCGTGAAAGATTACATCGCCATTCCCAAAGCCAACGGCTATCAGTCACTGCACACCTCGATGATCGGCCCGCACGGCGTGCCGGTTGAGGTGCAAATCCGTACCGAAGATATGGATCAGATGGCGGAGATGGGGGTAGCGGCCCACTGGGCTTATAAAGAAGCTGGCGAAAGCGGTACCACCGCGCAAATTCGCGCCCAGCGCTGGCTGCAAAGCCTGCTGGAGCTGCAGCAGAGCGCTGGCAGCTCGTTTGAATTTATCGAGAGCGTAAAATCCGATCTGTTCCCGGATGAGATCTACGTGTTTACGCCGGAAGGCCGCATCGTCGAACTGCCCGCTGGCGCCACGCCGGTGGATTTCGCCTATGCGGTGCACACCGATATCGGTCACGCCTGCGTCGGTGCGCGCGTCGATCGCCAGCCGTATCCGCTGTCGCAGGCGCTGACCAGCGGCCAGACGATTGAAATCATTACCGCACCTGGCGCCCGGCCAAATGCCGCGTGGCTCAACTTTGTGGTGAGCTCAAAAGCGCGTGCCAAAATTCGCCAGCTGCTGAAAAACCTCAAGCGCGAAGATTCCGTTAACCTCGGTCGTCGTCTGTTGAGCCACGCGCTCGGCGGCAGCAAAAAACTGGCCGAGATTCCGGCGGAGAATATTCAGCAGGAACTGGAGCGTATGAAGCTCTCCAGCATCGACGATCTGCTGGCGGAGATTGGCCTTGGCAATGCCATGAGCGTAGTGGTGGCGAAGAACCTGCTGCAATCCGGCAGCGAACCGTCATCTGGCAGCAGTAAGCGCAGCAAAAAGCTGCCCATCAAGGGCGCTGATGGCGTGCTGATTACCTTCGCCAAGTGCTGCCGTCCAATCCCTGGCGACCCGATTGTCGCGCACGTCAGCCCCGGTAAAGGGCTGGTGGTGCATCACGAATCCTGCCGTAACATTCGCGGCTACCAGAAAGAACCGGAAAAATTCATGCCGGTTGAATGGGATAAAGTGACCGATCAGGAGTTTGTCGCCGAGATTAAGGTGGATATGTTTAACCACCAGGGCGCGCTGGCCAACCTGACCGCGGCAATTAATACCGCAGGTTCGAATATTCAAAGCCTCAATACCGAAGAGCGTGACGGCCGCGTTTACAGCGCCTTCATCCGCCTCACCGCGAACGATCGCGTCCATCTGGCCAATATCATGCGTAAAATCCGCGTGATGCCGGACGTGATTAAAGTTCACCGTAACCGTAATTAGTGCATGAACGCTCAACGTTTTGCTCGTATCCAGGAGATGCTGGCCATGCGCCAGCACGATCTCACCGTCTGCATGGAGCAGGTGCATAAGCCGCACAATGTCTCTGCGGTGATCCGCACCGCCGACGCCGTCGGCATCCACGAAGTGCACGCCGTATGGCCCAGCGTGCGTATGCGCACCATGGTGTCCGCGTCGGCGGGCAGTAACAGTTGGGTGAAGGTGAAAACCCATCGCCACATTGCTGATGCGGTGCGCCATCTGAAAGATCGCGGCATGCAGGTGCTGGCGACCCATCTGTCAGACAAAGCGGTCGATTTCCGCGAGATCGATTACACCAAACCGACCTGTATTTTGATGGGCCAGGAGAAAACCGGCATCACCGCTGAAGCGCTGGCGCTGGCCGACCGCGATATCATCATTCCGATGGTCGGTATGGTGCAGTCGCTGAATGTCTCCGTGGCCTCCGCACTGATTCTGTATGAAGCCCAGCGTCAGCGGCAAAACGCCGGCATGTATCGCCGCCAGCATAGCCTGCTGGACGAGGATGAGCAGCAGCGCCTGCTGTTTGAGGGCGGTTATCCGGTGCTGGCGCGCGTAGCGAAGCAGAAAGGCCTGCCCTATCCGCACATCAACGCGCAGGGCGAAGTCGAAGCCGATGCCGCCTGGTGGTCCACCATGCAAGCGACGGGTAAAAAATGAAAGGCCGTCTGCTGGATGCCATTCCGCTCAGTACCCTGACCGGCGTCGGCGCCAGCCAGGCGGGTAAGCTGGCGAAACTCGGCCTGTTTACCATTCAGGATCTGCTGCTGCACCTGCCGCTGCGCTACGAAGACCGCACCCAGCTGTACAAAATTAACGATCTGCTGCCCGGCATCTGGGCGACGGTGGAAGGTGAAGTGCTGCACAGCGAAATCACCTTTGGCCGCCGCCGTATGCTGGTATGCCAGATCAGCGACGGCAGCGGCGTGCTAACGATGCGCTTCTTCAACTTCAACGCCGGCATGAAAAACAGCCTGGCACCGGGCCGTCGCGTCACCGCTTATGGCGAGATCAAACGCGGCCAGCGCGGCGCTGAAATCATTCATCCGGAGTATCGCGTCCAGGGCGAGTTGGGTGGCGTTGAGCTGCAGGAAACCCTGACGCCGGTCTATCCCACCACCGAAGGGATTCGCCAGGCCACGTTGCGCAATCTCACCGATCAGGCACTGACGCTGCTGGAGAGCTGCCCAATTGCCGAGCTGCTGCCGCCGGAATTGAGCGGCGGTCTGATCAGTCTGCCGGAGGCGCTGCGCACCCTGCACCGGCCGCCGCCGGACCTGCGCCTGAGCGAGCTGGAAACCGGCCGTCATCCGGCGCAGAAGCGTCTGATTCTCGAAGAGCTGCTGGCGCACAATCTCAGCATGCTGGCGGTACGCGCCGGCGCGCAACGCCATCACGCCCTGCCCATGCCGGCACGCCACCAACTGGTGGATAAACTGCTGGCCGCGCTGCCATTCTCACCCACCGCGGCGCAGCGGCGCGTGGTCGCAGAGATTGAGCGCGATCTGGCGCACGACTTCCCGATGATGCGCCTGGTGCAGGGTGATGTCGGCTCCGGTAAAACGCTGGTGGCTGCGCTGGCGGCGCTGAACGTGATCGCCCACGGCAAACAGGTGGCGCTGATGGCGCCGACCGAGCTACTGGCTGAACAGCACGCCAGTAATTTCCGCCAGTGGTTTGCGCCGCTTGGCGTGGAAGTTGGCTGGCTGGCCGGAAAGCAGAAAGGGAAAGCGCGCGAAGCGCAGCAGGAGGCGATTGCCAGCGGTCAGGTGGCGATGGTGGTGGGCACGCACGCGCTGTTCCAGGAACAGGTGAAATTCAACGGTATGGCGCTGGTGATCATTGATGAGCAGCACCGTTTCGGCGTGCATCAGCGGCTGGCGCTGTGGGAAAAAGGCGAAGAGCAGGGTTTCCATCCGCATCAGCTGATCATGACCGCTACCCCGATTCCGCGCACCCTGGCGATGACGGCCTACGCCGATCTCGATACCTCAACCATTGACGAACTGCCGCCGGGCCGTACGCCGGTGACCACGGTGGCGATTCCCGATACCCGCCGCAGCGACATCATCACCCGGGTGCAAAGCGCCTGCCACGAGGGCCGTCAGGCCTATTGGGTGTGTACGCTGATCGATGAATCCGACGTGCTGGAAGCGCAGGCGGCGGAAGCCACCTGGCAGGAGCTGAAAGTGGCGCTGCCGGACCTGCAGGTCGGTCTGGTACACGGGCGTATGAAGCCGGCGGAGAAACAGGCGGTAATGGCGGCGTTCAAGGCCAACGAAATCCAGTTGCTGGTAGCCACCACGGTGATTGAGGTCGGCGTGGATGTGCCCAACGCCAGCCTGATGATCATCGAAAACCCGGAACGACTTGGTCTGGCACAGCTGCATCAGCTGCGCGGACGCGTTGGCCGCGGTGCCGTCGCCTCACACTGCGTGCTGCTGTACAAAGCGCCGCTGAGTAAAACCGCACAGAAACGCCTGCAGGTGCTGCGCGACAGCAACGACGGGTTTGTCATCGCCCAGCACGATCTGGAAATTCGCGGTCCGGGTGAACTGCTCGGCACGCGCCAGACCGGCAACGCCGAGTTTAAAGTCGCCGATTTACTGCGCGATCAAAGCATGATTCCGGAAGTTCAGCGCGTGGCGCGCCATATCCACCAGCATTATCCCGAACAGGCTCAGGCGCTGATCGAGCGCTGGCTGCCGGAAACCGAGCGCTACAGCCACGCTTAATCCAGCTGCGACTGTCGATCCACCGCCATAAAATCCCCGACGAAGCGCTGTAACAGGCGCGTTAAATCAGCACGCTCTTCAGCTGGCCAGCCAGCGAACAGTTGCTGATAGATCTGCGTGCGCGCCGCGTCGATTTTATCCGTCATCACTTTTCCCGCCGCCGTGATCACCGCCTCATTGATCCGCTTGTCTCTGGCATTTTTCTGCCGCTGCGCCAGCCCCAGCTCTTCCAGCTTCGCCACCTGGCGGCTGACAGTGGTGTAATCGCGCCCGGCGCGATCGGCCAGCTCGACCACGCCGAGGGGACCAAAGCGGCCAATCTGGATCAGCAGCGGAAACAGGGCGCGATCCAGCTGGATACCGGACTCTTTTATTAATAATTCATCGCGTTGCGGACGATTAAAGGTGCCGACGATCATCAGCAGCGCGTTGTGCAAGTCATCAAAGCCGGCATTATTATGTGTATTTTGCACTCTTTTCATTGACGTCATCCCAGAGCAGGCCTAATGTGTGCATATTACACATATTATCCGATGAACTGAAGGTGAAACATGAAAGCAGCCATAGTCAGTGCCGCAGGTGAGAAACCGGTATGGGGCGATTTCCCGGCACCGCAGGCCGATGAACAGCATGTGGTGGTAACGGTGAAGGCCGCCGCCATCAGCCAGCTGGCGAAAGCGCGCGCTGCCGGCGCCCATTACAGCGCCGGTAGCCACTATCCGTTTATCGCCGGCATTGATGGCACCGGCACGCTGAGCAACGGCGATCCGGTCTATTTTCTCGCCTTTAGCGCGCCGTGGGGCAGTATGGCGCAGCAGACCCGGGTGCCGGCCGCGGCGGTGGTTGCGCTGCCGCCGACGCTTGATCCGCTGCTGGCTGCGGCAATCGCCAATCCCGGCATGTCCTCGTGGGCCGCACTGACGCGTCGCGCGCAGTTTCAGGCGGGTGAAACCGTGCTGATCAACGGCGCAACCGGCACCTCTGGCGGGCTGGCGGTGCGTATTGCGCGTCACCTCGGTGCCGGGAAAATCATCGCCACCGGCCGTAACCGCGCGGTGCTGGAGCAGCTGCGCACGCAGGGCGCGGATATCATCCTGACGCTGGATGAGCTACCCGGCGCGCTGCCAGCGCTGATGCAGCAAGGCATTGATGTGGTGCTGGATTATCTGTGGGGCCAGAGTGCGCTCGACATCATGCACGCGGCCGTGGCCGGCGGTGAGAAAACGGTGCGCTTTGTGCAGATTGGCTCGCTCAGCGGGCAGGAGATCGCGCTGCACAGTAAACTGCTGCGCTCATCCGGGCTGACGCTGATGGGCAGCGGACTGGGCAGCGTCTCTGACAGCGAACTGATCGCCTGTATTGGTGAGATGCTGAACGCCGCCGCTGAAAGTGATTTCTCCATCGCTTTTCAGCAGCGTCCGCTGAGTGAGGTAGAGCAGGCGTGGCAGCAGGATGACAGTCGCTGCCGCACGGTGTTTACGCTCTAGATCAATCGCAACTAAAAGGGGTATTGCAAACGATTGCTTTCACAACGCAACCGTTTAAAATCGCCCCTTTGTTGTTATTGAGAAGCCACCATGTCCGTCAATACTGCTGAATCCCGCCAGCCTGCCACTGCACCAGGCGAGAGCAAAAGTGAACTGATTTACCGTCTTGAAGATCGTCCGCCGCTGCCGCAAACGCTGTTTGCTGCCTGCCAGCATCTGCTGGCGATGTTTGTGGCGGTGATTACCCCGGCACTGCTGATCTGCCAGGCGCTCGGCTTACCGGCGCAGGACACGCAGCACATCATCAGCATGTCGCTGTTTGCTTCGGGCGTGGCGTCCATTCTGCAAATCAAAACCTGGGGACCGGTGGGTTCTGGCCTGCTGTCGATTCAGGGCACCAGCTTTAACTTTGTCACGCCGCTGATCATGGGCGGTATGGCGCTGAAAAACGGCGGTGCCGATGTGCCAACCATGATGGCGGCGCTGTTTGGTACCCTGATGGTGGCTTCCTGTACCGAGATGCTGCTGTCACGCGTGCTGCACCTCGCGCGCCGCATCATCACGCCGCTGGTGTCCGGCATTGTGGTGATGATTATCGGTCTGTCGCTGATTCAGGTCGGCCTGACCTCGATTGGCGGTGGCTTCGCCGCCATGAACGATCACAGCTTTGGGGCGCCGAAAAATCTGCTGCTGGCCGGTGCCGTGCTGGTGGTTATCATCCTGCTCAACCGCCAGCGCAACCCTTATCTGCGCGTCGCGTCGCTGGTGATCGCCATGGCGGTGGGTTATGCGCTGGCCTGGGCGCTGGATATGCTGCCCGCTACCTCTGCACCAACCAACCAGGCGCTGCTGGCCGTGCCATCGCCGCTCTATTACGGCCTGGGTTTTGACTGGAATCTGCTGATCCCGCTGATGCTGGTGTTTATGGTGACCTCGCTGGAAACCATCGGCGATATTACCGCCACCTCCGATGTCTCCGAACAGCCGGTCAGCGGTCCGCTGTATATGAAGCGTCTGAAAGGCGGCGTGCTGGCCAATGGTCTCAACTCGTTTGTGTCGGCGCTGTTCAACACCTTCCCTAACTCCTGCTTTGGTCAGAACAACGGGGTGATTCAGCTGACCGGCGTGGCCAGCCGCTACGTGGGCTTTGTGGTGGCGCTGATGCTGATCGTACTCGGCCTGTTCCCGGCGGTGAGCGGCTTTGTGCAGCATATTCCGGAACCGGTACTGGGCGGTGCCACCATCGTGATGTTTGGTACCATTGCCGCTTCTGGCGTGCGTATCGTGTCGCGCGAGCCGCTCAATCGCCGCGCCATTATGATCATCGCGCTGTCGCTGGCGGTGGGCCTCGGCGTATCGCAACAGCCGCTGATTCTGCAATTTGCCCCGGACTGGCTGAAAACCCTGCTGTCATCCGGCATCGCCGCCGGGGGTATCACCGCTATCGTGCTTAACCTCGTCTTTCCGCAGGAAAAGTAATGCTGCTGGCAGGCTACGGCCTGCCTGTTATTTATCCGCTTTTTCATCCAGGCTGTTGAGCTGTAACGGTAATTCAGGCATAACAACCACTCACCGGATAAATATCGGGATGGATGGATGCGATGAAATTTTTAGGCAAGTTTTTCCTTACCTTGTTACTGCTGATTCTGCTGGCGCTGGTGGTTCTCTATGTGCTGCTGCAAACCCAGTGGGGCGCAGGCTGGTTTAGCCGTTGGGTAAGCGATAAAACCGCCTGGCATTTGTCGCTGAGTAAGATTGAGCACAACTTCTCCTCGCCTTCCCACATCATCCTGGATGACTTCAGCTTCGGCCACGACGGCCAGCCGGCGGTACTGGTGGCGAAGCGCGTCGATCTCGGACTGGCACTGGTGCAGTTCAGCGATCCGCTGCATTTCGACAGCATTGAAGTGCGCGACGGCGACATCAACCTCGCTAACCAATCACCACAAACCACGCTGCCGATTCAGGCCAACCGGCTGCAGCTCAATAACGTGCAGATCGAAAGCCCGCACAGCGCCCTGCCGCTGGCGGCGCAGCGGGTCAACGGCGGCATTGTGCCGTGGAAGCCCACGCCTGACGATATGCTGGGCAGCGATGCGCAGTTCCAGATGAGCGCAGGTGCCATGACGCTGGACGGCGTCGCCGGTAACAACGTGCTGCTGCAGGGCAATATCGCCAAACGCCGGCTGGTGCTGAGCAATATCGGCGCCGATCTGGCGCGCGGCTCAATGACCGGACGGGCCGAGCGCGACGCGCAGGGTAACTGGCAAATCAACCAGCTGCGTCTTAACGATATTCGTCTGCAAACCCAACAGAGCCTGAGCGAGTTCCTCAGTCCGCTGCGTGACGTGCCTTCGGTGAGCATCAACCGGCTGGATATGACCGATGCGCGCCTGCAGGGCCCGGACTGGGCGGTGACCGATCTCGATCTGACCCTGAAGAACATTACGCTGCGCGGCGATGACTGGCAGAGCGACGACGGTTCGCTGGCCATGAACGCCGGCAACTTTATTAACGGCAGCTTTGAACTCAACGATCCGATCGTCAACGCCGAATTCTCACCGCAGGGCATTCAGCTGACGCAGTTCAGCTCCCGCTGGGTCAACGGCGTGATTCGCGCCAGCGGCAGCTGGACGCGCAGCGATAAGCGCCTGACGCTTGACGATTTAGCCATTGCCGGCCTGGAATACACGCTGCCGCAAAACTGGCGCGATCGCTGGCAGCAGACGCTGCCGGGCTGGCTGGATAGCGTGCTGGTGAAGCGTGCGACCGCTAACCGTAACCTGGTGATTGATATCAATCCGGCCTTCCCGTTCCAGATGACCGCGCTTGATGGTAATGCAGAGAATCTGCTGCTGGCGCGCCAGCATCAATGGGGCATCTGGGCGGGCAAAGCCAGCTTTAACGCGGCGGAAGCCACCTTTAACCGCACCGATTTGCGCCATCCGTCGATTAGCCTGAACGCCAGCGATCGGCAGATTGAGGTCAGCGAGATGAGCGCCTTTAACGGTAGCGGATTACTGGAAGGCACGGCAACCGCAGGACAGGAAGCACAGCGTCCGTTTACGCTGAACCTGAAAGGCCAGGCGGTGCCGGCAAACGTGCTGCAAAACTGGGGCTGGCCTGCGCTGCCGCTGAGCGGTAGCAGTAATTTGCAGCTGCAGCTGAAGGGCTCGCTTAGCGCGGGCGCCCCGCTGCGTGCCAGCGCAGAAGGCAGTTTGTCGGTGACGACGGATACGCAGTCGGTGCAGCAGACGATGCGTGGCGGGCAGGTGCAGTGATGATTGCATGACCTATCGCGCTGAAAAGCGCGATGCGGGTCAGTTGCGCTTTTTTGGTCGCCATTAATGGCGACCCTACAAAATCAATGCACCGTTTTTCCAGGGTGCGCATTCATGCGCACCGGGGTGATCGGATTAATTTTGTGGCTGCGCGCTGCGTGGTTAATTAATACGCGCGCCTGAACCGCCCTCTTCCAGCGGTCCGTCGGGATCGGCGGGTAACACGATGTAGACACCTTCAAACACCGCGCCCAGCTCATCATCCCCAAAAAGCTCCACCTCCATCTGTACGCGAGCTTTTCGTCCGCGCGCCAGCCGGTCGAGATCGCCGCTCAGCGAGCCGAGATCGGCGATGGCGCCGGGCCGTCCGCTGATGGGTTTGCTATAGCGAATATGTGCATCGGCCAGAATGATGGTGCCGCCAAGATGGCGTTCACGCAGCAGCAGCCAGATCAATCCCCAGCCGGTGAGCGTGGCGAGTGAAAACAGGCTGCCGGCAAACAGCGTGTGGTGCGGATTCTGGTTGCCAGCTTCCGGCATGGTGGTGACAAACTTCTGCCCGGTGTACTGCAAAATACGCACGCCCATTTTTTCGCTCAGCGGGATGTGTTCGTACCACGCCTGCTGCAGCTGTCCACACCAGTCGGCGCGATGCAGAATATCATCCAGCGTCACCACCGGTTTAATCATCAGGAAGTGACGCACCGGCGTGGTTTGCGGTGCGGTAATTTCGCCCTGATTGACAAAGCCGAGCTTGGCAAAGAACTCCACCGCATCCTCGCGCGCGCTACAGGTGACGCGTTTGGCCCCTTCCTGGCGCGCCACCGACTCCAGCGTCATCGCCACCAGCGTACCCAGCCCTTTGCCCTGCACCGACGGATGCACCGCCAGAAAGCGGATCGCCGCTTCATTTTCCGCATTGATATACAGCCGGCCTACCGCTACCGGTTTGCCGTGCTCATCCACCACCATCTGGTGATGCGCCAGCGCATCCCAGGCATCACGTTCTGAGCCCTGCGGCTGGCGCAGCGGCTTCCGTAACATTTCCCAGCGGAACTGGTAATACATATCCAGCTCTTCCGCCGTTTGCGGTACGCGAAGATGATACATAAAGTGATTCTCTCGTTCGGAGCTTGCGTGGCTGATCCCTTGCCGCTCGGCTAAAAATCTCACACCTGTAACCAGAAGGTCACCGGACCATCGTTAATTAGTGAAACCTGCATATTGGCGGCGAAGCGCCCGTTGGCGGTGGTGACGCCCAGCGCCCGGCAGCGATCGCTGAAGTCGTGATAGAGGCGCTCCGCTTCCGCCGGATGCGCGCCGCCAGAGAAAGAGGGACGCATGCCTTTTTGCGTGTCGGCCGCCAGGGTGAATTGCGAGACCACCAGCACGCTACCGCCTGTCTGCTGTACGCTGAGGTTCATTTTGTCGTTCTCATCGCCAAAGATACGGTAGCCCAGCACTTTCTCCGCCAGGCGCTGTGATTTCTGCTCGTCATCGCCCTTTTCCACCCCCAGCAGCACCAGCAGACCGGCGCCAATTTCGCCCACCGTGGCGTTATCCACGCTGACGCTGGCGCGCGTCACACGCTGAATCAAAGCAATCATGTTTCCTCTCGTTCTTTATCGCGTTCCTGCTGTTTTAACTGGCGATAGTCATCCAGCGTGACGGTCACTTCCGCGCCTAACAACACAATACACCAGGTCCAGTAAACCCACAGAAACAGGATGGGGATCACCGCCAGCACGCCGTAAATTAACTGATACGAAGGAAACATCGTAACATAGAGCGCAAAGCCTTTTTTGCCCAGCTCGAACAGCAGACCCGCGACCACCGCACCTATCAACGCATCGCGTCCCGGCACACGCCGCGTCGGCACAATGCTGTATAGCAGCCAGAAGGCGAGAATCGACAAAACCAGCGGGAAGATGCGCAGCGCCTGATCGATCAGGCTGGTGACGCCGGTCACGTTCACCCAGCGCAGCGACAGCAGATAGGAGCTAATAGCCAGACTGGCACCGGCCAGCAGCGGTCCCAGCGTCAGGATCATCCAGTAGACCGCAAAGGAGTAAACCATCGGGCGCGGCTTATCGCTGCGCCAGATGGCGTTGAGCGCGCTGTCGACCGAGTGCATTAGCAGCAGCGCAGTGACAATCAGCCCGACCGCCCCCACCGCCGTCATTTTGTTGACGTTGGCGACAAACTGATCGAGATAGCGCTGAATCACATCCCCGGCGGCTGGCATGAAGTTAGTGAAGATGAAGTTCTTCAGCTGCACGCTGATGTCCGAGAACACCGGGAAGGCGGCAAACAGCGCGAATACCACGGCAATCAGCGGCACCAGCGCCAGCAGCGACACGTAGGCCAGATTACCGGCCTGCGTGGTCATGTTGTCTTCATCAATGCGGCGCCACAGCAGTTTGATCCACAGGAAAAACGCATGCGCCGAGTGGCGCAGATGAGTTCGCATGGTCACTCAGCGACGGCTCGCAAACCAGTCAGGCACGGTTTTCGCATCTTCGACCAGCACGCTCTCAATGCCCAGCGCGCGCGCCGCATCAACATTGGCCTGGTTGTCATCAAAGAATACCGCCTGATCGGCGGTGAAGCCTTCATGCTCCAGTACGTAGTGCCAGATGCGCGCTTCTGGTTTGCGCATGCCGATATCCTGCGACATATAGATGTGGTCGGCAGCCTGCTGCACTTCCGGATACTGCGTTGGCCAGAACTCGAAATGCAGCTGGTTGGTGTTAGACAGAATCACCACGCGCTCGCCGCTGGCGCGCAGCTGGTTCATGATCGCCAGCGTTTCCGGACGCACGCCGACAAATACCGCCTGCCAGCCAGCGGTGAACTGCGGATAGCTCAGGGCAATATCGAGCTGGTCACACAGCCGCGCGGCAAACTCCGGGTCGCTGATTTCGCCCCGCTCGTGCTGCTCGAAGGTCTCGTCCATGCGAAAACGGCTCTGCAGCGTGGCAAGCGGCACGCGTCCCAGATCGCTCCAGACGCCGAGTACCCGATTGAAATCGATATCAACAATCACATTGCCTAAATCAAAGATGTACAGCATGACACCTCTCCTCTACGTTCCCTGGATCATTCACTCTAGCGGTAAAAGGCAAGCCTGAACAGGTACGCTTAGGGGAAATCCGCATTCCGCAAGCGGGGTCTGATTTCGTGCGGGTCACGCTGCCTCAGACGGCAGGCAAAAAAAAGCCCCGCGGGTGCGGGGCTTATTATCAGACGATTTCGCTTACTCTTTGCTGCCGCGAGACGCGCGTTTGCGATCGTTCTCGGTCAGGTGGCGTTTACGAATACGTACTGACTGCGGCGTCACTTCTACCAGTTCGTCATCATCGATGAACTCGATAGCCTGCTCCAGCGTCATTTTCTGCGGTGGTACCAGGGTGGTCGCTTCGTCAGTACCTGACGCACGCATGTTGGTCAGTTTCTTACCGGTCAGGCAGTTTACGGTCAGGTCGTTAGAACGGCTGTGAATACCGATGATCTGGCCTTCATACACTTCCGCACCGTGACCGAGGAACAGCTTACCGCGATCCTGCAGGCCGAACAGGGCGAAGGCAACCGCTTTACCCTGACCGTTGGAGATCAGCACGCCGTTCTGACGCTGGCCCACTTCGCCCGGACGCACGTCGTCGTAGTGGCTGAAGGTGGAGTACAGCAGACCGGTACCGGAAGTCATAGTCATGAATTCGTTACGGAAGCCGATCAGACCACGGCTTGGGATCACGTAGTCGAGACGTACGCGGCCTTTACCATCCGGATCCATGTTTTTCAGGTCGCCTTTACGCTCACCCATCGCCTGCATCACTGAACCCTGGTGGGTCTCTTCGATGTCGAGGGTAACGTTTTCGAATGGCTCCTGCTTGCGGCCTTCGAATTCACGGTAGATAACTTTCGGACGGGATACCGCCAGCTCGTAGCCTTCACGACGCATATTCTCGATCAGAACTGACAGGTGCAGCTCACCACGACCGGATACGCGGAATGCATCGGCATCTTCGGTTTCTTCTACGCGCAGCGCTACGTTGTGCACCAGCTCTTTGTTCAGACGCTCAAGGATCTGACGCGACGTCACAAACTTACCTTCTTTACCACAGAACGGTGAGGTGTTGACGTTGAAGAACATGGTTACGGTTGGCTCATCCACGCTCAGCGCTGGCAGCGCTTCCACATTCTGCGTGTCGCAGATGGTGTCGGAGATGTTCAGCTCGCCCAGACCAGTAATAGCGATGATGTCGCCCGCTTCAGCCAGATCGGATTCAATACGCTCCAGACCCAGATGGCCCAGCACTTTACCGACTTTCGCGTTACGGGTTTTCCCTTCGCTGTCGATTACAGTAACCTGCTGGTTTGGCTTCACTTTACCGCGCTTGATGCGGCCGATACCGATTACGCCGAGGTAGTTGTTGTAGTCCAGCTGCGAGATCTGCATCTGCAGTGGGGCTTCAACTTCAACCTGCGGTGGAGAAACGTGGTCGACGATGGCCTGATACAGCGGGGTCATGTCGTCAGCCATGTCGGTGTGATCCAGACCGGCGATACCATTCAGCGCAGACGCATAAATGATCGGGAAATCGAGCTGCTCGTCAGTCGCGTCGAGGTTAACGAACAGGTCAAATACCTGGTCCACAACCCAGTCCGGACGCGCACCAGGACGGTCAACTTTGTTGATGACTACAATCGGCTTCAAACCGTGGGCAAAGGCTTTCTTGGTTACGAAGCGGGTTTGCGGCATAGGGCCATCCATCGCGTCTACAACCAGCAGCACCGAATCCACCATGGACATGACGCGCTCAACTTCACCACCGAAGTCGGCGTGTCCCGGGGTATCAACGATGTTGATACGGTAGTCGTTCCATTTGATGGCGGTGTTTTTCGCGAGGATGGTAATCCCACGCTCTTTCTCCAAATCGTTGGAGTCCATCACGCGCTCAGTCGCTTCGGTACGGGCATCAAAAGTACCGGACTGTTGCAGCAGTTTGTCAACCAGGGTGGTCTTACCATGGTCAACGTGCGCGATGATGGCGATGTTACGCAAATTTTCGATCACAGCTTTGCCTCAGGCATTATAGAAATAACGCGGTATTGTACACGGATTAAGCGAAAGACTGAACATGATCACAGTTTTCGCCGAAAGATTCTCGCAGTGCGCGTTTTTAGCACCAATAACGGTGCATTAAGCTGCACTTTGATGGCGCTTTGCACCATTTAAGTGCTTACCCCTAAACTGACGGCACTATTTTGGTGCATTCCATCCACGCTGGTGCAGCCGTCGTCTCACCGCAGCGCGCATCACAGCGCCATTTTCACCATTGTAATAAAGTTGGCACAGAATTCGCTTTATATCTTTTAAGCGAAAACGACAGTTGCACAACGGTTGAAGAGCTTGCCGAGATCTTGGTCAGGGGTGGTCAGTAGTCGTGACACATTCCCGGCAACAGAAGTTCTCTCACCACGACGACAAAATGACCATTTCCAGGAGAGTTGAGTATGTCCGCTGAACACGTTCTCTCGATGATGAACGAGCACGAAGTTAAGTTTGTTGACCTGCGTTTTACCGATACTAAAGGTAAAGAACAGCACGTTACTATCCCTGCTCACCAGGTTAACGCTGACTTCTTCGAAGAAGGCAAAATGTTCGATGGCTCTTCCATCGGCGGCTGGAAAGGCATTAACGAATCAGACATGGTGCTGATGCCGGATGCAACAACTGCCGTGATGGATCCGTTCTTCGAAGATCCAACGCTCATCATCCGCTGTGACATTCTCGAGCCAGGCACGCTGCAGGGCTACGATCGCGATCCACGCTCCATTGCCAAGCGCGCAGAAGAGTTCCTGCGTTCTTCCGGCATCGCCGACACCGTACTGTTCGGACCTGAGCCAGAGTTCTTCCTGTTTGACGACATCCGTTTCGGCTCTTCAACTTCCGGCTCACACGTGGCTATCGACGACATCGAAGCAGCCTGGAACACCGGTAAAGAGTACGAAGGCGGTAACAAAGGTCACCGTCCAGGTCTGAAAGGCGGCTACTTCCCGGTGCCACCGGTTGACTCATCACAGGACATCCGTTCTGCCATGTGTCTGACCATGGAGCAGATGGGTCTGGTGGTTGAAGCGCATCACCACGAAGTGGCTACTGCTGGTCAGAACGAAGTGGCTACCCGCTTCAACACCATGACCAAGAAAGCTGACGAAATTCAGATCTACAAATATGTCGTGCACAACGTCGCGCACGCCTACGGCAAAACGGCTACCTTTATGCCGAAGCCAATGTTTGGCGACAACGGTTCCGGTATGCACTGCCACATGTCACTGTCTAAAGGCGGCGTAAACCTGTTCTCTGGCGACAAATACGGCGGCCTGTCTGAAACTGCCCTGTTCTACATCGGCGGTATCATCAAGCACGCTAAAGCCATCAACGCCCTGGCAAACCCGACCACCAACTCATACAAGCGTCTGGTCCCAGGCTACGAAGCACCGGTAATGCTGGCTTACTCAGCGCGTAACCGTTCTGCCTCTATCCGTATCCCGGTGGTGGCCAGCCCGAAAGCACGCCGTATCGAAGCGCGCTTCCCGGATCCAGCGGCTAACCCATACCTGGCGTTCACCGCACTGCTGATGGCCGGCCTCGACGGCGTGATCAACAAGATCCACCCTGGCGATGCGATGGACAAAAACCTGTACGACCTGCCGCCGGAAGAAGAAGCTGAGATTCCAAAAGTGGCCGGTTCACTGGAAGAAGCGCTGAACGCACTGAACGAAGACCGCGAGTTCCTGACCCGTGGCGGCGTGTTCACCGATGACGCTATCGATGCTTACATCGAACTGCGTAAAGCTGACAACGACCGCGTACGCATGACGCCGCACCCGGTTGAGTTCGAACTGTACTACAGCGTTTAATCCTTAAAAGATTCGCGCAGATGCACCGTAGCCGCCAACGCCGCGACGGTGCTAATCCTGGCGCTGAAGATTTTTTGTTGCCGTGGAAACTTTAGCCCATCTCCGGATGGGCTTTTTTCACCGCGAATTCATCGTTCGACGGATAGATTTGCGTCCCCAAAGGCTATAATGCACTAATTTAGTGCAGAGGAACGCTGTATGGCAACTGGCACGCTGCCCGACGCGGGGCAGATTCTCAACTCCCTGATCAACAGTATTTTGCTGGTCGATAACGATCTGGTTATCCACTACGCCAACCCGGCGGCCCAGCAATTACTGGCGCAAAGCTCACGAAAATTGTTCGGCACGCCCTTACCGGAACTTACCGGCTATTTTTCGCTGAACATTGAGGTAATGAGCGAGAGTTTAGGGGCAGGCCAGGGCTTTACCGATAGCGAAGTCACGTTAGTGGTGGATGGCCGCGCGCACATTATGTCGCTCACGGCACAGCGTCTACCCGACGGATTTATTCTGCTGGAAATGGCGCCGATGGATAATCAGCGCCGTCTCAGCCAGGAGCAGATTCAGCACGCTCAGCAGGTTGCCGCGCGCGATCTGGTACGCGGCCTGGCGCACGAAATTAAAAACCCGCTCGGCGGATTGCGCGGCGCGGCACAGCTATTATCGCGCGCCCTGCCCGATCCGGCGCTGAATGAATATACCAAAGTGATTATTGAGCAGGCCGACCGGCTGCGTAACCTGGTCGACCGCCTGCTGGGTCCGCAGCAGCCCGGACTGCACGTGACCCAGAGCATCCATCAGGTGGCTGAACGTGTGGTTAACCTGGTGTCGATGGAGCTGCCGGAAAACGTCTCGCTGGTGCGTGATTATGACCCCAGCCTGCCGGAGCTGCCACACGACCCGGACCAGATTGAGCAGGTGCTGCTCAACGTGGTGCGTAACGCGCTGCAGGCGCTGGGCGAAGCGGGCGGCACCATTGTCATCCGCACCCGTACCGCGTTTCAGCTGACGTTACACGGCACGCGTTACCGGCTGGTGGCGCGTATCGACATTGAAGATGATGGCCCGGGCATTCCGGCCCAGCTGCAGGATACGCTGTTCTATCCGATGGTCAGCGGACGCGAAGGCGGCACCGGTTTAGGTCTCTCTATCGCCCGCAGCCTGATCGATCAGCATTCGGGAAAAATTGAATTTAACAGTTGGCCAGGCCACACCGAATTCTCGGTTTACCTGCCTATTCGCCAGTGAGGTTTCTATGCAACGAGGGATAGTCTGGATCGTCGATGACGATAGCTCCATCCGCTGGGTGCTTGAACGTGCGCTCACTGGAGCCGGTTTAAGCTGCGCCACCTTTGACAGCGGCAACGAGGTGCTGGATGCGCTCTCGACCAAAACCCCGGACGTATTATTGTCGGATATTCGTATGCCAGGCATGGATGGTCTGGCGCTGCTGAAGCAGATCAAACAGCGTCATCCGATGCTGCCGGTCATCATTATGACCGCGCATTCGGACCTCGACGCGGCGGTCAGCGCTTATCAGCAGGGCGCGTTTGATTACCTGCCAAAGCCGTTTGATATTGATGAAGCGGTCGCGCTGGTAGAGCGCGCCATCAGTCACTATCAGGAGCAGCAACAGCCGCGCAATCAGCCGGTAAGCGGCCCGACCACCGATATCATCGGCGAAGCGCCGGCGATGCAGGATGTCTTCCGCATCATCGGCCGTCTGTCGCGTTCGTCGATCAGCGTGCTGATCAACGGCGAGTCCGGTACCGGTAAAGAGCTGGTCGCGCATGCGCTGCATCGCCACAGCCCGCGCGCCAAATCCCCGTTTATCGCGCTGAACATGGCGGCGATCCCGAAGGATTTGATCGAATCGGAGCTGTTTGGCCACGAGAAAGGCGCGTTTACCGGCGCGAACCAGATTCGTCAGGGCCGCTTTGAGCAGGCCGATGGCGGCACGCTGTTTCTCGACGAAATCGGCGATATGCCGCTTGATGTACAGACGCGCCTGCTGCGCGTGCTGGCCGATGGCCAGTTCTATCGTGTTGGCGGCTATGCGCCGGTCAAAGTGGATGTGCGCATCATCGCCGCCACCCACCAGAATCTGGAACTGCGCGTGCAGGAGGGCAAATTCCGTGAGGACCTGTTCCATCGCCTCAACGTGATTCGCGTGCATCTGCCGCCGCTGCGTGAACGTCGCGAGGATATTCCGCGTCTGGCGCGCTACTTCCTGCAGGTCGCAGCGCGTGAGCTGGGCGTGGAAGCGAAAATTCTGCACCCGGAGACCGAAGCCGCGCTGACGCGACTGCACTGGTCGGGTAACGTGCGTCAGCTGGAGAACACCTGCCGCTGGCTGACGGTGATGGCCGCGGGCCAGGAAGTGCTGATTCAGGATCTGCCGCCGGAGCTGTTTGAGTCGAGTACGCCGGAAAATCCGGTGCAGTCGCTGCCGGACAGCTGGGCAACGCTGCTGGCGCAGTGGGCAGACCGCGCGCTGCGTTCCGGTCATCAAAACCTGCTGTCAGAAGCACAGCCGGAGATGGAGCGTACGCTGCTGACCACTGCGCTGCGTCATACGCAGGGCCACAAGCAGGAAGCGGCACGTTTACTGGGCTGGGGCCGCAATACGCTCACGCGTAAACTGAAAGAACTGGGCATGGAATAACGCGGAAAAGTGTAAAAGGGTTATTTATTGCACACTTTCTGCGCGTAACATCTGTACAGACCGGTGCCGTTCAGTATCATACGGGCGGCAATCGGGAGAGGCTAACATGTTGCAATCTGTCATCCAGCTGATCGCGCATAACGTGGCGGCAATCGGTAATGCTGTGACTCACTCACCGCAAACCGCGCTGGCCGCCGTGGTCTGCGCCATCAGCGTCAGTCTGTTCAGTTAACATAAAGGGAGCGTTTGCTCCCTTTATGCTTAAATCACCCGCGAAAATTGCTGCATCCGTGCTTTCTGCCGCAGATAGCGGTCAAAGCACATGCAGATGTTGCGAATCAGCAGACGGCCAATGCCGGTGACCTGCAGCCGGCGCTCACCGATCTCAAGCAAGCCGTCCGCCACCAGCGGCGCCAGCAGCGCTAAGTCCTCAGCAAAATAGCGTTCAAACACCACTGGCCACCGGGCTTCGATGTCGGCAAAATCCAGCGCAAAGTTACAGATCAGCGCTTTGATTACATCCCGCCGCAGACAATCATCTTCGCTGAGAGATAAGCCGCGCCACAGCGCATGGCCCTGCTGCTCAACGCTGGCATACCAGGCTTTTAACTCTTTCTGATTCTGCGCATAGCTGTCGCCCAGCATGCTGATGGCCGAAACGCCCAGCCCGAGCAGTTCGGTTTCGCCCTGCGTGGTGTAACCCTGGAAGTTGCGATGCAGTACGCCGGCGCGCTGCGCCACCGCCAGTTCATCATCCGGTTTGGCAAAGTGGTCCATGCCAATAAACTGGTAACCCGCACCGGTCAGCGTCGCGATGGTTTGCTGCAGGATTTGCAGCTTCTGCGCCGCCGTCGGCAGCTCCTCATCTTTGATTTTGCGCTGAGCGGCAAACAGCGCAGGCATGTGCGCATAGTTGAAGACGCTGAGGCGATCCGGATTGAGCGCAATCACCCGCTGCAGCGTAAAGGCAAAGCTCTCTGGCGTCTGCAGCGGCAGGCCGTAGATTAAATCCAGACTGACTGAGCGGAATCCCTGCGCGCGGGCACGCTGCACCAGGGCGAAAATGGTCTCTTCATCCTGAACGCGGTTGACCCGCTCCTGCACCACCTTGTTGAAATCCTGCACGCCCATGCTCAGGCGATTGAAGCCCTCTGCGCGCAGATGATCGATCATCTCCAGCTCAATTTCACGTGGATCGACTTCGATCGACATCTCAACGTCGTCAGCGATGTCGAAATGGCTGCGCAGCAGCGCCACCAGCCGGCTGACCTGCTGCTGATTAAGGAAGGTGGGCGTGCCGCCGCCCCAGTGCAGCTGCGTAACGCGACGGCCGGCAAACAGCGGAGCGCGCTGACGAATCTCCTGCGCCAGTACCTCCAGATAGCGATCGGCCTTATGCAGCTGGCGCGTCACGATTTTATTGCAGCCGCAGAAGTAACACAGACGATGGCAGAACGGGATATGCACATACAGTGACAGCGCGCGCTCGGGATAGCACTCAACCGCGCGCTGAAAATCGCTCGCGCCAAAGCTTTCACTGAATTCCAGCGCGGTGGGATAGGAGGTGTAACGCGGACCGGCGTAATTGTATTTTTCGATGAGCCGCTGATCCCACTCAATCTGCTGCGATGACATGCTCACTCCTTACGGTGACGTCGTCTGAGGGCGGGTCGCGTGGCAGAAGAGGAGACGAAGCGCTGGGCGGAACGCCGCCGTAAGCGCGATTTCAGCCGCGACAGGCGGCGTAGTTTAAACAATAACCACAGCAGATAACATGTCAGCAGCAGCGCTAAAATTGATCCAGGCCAAAACATAGGTGAATACCTGTTTAGCGCGGCATGCGCAAAGCCGCATGCCGATCAAAAATGGCGGTTAGTGGCCCTTAAGCAGGCGCATCATATCCTCTTCTGCCTGCTCGTCTTCGGCGTCGTCGTCCAGCGCAATGCCCAGCGTTTCCATCAGCTCGTCAATGCGATCCAGCGTCTCATCCAGCCACGCCTGATCTTCTGCGCTCAGGGTTTCGCCGCTCTCAAGGCGATCGAGCAGCGTGTCGAGACGCTCATCGTTCTCCAGCTTCGCCAGCTCTTCCTGCGGCGTCAGGCGCACTTTTTCGGCTTTGGGCTTTGGCTTCGCCACTTTCTTTTCGGGCAGGGTTTTGCCGTCCGCCACCAGCGCGACTGGCTTTTTGCTGCCCACGCGCGGATCGGCGCTCTTTTTGCTGTGCCCTTTACCGGCGCTTTGCGTTTCCGGGTTGGCGCGGCTGCCGGATTTGTGGCCGCTGTGCTTTTTATCGCGCTTGCGATCGCGGGCTTCCTGGTTCAGTTCTTCACGCGATTTGCGTTTCGCTTTAGCAGCAGGTTTGCCACGCTGGGCTGGTGCAGGTTGCTTCATGTGTTCGGTCTCGGCGATGCCTGGTGAGTTCAGTATAGAATTGCGGCGAAATCTAGCAGAAAGATGACAAAGAAAAAAGGCGATAGCCTGTGCTATCGCCTTATTTCGCACCTTCATACGAAGGAAACACGCGTCAAATCCTTTACGGCTCACAACGTCCCGGTTGCTCCATCGCCACATCGCTCCTGCGAGTAATCCCTGTCCCTGTCCGATTCCTGCCTGAATCGCTCTCCTGCCATGCTCGCGGTCATCCCCGACGCTCCTGAGCTCATCATCCTGATGGGTGCTGCCGTGCACTGACAACAAATGTAGACCAAACAGTAAATTGAACAAGTGAGACTTGTCTCTAATTTAGAGCGGTCTTTTTCATGCTTAACGTAATACATTGAAAATAAACAATATTATAACGAATGAATGTTGCATGAATCCGTCATCACTGGTAGCAGTTAGCGGCGATCTCTTACAAAATGGCGCGTTAAGACGCCTGTCGGGCACTTTTGCGCCATAACAGGTATAATCAGCGCCATTGCCCGATCATTCTGCTGGAGTTTTACATTGTCTGCTTTGAACTATCACGTCACCCATTTCATGCTCAGCGCGCCGGATATTCGTCATTTACCGGCGGATACGGGCATTGAAGTTGCCTTTGCCGGGCGCTCAAATGCAGGCAAATCCAGCGCGCTGAATACCCTGACCAACCAGAAAAGCCTGGCGCGTACCAGTAAAACACCAGGCCGCACGCAGCTGATTAACCTGTTTGAAGTGGTGGAAGGCAAACGCCTGGTGGATTTACCAGGTTACGGTTATGCGGAAGTCCCGGAAGAGATGAAGCGTAAATGGCAGCGCGCGCTGGGTGAATATTTGCAGAAACGTCAGGCCCTGAAAGGACTGGTGGTACTGATGGATATCCGCCATCCGCTTAAAGATCTCGATCAGCAAATGGTTGAGTGGGCGGTGCAGAGCGGTATCCCGGTTATGATTTTGCTGACTAAAGCCGACAAGCTGGCTTCCGGTGCCCGTAAAGCGCAGCTGAACATGGTGCGTGAGGCATCGCTGGCATTTATGGGCGATGTCCAGGTCGAGATGTTCTCATCGCTGAAAAAACTGGGCGTCGATAAGCTGCGTCAGAAACTCGATACCTGGTTTAGCGAGCTGACCCCGGCGCAGGAAGGCGACGGTGAAGCGCTGTCAGAATAGCGCCAGAGTGGGCCTTTGCGTCCGCTTTTTTTCAGAAAAAGCCCAATAAAAAACGCCCCAGTCATAAATGACTGGGGCGGCTAATATTCAGCCAAATCCGATTACGTGAAGTAAAAGGTCTGAAAGATAGAACATCTTACCTCTGTACCCTACGCGATGAACTTTACCCGATTTTTTCTGACCAACAAAGGGTTTTTTGTTGTTAAGTTTCAGAATTCGACATCTTTTTTACCAGCTTCGTCACATTTTCGCGCAGGGCATGTAGTTTAATTACCAAAAAAATGCTTAGCCGATAAGCAGTTACTTAACCTGTATTTTACCGTCAGTTTTGATGACCGGCTGAACCGATTAAGTAAACTTTTTTCTTATGACGTTACCCGCCGCCTGCATCTGCGGCGGGCAGCGGGCCCTTAGTGCGCCTGATCCCAGTTATCACCCGTTCCCACTTCAACCTGCAGCGGTACATCCAGCTTCATGCTGTTCTCCATCAGTTCGCGGATCGTCTGGCTGGCACCTGCGACGGCATCTTTGTGGATCTCAAATACCAGTTCATCGTGTACCTGCATGATCATTTTCACCTCGTCACTGTTCTGCTGCAGCAGCCAGCCGTCAACGGCGATCATGGCACGTTTGATGATGTCCGCCGCGGTGCCCTGCATCGGTGCGTTGATCGCCGCACGTTCGGCGGCTTTACGGCGAATAGCATTGCTGGAGTTGATGTCCGGCAGCCACAGACGACGACCATCCAGCGTCTCGACGTATCCCTTATCCGCGGCTTGCGCGCGCGTCGCTTCCATATAACGCAGCACGCCCGGATAGCGCTCAAAGTAGAGATCCATGTACTTCTTCGCTTCGCCGGCACCAATGTTCAGCTGTCGCGACAAACCAAATGCGCTCATGCCATAAATCAGTCCGAAGTTGATTGCTTTCGCACTGCGGCGCTGCTCACCGGAAACCTTGCTCAGCGCCACACCAAACACTTCGGACGCCGTGGCGCGGTGGATATCCTCACCCTGCGCAAACGCATCCAGCAGGCCTTTGTCCTGCGACAGGTGCGCCATAATTCGCAGCTCAATCTGCGAATAGTCGGCGGCCACGATGCGCTTATCCGCGCCCGCAATAAACGCCTGACGAATGCGCCGTCCCTCTTCGTTGCGCACCGGAATGTTTTGCAGGTTCGGGTCGGTCGAGGAGAGTCGTCCGGTGGCCGTCACCGCCTGGTGATAAGAGGTGTGTACCCGGCCGGTGATCGGATTGATCATCTGCGGCAGCTTATCGGTGTAAGTGGATTTCAGCTTCGACAGGCCGCGATGCTCAAGAATCACTTTCGGCAGCGGATAGTCGAGCGCCAGCTCAGCCAGCACTTCTTCACTGGTCGATGGCGCGCCGCCCGGCGTTTTCTTCGTCGGCTTAATACCCTGCTTCTCAAACAGAATGGTTTGCAGCTGTTTGGTGGAGGAGAGGTTGAAAGGCTCGCCGGCCAGCTCGTGCGCTTTCTGCTCCAGCTCGGCCAGACGCGTGGTCAGCTCCTGCGAATGTTTCGCGAGGATGTTCTGATCGATCAGCACACCGTTGCGCTCTACGCGGGAAATGACCGTCACCAGTGGCATCTCAATCGCCTCGAATACCTGCTTCGGACCGGCTTCCTGCTCCAGCTTCGGCCACATCTGCAGGTGCAGCTGCAGCGTGACGTCAGCGTCTTCTGCCGCATAGTGCGCAGCCTGCTCAAGAGCGATCTGATTGAAGGTGAGCTGATTTTTACCTTTACCGGCGATTTCTTCGAAAGTGACGGTTTTGTGGTTAAGCCAGCGGGCCGCCAGGCTGTCCATGTCATGCTTACCGCCGACGCTGTTCAGGCAGTAAGACTCCAGCATGGTGTCGAATTTGATGCCGTTCAGCTCAATATCGTAATTTTTCAGTACGCCACGATCGTACTTCAGATTCTGCCCGACCTTCGCTGCTTTACTGTCCTCCAGCAGCGGTTTCAGCTGCTTCAGCACCGCGGCGCGATCCAGCTGCGGTGGCGCGTCAAGATAGTCATGCGCCACCGGCAGGTAAGCGGCCTCGCCCGGTGCCACGGCGAAGGCAATGCCGACAATATTAGCGCTCAGGGTATCCAGCGAATCGGTTTCCAGATCAAAAGCAAACACGTCGGCGCTTTGCAGTTTTTTCAGCCAGTCGGTAAAGGTCGCCTCGTCGAGGATGGTGACATAGCCGTCGGATGACAGCACGCTGACCGTTTCCGCTGCTGCCACGGCGGGTTCATCCGGCAGCGATTTCTGCGCCTGGCTATTGCTCTTTTTACCCTGCAGCCATTTTCCTTCCTGCAGATCGGCAAGCCAGCGTTTGAATTCATAGCGGCTGAACAGCGTCTGCAATGCTTCGACGTCAGGCTCGTTAACCGTCAGCTGCTCGCAGGCCAGCTCCAGTTCCACATCGGTTTTGATGGTCGCCAGCTGGTAGGAGAGAAATGCCACATCGCGATTCTGCTCCAGCTTCGCCGCCATGGTTTTTGCTCCACGGAAGGAGAGCCCGGCCACTTTATCAAGGTTGTCGTAGATGGATTGCATGCCGCCCAGCCCCTGCAGCAGCGCCTGTGCGGTTTTCTCGCCCACGCCCGGAACGCCCGGGATGTTGTCCGAGCTGTCGCCCATCATGGCGAGGAAATCGATAATCAGCGAAGGCGGTACTCCATATTTCTGCTCGACTTCTTCCGGACCGAGCACGGTGTTGGTCATGGTGTTAATCAGGGTAATGCCCGGCGTCACCAGCTGCGCCATGTCTTTATCGCCGGTGCTGATCAGCACCGCACGCCCCTGCTTTTCCGCTTCCAGCGCCAGCGTGCCGATTACGTCATCGGCTTCCACGCCGGACACAGCCAGCAGCGGCAGCCCCATGGCTTTTACCATCTCGTGCAGCGGCGCGATTTGCGCGCGTAAATCGTCCGGCATCGGTGGACGATGCGATTTGTAATTTTCAAACAGCTCATCGCGGAACGTTTTGCCTTTGGCATCGAAGACCACAGCCACATGGCTGGGTTGATACTGCATCAGCAGGCTTTTCAGCATGTTGAGCACACCATACATGGCGCCGGTTGGCTCACCCGCACTGTTGGTCAGCGGCGGAAAGGCATGATATGCACGGTAGAGGTAGGAAGAGCCATCTACCAGAATCAGGGGATTTTCTGCAATTTGCGCCATAGGTTTGTATTTTCTTCGTTGCGATAATCAGGGTTATAAGGATGCCACAACCAGCGAACAATGTTGAAGTAACAGCAGAAAGTGAGGATCTTTTTCGCGGTTACGCGGCGCGGATCGCAAGGATCATCTTGTGGATAACTTTGTGCGTAAAATTCATAACGTATTGTTATTTACGTTAATTGCAATCATTTTACGATTAAAATATTTTTACAATCAGTCAGTTATAATCTTGCCGTGATACGAAACACCTTTTTAAAAAGGCGATCGTCTATGTGGATATTAAGCGAAAGGGTAATCAAAAAACGCTGGCGGTAAGGGATGAATGGCTTAGTGAATTAAGGATATGGTGTGGGTTGGTTTCACTGTAGCGGCGGGTGATAACCGCGCCGCTACAGCATAAGCCATCGCGTTGTCAGCGCTTAATTACTTTTTCTCAACCAGGAATTTCACGACGTTGGCATAATCCGCCACGAAGTTATCCATTGAGCTGGTGTCCAGGCCGCCGTTGTTAACCATGTATTTGCCGTTAACGAAAATCGCCGGTACGCCCTGCAGATTAACATCCGAGGCCGCTTTCTGCTGCTGTGCGACCAGCGCCTTCACGGCGAAGCTGTTCCACGCTGCATCGTAATCTTCAGAGGTGATACCCGCTGCTTTAATAAAGGTTTCTTTCAGGCTGGCTGCGTCGGTAATGGTCTGGGTCTTCTGGATACCGTCGAAAATCGGTGCGGTCACTTTATCTTCCACACCCAGCGCCATTGCCACTGCCCACGCATGCGTGACCACCGGACCGAAGTCGCCGCCGAGGAAATCAACGTGATATTTGGTCACTTTGGTGTCCGCTGGCAGATTTTTTCTTACCGCATCGCTGACGTGGTAAATGCGTTCAAACTGGTAGCAGTGCGGGCAGAAGAAGGAGAAGAATTCCATAACCTGCGGCTCACCGGCGACCGGTTTTGGCAGCGTAACGTACTGTTTACCGTCGTTGAACTGTGCCGCTGAGGCGCTAAATGCCAGCATCAAACCTACCAGCGCAAACCAAATCTTTTTCATCGTGAGAACATCTCCTGAGTACTTCATTAAAATTGCGGGCTAAGCTGTAACGGCGGTTCGTGTAACAGCCTTTCCTGCTCGATAAATAGTGCAATCTGCCGGCGCCAGAAGTCCTCATCGGTCATCCAGGGGAAGGCGCGCGGAAAAGCGGGATCCTGCCAGCGGCGTACCACCCAGGCCAGATAATAAACCATGCGCATGGCGCGTAAAGACTCAATCAGTGTCAATTCGTGTAAATCGAAATCACCAAATTCGTTATACGCTTCCAGCAAAATATCCCACTGGATCAATTGTTCCTGACGGCTGCCGTTCACCAGCATCCACAAATCCTGCACAGCCGGACCGGTGCGCGCGTCATCGAGATCGACAAACATCGGCCCATCGCGCCACAGAATATTGCCGGGATGGCAGTCACCGTGCAGCCGGAGCGGTTGCCACTGGCTATGCCAGCTCTGCTGCAGCGTGGCGCTGAGTTTATCTAACGCATTCAGTAGCGCATCCTTCAGCGAGGCGGGCACCAGCGCGCTCTGTTCCAGCTGCAGACGTGGCTCAACCACATACTCCTGCAGGCCCAGAGTGGGCCGCTGGCGGAACGGGCTGTGGCGTCCGGTTTGATGGATACGGCCAAGGAAACGACCTACCCACTCCATTTGCTCTTCATTGTCGGTTTCATACTGCCGGCCACCGAGGCTGGGGAACACCGCGAACATAAAGCCAGCGTGCTGATTGAGCGTATTGCCCTGCAGCGCCAGCGGTGCGGCAACCGGCACTTCATCATCCAGCAGATCCTGAGCAAACCGATGCTCTTCAGCGATCTGCGCGGCGCTCCAGCGTTGCGGACGATAAAACTTAGCGACATAGCGTCGCTTATCCTCATCGCTGAACTGATAGACGCGGTTTTCGTAGCTGTTCAGGGCGGTTAAGCCGGACTCGACCCGCAGACCGGCATCCCAGAGCGCATCGAGGATGACGTCGGGATTCAGCGTCTGAAAATTAAAAGCGGCTTCGCTCATCATTGTGCCTATGTGTTACCTGTGCGTTGAACGCGCAAGGATAACACTACTCATCATCCTTGATCACACCGCGCGCACGTAATAGCGCGCTTTTGAAGTCCACTTCATAATCTTTCTTCAGACCCGGGATCACAGCCTGACTACCGGCATCACGCATTTTGAGATGGTAAATCAATACGTCATCGCTTAATTCACTTAATGGGCCACTGAAACCTGATTCCTGCGCCAGTTTTTGTAAAAATGCCAGCAGGTTGAGATCGGGTTCTTGCTGCCAGGCAGGCTGCAGCAGTTCGAGCAGTTCATTGAGTCGGTGATATTTCATCATTGATTCCTTTGCGCAGGTGGTTCGCTACCGCGAGTTAAGTATCGTCCAGAATAAACAGGGAGACGAAGATGACCGCATTTACCGGTGTGATCCTCGCAGGCGGGCAAGGCAGCCGTATGGGAGGTCAGGATAAGGGCTTGCTGCCATTACAGGGCAAACCGCTTTATCAGCACGTTCTGCAGCGTTTACAGCCGCAGGTCAATATTGTGTTGATTAGCGCCAACCGTAACATTGATCGTTATCAGGCAAGTGGTTGTCAGGTGATTCGTGATTCGCTGCCTGATTATCCCGGTCCGCTGGCAGGCATGCTCAGCGGCCTGCGGCACAGCCAGACCGAATGGGTGGCGTTTTGTGCCTGCGATACGCCGTGGCTACCGCAGGATTTTGTTGCACGGCTGTGGCAGCAGCGTGGTGCAGCAGCCGCCGTGTGGGTGACATCGGGTCAGCGTGATCATCCGGCGCTGGCTTTGGTGCATCGTGCGCTGGCTGATAATCTGGAAGCGTGGCTGCTGCGCGGAGAACGCCGTCTGATGCAGTTTATGTGTGAACATGGCGGACACAGCGTACTGTTTGATGATGATGAAGCCGCCTTCCGCAATATCAATACGCCTGACGATTTGGTTAATGAGGAAAGTTCGTGATGAGTGTGCCGTTACTGGCGGTGGTGGGCTGGAGTGGCACCGGCAAAACCACCCTGTTACAACAGGTGATTCCGCTACTGAGAGCGCAGGGCATTCGCCCCGGGCTGATCAAGCATACCCATCATCAGATGGACATCAATACGCCGGGAAAAGACAGTTATCTGCTGCGCAAAGCGGGAGCCGATCAGGTGATCGTCGCCAGCGAGAATCGCTGGGCGTTGATGTGTGAAACGCCACAGCAGCCGCTAAGTTTGATGGAGCTGGCAGGCCGTATGGACGCTGACGCGCTGGATCTGGTGCTGGTCGAGGGGTTTAAACAGGAACCCGTGCCCAGGATGGTGCTATGGCGGCGCGGCGTTAAGGGAGAAATTGATGAATTGCTGGATGACTGGGTGATTGCCGTAGCGACGGATGAAGCGTTAGCGCTTCAGGTACCGGTGCTGGATATCAATCAGCCTGATCAGGTTGCAGAGTATATTGTTCAGTGGCTAAAAAACCGTTAATCACACGTTTTTCGGCGGGAAATTTGCCGAAGTACGGACGTAAAAAAGCCCCGGACTTTCGTCCAGGGCTTTTTTACTGGTTTGATGCCTGGCAGTTCCCTACTCTCGCATGGGGAGGCCCCACACTACCATCGGCGCTAC
>NZ_VWXG01000015.1:0-32309 GCF_011752515.1 Pantoea sp. Ap-870
GAAATTGAAATCGCTGTGAAGATGCAGTGTACCCGCGGCAAGACGGAAAGACCCCGTGAACCTTTACTATAGCTTGACACTGAACATTGAGCCTTGATGTGTAGGATAGGTGGGAGGCTTTGAAGCGCGGACGCCAGTCTGCGTGGAGCCAACCTTGAAATACCACCCTTTAATGTTTGATGTTCTAACGTAGGCCCGTAATCCGGGCTGCGGACAGTGTCTGGTGGGTAGTTTGACTGGGGCGGTCTCCTCCCAAAGCGTAACGGAGGAGCACGAAGGTTGGCTAATCCTGGTCGGACATCAGGAGGTTAGTGCAATGGCATAAGCCAGCTTGACTGCGAGAGTGACGGCTCGAGCAGGTGCGAAAGCAGGTCATAGTGATCCGGTGGTTCTGAATGGAAGGGCCATCGCTCAACGGATAAAAGGTACTCCGGGGATAACAGGCTGATACCGCCCAAGAGTTCATATCGACGGCGGTGTTTGGCACCTCGATGTCGGCTCATCACATCCTGGGGCTGAAGTAGGTCCCAAGGGTACGGCTGTTCGCCGTTTAAAGTGGTACGCGAGCTGGGTTTAGAACGTCGTGAGACAGTTCGGTCCCTATCTGCCGTGGGCGCTGGAGAATTGAGGGGGGTTGCTCCTAGTACGAGAGGACCGGAGTGAACGCACCGCTGGTGTTCGGGTTGTCATGCCAATGGCACTGCCCGGTAGCTAAGTGCGGAAGAGATAAGTGCTGAAAGCATCTAAGCACGAAACTTGCCCCGAGATGAGTTCTCCCTGACCCTTTAAGGGTCCTGAAGGGACGTTGAAGACGACGACGTTGATAGGCCGGGTGTGTAAGCGCAGCGATGCGTTGAGCTAACCGGTACTAATGACCCGTGAGGCTTAACCTTACAACGCCAGAGGCGTTTTGGTCTGAGAGACAGAAAGAATTTTCAGCTTTGTTCACCGGATTACGTCCAGTGGGTTTTGTGCTGTGACAAGGCGGCACGCGAGACGACGTGAAGGAGCATACACGAGTATGTGACTGAGCGGCGCGAGCGGGGCAACGCAGTCAGAGCGCGAAAGACGCGGACGAAAACAGAATTTGCCTGGCGGCAACAGCGCGGTGGTCCCACCTGACCCCATGCCGAACTCAGAAGTGAAACGCCGTAGCGCCGATGGTAGTGTGGGGCCTCCCCATGCGAGAGTAGGGAACTGCCAGGCATCAAACCAGTAAAAAAGCCCTGGACGAAAGTCCGGGGCTTTTTTACGTCCGTACTTCGGCAAATTTCCCGCTAAAAACGCGAAAACTCCCCACTGTAAAACCGTGCAATCGGGTAAACTACGGCCAGATTAATCAGTAAAGGCCGTAACATGTCCAGCCCTCAGACTTCCCTGAAAGCGTTCAACACACTGGGTCTTGCAATCGCGGCTGAAAAGCTTGTTGTTGCGGATAGCGCAGAAGCCATTTCCTCTGCCTGGCACGCCAGCCAGCAAAATAATCAGCCGTTTATGCTGCTTGGCGAGGGCAGTAACGTCCTGTTCCTCGAAGATTTTGCCGGCTGCGTGGTGATAAACGCGATTAAAGGCATCACCCTGGAAGAGCACGACGAAGCCTGGCATCTGCACGTTGGTGCTGGCGAAAACTGGCATCAGTTGGTTGAGCACACTCTAAAGAAAGGCCTCACCGGGCTGGAAAATCTGGCGCTGATTCCAGGCGTGACGGGATCGGCACCCATCCAGAACATTGGCGCTTACGGTGTTGAATTTAAAGATATTTGCCAGTACGTCGAAGTGTTACACCTGCCGGATAGCACAGTCACGCGTCTGCACCGTGATGAGTGCCAGTTTGGCTATCGCGACAGTATCTTCAAACACGCGATGAAGCACGACTATGTAATTGTGGCCGTCGGGCTGCGTCTGGCTAAGCAGTGGAAACCGGTACTGAGCTATGGCGATCTGGCGAAGCTCAATCCCGCCACCGTATGCGCGTGGGACGTATTCAATGCGGTGTGCCATATGCGACAAAGTAAGCTGCCCGATCCGCGCATAACAGGCAATGTAGGCAGTTTCTTTAAAAATCCTTTGATTTCCGCTCAGCAGGCAGAGGCATTGCTCACGCACTATCCTGCTATGCCGCACTATCCACAGCACAGTGGTGAAGTCAAGCTGGCCGCCGGCTGGCTGATCGATCAGTGTGCGTTGAAAGGCTACCGTCTTGGCGGCGCTGCGGTGCATCGTCAGCAGGCACTGGTACTGATCAATGAAGACAATGCCACACCGCAGGATATTGTCGCCCTGGCCCATCATGTGCGTCAGGAGGTGGGGAAAAAATTTGCCGTGTGGCTGGAGCCTGAGGTGCGGTTTATTGGCGCGCAGGGCGAGCGTAACGCCGTCGAGGTGATTTCATGAAAGATCATAGCGTTCCATTAAAACTGGTCGCCCTGCTGGCTGATGGTGAATTCCACTCTGGCGAGCAACTGGGTGAGGCGCTCGGTATGAGCCGCGCTGCCGTGAATAAACATATTCAGACGCTGAAAAGCTGGGGTCTGGATGTCTACACCGTAACAGGGAAAGGCTACAGCCTGCCAGCGCCGATTCAGCTGCTGAATGAAGAGGCGATACTGGCGCATCTGCATCAGCCGGATCTGGCGGTAATTCCGGTTATTGACTCCACGAATCAGTATTTACTCGAACGCATGGACCAGCTGAACTCCGGCTATGCGTGCATCGCGGAATATCAACAGGCCGGGCGCGGCCGGCGCGGACGGAAATGGTTCTCGCCGTTTGGCGCCAATCTCTACATGTCCATGTACTGGCGACTGGAGCAGGGGCCAGCTGCGGCAATGGGCCTGAGTCTGGTGATTGGTATCGTGATGGCAGAGGTTATCCAGTCGCTGGGCGCGGCAGACGTCCGCGTTAAGTGGCCAAATGACCTCTATCTGCAGGATCGTAAACTGGCGGGTATTCTGGTTGAGCTCACCGGTAAAACCGGCGATGCGGCGCAAATTGTCATGGGCGCGGGGATCAACCTGGTGATGCGGGGCGAAGGCACGGCGGAAATCAATCAGGGTTGGATCAATCTGCAGGAAGCCGGCATTGAGATCAATCGTAACGAACTCGCCGCCAGGTTGATAAACCGTCTGCGTGAAGCTTTACCGCTATTTGAACGGGATGGGCTGGCGCCGTTTGTCGGCCGCTGGGAAGCGCTGGATAACTTTATCCATCGTCCGGTAAAACTGCTGATTGGCGATCGTGAAGTGCATGGCATTGCGCGAGGAATTGATAAGCAGGGTGGTTTATTGCTGGAACAGGATGGTGAGATTAAATCCTGGGTCGGTGGCGAGATCTCATTACGTCCCGCTAATTAACACAGTAAACAGTGACGCATTAAACGCCCTGATAAAGCAGGGCGTTTTTAATACTATTTTCGTAACCGCACGCTTTGCACGGCATGATCCGCAGACTTGGTCATGATCAGGCTGGCTCGCTCTCGCGTAGGTAAGATGTTTTCTTTTAAATTCAGCCAGTTAATTTCTTTCCATAACCCACGTGCAATACTTTCTGCTTCCTCTTCAGGCAGCTGAGAATAGTGGTGGAAATAAGAATCCGGATCGCTGAAGGCACCTTCGCGGAATTTAAGAAAGCGATTAACGTACCAACGCTCTAATAAGTTTTCTGGCGCATCGACATATATTGAAAAGTCGACGAAATCTGAGACAAATACATGATGCGGATCGTGCGGATAATCCATACCGCTCTGCAGTACGTTCAGCCCTTCCAGAATCAGGATGTCCGGCTGCTGCACCACCTTATCGCCATCCGGGATGACATCGTATATCAGGTGTGAATACACCGGTGCAGTGACCTGACTGGCGCCCGATTTCAAATCCGATACGAACTTCACCAGTCGATGCATATCATACGACTGCGGGAAGCCTTTCTTTTTCATCAGGCCGCGCTCTTTCAGCACCGCATTAGGGTGCAAAAAGCCATCGGTGGTGATGAGTTCCACCTTGCGGTGCTCGGGCCAGCGGCTAAGCAGCGCCTGTAACACGCGCGCGGTGGTGCTTTTACCGACGGCGACACTGCCGGCAATACTGATAATGTACGGAATCTTCTGGCCATTGGTGCCAAGGAACTGCTCCAGCACCGCCTGACGGCGCAGATTTGAACTGATATAGAAGTTCAGCAGACGTGATAGCGGCAGGTAGATCTCAGCGACTTCTTCCAGCGAAAGATCTTCATTGATACCGCGCAGCCGTTCAATTTCGCTGGCGGCCAGCGTCATCGGTACGGAATCTCGCAGCGCAGCCCATTGCTGGCGATCAAACTGCAGGTAGGGCGTCGTCAGTGGCGTCGTTTTTTTACTCATAAGCATGCATCTGACCGCAAATTCTGGCTCATCAACACCTTGCAGCAACAGGCATACAGCGATGTGTCGAACTCAGTTGCACGTCACAGGGGTAATTTAACGAGAACAATGGGCAGGAGGGTAACACCAGTGTGACTTTAAAAAGAAGTAAAATGATAAACCTGAGCACGCTTTCGTAAGCAGGCCCGCATTTTTAGGATCACAGTATGAGGCTAACGCGGTATCAAAGAATAATCAGGCTGTGGGCTGGCGGAAAAACACACCATGTTTGCTGCTTTTTGCTGCGCTGGCGGGGCGTTTTGCGAGGATTTGCACAAATAGTAAGCGGTAGTGCAAATTTAGCAATTTTTTTGTTGCATCCTGAACCCGGTCTTCCTAGAATGCGCGTCACTTGATGCCGGCTTAGCTCAGTTGGTAGAGCAACTGACTTGTAATCAGTAGGTCACCAGTTCGATTCCGGTAGCCGGCACCATCAAGTAGGTGGGATTCCCGAGCGGCCAAAGGGAGCAGACTGTAAATCTGCCGTCACAGACTTCGAAGGTTCGAATCCTTCTCCCACCACCATCTCAACCTCTCGGTTGAGCGTCAGATAAAGGCTTATCTGATGGGTGAGTTCAACTCTCTCACCTTCGAATTCAGATTGCGCAGTAGCGTGATCACCGTCAGTCGGAAACTCTGACTGGCTCGAATAATAGAAGGTCTTCTTTTATTATTCATAAGCTACAGAAAGAACAGGTAGCCGAGTTCCAGGATGCGGGCATCGTATAATGGCTATTACCTCAGCCTTCCAAGCTGATGATGCGGGTTCGATTCCCGCTGCCCGCTCCAGATGTGCTGATATGGCTCAGTTGGTAGAGCGCACCCTTGGTAAGGGTGAGGTCCCCAGTTCGACTCTGGGTATCAGCACCACTTCCTTTATCTCTCTCCTGATTCTCTCTCTGTAAAACTAACATCAGGTTTTGCCTGGTTAATGTGACGATATCTTTGATATATCCGTGTCTTAGAGGGACAAGCGATGGCTAAAGAGCAATTTCAACGTAACAAACTGCACGTAAACGTGGGCACCATCGGTCACGTCGACCACGGTAAAACCACTCTGACTGCGGCAATCACCACCGTTCTGGCTAAAACCTACGGCGGCCAGGCGCGTGCATTCGATCAGATCGATAACGCGCCAGAAGAGAAGGCTCGTGGTATCACCATCAACACCTCTCACGTTGAATATGAAACCCCGACCCGTCACTACGCACACGTTGACTGCCCAGGCCACGCCGACTATGTGAAAAACATGATCACCGGTGCTGCGCAGATGGACGGCGCGATCCTGGTTGTTGCTGCGACTGATGGCCCAATGCCACAGACCCGTGAGCACATCCTGCTGGGTCGTCAGGTTGGCGTTCCTTACATCATCGTGTTCCTGAACAAGTGCGACATGGTTGATGACGAAGAGCTGCTGGAACTGGTTGAGATGGAAGTGCGTGACCTGCTGTCTGCTTACGACTTCCCTGGCGACGATACCCCAATCGTACGCGGTTCTGCGCTGAAAGCGCTGGAAGGCGAAGCTGAGTGGGAAGCGAAAATCGTTGAGCTGGCTGAGCACCTGGATAGCTACATCCCCGATCCAGTCCGTGCTATCGACCTGCCGTTCCTGCTGCCAATCGAAGACGTATTCTCAATCTCTGGCCGTGGTACCGTTGTTACCGGTCGTGTTGAGCGCGGCATCGTGAAAGTGGGCGACGAAGTAGAAATCGTTGGTATCAAAGCGACTGCCAAGTCTACCTGTACCGGTGTTGAAATGTTCCGCAAACTGCTGGACCAGGGTCAGGCAGGCGAGAACTGTGGTGTTCTGCTGCGCGGTATCAAGCGTGAAGAGATCCAGCGTGGTCAGGTTCTGGCTAAGCCAGGCACTATCAAGCCACACACCCAGTTCGAGTCAGAAGTTTACGTTCTGTCTAAAGACGAAGGCGGCCGTCATACTCCGTTCTTCAAAGGCTACCGTCCACAGTTCTACTTCCGTACCACTGACGTAACCGGTTCAGTAGAGCTGCCAGAAGGCGTTGAGATGGTAATGCCAGGCGACAACATCAAAATGGTTGTTACCCTGATCCATCCAATCGCAATGGACGAAGGTCTGCGCTTCGCAATCCGCGAAGGCGGCCGTACCGTTGGCGCGGGCGTTGTTGCTAAAGTTATCGCGTAATAGCGATAATATTTGACGCAATGCACACGGAAAGGGCATCATTTGATGCCCTTTTTGTACGCTGTTAACCAGAACCTGGCTCATCAGTGATTTTCGATCATAATCATTGCTGAGACAGGCTCTGTATTACGGCGCTGGATACCGAGTTATGCCCAAAAGCGCATTCGGTTTGGATGCCTCGCTCTGCGGGGCAGAATAGTTTCTGAATTATTGTGGCAGGTTGGTTTATGAGTGCGAATACCGAAGCTCAAGGGAGCGGGCGCGGCCTGGAAGCGGTAAAGTGGGTAGTTGTGATCGCATTGCTGCTGGTAGCAATCGTCGGTAACTACCTGTATCGCGATGTGACACTGCCTTTACGCGCGCTGGCTGTCGTGGTGTTGATCGCTGCGGCGGGCGGCATTGCGTTGCTGACCACCAAAGGCAAAGCAACCGTGGCTTTTGCACGTGAAGCAAGAACCGAAATGCGTAAGGTCATCTGGCCAACTCGCCAGGAAACATTGCACACCACGTTAATCGTTGCCGCGGTCACTGCCGTGATGTCACTGATTTTGTGGGGGCTGGATGGTATTCTGGTCCGTCTGGTATCGTTTATCACTGGCCTGAGGTTCTGAGATGTCTGAAGCTCCAAAAAAACGCTGGTACGTCGTTCAGGCGTTTTCCGGTTTTGAAGCCCGCGTAGCCAAGTCGCTGCAAGAGCATATCAAACTGCACAACATGGAAGAACTGTTTGGCGAAGTCATGGTGCCGACTGAAGAAGTCGTGGAAATCCGTGGCGGCCAGCGTCGCAAAAGCGAACGCAAATTCTTCCCTGGTTACGTACTGGTCCAGATGGTGATGAATGATGCCAGCTGGCACTTAGTGCGCAGTGTACCGCGTGTAATGGGCTTCATTGGTGGTACCTCTGACCGTCCGGCACCGATCAGTGATAAAGAAGTGGATGCGATCATGAACCGCCTGCAGCAGGTGGGTGATAAGCCGCGTCCGAAAACGCTGTTCGAGCCAGGCGAGATGGTGCGTGTCAACGACGGCCCGTTTGCCGACTTCAACGGTGTGGTCGAAGAAGTGGATTACGAGAAGAGCCGCCTGAAGGTTTCTGTTTCTATCTTCGGCCGTGCAACGCCGGTAGAACTCGACTTTGCTCAGGTGGAGAAAGGCTAAGCCGTTTGTTCACTTTTTAGCTCTTGCGGAAGGCGCGAAATTTACCTATAATTTCGCGCCTTTTGTTTTTATGCGCTGGCAACAGCGTGTAAATCGTTATCACGGGGAGCCTGTTCGCCAGGCGCTATACCCAATAGAGGAAATATCATGGCCAAGAAAGTACAAGCCTACGTCAAGCTGCAGGTTGCAGCTGGTATGGCTAACCCGAGCCCACCAGTTGGTCCGGCTCTGGGTCAGCAGGGTGTTAACATCATGGAATTCTGTAAAGCGTTCAACGCCAAAACAGAATCACTGGAAAAGGGTCTGCCGACTCCAGTAGTTATCACCGTATACAGCGACCGTTCTTTCACCTTCGTTACCAAAACGCCTCCGGCTGCCGTTCTGCTGAAAAAAGCAGCAGGCATCAAGTCTGGTTCTGGTAAGCCGAACAAAGATAAAGTCGGTAAAGTAACTCGTGCTCAGGTACGTGAAATCGCAGAAACCAAAGCTGCGGACATGACTGGTGCTGACGTAGAAGCGATGACTCGCTCTATCGAAGGTACTGCTCGTTCCATGGGCCTGGTAGTGGAGGACTAAGAAATGGCTAAGCTGACCAAGCGCATGCGCGTGATCCGTGACAAAGTTGATGCGACTAAACAGTATGACATCAACGAAGCTGTTGCTCTGCTGAAAGAACTGGCTACCGCTAAATTCGTAGAGAGCGTGGACGTTGCTGTTAACCTCGGCATTGATGCACGTAAATCTGACCAGAACGTGCGCGGCGCGACCGTTCTGCCACACGGTACTGGTCGTTCAGTACGTGTTGCCGTCTTTACCCAGGGCGCAAACGCTGAAGCTGCTAAAGCAGCTGGCGCTGAGCTGGTAGGTATGGAAGACCTGGCTGATCAGATCAAGAAAGGCGAAATGAACTTTGACGTTGTTATTGCTTCTCCGGATGCAATGCGCGTTGTTGGCCAGCTGGGCCAGGTTCTGGGCCCACGTGGTCTGATGCCAAACCCGAAAGTTGGTACCGTAACCCCTAACGTTGCTGAAGCTGTGAAAAACGCTAAAGCGGGTCAGGTTCGTTACCGTAACGACAAAAACGGCATCATCCACACCACCATTGGTAAAGTGGACTTCGATGCTGACAAACTGAAAGAAAACCTGGAATCTCTGCTGGTTGCGCTGAAAAAAGCTAAACCTGCTCAGGCGAAAGGCGTGTACATCAAGAAAGTCAGCATCTCTACCACCATGGGCGCCGGCGTTGCCGTTGACCAGGCTGGTCTGAACGCAGCAGCAAACTAATTGCTGCTTGTAACGGGCGAAAAATTCATCTAGAATCTTACGCCCGTTGTTCTGGTTGATCCATCAATTCAGAACCCAAATTCATAGTCGCGGAGTGCACAGGTCTAAACCCCTTGTCATTCAGCGACTAAGGTTGGAGCCAGGCCTGATCCTGGCCTCCGTCCAAGACCGCAGGAGCAGAACCTCTTCGGAAGTGATGCTTAATATCCTGCGTAGACGGTGACAGAACCAAAAAGAATTTTTTCTTCACTGGATTCTGCTCACCGTGTAACGCGCTTACGGCCTTCGGGTGTGTAAGTGAAGTGAGTTCCGGGAAATTTTCCCGGTCAAATCCAGGAGCAAAGCTAATGGCATTAAATCTTCAAGGCAAACAAGCAATTGTTGCTGAAGTTAGCGAAGTAGCCAAAGGCGCGCTTTCAGCGGTTGTTGCGGATTCCCGTGGCGTTACCGTTGATAAAATGACTGAACTGCGTAAAGCAGGTCGTGAAGCTGGCGTCTACATGCGTGTTGTTCGTAACACCCTGCTGCGCCGCGTCGTTGAAGGTACTCCATTCGAGTGCCTGAAAGACACGTTTGTTGGTCCGACCCTGATTGCATACTCTATGGAACACCCGGGCGCTGCTGCTCGTCTGTTCAAAGAGTTCGCGAAAGCGAATGCAAACTTTGAGGTCAAAGCTGCAGCCTTTGAAGGTGAGCTGATCCCGGCGGCACAAATTGACCGTCTGGCAACGCTGCCGACTTACGAAGAAGCACTGGCACGTCTGATGTCGACCATGAAAGAAGCTGCTGCTGGCAAGCTGGTCCGCACTCTGGCTGCTGTTCGCGACGCGAAAGAAGCGGCTTAAGGCCAGATTCTTTTTCTTCGTACTTGCTAACGTATAAACTTTTACTGATTCTTAGGAACAATTGTCATGTCTATCACTAAAGATCAAATCCTGGAAGCCGTTGCAGCTATGTCCGTAATGGAAGTAGTTGAGCTGGTTTCTGCTATGGAAGAAAAATTCGGCGTTTCTGCTGCTGCTGCTGTCGCTGTTGCTGCTGGCCCGGCTGAAGCTGTTGAAGAGAAAACTGAATTCGACGTTATCCTGAAAGCTGCTGGCGCGAACAAAGTTGCTGTAATCAAAGCCGTTCGTGGCGCAACTGGTCTGGGCCTGAAAGAAGCTAAAGACCTGGTTGAAGCTGCTCCAGCTGCAATCAAAGAAGGCATCAGCAAAGACGACGCAGCTGCACTTGAAGCTGCTCTGAAAGAAGCTGGCGCTGAAGTTGAAGTTAAGTAAGACAACCCTCGGGTTGCAGTCTGCGTAAACAGACTGATGGCTGGTGACTTTTTGGTCACCAGCCTTTTTGCGCTACAGGGGAACGATGGCGTTTCGCACTGTTTGTCCATTGTTCCTCTTCAATATCTTTTTCTATCGACGACTTAATATACCGCTTTCCTGTGAGGGTTCCCTGCCTGCGCAACGGCGATGAAATGATTTAAGAGTGATAGAAAGATGTATTGCATGGGGTGCCGCGCATCGCATGAAAAACAAAATAGTGTTGCATGAACTGTCCCTTCAGGACGGACAGCGTGGGTCGACTTGTCAGCTAGCTGAGGAACCCTATGGTTTACTCCTATACCGAGAAAAAACGTATTCGTAAGGATTTTGGTAAACGTCCACAAGTACTGGATGTGCCTTATCTCCTTTCTATCCAGCTTGACTCGTTCCAGAAGTTTATCGAGCAAGATCCAGAAGGCCAGTACGGTCTGGAAGCAGCCTTCCGTTCCGTGTTCCCAATCGCGAGCTACAGCGGCAACTCTGAGTTGCAGTATGTCAGCTACCGTCTGGGTGAGCCGGTGTTTGACGTGACAGAATGTCAGATCCGTGGCGTGACGTACTCCGCACCGCTGCGCGTTAAACTGCGTCTGGTGATCTACGAGCGCGAAGCGCCGGAAGGCACCGTCAAAGACATCAAAGAACAAGAAGTGTACATGGGCGAAATTCCGCTCATGACCGACAACGGTACCTTTGTCATCAACGGTACTGAGCGTGTTATCGTTTCTCAGCTGCATCGTAGTCCTGGCGTATTCTTTGACAGCGATAAGGGTAAAACGCACTCTTCCGGTAAAGTGCTGTATAACGCACGTATCATCCCTTACCGCGGTTCATGGCTCGACTTCGAGTTTGACCCGAAAGACAACCTGTTCGTCCGTATTGACCGTCGTCGTAAGCTGCCGGCCAGTATCATCCTGCGCGCGCTGGATTACACCACTGAGCAGATTCTCGATCTGTTCTTCGAAAAAGTGGTCTTTGAAATCCGCGACAACAAGCTGCAGATGGAACTGGTGCCTGAGCGCCTGCGTGGTGAAACCGCCTCCTTCGATATCGAAGCCAACGGCACGGTCTACGTTGAGAAAGGTCGTCGCATTACTGCGCGCCACATCCGTCAGCTGGAAAAAGACAACATTCAGCACATCGAAGTGCCGGTCGAGTACATCGCGGGCAAAGTGGTCGCGAAAGATTACATCGATCTGAACACCGGTGAGCTGATCGTGCCGGCGAACATGGAGCTGTCACTGGATCTGCTGGCGAAACTGAGCCAGTCCGGTCACAAGCGCATCGAAACCCTGTTCACCAACGACCTGGATCACGGCCCGTACATTTCTGAGACGCTGCGCGTTGACCCAACCAACGACCGCCTGAGCGCGCTGGTTGAGATCTACCGCATGATGCGTCCTGGCGAGCCGCCAACGCGTGAAGCCGCAGAAAACCTGTTCGAGAACCTGTTCTTCTCTGAAGATCGTTACGATCTGTCGGCCGTTGGCCGCATGAAGTTCAACCGTTCTCTGCTGCGTGACGAGATCGAAGGTTCCGGTATCCTGAGCAAAGACGACATCATTGAAGTGATGAAGAAGCTCATCGGTATCCGTAACGGTATTGGCGAAGTGGATGATATCGACCACCTCGGCAACCGTCGTATCCGTTCGGTCGGCGAAATGGCGGAAAACCAGTTCCGCGTTGGCCTGGTGCGTGTAGAGCGCGCTGTGAAAGAGCGTCTGTCTCTGGGCGACCTCGACACGCTGATGCCACAGGACATGATCAACGCCAAGCCAATTTCGGCCGCGGTGAAAGAGTTCTTTGGTTCCAGCCAGCTGTCCCAGTTTATGGACCAGAACAACCCGCTGTCTGAGATTACGCACAAACGTCGTATCTCTGCTCTGGGCCCAGGCGGTCTGACCCGTGAACGCGCCGGCTTCGAAGTGCGTGACGTACACCCGACTCACTACGGTCGCGTATGTCCAATCGAAACCCCGGAAGGTCCGAACATCGGTCTGATCAACTCACTCTCTGTTTACGCGCAGACTAACGAATACGGCTTCCTCGAAACGCCGTACCGCCGCGTGGTTGACGGTAAAGTGAGTGATGAAATTCATTACCTCTCTGCTATCGAAGAGGGTAACTACGTTATCGCTCAGGCGAACACCAACCTCGCCGATGACGGCAGCTTTGTTGACGATCTCGTCACCTGCCGTAGCAAAGGTGAATCGAGCCTGTTCAGCCGCGATCAGGTTGACTACATGGACGTTTCCACCCAGCAGGTGGTTTCTGTCGGTGCGTCACTGATCCCGTTCCTGGAACACGATGATGCTAACCGCGCCCTGATGGGTGCGAACATGCAACGTCAGGCTGTACCTACCCTGCGTGCTGACAAGCCGCTGGTTGGTACCGGTATGGAACGTGCTGTTGCGGTCGACTCCGGTGTAACTGCCGTCGCGAAACGTGGTGGTACCGTGCAGTACGTCGATGCGTCACGTATCGTTATCAAAGTTAACGAAGACGAGATGTATCCGGGCGAAGCAGGTATCGACATCTACAACCTGACCAAGTACACCCGTTCTAACCAGAACACCTGCATCAACCAGATGCCGTGTGTTTCTCTGGGTGAACCTATCGAGCGTGGCGACGTGCTGGCTGACGGCCCGTCTACCGACCTCGGTGAGCTGGCGCTGGGTCAGAACATGCGCGTGGCGTTCATGCCATGGAACGGTTACAACTTCGAAGACTCCATCCTCGTTTCTGAGCGTGTAGTACAGGAAGACCGTTTCACCACTATCCACATTCAGGAACTGGCTTGCGTGTCACGTGACACCAAACTGGGGCCGGAAGAGATCACCGCTGACATCCCGAACGTGGGTGAAGCTGCGCTCTCCAAACTGGATGAATCCGGCATCGTGTATATCGGTGCGGAAGTGACCGGTGGCGACATTCTGGTAGGCAAGGTCACGCCGAAAGGTGAAACCCAGCTGACGCCAGAAGAGAAACTGCTGCGTGCGATCTTCGGTGAAAAAGCCTCTGACGTGAAAGACTCGTCACTGCGCGTGCCGAACGGCGTTTCCGGTACGGTTATCGACGTACAGGTCTTCACCCGCGATGGCGTGGAAAAAGACAAGCGCGCGCTGGAAATCGAAGAGATGCAGCTGAAGCAGGCGAAAAAAGACCTGTCTGAAGAACTGCAGATCCTCGAAGCGGGCCTGTTCAGCCGTATCCAGGCCGTCCTGATTTCAGGTGGCGTGGAAGCGGAGAAACTGGACAAGCTGCCACGTGAGCGCTGGCTGGAACTCGGTCTGACCGACGAAGAGAAGCAGAACGCGCTGGAGCAGCTGGCTGAGCAGTACGACGAGCTGAAGCACGAGTTTGAGAAGAAACTCGAAGCGAAGCGTCGCAAGATCACCCAGGGCGACGATCTGGCACCGGGCGTGCTGAAAATCGTCAAGGTGTATCTGGCCGTTAAGCGTCAGATTCAGCCTGGTGACAAAATGGCGGGTCGTCACGGTAACAAAGGTGTTATCTCCAAGATCAACCCAATCGAAGACATGCCATACGATGAGAACGGTACGCCGGTCGACATCGTACTGAACCCGCTGGGCGTACCATCGCGTATGAACATCGGTCAGATTCTGGAAACCCACCTGGGTATGGCGGCGAAAGGCATTGGTGAGAAGATCAATGCGATGCTGAAGAAGCAGGAAGAAGTCGCCAAACTGCGTGAGTTTATCCAGCGTGCTTACGATCTGGGCACCGATGTGCGTCAGAAAGTTGACCTGAACACCTTCTCGGACGACGAAGTGCTGCGTCTGGCAGAGAACCTGAAAAAAGGTATGCCAATCGCGACGCCAGTGTTCGACGGTGCGAAAGAGAGCGAAATCAAAGAGCTGCTGCAGCTCGGCGGTCTGCCTTCTTCCGGTCAGATCACCCTGTTCGACGGCCGTACCGGTGAGCAGTTTGAGCGTCAGGTAACCGTAGGTTACATGTACATGCTGAAACTGAACCACCTGGTCGACGACAAGATGCACGCCCGTTCTACCGGCTCTTACAGCCTGGTTACGCAGCAGCCGCTGGGTGGTAAGGCGCAGTTCGGTGGTCAGCGCTTCGGTGAGATGGAAGTGTGGGCACTGGAAGCATACGGTGCCGCGTATACCCTGCAGGAAATGCTTACCGTTAAGTCTGATGACGTCAACGGCCGTACCAAGATGTATAAAAACATCGTTGACGGCAACCATCAGATGGAACCGGGCATGCCGGAATCCTTCAACGTACTGTTGAAAGAGATTCGCTCGCTGGGTATCAACATCGAGCTGGAAGACGAGTAAGCACTCGCAAGTACTGGTTATGGGACGCGCCTGGCGCGTCCCTGAGAGTTCCACTCCGACGGGAGCTAATCCGTGAAAGACTTACTTAAGTTTCTGAAAGCGCAAACTAAAACCGAAGAGTTTGATGCGATCAAAATTGCGCTGGCCTCGCCAGACATGATCCGTTCCTGGTCTTTCGGTGAAGTTAAAAAGCCGGAAACCATTAACTACCGTACCTTCAAGCCGGAGCGTGACGGTCTTTTCTGTGCCCGTATTTTCGGACCGGTAAAAGATTACGAATGCCTGTGCGGTAAGTACAAGCGTCTGAAACACCGTGGCGTGATCTGTGAGAAGTGTGGCGTTGAAGTCACGCAGACCAAAGTGCGTCGTGAGCGTATGGGCCACATCGAGCTGGCTTCGCCGACCGCGCACATCTGGTTCCTGAAATCACTGCCATCCCGCATCGGTTTGCTGCTGGATATGCCGCTGCGTGATATCGAGCGCGTGCTGTACTTCGAATCTTATGTTGTGGTCGAAGGCGGCATGACCAACCTGGAAAAACGTCAGATTCTGACTGAAGAGCAGTACCTTGACGCGCTGGAAGAGTTCGGTGACGAATTCGACGCGAAGATGGGTGCGGAAGCTATCCAGGCGCTGCTGAAAAATATGGATCTGGAGCAGGAGTGCGAGCAGCTGCGTGAAGAGCTGAACGAAACCAACTCTGAGACCAAACGTAAAAAGCTGACCAAGCGTATCAAGCTGCTGGAAGCGTTCGTGCAGTCTGGCAACAAGCCAGAGTGGATGATCCTGACCGTTCTGCCGGTGCTGCCGCCAGATCTGCGTCCGCTGGTACCGCTGGACGGCGGTCGTTTCGCTACGTCGGATCTGAACGATCTGTATCGTCGCGTGATCAACCGTAACAACCGTCTGAAGCGTCTGCTGGATCTGGCTGCGCCAGATATCATCGTACGTAACGAAAAACGTATGCTGCAGGAAGCGGTAGATGCCCTGCTGGATAACGGCCGTCGCGGTCGTGCCATCACCGGCTCTAACAAACGTCCTCTGAAATCTTTGGCCGACATGATCAAAGGTAAGCAGGGTCGTTTCCGTCAGAACCTGCTGGGTAAACGTGTTGACTACTCCGGTCGTTCGGTTATCACCGTCGGTCCATACCTGCGTCTGCATCAGTGCGGTCTGCCGAAGAAAATGGCACTGGAACTGTTCAAACCGTTCATCTACGGCAAGCTGGAACTGCGTGGCCTCGCGACCACCATTAAAGCGGCCAAGAAAATGGTTGAGCGCGAAGAAGCGGTGGTCTGGGATATCCTGGATGAAGTGATTCGCGAACACCCGGTACTGCTGAACCGTGCACCAACCCTGCACCGTCTGGGTATCCAGGCGTTTGAACCGGTTCTGATCGAAGGTAAAGCGATCCAGCTGCACCCGCTGGTGTGTGCGGCGTATAACGCCGACTTCGATGGTGACCAGATGGCTGTTCACGTACCGCTGACGCTGGAAGCCCAGCTGGAAGCGCGTGCGCTGATGATGTCTACCAACAACATTCTGTCTCCAGCGAACGGCGAGCCAATCATCGTTCCTTCACAGGACGTTGTTCTGGGTCTGTACTACATGACCCGTGACAAAGTGAACGCCAAAGGCGAAGGCATGGTACTGACCGGCCCGAAAGAAGCTGAGCGTGTTTACCGCGCTGGCCAGGCCGAGCTGCATGCACGCGTTAAAGTGCGTATCACTGAATACAGCAAAAATGAGCAGGAAGAGCTCGTTGCGAAAACCAGCCTGATCGACACCACCATTGGTCGTGCGATCCTGTGGATGATCGTACCGAAAGGTCTGCCTTACTCCATCGTCAACCAGGCGCTGGGTAAGAAAGCGATTTCTAAGATGCTGAACACCTGTTACCGCATCCTGGGCCTGAAGCCGACCGTTATCTTTGCTGACCAGACCATGTACACCGGCTTTGCCTATGCAGCCCGTTCAGGTGCCTCAGTCGGTATCGACGACATGGTGATTCCTGCCAAGAAAGCAGAAATCATTGCAGAAGCCGAAGCGGAAGTGGCCGAGATCCAGGAGCAGTTCCAGTCTGGTCTGGTTACCGCGGGCGAACGTTACAACAAAGTCATTGATATCTGGGCTGCGGCTAACGAACGCGTATCCAAAGCGATGATGGATAACCTGCAGACCGAAACCGTGATCAACCGTCACGGCGAAGAAGAGCAGCAGGTTTCGTTCAACAGCATCTACATGATGGCCGACTCCGGTGCGCGTGGTTCTGCGGCACAGATTCGTCAGCTGGCAGGTATGCGTGGTCTGATGGCGAAGCCAGATGGCTCCATCATCGAGACGCCGATCACCGCGAACTTCCGTGAAGGTCTGAACGTACTCCAGTACTTCATCTCGACCCACGGTGCGCGTAAAGGTCTGGCCGATACCGCACTGAAAACGGCGAACTCCGGTTACCTGACCCGTCGTCTGGTTGACGTGGCGCAGGACCTGGTGGTCACCGAAGACGACTGTGGCACATTCGAAGGCATCATGATGACCCCGGTCATTGAAGGTGGCGACGTTAAAGAGCCGCTGCGTGAGCGTGTACTGGGTCGTGTGACGGCAGAAGACGTGCTGAAGCCGGGCACTGCGGACATCCTGATCCCGCGTAACACCCTGATCGATGAGCACTGGTGTGACGTGGTTGAACTGAACTCCGTGGACGCGATTAAAGTGCGTTCCGTGGTGAGCTGTGAAACCGACTTCGGTGTGTGTGCACACTGCTACGGTCGCGATCTGGCACGTGGTCACATCATCAACAAAGGTGAGGCCATCGGCGTTATCGCAGCACAGTCCATCGGTGAGCCGGGTACCCAGCTGACCATGCGTACCTTCCACATCGGTGGTGCGGCATCGCGTGCGGCAGCTGAATCCAGCATTCAGGTGAAGAATAAAGGTACTATCAAGCTGACCAACGCCAAGTCAGTAACCAACTCCTCCGGGAAACTGGTTATCGTCTCGCGTAACGTTGAGCTGAAGATGATCGACGAGTTCGGTCGTACCAAAGAGAGCTATAAAGTGCCTTACGGTGCGGTCATGGCGAAAGGTGATGGCGAGCAGGTTGCCGCGGGCGAAACCGTTGCAAACTGGGATCCACACACCATGCCGGTTATCACCGAAGTGGGCGGTTTCATCCGCTTCACCGACATGATCGACGGTCAGACCATTACCCGTCAGACTGACGACCTCACCGGTCTGTCATCGCTGGTGGTACTGGATTCTGCAGAGCGTACTGCGGGCGGTAAAGACCTGCGTCCGGCACTGAAAATCGTTGATGCCAACGGCAACGATGTACTGATCCCGGGCACCGACATGCCGGCACAGTACTTCCTGCCAGGTAAAGCGATTGTGCAGCTGGAAGATGGCGTGAAGATCAGCTCGGGTGATACCCTGGCGCGTGTTCCGCAGGAATCTGGCGGTACCAAGGACATCACCGGTGGTCTGCCGCGCGTTGCCGACCTGTTCGAAGCGCGTCGTCCGAAAGAGCCAGCTATCCTGGCGGAGATCAGCGGTATCATCTCCTTCGGTAAAGAGACCAAAGGCAAGCGTCGTCTGGTGATCACCCCGGTTGACGGTAGCGATCCGTATGAAGAGATGATTCCGAAATGGCGTCAGCTCAACGTATTCGAAGGTGAACGTGTAGAACGTGGTGACGTCGTATCCGACGGCCCAGAGTCTCCGCACGACATCCTGCGTCTGCGTGGCGTCCATGCTGTGACCCGTTACATCACTAACGAAGTGCAGGAAGTTTACCGCCTGCAGGGCGTTAAGATTAACGATAAGCACATCGAAGTCATCGTGCGTCAGATGCTGCGTAAAGCAACCATCCTGAACGCGGGTAGCTCGGAGTTCCTGGAAGGCGAGCAGGCGGAAGTCTCTCGTATCAAGATCTCCAACCGCGATCTGGAAGCGAACGGCAAAATCGGCGCGACGTACATGCGTGACCTGCTGGGTATCACCAAAGCCTCGCTGGCAACCGAATCGTTCATCTCTGCGGCATCGTTCCAGGAGACCACCCGTGTCCTGACCGAAGCAGCGGTAGCCGGCAAGCGCGACGAACTGCGCGGCCTGAAAGAGAACGTTATCGTGGGTCGTCTGATCCCGGCCGGTACCGGTTATGCTTACCACCAGGATCGTATGCGTCGCCGTCAGGCGGGTGAAGCACCGGTTGCACCGCAGGTGACTGCGGATGAAGCCTCTGCCAGCCTCGCTGAGCTGCTGAACGCCGGTCTGGGCGGTAGCGACGACGAATAATCGTCTGCTCTGCTGACCATGAAAAAACCCTGCCTCGGCAGGGTTTTTTTTCGTCTGAAAACCGCGTTATTTCTGATTGATATCCTGACGCGTCAGCCCGATGTCACGTAGCTGCGCATCACTCAGGTGCGAAAGAATCTCCCGCGTTTCCCGCCTGGCCTGCCAGCGTTTGATTGCGCGCACGCCGCCACGGAAGATATCGAGTAAGGTCACGCTGAACGGTTTTGCCGCCCGGTTCTGATCGAATTCCATAATCCCAGCCCTCAGTATGATGTCTGAACAACATTTTCCCTCTGATGGCGAATGCTATACAGATTCAAAAATCACTTATCTTTAACATACAGATTGCGCCCGTACCGATCTGAATGGTAGAAATAGGCGTCATCTGTACTGATTTTTGATCACCGTTAACGCAGCGAGGCACACAATGACGCGCTATCAACATCTGGCCTGTCTGCTTTCAGACCGTATTGAGCAGGGGCTGTATCGCAGCGGCGAACGCTTGCCCTCGGTGCGTACGCTCAGCATTGAGCACGGTGTCAGCATCAGCACCGTGCAGCAGGCTTATCATCTGCTGGAAGAGAAGCAGCTTATCGTGCCGCAGCCGCGTTCCGGCTATTTTGTCGCTACCCGTAAAGCCACGCCGCCGGTGCCCGCGATGACCCGACCCGTACAGCGTCCGGTTGAGATCACCCAGTGGGAATCGGTGCTGGAGCTGCTGAGCAGCCGCATTAATGGCGACGTGCTGCAGCTGGGCAGCGGCATGCCGGACCTGACCCAGCCGACGCTCAAGCCGCTGTGGAAAATCATGGGCCGCATGGCGCAGAAGCAGGACATTGATCAGCTCAACTACGACAGCCTGCTCGGCGTGGCAGCGCTGCGCGAGCAGATTGCGCGGCTGACAATTGACAGCGGCTGTCAGCTGACGGCGGAAGATATTGTCATCACTACCGGTTGCCATGAAGCGCTGTCGGTGTCGATTCGCGCCGTGTGCGAGCCAGGCGATATCATTGCCGTCGAGTCGCCAGCGTTTCACGGCACCATGCAGACACTGCGCGGTCTGGGCATCCGCGCCATTGAAATCCCTACCGATGCGGTCAGCGGGATCAGTCTTGAGGCGCTGGAGCTGGCGTTTGAGCAGTGGCCAATCAAAGCGGTGGTGGTGGTACCCAACTGTAATAATCCGCTTGGATTTATCATGCCGGAAGCGCGTAAGCGCGCGCTGCTGACGCTGGCGCAGCGCTTTGACGCGGCGATCATTGAAGATGATGTTTACGGCGAGCTGGCGTGGGAGTATCCGCGTCCGATCACCATCAAATCGCTGGATATGGATGGCCGCGTGCTGCTGTGCAGCTCGTTTTCCAAAACCCTGGCGCCCGGCTTGCGCGTGGGCTGGGTCGCGCCGGGACGCTATCGCGATCGCGTACTGCACATGAAATATATTGGCACCGGTTCGACGGCAACGCAGCCGCAGTATGCGGTCGCAGAGTTTATTCGTCAGGGCCATTACCTGCCGCATTTGCGCCGCATGCGCCATGTGTATCAGCGTAACTATGAGACGTTTAGCTGCTGGGTGCGCCACTATTTTCCCTGCGGTATTTGCGTCTCGCGGCCGCAGGGCAGTTTCCTGATGTGGATTGAGCTGCCGGAAGCCTTCGATGCGGTGCGGCTGAATGCGGAACTGCGGGAGCTGAAAATCCAGGTGGCGGTCGGTTCGTTGTTTTCGGCGGCGGGTAAATATCGCAACTGCCTGCGCCTCAATTATGGTCTGCCAATGAATGAGCAAACCGAGCAGGCGATTGCCAGCCTAGGCGCAGCCGTGGAGCGTGCCATGCAGGCCTGCAGTGCGGAAACGCGCCATACTACCTCCCTGACAGAATAACGGTGGAAAGGCAGGGCCGGACAGAGAGTCGGGGAAGCCAGCCCTGGCCCGCTGCAAGCGACAGCGGGCAGGCTCACTTTAGCGATTGTCCCCGGTCGCGCCAGCCCTGACTGCTGCCGTTTGCGCGCCGTATTCGCGGATTTTTAGCGCCGTTGCAGTCAGTTACAACGCTTTTGCAACATGCTCTGGGGATTCTACCAGCGCCAGCAGCTGGCGGGTGGCCGCCTGCCAGTCTTCCGCCTGGGTAATCGCGCTGACCACGGCAATGCTGCCGACGCCGGTCGCCAGCACCTCCGGCACGCGAGCCAGCGAAATGCCGCCAATCGCCACGGTGGGGATGTGCTGCAGCCGCGCCAGATGGCGCTTCAGCTCGGCTATGCCCTGTGGTGCAGAGGGCATCTCTTTGGTTTGTGTCGGAAAGATGTGGCCGAGCGCAATATAGGACGGACGCAGCGCCAGTGCGCGATCCAGCTCGGCGTCATCGTGTGTCGACAGACCCAGGCGTAAGCCGGCGTGGCGGATAGCGTCCAGGTCGGCCACATCCAGATCCTCCTGACCAAGATGCACACCATAAGCGTTGTACTTAATCGCTAAGCGCCAGTAATCGTTGATAAACAGCCGCGCACCGTACTGTTTGCCCAGGGCGATGGCATCGCGTACTGCGGCTTCAATCTGGCGATCATCGCCATCTTTAATGCGCAACTGCAGGGTGCGCACGCCGGCTGCCAGCAGGCGTTCAATCCACAACACGCTGTCGACAACCGGATAGAGCCCCAGTTTTGGCGCGGTGGCAGGGAAGGCTTCAGTCATCATTTTTCCTCTTTCAGGGCATCGGCGGCGTGATACAGCTCGCCGCCACGGCTACGGAAGGCATCGGACATTTGCGCCATGCCCAGCGCTATCGGCTGGGCTTCAGCCTGCTGGCGGGCGGCAAATTCGCGCACTTCCTGGGTGATTTTCATTGAACAGAATTTGGGGCCGCACATGGAACAGAAGTGGGCCACTTTGCCGGATTCCTGCGGCAGGGTTTCGTCGTGATAGGCCCGCGCGGTATGCGGATCGAGCGCCAGATTAAACTGATCTTCCCAGCGGAACTCAAAGCGAGCTTTCGACATGGCGTTGTCGCGGATCTGCGCGCCGGGATGGCCTTTAGCCAGATCGGCAGCGTGCGCGGCGATCTTGTAGGTAATCAGCCCCTGCTTAACATCCTCTTTATTCGGCAGGCCAAGGTGCTCTTTCGGCGTGACGTAGCACAGCATCGCACAGCCAAACCAGCCGATCATGGCGGCGCCAATCCCGGAGGTAAAATGATCGTAGCCCGGCGCGATATCGGTCGTCAGCGGGCCCAGCGTATAAAACGGCGCTTCATGGCAGTGTTCCAGCTGCTCGGTCATATTGCGGCGGATCATCTGCATCGGCACGTGACCGGGGCCTTCAATCATGACCTGCACATCATATTGCCAGGCGATTTGCGTCAGCTCGCCTAAGGTACGCAGTTCGGCAAACTGGGCTTCGTCGTTGGCGTCCTGAATCGAGCCGGGACGTAAACCATCACCGAGCGATAGCGCGACATCATAGGCGGCGCAGATTTCACAGATTTCGCGGAAATGCTGGTAGAGGAAGTTTTCCTGATGATGTGACAGGCACCACTTCGCCATGATTGAGCCGCCGCGCGACACGATGCCGGTCAGCCGTTGTGCGGTCATCGGCACATAGCGCAGCAGCACGCCCGCGTGAATGGTGAAGTAATCAACGCCCTGCTCAGCCTGTTCCAGCAGGGTATCGCGGAAAATGTCCCAGTTAAGATCTTCTGCGATGCCGTTGACCTTTTCCAGCGCCTGATAGATTGGCACCGTGCCGATCGGCACCGGACTGTTGCGCAAAATCCACTCGCGCGTTTCATGGATATAGCGGCCGGTCGACAGATCCATCACGGTATCTGCCCCCCAGCGCGTGGCCCACACCAGTTTTTCCACTTCCTCTTCAATCGACGAACTTACCGCCGAGTTGCCGATGTTGGCGTTGACTTTCACCAGAAAATTGCGGCCGATGATCATCGGCTCCGATTCCGGGTGATTGATGTTGGCAGGAATGATGGCGCGGCCGCTGGCCACTTCAGCGCGCACGAATTCGGCGCTGATATTCTCCGGCAGCTGCGCGCCAAAGCCGTGGCCGGCGTGCTGCTGCAACAGCGTTGCACTGCGGATACGCTCACGTCCCATGTTTTCGCGCAGCGCGATAAACTCCATCTCCGGCGTGATAATGCCCTGACGCGCATAGTGCAGCTGCGTGACGCGGCGACCCGCTTTGGCCCGGCGCGGCAGCGGCAGGTGTTCAAAACGCAGATGATCCAGCCCGTCATCCGCCAGCCGCTGCTGACTGTAGCTTGAGCTGAGTGCGCTGATGGTTTCGCTGTCGTTGCGTTCGGCGATCCAGCCGGCGCGCAATTTTGCCAGACCCTGATGCACATTGATGGTCGCGTGGGGATCGCCATAGGCACCGGCAGTGTCATACACCGGGACTGGTTCATTTTCTGCGTATTGCGGATGATCTTTGCTGCCGCCGGTGTGCGTCGGGCTGAGCTGAATTTCGCGCATCGGGACGCGGATATCCGCGCGGCTGCCGCTGATCCAGATCCGTTTGGAGTTAGGGAAGGCGGTTCCCTGGAGCGAATCGATAAATTTTTGCGCCTGCGCGCGTTGTTCACGACGTGAGGTTTTAGCATCAGACATAGCAAGTTTCCTTAAAACAAGGGGAAGCTGCTTGTCCGGAGTCCGGAAGGAGTAACAGAAACGGTGCCGGGCGCCTGACTGCACCGTGCTGATCACATCTACTCTTGTTCCCTTCGCAGGTACTAACCTGATCAGGTTCCGCGGATCCCGAATTAACGGTCTCAGCCCCTAAGGGCACTCCGACAAGTTTACGTTTTACGCGATAAGCGACTTTACTGACTGCTGCACGCTGCGCTTATATCGCAAAGTTTGATTGTGGATTGTCGTTAAAAAGACAATAAAAAAGCCCATTCAGCATAAAAGGGCTTTTCCTGAATAACAAGTCTTTTACAACTGCAGCGGTTCAGGCCGGACGAGCAATGGTGCTGTCATTGGCCACCGGCGGGCGCGCCAGCTGGTTATCCCAGGCGAGCTGAATCAGTTTGTCTTCCAGCGTAAAGCGTGACTCCAGCGCTTCGCCCACTTCTGACAGCGCCTGCTGGAAATCCACGCAGTTGTCGTCATTAATGGCCTGCTGCAGATGGCTGTCATACAGTTGCATCAGACGTTCAGTATTGCCTTCCAGCGCCGGATAGATCTGCGCTGCCGCAATCATCGGGCTGTCGCCGGACATCTCGCTGATGATGCGCTCGTAAACGCTGAAGTGGCCGGTAGAGAGATAGTCCACCAGACGATGGCAAAACGCATCCAGCGCCTGTTCATCCAGCGCGGTCAGCGCTTCTTTGTTCGGCTTCATGCCAATTAACTCGTAATAGGTGACGAGCAGCTGTCGACGGGCGCGCAACCATGAGTCGACTAATTCATTACCGCCACCTACACGCTCGGTCAGGTTATCTAACTGGGTAAGCATACGGGGCTCCAGGTGAGTTATAGTTGTTTATTACACACTTAACATCAGGATTTCAGCGTGCCATTTGACGCTAAGGACAACGATTAAGATGCAACGTGAGATCTCAAGCGTAGACGCTGGCTGGTGGATTGTCAGCTCTGCGCAGAAACTTTGGTTGCCGCAAGGCGAGTTGCCGCATGGCTTATCCGGCGAGTTTGGCCTGACCGGCAGCAGCGGCAGAGTGATTGGCGAGTGGCAGGGCGAAAACGTCTGGCTGGTATGCGAAGCGCGTCCGGACAATATGGCCTCGGTGCGCCAGCTGATTGACGAAGATGTCGGTCTGTTTCAGCTCGCCGGGCGCGGCGTGCAGCTGGCAGAGTTCTACCGTTCGCATCGCTGGTGCGGCTATTGCGGCCATGAAATGCAGCACAGCAAGCGCGAATTTGCCTGCCTGTGCAGCCACTGCCGCGAGCGCTACTATCCGCAAATCGCCCCCTGCATCATTGTGGCGATTCGTCGCGGTGAGGAGATCCTGCTGGCAAACCATGCGCGCCATCGCAACAGCATCTACACCGTGCTGGCCGGTTTTGTCGAAGTCGGCGAAACGCTGGAGCAGGCGGTGGCCCGCGAGGTGATGGAAGAGAGCAACGTGCGGGTAAAAAATGTGCGTTACGTGACCTCGCAGCCGTGGCCGTTCCCGCACTCGCTGATGATGGCGTTCATGGCGGAGTACGATGGCGGCGAGCTGCAGCACGATGGTAAAGAGCTGCTGGATGCTGGCTGGTATCGCTACGACGATCTGCCCCTGTTGCCGCCGCCGGGCACCGTGGCGCGCCGGCTGATTGAAGATACGGTTGCGCTGTGTCGCGCCAGCGCGGCGTGAAAATGCTACACTGCCGGCCTTAGCATGAGAGAGCCCATTATGAGTGAACTGAAGAACGATCGTTATCTGCGCGCCCTGTTACGCCAGCCGGTGGATATCACCCCGGTATGGATGATGCGACAAGCCGGGCGTTACCTGCCGGAATACAAAGCCACGCGCGCTGAAGCCGGTGATTTTATGTCGCTGTGTAAGAACGCGGAGCTGGCGTGCGAAGTCACCCTGCAGCCGCTGCGCCGCTATGCGCTGGATGCCGCGATCCTCTTCAGCGATATCCTGACCATTCCGGATGCGATGGGCCTGGGGCTCTACTTTGAGACAGGCGAAGGCCCGCGTTTCTCCCACCCCATCGCCTGCCGTGCCGATGTGGATAAACTACCGGTGCCGGATCCGGAGCAGGAGCTGGGTTACGTGATGAATGCGGTGCGCACCATCCGTCATAACCTCAAGGGCGAAGTGCCGCTGATTGGTTTCTCCGGCAGCCCGTGGACGCTGGCAACCTACATGGTAGAAGGCGGCAGCAGCAAGGCTTTCACCAAAATCAAGAAGATGATGTACGCCGAGCCGCAGACGCTGCACGCGCTGCTGGATAAGCTGGCAGAGAGCGTGATCCTTTACCTCAACGCGCAGATTAAAGCGGGTGCGCAGTCGGTGATGGTGTTTGATACCTGGGGCGGCGTGCTGACCGGGCGCGACTATCGCGAGTTCTCGCTCTATTACATGCACAAAATCGTCGACAGCGTGCTGCATGAGAACGAAGGACGACGCGTGCCCATCACCCTGTTTACCAAGGGCGGCGGCCAGTGGCTGGAAGAGATGGCGGCCACCGGCTGTGATGCGCTGGGCCTTGACTGGACCACCGATATTGGCGAAGCGCGGCGCCGTGTGGGCGATAAAGTCGCGCTGCAGGGCAACATGGATCCGTCTATGCTGTATGCACCCCCTGCACGAATTGAGCAGGAAGTGGCAGGGATTCTGGAAGGCTTTGGCGCAGGCGAAGGCCACGTCTTCAACCTCGGTCACGGGATTCATCAGGATGTTCCGCCAGAGCACGCTGGCGCGTTTGTGGAGGCGGTGCATCGGCTATCACGACCATATCATCAGGGATAAGCATGGATTTAGCCGCACTACGACAGCAACAGGTACAGCTCGCCGCCAGCGTGGTGCGGCAGGATGATTTTGACGTACTGCCGCCGCGCTTCATTGGCGGCGCCGATGTCGGTTTTGAACAGGGCGGCGAGGTAACGCGCGCCGCCCTGGTGATCCTCGAATACCCTTCATTAACGCTGGTGGAGCATCGCATCGCGCGTGTCGCGACCACCATGCCTTATATCCCCGGTTTTCTCTCGTTTCGCGAAATTCCAGCCCTGCAGGCGGCGTGGCAGCAATTGTCGCAGCGGCCCGATCTGCTGTTCGTCGACGGCCATGGCATCTCTCATCCGCGCCGGCTGGGCGTTGCTGCGCATTTCGGCTCGCTGCTGGATGTGCCAACCATCGGCGTAGCGAAAAAGCGCCTGTGCGGCCGTTTCGCTGAGCTGGATGCGGCACCGGGCAGTCGTCAGCCGCTGATGGATAAAGGCGAGCAGATTGCCTGGGTGTGGCGCAGCAAGACGCGCTGCAATCCGCTGTTTGTCTCAACCGGCCACCGCGTCAGCCTCGATAGCGCACTGCACTGGGTTGAAGCCTGCATGGCTGGCTACCGCTTGCCGGAGCCAACGCGCTGGGCCGATGCCGTGGCGTCTGGCCGTCCCGCTTTTGTGAAGTGGCAAAATGCGCGCTAACGCTGTTTGTACGCGGCTTTTGCGGTACACTGCCGCCAGCTAATCTACCGAGAGTAAGTTTGATGTTACAGAACCCCGTCCATTTGCGTCTGGCGAAGCTGGAAAGCTGGCAGCACATGACCTTTATGGCCTGTCTGTGCGAGCGGATGTTCCCCAATTACTGGGCCTTCTGTCAGCAGACCGAGTTTGCCGATCCGCAGCTCTATCGCCGCATTCTCGACCTGGTGTGGGAAAGCCTGACGGTGAAGGATGCCAAAATCAATTTCGACAGCCAGCTGGAGAAACTGGAAGCGGCGATCCCAAACGGTGACGACTTTGACGTTTACGGCGTGCACCCGGCGATTGATGCCTGCGTGGCGCTGAGTGAACTCCTGCACGCGCAGCTGAGCGGTGAAACGCTGGAGCACGCCATCGAAGTCAGCCGCACGTCGATCACCACCGTGGCCATCCTCGAAATGACCCAGGCCGGTCGCGAAATGAGCGACGAAGAGCTGCGTGACAACCAGGCGGTAATTGACGAATGGGACCTGCAGTGGGAGATTTTTCGCCTGCTGGCAGAGTGCGAAGAACGGGACCTGGAGCTAATCAAAGGGCTACGTGCAGACCTGCGTGAAGCCGGAATCAGTAACATCGGTATAATTTTTCAGCAATAAGGCGAGAAAACGTGACTTCAGGCCCGAATTACCGCGCCTGGAGGCTTCACATCAGCCCCCTGTCTGGTCTACATTTGGGGGGCTGAAAATTGTGGCTATCGGTGCGTGCAGGCTGAAGAGTGCCAGAATATGGCTTTTCCCTCGCACTCGTTGCTTAGCAAGCGATAAATACACTTTAAGGATAACTTATGAACAAGACTCAACTGATTGATGTGATCGCAGAGAAAGCGGACCTGTCTAAAACCCAGGCTAAAGCTGCGCTGGAATCTACCCTGGCTGCGATCACTGAGTCTCTGAAAGAAGGTGATGCTGTACAACTGGTTGGTTTTGGTACTTTTAAAGTGAACCACCGCGCTGAGCGTACCGGTCGCAACCCGCAGACTGGCAAAGAGATCAAAATCGCTGCAGCTAACGTGCCAGCGTTCGTCTCTGGTAAAGCACTGAAAGACGCTGTTAAGTAAGTTTTCCGCATCGCGGTTTAGCTTTAAAAGAGGGGCGATTTCGCCCCTTTTTGTTACCGGGGCCTGCTATGCTGAACATCTCTCCTCAGCGCCTCTGCGCCATCCTCCTCGGGGTATTACTCACCGGCTGCAGTGCCACTCCCGATCTTCCGGCTTTCACCGCCAGCGGCTATCTGTCTGACCGTGGCACGGTGCGAATCTGGCGTAAAAACGGCGACCACGAAGCCGTCCATCTGCGTACCGTCTATACCCCTTTCAATGGCGATAGCCGGGAAACCACCGACTATATCTGGCAGGCGGATAAACTGCTGAGCGTGGAACGGCACGTCACTGGCCAGCAGCCGGACGACGTAACCCTGCGTTTCGACCATCAGGGCAACCTCAATTTTATGCAGCGACAGCTGGCTGGCCGGCGTGAAGCCGTCAGCGCCGACAGCGTCGAGCTGTACCGGTTTGACGCGCAGCGCATGCTGGCGCAGAGCAATGCACTGCTGAGTGGTCGGGTACTGTTGCGGCAGGGGCACTGGCAGGGCGGTACGCAGGTTCGTGACTGTGAGGGGCAGCAGGTGAATGTGGCGTTCGATCGCGACACGCTGGCAACGCTGTATCGACAGCAGCAGGGGCAGCAACAGCCGATTACCCTGTCGTGGCTGGAAGCGCCAGAGGGGATTCAGCTGCTGCGTGCCACGCCGGAAGATGAGTGCCGCTGGCAGCCGAAAGAGGCTGATTTTTAGCGGCGACCGGCTGGCCGCCGCCGGGGGCTTACTTGCGGTTAATCGCGCGGTAACCGATATCATTACGGCAGAAGCTGCCGTTCCATGAGATGTGCTGCGCCAGCGCGTAAGCATTCTTCTGCGCTGCTGCCACATCTTCACCCAGCGCAGTCACGCACAGTACGCGACCGCCGCTGGTCACCACCAGGTCATCTTTCAGGGTGGTGCCGGCATGGAATACCTTCCCGTCCGCGACATCTTCCAGCGGCAGACCGTGGATCTGATCGCCCGTGTTGTAGTCGCCCGGATAACCGCCAGCGGCCAGCACCACGCCGAGTGACGGGCGCGGATCCCACTGTGACTGCTGCTGATCGAGCGTGCCGTCGACGGCGGCGAGGCACAGCGCGACCAGATCCGACTGCAGGCGCAGCATGATCGGCTGCGTTTCCGGATCGCCGAAGCGGCAGTTGAATTCGATCACCTTCGGCTGACCGGCTTTGTCGATCATCAGACCGGCATACAGGAAACCGGTGTAGGTGTTACCTTCCGCTTTCATGCCGTTGACGGTTGGCCAGATGATCTGATCCATCACGCGCTGGTGGATCTCATCGGTCACTACCGGTGCCGGTGAGTAAGCGCCCATGCCACCGGTGTTCGGGCCGGTGTCGCCGTCGCCAACACGTTTGTGATCCTGGCTGGTGGCCATTGGCAGGACATTATCGCCGTCCACCATCACGATGAAGCTGGCTTCTTCACCATCAAGGAATTCTTCGATGACGATGCGGTGACCTGCGTCGCCAAATGCATTGCCGGCCAGCATGTCCTGTACTGCCGCTTCCGCTTCGGCCAGCGTCATGGCGACAATGACGCCTTTACCCGCGGCCAGACCGTCCGCTTTGATGACGATCGGCGCGCCTTTCTCACGCAGGTAAGCCAGCGCGGGTTCCACCTCGGTGAAGTTCTGGTATTCCGCCGTCGGGATCTGCTGGCGGGCAAGGAAATCTTTGGTGAAGGCTTTTGAGCCCTCCAGCTGCGCGGCCGCCTGCGTCGGGCCAAAGATTTTCAGGCCGGCAGCGCGAAACGCATCGACTACGCCAATCACCAGCGGCGCTTCCGGTCCGACGATGGTCAGGTCGATGTTTTCCTGCTGCGCAAACGCCAGCAGTGCCGGAATATCGGTGGCGCTGATGGCCACGTTCTGCAGGGCCGGCTCCAGCGCGGTACCGGCGTTGCCTGGCGCAACAAATACCGTTTCTGCCAGCGGCGACTGTGCTGCTTTCCACGCCAGCGCGTGTTCACGTCCACCATTACCAATCACTAAAATTTTCATCGTTACGGCTCCAGGCTATTAATGGCGGAAATGACGCATGTCAGTGAAGATCATCGCGATGCCGTGCTCGTCGGCGGCAGCAATAACTTCATCATCGCGAATGGAACCGCCCGGCTGGATCACACAGGTGATGCCCACTGCTGCTGCGGCATCAATGCCATCGCGGAACGGGAAGAAGGCGTCGGAAGCCATGGCGGAACCCTTCACCTCCAGTCCTTCGTCAGCGGCTTTGATGCCGGCAATTTTGGCAGAGTAAACGCGGCTCATCTGGCCCGCGCCAATACCGATCGTCATGTTGTCGCGTGCATACACAATGGCGTTGGATTTAACGAATTTCGCCACTTTCCAGCAGAACAGCGCGTCACGCAGTTCCTGTTCGGTCGGCTGACGCTGGCTGACAACGCGCAGCTGGCTGGCATCGACCATACCGAGATCGCGATCCTGAACCAGCAGGCCACCGTTGACGCGTTTGAAGTCGAGACCGGCCACACGGCTCTGCCACTGACCGCACACCAGAACGCGGACGTTCTGTTTGGCTGCGGTCACGCGCAGTGCCGCTTCACTGGCCGATGGCGCAATAATGACTTCCACGAACTGACGGCTGATGATCGCCTGCGCGGTCGCTTCATCCAGCTCGCGGTTAAAGGCGATGATGCCGCCGAACGCCGAGGTCGGATCGGTTTTGTAAGCGCGCTCGTAGGCGGCAAGAATTGAATCGCCTGCGGCGACGCCGCATGGGTTAGCGTGCTTGACGATAACGCAGGCTGGCTCGCTGAACTCCTTGACGCACTCCAGTGCCGCATCGGTATCGGCAATATTGTTGTAGGACAGCGCTTTGCCCTGCAACTGCTGTGCAGTGGCGACCGACGCTTCGCTGACATGCTCTTCAATATAGAAAGCAGCGTCCTGATGGCTGTTCTCGCCGTAACGCATATCCTGCTTTTTAATAAAGTTGAGGTTCAGGGTGCGCGGGAAGCGGCCGGCCGGCGCGGTGCTCTCGCCGTGATAGGCCGGTACCAGGCTGCCAAAGTAGTTGGCAATCATGCTGTCGTAAGCGGCGGTGTGTTCAAAGGCTTTGATGGCCAGATCGAAACGGGTTTCCAGCGTCAGGGAGTTTTCGTTGGCATCGAGCTCCGCGATGATCGCGTCGTAGTCACTGCTCTTCACCACGATCGCCACGTCTTTGTGGTTCTTGGCTGCCGAGCGCACCATGGTGGGACCGCCGATATCAATGTTCTCAACGGCATCTTCCAGGCTGCAGTCGGCTTTCGCCACGGTCTGGGCAAAGGGATAGAGGTTCACCACCACCATGTCGATAGGATTGATGGCGTGCTCGGCCATGATGGCATCATCGGTGCCGCGACGGCCCAGAATGCCACCGTGCACTTTGGGGTGCAGCGTTTTGACGCGTCCATCCATCATTTCCGGGAAACCGGTGTAGTCAGAAACTTCCGTGACGGGCAGGCCGGCATCTGCCAGCAGGCGCGCGGTGCCACCTGTGGAGAGCAGCTCAACACCACGATGGGAGAGGGCCTGAGCAAATTCGAGGATACCGGCTTTGTCAGAGACACTGAGCAGAGCGCGGCGTACAGGACGACGTTGTTGCATGGTGGTTTTATCCCTTGGCTTTGTTTCGCGTAAATAAGAGCGTTACATCAGGCTTAACTTTCTCTCTCTATATATATAGAAGAGAACATTTACCTCAGGTAACGCCCCAAAAGGGGCATCCTTGACGTCGCGGGGCATTGTAGCGAAAACGTTTGCGCGATGCTCGCCTAAATTTATTACCGGCTGCAGATGTGGATAACTTTGTGTGTAACCGGGTATAAGGCGGGGTTTTGCTGTGGAATGCAGCGAACGATTGTTTTTATTGAATTTAGCGGTTGCGCGTGCCGAACAACTCCCTATAATGCGCCTCCATCGACACGGCACAACGACTTACGGAATGCGGTGTAGACAGGAAGCTTCGTTAAGAACTTCCGCCGGAGAAAAATGCTGAAAAAAGTGTTTGACTCTGAAGGAGGAAAGCGTAATATACGCCACCTCGCGACAGCAGGCCGAACGCCGCGTCGCACCGCTCTTTAACAATTTATCAGACAATCTGTGTGGGCACTCGCAGGA
>NZ_VWXG01000016.1:0-29782 GCF_011752515.1 Pantoea sp. Ap-870
TTACGCTTTCCTCCTTCAGAGTCAAACACTTTTTTCAGCGTTTTTCTCCGGCGGGGTGAATCACTTCACGCCCTGCTGAGCCGCCTGCGTTGCCGCTTTGCCGTCTCAGTGGTGGCGCATTATAGGGAGTTAATCTGAAGTGACAAGCATTTCCTGAAAAAAATTGACTGAAAGCTACTTTTTTATACGAACGCGGTAAAAACAGACATTTCCCGTCTAATAATCAGGCAAATCAGCTCTCACAGCGGCACAAATCAGCGCCATCATCGCAGCGACCGATGCTATCCTGTTTAACTTACGCTCTTTGCTGACCGATTTTCTTCAAGAAGGATTTTCAATGATTCGCTCCGCGCGCAGTATGGCCGGCCTGCCCTGGATCGCCGCCATGGCGTTTTTTATGCAGGCTCTCGACGCCACCATCCTGAATACCGCGCTTCCCGCCATTGCCACCAGCCTTGAACGTTCCCCACTCGCCATGCAGTCCGCCGTCATCAGTTATACGCTCACGGTCGCGATGTTGATTCCGGTCAGCGGCTGGCTGGCCGATCGCTTTGGCACGCGTAAGGTGTTTATTGTGGCGGTTTCCCTGTTCACGCTTGGCTCACTGGCCTGTGCGCTGTCCGGATCGCTGAGCATGCTGGTGGTTTCGCGCGTGGTGCAAGGCGTTGGCGGAGCAATGATGATGCCGGTAGCGCGTCTGGCGCTGCTGCGCGCCTATCCGCGCAGCGAACTGCTGCCGGTGCTCAACTTTGTCACCATGCCCGGCCTGGTCGGACCGATTCTTGGCCCTATGCTCGGTGGTCTGCTGGTCACCTACGCCAGCTGGCACTGGATCTTCCTGATTAATATTCCTATCGGCATCGCCGGCATCTTCTATGCGCGCAAATATATGCCAGACTTCACCACGCCAAAACGCCGCTTCGATTTCGGCGGTTTTATGCTGTTTGGTTTTGGTCTGGTGCTGATCTCCATCGGTATTGAGCTGTTTGGCGAGCGTATCGTATCGCCGTGGCAGGCAGTGCTGGTGCTGGTCAGCGGCGTGGTATTGCTGCTGCTCTATATTATGCATGCGCGCCGCCATCCGGCTCCGCTGATTAGTCTGCCGATGTTTAAGACACGCACGTTCTCCGTCGGGATTATCGGTAATATTGCCGCGCGTCTCGGTACCGGCTGTATTCCGTTCCTGATGCCGCTGATGTTACAGGTAGGATTTGGCTATCCGGCGATCATCGCCGGCTGCATGATGGGGCCCACGGCGATTGGCTCGCTGCTGGCTAAATCCACCGTGACTCAGGTGCTGCGCCGCTTTGGCTATCGTAAAACGCTGGTGGGCATTACGGTTATCATCGGCGTGCTGGTCGCCAGCTTCGCGCTGCAGTCGCCGGACGGAAGCATCATCATGCTGCTGGTGGCGCTGTTTGTACTGGGCATGGCGATGTCGACCCAGTTTACCGCCATGAATACCATCACACTGGCGGATTTGAATGATGAGAACGCCAGCGGCGGCAATAGCGTGCTGGCGGTAACGCAGCAGGTGTCGATCAGTTTTGGCGTGGCGGTCAGCGCCGCCGTGCTGCGCTTTTACCAGGATTTTGAGAGCACCACGGTGCAGCAGTTCCACGCCACCTTCTTTACCATGGGCGTGATTACCGTGCTGTCGGCGCTGGCGTTTCTGATGTTACGGCCGGGGGATGGCCGTAACCTGATCGCCAACCGCGAGAAAACGCGTAAAAGCAGTTAAACCGAACCGCGCTCCACCAGCTCCGGCGTCAGCACCAGCGTTTGCTGGCTGGCGTCGGGATCGCTCATACGATGAATCAGCGTATCAATGGCCAGCTCGCCCAGCTCATCTTTCGGCTGATGAATGGTACTGAGCGGCGGCGTCAGATAGCGCGCCAGCTCAATGTTGTCATAGCCCATCACCGCCATATCCTGCGGCACGCGCAGTCCCGCCTGATACAGGGCGTGATAGACGCCTACCGCCATCGCATCGTTGCTGGTAAACACCGCCTGCGGTGGCGGATCGAGCGCCAGCAGCTGATTCATGGCGTTGAAACCGCCCTGAAATTCGAAATCGCCGTCCACCACATAGCCCGGCGGCACCGCCAGCCCACTGGCTGCCATCGCCTGATGAAAACCGTCCAGACGCAGGCGCGCCGGGGTTTTATCCAGCGGCCCGGCAATACAGGCGATGCGGGTGTAACCGCGATCAATCAGATACTGCGTAGCCAGTTCGCCGCCCAGCAGCGCGTTATCCTGAATAATATCGCCGCGCCCTTCAAACGGCGCCCAGTCCATCATCACCATCGGCACCGAAGGATAGCGATTAAGGATTTCGGCGGAGGGCAGATGGGTTTCCGTGCACATCATCAGCAGGCCATCCACGCGCTTCTGCATCAGCGTTTCAAGGCTGCGATTCATGCGCTCTTCATCGCCTTCGGTATTGCACAGAATCAGGCTGTAGCCGCGTTCATAGCAGCTGTTCTCTACACCGCGCACCACTTCCGAGTAGAACGGGTTGCTGCTGGCGGTCAGTAACATACCAATGGTGCGCGTTTGCTTGATCTTCAGGCTGCGCGCCAGCGCCGACGGCGCGTAGTTTAATTCGCGAATCGCCTGTTCCACTCTGTCGCGCACCTGTTCGCTAACAAAACGGTTGTTGTTGATAACGTGCGAAACGGTGGAGGTGGAGACGCCCGCCAGACGGGCGACATCTTTCATGGTAGCCAAGCGCTTAACCCTGTTGCTGCAGGAATGCGTCAATCTCAGTGCGCCATGGCACTGAGGGCTGTGCGCCCGGGCGCGTCACGGCAATGGCTGCCGCCGCATGGGCAAAACGGACCGCATCCTGCATCGCCACGCCTTCCAGCCGCGCGGTAATGAAGGCCCCGTTGAAGGTATCACCGGCAGCGATGGTATCCACCGCCTGCACGCTGAAGCCGGGAATACGTTGTCCCTGGCCCTGCTCGCTGAGCCATACGCCGCGCCGGCCCAGCGTAATCAATACGGTATCGATGCCTTTGGCGTGCAGCGCCTGGGCTGCCCGCGCCGCGTCGTCGTCGTCGTTGACGGCGATGCCGGTGAGGATTTCCGCTTCGGTTTCATTCGGCGTAATAATGTCGATCAGCGCCAGCAGCTCATCAGAGAGCTGGGTCGCCGGCGCCGGATTAAGGATCACCTGGGTGTGGCTGGCGCGCGCGATGCGGGCCGCGGCCAGCACGCTGTCCAGCGGCGACTCCAGCTGCATCAGCAGCGCATCGGCCGAACGAATTACCTGCTGGTGGCGCTCCACACAGGCTGGCGTCAGCGCCGCGTTCGCGCCTGAGTAGATGCCAATGTTATTTTCGCCTTCGCCATTCACGAAGATCATCGCCACGCCGGTGGCTTCCTGCGCCACGGTTTCCACCGGAGCGGTATCAATCTGGTCCTGCTGCAGCTGCTGGCGAATACGTTCGCCGATGTCATCTGCACCCACGCAGGCAATAAAAGCAATGTCAGCGCCGGCACGGCCAGCCGCAACGGCCTGGTTGGCCCCTTTACCGCCAAAGGCAACCTGATACTGTTTCCCGATCACCGTTTCACCCGGACGGGGAAAATGGGCGAGGTTGAGGATGTGGTCGGCGTTGATGCTGCCGAGTACCGCCAGTTTTGCGCTTTTGCTCATAGGGAGTTATCCAGGAAGTTGCGCCACCGCGAGGGTGGCGCGTTGCCATGCTTTTCTTTGGGTTTTATTTAGTAACCAGTTTCAGGTCAACCGGGTTGATCGCCTGCACTTTTTCGCCCTTCAGAACTTTATCTGCGGTATCGACGCCAATCATACCAATCTTGTCTGGCATCTGTGCAACGGTCGCGCTGAGTTTACCGGATTCTACCGCCTTCACGCCGTCCGCGGTGCCGTCAAAGCCCACCACCAGCACGTCGGTTTTGCCTGCGGTCTGCAGCGCACGCAGCGCGCCCAGCGCCATTTCGTCGTTCTGGGCAAAAACTGCCTGCACGTCCGGATGCGCCTGCAGCAGGTTCTGCATCACGTTCAGACCTTTAGTACGGTCGAAGTCGGCCGGCTGGCTGGCCAGCACGTTGAATTTGTGTGCATCAGCGGCCTGCTTAAAGCCTTCGCCACGCTCGCGGGCAGCGGAGGTGCCGGCAATGCCCTGCAGCTCGATGATTTTCGCACCGTCGCCCAGTTTCTTCGCGATGAAATCGCCGGCCATTTTGCCGCCGAAGCGGTTATCAGACGCCACGTGGCTGACAACTTTCCCCTGCGCCGCCATACGGTCCAGCGTAATCACCGGGATGTTCGCCTGGTTAGCCATTTTCACGGCGTTACCGACCGCGTCAGAATCCGTTGGGTTGATCAGCAGCAGTTTGGTGCCGCGCACAGTGAGATCCTGCACGTTTGCCAGCTCTTTTGCCGGGTTGTTCTGTGAGTCGAGCACCACCAGGTTATAGCCCAGCTTATCGGCTTCTTTCTGTGCGCCATCTTTCAGCGACACAAAGAACGGGTTATTCAGGGTTGAGACCACCAGCGCAATCGTATCCTTAGCCATCGCGCCAGCACTGAGGGTGGCGCCAAGGATGACGGCCAATGCAGTTAACTTTTTCATTTCTTTAATCCTGTGTGAAGGTCAGAGTTACTTACTGCTTTTGTTATCCACCAGCACCGCCAGCAGAATGACGACGGCTTTGACAATCATCTGGTAGTAAGACGATACGCCCATCAGGTTGAGGCCGTTATTGAGGAAGCCGAGAATCAGCGCACCGATCAGCGTGCCCATAATGCGCCCTTTACCGCCCGCGAGGCTGGTCCCGCCCAGCACTACTGCGGCAATCGCATCCAGTTCATAACCGGTGCCCGCCGTCGGCTGCGCGGAAGAGAGACGCGCCACTTCGATGGTGCCCGCCAGTGCCGCCAGCAGGCCGCACAGCGAATAGACGATGACTTTAACGCGGTTAACGTTGATGCCGGACAGCCGCGTGGCCGCTTCGTTACCGCCCAGCGCATAGATATAGCGACCAAGGCGGGTGTGATGCAGCATGTACCATGCCAGCGCGAACACCACCGCCATCAGCCATACCGGCGTCGGAATGCCCAGCGGACGGCCAATGCCGAACCAGCCAAACAGATCGGCGTTATCGCTGAAGCCGGTGTTGATCGGACTGCCGTTGGTGTAAACCATGGTGACGCCGCGCAGCAGCAGCATCATCACCAGCGTAGCGATAAACGCCTGCACCTTGCCGCGTGCCACAATCACACCGGTAATGGCACCAATAAAGGCACCGAGCGCCAGCGATGCCGCTACGGCCACCAGCGCATTGACTTCCAGCCCGACAATCGATGCCGCTACCGCGCCGGTCAGCGCCAGCAGCGAGCCGACCGAAAGATCGATGCCTGAGGTCAGAATCACCAGCGTCATGCCCACCGCCATGATGGCGTTGACCGACGTCTGCTGCAGGATGTTGAACATGTTGGGCAGCGTGAAGAAGTTCGGGCTCTGGCTGGCAACCACGGCGATCAGCACAATCAGCGCGATCAGCGATTTCTGCTCCAGCAGCCAGGCTTTGCTGAACCAGCGACGGCTGGCAGGTAAGGTTTGGGTACTCATACAACTAACTCCTCGCTGTGTTGCTTACCGACCGCCGCTGCCATCAGGGATTCCTGGGTAGCCTGCTCACGGGAAAATTCGCCACTCAGATGGCCTTCATGCATCACCAGAATGCGGTCGCTCATGCCCAGCACTTCCGGCATTTCCGACGACACCAGGATGATGCTCAGCCCTTCGGCTTTAAACTGGTTAATTAACTGATAGATCTCTTTTTTCGCCCCGACATCGACGCCGCGCGTCGGCTCGTCGAGGATCAGCACATCCGGGCGCGTCATCAGGCCACGCGCAATCGCCACTTTTTGCTGATTACCGCCGGACAGCAGACCGATCGGCTGCATCATTGACGGCGTTTTCACATTGAACAGGCGAATAAAATCGCCCACCGCCAGCTGCTCTTCGGCGTGCTTCAGGCCGCCATCGGCGCGGCTGAAGTAGCGCAGCGCGGTCAGCGACATGTTCTCTTTGACCGACATCCCGAGCACCAGCCCGTCACGCTTACGGTCTTCCGAGATATAGACGATGCCGTTGGCCAGGCCGTCCTGCGGCGAGCGGGTAACAATCTCGCGGCCGTTAAGCGTTACTTTGCCGTGCGTACGCGGCAGCGCGCCATACAGCACCTTCATTAATTCGGTGCGGCCCGCGCCCATCAGACCGGAGATGCCCAGAATCTCGCCCTTACGCAGGGTAAAGCTGACATCTTCTACGCCCGGTCCGCTAACGTGCTCGACCCGCAGCCGCACCTCGCCCGGTGTCTGATCGAGATGCGGATATTGATCCTCAAGCTTGCGGCCAACCATCATTTCGATCAGGCCCTCTTCGCTGAGATCGCCTACCGCGCGCTCGGCAATAAACTGGCCGTCACGGAACACGGTGACGTCATCGCAAATCTCAAAGATCTCTTTCATGCGGTGTGAGATATAAACAATGCCGCAGCCCTGCGCTTTCAGCTCATTGATGACGCGGAACAGCGACAGGGTTTCGGTATCGGTCAGCGCATCGGTCGGTTCATCCATAATGATGACCTGCGACTCGAAGCTGAGCACTTTGGCGATCTCCACCATTTGCTGGTCGCCAATGGACAGATCGCCCACCAGCTTGTGGCTGCTGAAGCGCAGATTGAGGCGCTTTAACAGCGCATCCGCCGCGGCATACATCTGTTTCCAGTCGATGCGGCCAAAGCGGTTAACGAATTCACGGCCGAGGAAAATATTCTCCGCGACGGTCAGCTGCGGGATCAGGTTCAGCTCCTGATGGATGATGCCGATGCCGGCTTCCTGAGACGCTTTCGGCCCGGAGAACGTCACTTCTTTTCCCAGCCAGTGCAGCGAACCGGCGTCCATACTGTAGATGCCAGTCAGCACCTTCATCATGGTGGATTTGCCCGCGCCGTTTTCTCCGACCAGCGCCATCACGCGCCCGGGATAGACCGCCAGCGACGCGCCGTTGAGCGCCTTCACGCCGGGAAATGATTTTTCAATTCCCCTGAGTTGCAATAACGGTTGCATAGCGGCCTCAGAAAGTGACGCCCGCGCTCAGGATGACATTCGCATACGGAGAGCACTCTCCGCTGCGAATGACCGCCTGACTGCGCTGAGTGTGTTGTTTGAACTGTTCATGGCTGGTGTAACGAACGCTAATCACATTCCCCTGGTGCTGTTGCAAGGCTTCGAGCACGGCGATCAGCTGGCTATGGAGTTGCGGATTGTGTTGTTGGATCTCTTCCGCTATCAGGGCACTCTCAACCTGCATCTCCTGCGTGATGACCTCCACCACCTGTAAAAAATCGGGCGTACCGGGCGTCAGCGCCAGATCGATGCGCTGTGGACCGGCCGGGATCGGCAAGCCCGCATCGGCAATCGTCAGCGTATCGGTATGCCCGAGGCGGGCAATCACATGAGAGACTTCAGCGTTTAACAGGCGACCTTTTTTCATTTATTCCACTCCACAGCGAAACGTTTCGCTGTCTGGCAGTGTATTAAATGTACATGGCAACTCAATGACGGCATCACGGAAATGTGATCGCCATCGAAACGTTTCGCCTGGGCCGGGGAAAATTTGAGTTTGGCGGGATGGCGGAGCCAGCGACGTGGCTCCGCAGGAGGAAGTTAAGGCAGTTTACGCACCTGTTTAACGTCCAGTTCAATCGAATTGAAATCCTTATCCAGTTCGCCGGTCAGCTCGACCTGATCCTTCGGCGTAATGGTCTGGCCGTTCCAGCGTTTGTGGTCGATCTCCACTTTCATGCTGCCGCTGCTGTCGCGGAACAGATAATCTTCATCGCCGATCTGCTTATCAAGCTGGCCGCGCACGGTGATCCAGCTGTCATCCTTCATCTCTTCGGCCTGTTTTACCGTCACCACACTGCTGTTATCGGCCTTAAAACCGCCGGCTTTAGCCTGGGCGGCAGGCGCGTTGGGGTCGACAAAGCCACCCTGCTGGGCGGCTAACACCGGGGTTGCCGCCAGGGCGATAATGGCGAATAGCGCTGCACTCTTTTTCATTTTTCACCTCATTTCCATGTCTGTGCGGATTACGGGAGCTATTTCACCACAGGGTTCTTAACAGGATCTTAAGGGAAAAAAAGAGGGGAAAAATAAGCCAAAACGGGCGAATGACGCTGTACAAGCGTGCATCTGCTTCGTATAAACCCCAGGTAACCGGGAGAAACGCATGCGCATTTTATTAATTGAAGACGATACGCTGATTGGCGATGGCCTGAAGGTCGGCCTGACCAAACTGGGTTTCAGCGTCGACTGGTTTGTCAGCGGCGAAGCCGGATTTCAGGCGCTCAACGCGGCGCCATGGGATGCCGTGGTGCTTGATCTGTCGCTGCCGCAACGCGACGGGCTGGACATCCTGCGCCAGTGGCGTGAGCAGGGCGCGGATGTCCCGGTGCTGATCCTCACCGCACGCGATGCGCTGGACCAGCGCGTGCAGGGCCTGCAACTCGGTGCTGACGACTATCTGTGTAAGCCGTTTGCGCTGACGGAGGTGGCCGCGCGTCTGCAGGCGCTGATTCGTCGCCGTCACGGTCAGCTGCAGCCGGAGCTGCGTCACGGCAGGCTGGTGATGGCTCCCGGTAGCCACAGCGTGATGGTCGATGGCGAACCGCTCAGCCTGAAAAGCCGTGAGCTGGCGCTGCTGGAGCTGTTCCTGCGCAATCCCGGTCGCGTACTGACGCGCGCACAGCTGGAGGAGAAACTGTACAGCTGGGACGACGACGTTTCCAGTAACGCGGTCGAAGTGCACATCCACCATCTGCGTAAAAAGCTCGGCAGTCAGTTCATCCGCACCGTACACGGCATTGGCTACACGCTGGGAGCGGCAGAATGAGTCTGTTCCTGCGGCTGGCCATCGGCTTTCTGCTGTTAATTATTCTGTGTGGTGCCAGTGCCACCTTTAGCGCATGGCAGCAGACGCGCGACACCGTTAATGAGCTGTTTGATACCCAGCAGATGCTGTTCGCCAAACGCCTGCTGGCGCTGGATGCCAGTCGCCTGCAGGCCGCCTCGCTGCCAAAAACCAAAGCGATTTTGCGCCACCATCGCGGCGATCAGGATGACGACGCGCTGGCCTTTGCGGTGTTCAGCGCCGACGGCAAACCGCTGCTGAACGACGGCGAAAACGGCCGCGATTTGCCGTTTACCGCGGATCGCGACGGCTTCCACGATGGTCGCCTGCGTGGCGATGACGATCGCTGGCGGCTGCTGTGGCTGACCTCAGCCGATAAGCAGTGGCGCGTGGTGGTCGGACAGGAGTGGGAATATCGCGATGATATGACACGCGATCTGGCACTGAGCAGCCTGCTGCCGTGGCTGGTGGCCATGCCGCTGATGTTGCTGTTGCTGCTGGCGCTGGTGTGGTTTGAGCTGCGTCCGCTGAAACGCCTGACTGCATCGCTGCAGCAGCGCGTGCCGGATGATGCCACCCCGCTGACGCCGCAGCGCCTGCCGCTGGAGGTGAAGCCGCTGGTGGCGGCGCTGAATGGCCTGTTCGCCCGCATGGCACAGCTGGTCCAGCGCGAACGGCGCTTTACCTCCGATGCGGCGCACGAGCTGCGCAGTCCGCTGGCGGCGCTGCGCGTGCAGAGTGAGGTGATTCAGCTGGCCGGCGATGACGAGGCGATGCGCAACCATGCGCTGCAGCAGCTCGACAGCGGCATCCTGCGTGCCACGCGGCTGGTCGATCAGCTACTGACGCTGTCGCGCGTCGAAGCGGACGATCTGCGCAGCGAATTTCAGCCGGTGCCCCTCGCGCCGCTGCTGCACCAGCTGGTGACTGAACACCAGGCACAGGCGGCAGCGCAGCATACCAGGCTGACGCTGACGGCTGACGCGGAACCGGTGATGAACGGTCATCCACTGCTGCTGGGTTTACTGCTGCGCAATCTGCTGGATAACGCGCTGCGCTACACGCCGTCCGGCAGTGAGATTCAGCTGCAGCTCAGCGCGCGCAGGCTGGAGGTGGTGGATAACGGACCGGGCGTCAGCGCAGAGCAGCTGGCGCGGCTGGGTGAACGCTTCTGGCGACCGCCGGGGCAGGCGCAAACCGGTAGCGGGCTTGGCTTGTCGATTGTGAAAAATGTGGCTCAGCTGCACGGCATCCGGCTGACCTTCAGCGCGGTGCAGCCGCAGGGGCTGCGCGTCACCCTCAGCTGGTGACGCGCGATGCGTCAGATTTCGACCTGAGTACCGAGCTCGATTACCCGGTTAGGCGGAATTTCAAACTGATCCGGCGCGCGCAGGGCGTTGCGCTGCAGCGCAAGGAACAGCTTGCCGCGCAGACGCAGATACCACGGGCGTTTGCCGATGATCAGCGACTCGTGTGACATAAAGAATGAGGTTTCCATCATGCGGCAGTTGAGCCCTTCGAGGCCGCAGCGGTGGAAAATCTCCTCGACGTTCGGCGTTTCGCGCCAGCCGTAGCTTGCCACCACGCGCCAGAAGGTGGGCGACAGCTGCTCAATGGTCACGCGACGCACGTTGTGCACATAAGGCGCATCTTCGGTACGCAGCGTCAGCAGCACCACGCGCTCGTGCAGCACCTTGTTGTGCTTCAGGTTATGCAGCATGGCAAAGGGGATGACATTGAGCGCTCGCGACATGTAGACCGCCGTGCCCGGCACGCGCACCGGCGGCGATTTCTCCAGCGAGGCGATCATCGCCTCCAGCGAATTGCCATGCTCATGCATACGACGCAGCAGGCGGAAGCGCTCGCTCTTCCACGTGGTCATCACGATAAACATCATCAGCGCCAGCGTCAGTGGCAGCCAGCCGCCGGAGAATACTTTGACCAGGTTAGCGGAGAACAGCGAAACGTCGATGCACAGCATCGCGATGAGAATCAGCACCACCAGGTAGCGATTCCAGTGCCAGTTCTGAATCGCCACCGTTGAACACAGAATGGCGGTCAGCACCATGGTACCGGTCACCGCAATCCCGTAGGCGGCCGCCAGATTGCTGGAGTGCTCAAAGCCGACGATTACAATCACCACAGAGAAATAGAGCAGCCAGTTGATCACCGGAATATAAATCTGGCCGGATTCCTCTTCGGACGTGTGCACGATGCGCATCGGCGGCAGATAGCCAAGACGCACCGCCTGGCGCGTCAGCGAGAATACGCCGGAGATCACCGCCTGCGAGGCGATCACCGTGGCCAGCGTCGCGAGAATCAGCATCGGAATCAGCGCCCAGTCCGGCGCCAGCAGGAAGAACGGGTTTTTGATGGCCTCCGGATGCTCCAGCAGCAGCGCGCCCTGGCCGAAATAGTTGAGCACCAGCGACGGCAGCACCACCACAAACCATGCCAGGCGAATCGGAAACTTACCAAAGTGGCCCATATCGGCATACAGCGCTTCAACGCCGGTGATCGCCAGCACCACCGCGCCCAGCGCGAAGAACGATACCGTTTTGTACTGAATAAAGAAGTGCAGCGCCCAGTACGGGTTCATGGCGTGCAGCACCTCGGGATTATTGATGATACTGCGCGCACCCAGCACCGCCAGAATGATGAACCACAGCAGCATCACCGGCGCAAACAGCTTACCGACAATACCGGTGCCGTGTTTCTGAATCACAAACAGCAGCGTCAGTACCGCAATCGCCAGCGGCACAATGTAGCTATCGAGGCTCGGCGCGGCGATCTCCAGCCCTTCGATGGCCGAAAGCACGGATACCGCCGGCGTGATCACCACTTCCCCGTAGAAGAAGCTGCCGCCAATCAGCCCCATGATCACCAGAATCGCCGTGGCGCGTGCGCCGGTATTGCGGCCCGCCAGTGACATCAGCGTCAGGATCCCGCCTTCACCGGCGTTGTCGGCGCGCATCACATAACTGATGTATTTAAGCGAAACCACCAGAATCAGCAGCCAGAAGATCAGCGACAGAAAGCCAAACACCGCCTCGCGTTCCACGCCAAAGCCGAACTGACCAGAGAGACACTCGCGCAGGGTATAGAGCGGGCTGGTACCGATATCGCCATACACCACGCCGATCGCCGCCAGAGTGACTGCGCCAAGGGACTGTTTCTTATCCGAGCTCATAAGTTGTCTTTTGTTGGAGCCGCGCAGGCCTCAGCCCGGCGCTCAGATCATCAAAAAGCGCACAGTATGCACATATTCCCGAAAAAACCTACTTTTACCGTCTGGCATTACGCCGTCTGTGCAGCGTTTTTTCGCCGAAAATCGGCGCGAAATGCGCTGAAAACCCGCGATTTGCCTCACCTCAACCTTCTGAAACAAAAAAGCTGACGGCTATCAACGCTTTCACGCATGATAAACAGTAGAGTATTGCGCTCGCCAGAATATGACGGCACCAGGATCAGAAGGACAATGATGTGATTATGGCTCAACCCCATCTTTTGGCAGAAAGAATTTCTCGCCTCAGCAATGCCCTGGAGAAAGGGCTGTATGAACGGCATCATGCCATTCGTCTCTGCCTGCTGGCAGCGCTGAGCGGCGAAAGCGTGTTTCTGCTTGGGCCACCGGGCATCGCCAAGAGCCTGATTGCCCGCCGCCTGAAATACGCCTTCCAGCACGCCCGTGCCTTTGAATACCTGATGACCCGTTTTTCCACGCCTGAAGAGGTGTTTGGCCCGCTGTCGATCCAGGCGCTGAAAGATGAAGGACGCTACCAGCGTCTGACCAAAGGCTATCTGCCGGATGCCGAAATTGTCTTTCTGGATGAGATCTGGAAAGCCGGTCCGGCGATTCTCAATACGCTGCTCACCGCCATTAACGAACGTCGCTTCCGCAACGGCGACAGCGAAGAGCCGATCCCGATGCGTCTGCTGGTCACCGCCTCCAACGAACTGCCGGAGGCCGACAGCGGTCTGGAAGCGCTGTACGACCGTATGCTGATCCGGCTGTGGCTCGACAACGTGCATGAAAAGCAGAACTTCCGCAGCATGCTGACCCACCAGCAGGATGAAAACGCCAACCCGGTGGCGGAATCGCTGTGCATCAGCGATGAAGAGTATCAGCAGTGGCAGAAAGGCATCAGCCAGGTCAGCCTGCCCGATCATGTGTTTGAACTGATCTATCAGCTGCGCCAGCAGCTGGAGAACCTGCCAGAGGCGCCGTATATCTCCGACCGCCGCTGGAAAAAAGCCATCCATCTGCTGCAGGCCAGCGCGTTTTACAGCGGCCGTGTGGCGATTGCCCCGCTTGATCTGATCCTGCTGAAAGATTGCCTGTGGCACGACGTGGCGTCGATGCAGCTGCTGGACCGTGAAATTGATGCGCTGATGACGCAGCACGCGTGGCAGCAGCAGGCGATGCTGCACACGCTGCAGCAGATCAAAGCGCGCCGGCTGGCGCTGCAACAGCAGCAGAGCGTGGCGCAGGCGCTGACGCTGGAGAAGCACAGCGGCATGTTCAGCCGCAAACCGCACTATGAATTACCGGCCTCGATCACGGACGAACAGCTGACCCTGATGCTGCAACAGCCGCTGACGCTGCACGACATGCAGGTCACGCACGTGGTGGTGGCACGCGATGCGCTCAATCAGTGGCTGCTGAAAGCGGGCGAGATCCGCGGCAAGCTCAACGGCATCGGCTTTGGCCAGACGCTCGACCTGCTGGTGGATGCGCACCACTGTCTGACGCTGCGCGACGTCAGCCTGCAGTCCACGCGCCTGACGCTGCCGGGTGCCGCCAGCAGCAGCGACGTGCCGCAGGAAATCATTGAAGAGTACGACGCGCTGGAGGCCCAGCTGCGCGCGCAGCGCACGCTGTTTAGCCAGCACCAGCGCTGCCTGTTTATCAGCGACGACTGGCTGGCACGCATCGAAACCAGCCTGCAGGATGTGGCGGAACAGCTGAAACAGGCGAGAAAATGATCTCGCTGGAGACGCTCAGCACGCTGCTGTCGATTGGCGAAACCGAGCTGATCGAAGAGCTGATTGTGGCACTGCTGGCCTCGCCACAGCTGGCGCTGTTCTTTGAAAAATTTCCGCGCCTGAAACAGGCGATGATGGGCGAGCTGCCGCGCTGGCGCGCCGAGATTGCCGCCCAGATGAAAACCACGCTGGTGCCGGACGCGCTGGCGCGCGAATTTCAGCTCTTCCAGCAGATGCAGCTGCTCAGCAGCCACGCCTTCAGTGAGCAACTGCCCGCCATCATGACGCAGCTGAAAGCGCTGCCGTCCCCGTTTATCGAAGAGGCCAGCAAACTGCTGCTGCATACCGACAGCGCCCAGCTGAGCAATGCGCAGCACACGCTGTTCCTGCAGCGCTGGCGCCTGAGCCTGACGCTGCAAACCCTGACGCTGAACGAAACCCTGCTGGAAGAGCAGCGGGAACGCCTGATGGCTGAGCTGCAGCAGCGCATGGCCATCAGCGGCCAGCTGGCGCCGATTCTGACCGATGACGACGAAGCCGCCGCCGGACGCCTGTGGGATCTGAGCAAGGCACCGCTGCAGCATGGCGACTATGAGTTGATTGTGCAGTACGGCGATTTCCTCGCCCAGCAGCCGGAACTGATGAAACTGGCGCAGCAGCTGGGACGCAGCCGCGAAGCGAAATCGGTACCGTCACAGGATGCGCCGCTGGAAGCGTTTCATCAGCTGGTGCGCGAGCCGGACAACGTGCCGGAAGAGGTCAGCGGCATCCATCAGAGCGACGATGTGCTGCGTCTGTTGCCGCCGGAACTGGCGGCGCTGAGCATCAGCGAACTGGAGCTGGAGTTTTATCGCCGGCTGGTGGAGAAACGCCTGCTGACCTACCGGTTACAGGGCGATGCCTGGCACGAGAAAGTGACGCTGCGCCCGGCCAGCCATCAGCAGCACGAAGCACAGCCGCGCGGCCCGTTCATCGTCTGCGTGGATACCTCTGGTTCGATGGGCGGTTTCAATGAACGCTGCGCCAAAGCGTTTTGTCTGGCGCTGCTGAAGGTGGCGCTGGCCGACAGGCGGCGCTGCTACATCATGCTGTTTGCTCACGAAGTGATTGGCTACGAGCTGACCGCGGATAACGGCATCGAGCAGGCAATCCGTTTTCTCAGCCAGCGTTTTCGCGGCGGCACCGATCTGGCCGCCTGCCTGTCTGCGGTGGTCACGCGTATGGAGGGCAGTCAGTGGCAGGAAGCCGATGCGGTGATCGTTTCCGATTTTATCGCCCAGCGTCTGCCGGACGACATCGTCAGCACTATTAAACAGCGCCAGCGTCACCACCAGCAACGCTTCCACGCCGTGGCGATGTCGGCGCACGGCAAACCCGGCATTCTGCGCATTTTCGATCACATCTGGCGCTTCGATACCGGCCTGAAAAGCCGCCTGCTGCGCCGCTGGAAACGCTAATTCATCAGGCAGAAATGCTAATTTGCTATAGTGAATTACCCGCTGTGTTTAATCAGCTTACGGAGTTCACTGTGACAACCGCTCATCTTCACGATCAATTGCCTGCGCCCACCCGCACCGTCCGGCTTTCCGGCAGCAGCAGCGACGCCAAACGCGCCGAACTGCTGGCCTATTTCACCCAGACCTGGGAGCTGTACGAAAGCCTGTTCGACTGCCTCGCCGATGAGCGCGCGTACTTTAATAAAGCCATCACCCTGCGCCATCCGCTGATCTTCTACTTTGGCCATACCGCTACTTTCTACATTAATAAGCTGATGGCGGGCGGTTATCTGCAGCAGCGCATTGACGATCGCATCGAGGCGATGATGGCGATCGGCGTGGATGAGATGAGCTGGGACGATCTCGACGACAGCCATTACAGCTGGCCGGACGTGGCCGAGGTGCGCGACTACCGCGGCAAAGTGAAAACCGTGGTAAGTGAATTCATCCGCACCATGCCGCTGGATCTGCCGATTGACTGGGACAGCCCGGCGTGGGTGATTCTGATGGGCATTGAGCATGAGCGTATTCACCTCGAAACCTCCAGCGTGCTGATCCGCCAGCTGCCGCTTGAGTGGGTAAAACCGCAGCCGCACTGGCCGGCGTGTCCGCAGGCGCGCCACGATCGTGCCTCGGTACCGGCCAATACGCTGGTGGCGATGCCAGGCGGACACGTCACGCAGGGTAAAACCGATGATACCTACGGCTGGGATAACGAATACGGCAGCCTTACAACTGAGCTGAAACCGTTCAAAGCCAGCAAAATGCTGGTGAGCAACGCCGAGTTCTTTCATTTTATTGCTGCTAACGGCTACAACGAACGCCGCTGGTGGGATGACGAAGGCTGGGGCTGGCGCGAGTTTGCCCAGGCGCAGATGCCGACTTTCTGGGTCGGCGACATCGCGCAACCTGACGATCTCCGGCTGCGTCTGATGACCGAAGAAGTGGCGATGCCGTGGGACTGGCCCGCCGAAGTGAATCAGCTGGAAGCGGCGGCATTCTGCCGCTGGCTGGCAGAAGAGAGTGGCAAAGCGATCCAGCTGCCATGCGAAGCCGAGTGGATGCAGCTGCGCGAGCAGGTTGCCGGCGATCAGCCGGACTGGATCGACGCGCCGGGCAACATCAATCTCGCCCGCTGGGCCTCTTCCTGTCCGGTAGACCACTTTGCCCAGGGTGACTTCTTCGACATCGTCGGCAACGTCTGGCAGTGGACCACCACGCCGACCAACGGCTTTGAAGGCTTCAGGGTACATCCGCTGTATGACGATTTCTCCACGCCCACCTTTGACGGCAAACATGCGCTGATCAAAGGCGGCAGCTGGATCTCCACCGGCAACGAAGCGCTGAAATCCTCACGCTACGCCTTCCGGCGCCACTTCTTCCAGCATGCCGGTTTCCGCTACGTGGTTTCCTCGCATCAGGAGAGCATGGCGCTGAATCCGTATGAAACCGACAGCATGGTGTCGCAGTACCTTGATTTCCAGTACGGCCCCGGCTATTACGGTGTGCCGAACTACGCGGCGGCGCTGGTCGACATCGTGCTGCCGCACTGCGCGCAGCGTGGCCACGCGCTGGATATCGGCTGCGCCACCGGTCGTGCCAGCTTTGAACTGGCGCGCCATTTTGCTGCGGTCACCGGCATGGATTACTCGGCGCGCTTTATCGACGTGGCGCTGCAGCTGACCTCGGGCGAGGATTTCCGTTACGTGGTGCCGGAAGAGGGAGAGCTGGTGGAGTATCGCCAGGTGCGGCTGAAAGAGTTTGGTTTCGATGAGACCCTGGCGCAGCGCATTCAGTTTGTGCAGGGCGATGCCTGTAACCTGAAACCGCAGCCAGATGGCTACGATCTGGTACTGGCCTCTAACCTGATCGATCGCCTGCGCCAGCCGAAGCGCTTCCTGCAGGACATCACGCCGATGATCCGCTCCGGCGGTTTGCTGGCTATCTCCTCACCTTACACCTGGCTGGAAGAGTTCACGCCGAAGGAGAACTGGCTGGGTGGTTTCCGTGAAAACGGTGAAGCGCTCACCACCTGGCAGGCACTGCAACGGCTGCTGCGCGATGCCTTTGAGGAGGTTGCGCCGCCGCAGGACGTGCCGTTTGTGATTCGCGAAACCGCGCGTAAGTTCCAGCACACACAGGCCCAGCTGACGCTGTGGCGTAAGCGCTAAAAAGCGTGCAGACAGCGGCAGCTCCGCTGTCTGCGCCTTGCCTGTCCCGCTAATTTGCTGCACATTCTCCCTGTTCAGAGAAGAAGAACCTAATGAGGATGGATGATGGCGGAACACCTGCAACTGGATAATCTCGACCGCGGCATTTTAAATGCGCTGCTGCAAAACGCGCGCACCGCGTACGCCGAACTCGCCAAGCAGTTCAACGTCAGCCCCGGCACGATTCACGTGCGCGTCGAGAAAATGCGTCAGGCGGGGATTATTCTGGGTACGCGCGTGGAGATCGATCCACGGCAGCTCGGATTTGATGTCTGCTGTTTTATCGGCATCATTTTGAAAAGCGCGCGCGACTATCCGGCAGCGCTCAGCAAACTGGAAGCGCTGGATGAAGTGGTGGAAGCCTGGTATACCACCGGCCACTACAGCATTTTTATTAAAGTGATGTGCCGCTCCATTGATGCGTTGCAGCAGGTGCTGATCAACAAGATCCAGACCATTGATGAAATCCAGTCCACCGAGACGCTGATCTCGCTGCAAAACCCGATCATGCGCACTATCAAGCCGTGATCGGCTTCCCCGCTGTGCATAACCTTATCCCGGGCGGATCGCTTTTGTGATGCGCCTTGTCGCCTGATGCTATCGACGATTAACCCTGTTTTCCACAGGTGGATCACCGCTTGATCACAGCGTACAATGCTCGCCTTTAGTGCGGGAGAGCATCATGGCCGATATTACCTTAATCAGTGGCAGTACCCTTGGCAGCGCCGAATATGTCGCTGAACATCTGGAAGAGAAACTGCAGGAAGCGGGCTTTTCAACCGAACTGCTGCACGGACCCGAGCTGGATGAGGTGCCGCAGGAGGGCGTCTGGCTAATTGTCAGCTCAACGCACGGTGCCGGCGAACTGCCGGACAACCTGCTGCCGTTTTATGAAGCGCTGCAGGAGAGCCAGCCGGATCTGTCAGGCGTACGCTTTGGCGCAGTGGGTATCGGTAATCATGAATACGATCTGTTCTGCGGTGCGATCAAGCTGCTGGAGACGACGTTAACGCAGCTGGGCGCCAAACGTATTGGCGATCGGCTGGAGATCGACGTGCTGGAACATGAGATTCCGGAAGATCCGGCGGAAGTGTGGGTCGCCAGCTGGCACCCGCAGATTTAAGACGATCTTTGCTGGTCGGGGATCGGGTATTTGTGTCGATCCCCAGTTGATTCCGCTGTTTTATCGCCTTTTACCTGCGTCGCTCTGTGGATAAGATCTATTATTTCATGCGTATAACCAGTAGTTATCCAAAGAACAACCGCTGATGCTTTTTTACGCTGTGCATAAGTAGCAAAGTTGATCTCAGCTTATACGGATCAGGATCACCGATCATTCACAGTAAACGATCCTCGCTAATCCTCTGTTGCCACAACGCTTTTCCGGGTTATCAACAGCCAGGGGCGATCCTAATAAGAGATCTAACAGAGAGATCATATAAAAGACTTAAGATCCTTTCTTTTAAACCGCAGGATCCCGCGACTTTCGCCCTGAACAGAATTTCAGTAGAATCCACCGCCCAGGGCAACGATCCCTGTCCGAACACTAACGAGGACCCACTTCATGTTTTATCCAGATCCTTTTGACGTCATCGTAATCGGTGGTGGTCATGCGGGCACAGAAGCCGCGATGGCCGCTGCCCGAATGGGTCAGCAAACCCTGTTACTCACCCATAATATTGATACGCTGGGACAAATGTCCTGTAACCCGGCGATCGGTGGCATCGGGAAAGGACACCTGGTTAAGGAAGTGGATGCCTTAGGCGGTTTGATGGCCAGCGCGATCGATCAGGCCGGTATTCAGTTTAGGATACTAAACGCCAGCAAAGGCCCGGCGGTGCGTGCCACGCGTGCACAGGCAGACCGGGTACTGTATCGCCAGGCGGTACGCACTGCGCTGGAAAACCAGCCGAACCTGATGATCTTCCAGCAGGCGGTTGATGATCTGATTGTGGAGAACGATCGCGTTGTCGGCGCCGTGACCCAGATGGGCCTGAAGTTCCGGGCGAAAACCGTCGTTCTGACGGTGGGCACTTTCCTGGACGGCAAAATCCACATCGGCCTCGATAACTACAGCGGTGGTCGTGCAGGCGATCCTCCGTCGATTCCGCTGGCTAAACGTCTGCGTGCGCTGCCGCTGCGCGTAAACCGCCTGAAAACCGGTACGCCACCGCGTATCGATGCCCGCACCATCGACTTTTCGGTGCTAACGCCGCAGCACGGGGATGACCCGATGCCGGTGTTCTCGTTTATGGGCCATGCCGGACAGCATCCGCAGCAGGTGCCATGCTGGATAACCCACACCAATGAGCAGACACATGAAGTGATCCGCAATAACCTCGATCGCAGCCCGATGTATGCCGGGATCATCGAGGGGATCGGGCCACGCTACTGCCCGTCGATTGAAGACAAAGTGATGCGCTTTGCCGATCGTAACGCACATCAGATTTTCCTTGAGCCGGAAGGGCTGACCAGCAACGAAATCTACCCGAACGGTATCTCCACCAGCCTGCCGTTTGATGTGCAGATGCAGATCGTGCGCTCGATGAAAGGTCTGGAGAACGCGAAGATCGTGCGCCCGGGCTACGCCATCGAGTACGACTTCTTCGATCCGCGCGATCTCAAGCCGACGCTGGAGAGTAAATTTATCCACGGCCTGTTCTTTGCCGGCCAGATCAACGGCACCACCGGTTATGAAGAAGCGGCGGCGCAGGGGCTGCTGGCCGGCCTTAACGCTGCGCGTCAGTCAGCGGACAAAGAGGGCTGGGCGCCGCGTCGCGATCAGGCCTATCTTGGCGTGCTGGTCGACGATCTGTGTACGCTGGGCACCAAAGAGCCGTATCGCATGTTTACCTCGCGCGCCGAGTATCGTCTGATGCTGCGTGAAGATAACGCCGATCTGCGCCTGACCGAAACCGGACGTGAACTCGGCCTGGTCGACGACGCGCGCTGGGCTCGCTATAACCAGAAGCTGGAAGCGATTGAGCAGGAGCGTCAGCGTCTGCGTGACCTGTGGGTGCATCCGAAGTCTGAAAACGTCAGCGAAGTGAACACGGTAATCAGCGCGCCGCTCACCAAAGAAGCCAGCGCGGAAGATCTGCTGCGTCGTCCGGAGATGACCTACGAACTGCTGATGTCGCTGCCGAGCTACGGTCCGGCGCTGGCGGATGAGCAGGCCGCAGAGCAGGTAGAGATTCAGGTGAAGTATGAAGGTTACATCGCGCGTCAGCAGGAGGAGATCGATCGCCAGCAGCGCAATGAAAACACCTTACTCCCGGCCGACCTCGACTATCGCCAGGTGAATGGACTGTCGAATGAAGTGATCGCCAAACTCAACGACCACAAACCGACTTCCATTGGCCAGGCATCGCGTATTTCCGGCATCACGCCGGCGGCAATTTCAATTCTGCTGATTTACCTGAAAAAACAGGGCCTGCTGCGTAAAAGCGCCTGATCGACCCCCGGGGCGGGCATGCTCGCCCCTGTTAATGGAATTCTCGTCGTGATTAATAAACTCTCCCGGCTGCTGCAAGCGGCAAACATTTCCCTCTCCGATCAGCAAAAACAGCAGCTGGTGGGTTATGTCGAACTGCTGCACAAGTGGAATAAAGCCTACAACCTGACCTCGGTGCGCGATCCGCAGCAGATGCTGGTGCGCCACATTCTCGACAGCATCGTGGTAGAACCCCACCTGCAGGGTGAGCGCTTTATTGATGTCGGTACCGGACCGGGCCTGCCGGGGATCCCGCTGGCGATTGTCCGCCCGCAGGCGCACTTTACGCTGCTGGACAGCCTCGGGAAACGCGTGCGTTTCCTGCGTCAGGTGCAACATGAGTTAGGACTCACTAACGTCACGCCGGTGCAGAGCCGGGTGGAAGAGTTCCCGGCTGAGCCACCGTTTGACGGGGTGATCAGCCGCGCCTTTGCGTCGCTGGAGGACATGCTGAACTGGTGTCACCATCTGCCGGGCGCGACAGGCCACTTCTATGCGCTGAAAGGCGTCAGGCCGGATGACGAAATTGCCGCGCTGCCTGCCGGCTTCGCCATCGAAAAAATTGAGCCACTGCGGGTGCCGGAACTGGAAGGTGAGCGTCATCTGGTGGTGATCAGGCGGCAATAGTCGCGCAAACGGTGTGGATTTATCGCGATTCATGCCGTTTGGCTTAGCGCAGCAGCCGGCTAAAAAAACAGCGGTTGAACGCGTCACGATAAACGCTTTTATTCAACAGGGCAGGGGAAGCGGGTTAACATCCGCCGCGGAAATTATCCGAAAACCTCTGTTACATTTAACGAATAATTCACATTTCATTATCAGTTACATCACTTTAACCGCTGTATTTACTGTGCCGAATAGTCACGGCGGAAAATATAACTCTGCAATAAATCGGCGGACGTAATATCAGTTTTACGTTTTTATTGCGGTGGGTGATGTCAATAGAGTGTTTTTATCGAAAATCTGGCGCTAATCCTAGAACAATAATTCTATCTCACTGATATAAAAGTAAATTACGGGTTTGATTAATTGCGCGGCAGGGGTTAAAAAGCAAATTATCGCTGCCGGGGGTGCTTATAATGTGATCTGAAGCACGCTTTAAAAGCAAGTCTGCCGGGCAATTTCAAGCCTGTTTCGTCAGGCAGGCCGAAGCGGATGTTTTGAAAAATAGCCCTCCAGAAAGAAATTTAAATAATTGTTCACCTTTTCGCTACTTACCGATTGAAATCGCAGGTGCGGCCCGTATAATTTGCACGGCTTTTGCTGCTTGACTCAAAAGAGTAAAGACAGTCTTATACGACACGCGACATACCCCGTTCGGGGCAGGAGAGTTAAGCGTCATGTCAGTGTCTCTTTACAGTGTGAAATTAGCCCGAACCGTGCTGGTGATCCAGCTGGTGACCTTTGTCGTAATCGGTGCGCTGTTTGCCCTGAAAGATGTCACCTGGGGCGCCTCTGCCATCGCGGGTGGTGCGGCAGCCTGGCTGCCAAACGTACTGTTTATGTTTTTAGCCTGGCGCCTGCAGGATCAAACTCCGGCAAAAGGGCGTGTCGCCTGGAGCTTCGCCTTTGGTGAAGTGCTCAAGGTGTTTGCCACCGTTGTTTTTCTCGTTGTGGCGTTAGGTGGATTTGGAGCGGTCTTCTGGCCACTCGCAATCACCTGGTTATCGGTGCTGGTGGTACAAATCGTCGCGCCGGCTGTAATTAACAACAAAGGGTAAGAGGCATCATGGCCGCAGGAGAGATCTCAACGCCGCAGGAATACATAGGTCATCATCTGACACATCTTCAGATGGACCTGCGTACTTTCGAGCTGGTGAATGCACACGACGCGCCAGCAACGTTCTGGACGTTAAACCTGGACTCCATGTTTTTCTCTGTTGTACTGGGACTGGTGTTCCTGGTGCTGTTCCGTAAAGTGGCGAAAAGTGCCACCAGCGGTGTGCCAGGGAAAATGCAGGCGGCTATCGAGCTGGTCGTTGGCTTTGTTGATAGCAACGTCCGCGACATGTACCACGGTAAGAGTAAAGTTATCGCCCCGCTGGCTCTGACGATTTTCGTCTGGGTCTTCCTGATGAACTTCATGGATCTGCTGCCTATCGATTTGCTGCCGTTTATCGGCGAGCACTATCTGGGCCTGCCGGCGCTGCGCGTCGTGCCGTCTGCAGACGTGAACATCACGCTGTCTATGGCGCTGGGCGTATTTATTTTGATTCTGTTCTACAGCATCAAAATGAAAGGCGTAGGTGGCTTCGCCAAAGAGCTGACGCTGCAGCCTTTTAATCACCCGATCTTCATCCCCATCAACCTGATTCTTGAAGGTGTTAGCCTGCTGTCTAAACCGGTTTCGCTCGGTCTGCGACTGTTCGGCAACATGTATGCGGGTGAGCTGATCTTTATCCTGATTGCCGGTCTGCTGCCGTGGTGGTCGCAGTGGGTGCTGAATGTGCCATGGGCCATTTTCCACATCCTGATTATTTCGCTGCAGGCTTTCATTTTCATGGTCCTCACGATTGTCTATCTGTCGATGGCATCTGAAGAGCATTGATTTTTATCTCAACAACTTAGCTTTTAACTGAAACAAACTGGAGACTGTCATGGAAAACCTGAATATGGATCTGCTGTACATGGCTGCCGCTGTGATGATGGGTCTGGCGGCAATCGGTGCTGCGATCGGTATCGGCATCCTCGGAGGTAAATTCCTGGAAGGCGCAGCGCGTCAGCCGGATCTGATTCCTCTGCTGCGTACGCAGTTCTTTGTTGTAATGGGTCTGGTGGATGCAATCCCAATGATCGCTGTTGGTCTGGGTCTCTACGTGATGTTTGCTGTCGCCTAAAGCCTGTAGCCGTGGTTCACTCATGGCACGCAGTGTGATGAGGAACGGATTCTGCCGTTTATCGCTGATAGCGGCAGAGCAAGTTAACTTAATAAGAGGCATTGTGCTGTGAACATTAATGCAACAATCCTCGGCCAGGCCATCGCGTTCATCCTGTTTGTCGCGTTCTGCATGAAGTACGTATGGCCGCCGATTATGGCTGCCATCGAAAAGCGCCAGAAAGAAATTGCTGAAGGCCTTGCTTCTGCTGAACGCGCGAAGAAAGATTTGGATCTCGCGCAGGCCAATGCGACCGACCAGCTGAAAAAAGCCAAAGAAGAAGCTCAGGTCATTATCGAGCAGGCGAACAAACGCCGTGCCCAGATTCTGGACGAAGCCAAAACTGAAGCTGAGACTGAACGTAACCGCATCGTGTCTCAGGCGCAGGCAGAAATCGAAGCCGAGCGCTCACGTGCACGTGAAGAGCTGCGTAAGCAAGTCGCGCTGCTGGCCTTAGCTGGCGCCGAGAAGATCATCGAACGTTCCGTGGATGAAGCTGCTAACAGCGACATCGTTGATAAACTGGTCGCTGAACTGTAAGGAGGGAGGGGCTGATGTCTGATCTGATTACTGTAGCTCGCCCCTACGCCAAAGCAGCTTTTGACTTTGCTGTTGAGCATCAAAGTATCGACCGCTGGCAGACCATGCTGGCGTTTGCCGCAGAAGTGGCTCGCAACGAACAGATGGCAGAACTCCTTTCCGGTGCATTGGCACCGGAAGCCTTGTCTGCTTCTTTCAACGCAGTCTGTGGTGATCAACTTGATGAACACGCTCAGAACCTGATTAAGGTTATGGCGGAGAACGGACGTTTGACAGCGCTTCCAGCGGTACTGGAACAGTTCATTCAACTGCGTGACGCTTATGAAGCGACAGCCGAAGTTGATGTGATCTCCGCCAGTGCGCTGAGTGACAGCCAGCTGAGTAAAATCAGCGCCGCGATGGAAAAACGTCTGTCACGCAAAGTTAAGCTGAATTGCAAAATTGATAAGTCTGTAATGGCAGGTGTGGTTATCCGTGCGGGTGACCTGGTGATTGATGGCAGCGTGCGCGGCCGTCTTGACCGTCTGGCAGACGTCTTGCAGTCTTAAGGGGACTGGAGCATATGCAACTGAATTCCACCGAAATCAGCGAACTGATCAAGCAGCGCATTGCTCAGTTCAATGTCGTGAGCGAAGCTCACAACGAAGGTACTATTGTTTCTGTAAGTGACGGTATCATCCGCGTACACGGCCTGGCCGATGTAATGCAGGGTGAGATGATTGCTCTGCCGGGCAACCGTTACGCTATCGCACTGAACCTCGAGCGTGACTCTGTAGGTGCAGTAGTGATGGGTCCGTACGCTGACCTCGCCGAAGGCATGAAGGTGAAGTGTACTGGCCGTATCCTGGAAGTGCCGGTTGGCCGTGGCCTGCTGGGCCGCGTGGTTAACACCCTGGGTGCACCGATCGACGGTAAAGGCGCTATCGACAACGATGGCTTCTCACCGGTTGAAGTGATTGCACCAGGCGTTATCGACCGTCAGTCAGTCGACCAGCCTGTTCAGACCGGTTACAAATCTGTCGATGCGATGATTCCAATCGGCCGTGGCCAGCGTGAGCTGATCATCGGTGACCGTCAGACCGGTAAAACTGCGATGGCCATCGACGCCATCATCAACCAGCGCGATTCTGGCATCAAGTGTGTTTACGTCGCGATCGGTCAGAAAGCCTCTACCATCTCTAACGTGGTACGTAAGCTGGAAGAGCACGGTGCGCTGTCTAACACCATCGTGGTTGTCGCTTCCGCTTCTGAATCCGCTGCGCTGCAGTACCTGGCTCCGTATGCCGGTTGCGCGATGGGTGAATACTTCCGTGACCGCGGTGAAGATGCGCTGATCGTGTATGATGACCTGTCTAAGCAGGCTGTTGCTTACCGTCAGATTTCTCTGCTGCTGCGCCGTCCGCCGGGTCGTGAAGCATTCCCGGGCGACGTGTTCTACCTCCACTCTCGTCTGCTGGAGCGTGCATCACGCGTAAGCGCTGACTACGTTGAGCGTTTCACCAACGGTGAAGTGAAAGGCCAGACCGGTTCTCTGACCGCGCTGCCGATCATCGAAACCCAGGCGGGTGACGTTTCTGCGTTCGTTCCGACCAACGTAATCTCGATTACCGATGGTCAGATCTTCCTGGAATCGAACCTGTTCAACTCCGGTATCCGTCCAGCCGTTAACCCGGGTATTTCGGTATCCCGTGTTGGTGGTGCTGCACAGACCAAGATCATCAAGAAACTGTCCGGTGGTATCCGTACCGCGCTGGCACAGTATCGTGAACTGGCGGCGTTCTCTCAGTTCGCTTCCGATCTGGACGATGCAACGCGCAAACAGCTGAGCCACGGTCAGAAAGTGACCGAGCTGCTGAAGCAGAAACAGTATGCACCGATGTCTGTTGCACAACAGGGTCTGGTACTGTTCGCTGCCGAGCGCGGCTTCCTGAACGACGTTGAACTGGCGAAAATCGGCAGCTTCGAAGCCGCTCTGCTGGCGTTCGCCGATCGCGAACACGCGGAGCTGATGGCTGAAATCAACCAGGCGGGTAACTACAACAACGAAATCGAAGAGAAGCTGAAAGGCCTCCTCGAAACGTTTAAAGCAACCCAGTCCTGGTAATGTCTGGCGGCTTGTCTGAAAAGGCAGGCCGCAAGGCTTTGAGGAGAAGCTAATGGCCGGCGCAAAAGAAATACGTACCAAGATCGGAAGCGTGAAAAACACGCAGAAGATCACCAAAGCGATGGAAATGGTCGCCGCCTCCAAAATGCGTAAAACGCAGGAACGCATGGCGGCCAGCCGTCCGTATGCAGATACCATGCGCAAAGTGATTGGTCACCTTGCTCTGGGTAATCTGGAATACAAGCACCCTTACCTGGATGAGCGCGACGTTAAGCGCGTCGGCTACCTGGTCGTTTCGACTGACCGCGGGCTTTGTGGTGGTTTGAACGTTAACCTGTTCAAAAAATTGCTGGCAGAAATGAAAGGCTGGTCTGATAAAGGCGTGCAGAGCGATCTGGCGATTATCGGTTCCAAAGGCGTTTCTTTCTTCGGCTCTGTAGGTGGCAACGTCGTGGCTCAGGTTACCGGCATGGGCGATAAGCCTGCGCTGTCCGACCTGATCGGCCCGGTAAAAGTGATGTTGCAGGCTTATGATGAAGGCCGCATCGACAAGCTGTATATCGTCAGCAATAAGTTTAATAACACCATGTCTCAGACTCCGACCATTACCCAACTGCTGCCGTTACCGCCAGCGGAAGGTGAAGAAGAGATGAAGGCGAAGACCTGGGATTACCTGTACGAACCCGATCCGAAAGCGCTGCTGGATACCCTGCTGCGTCGTTATGTCGAATCGCAGGTTTATCAGGGTGTGGTGGAAAACCTGGCCAGTGAGCAGGCTGCACGTATGGTGGCCATGAAAGCGGCAACCGATAACGGCGGAAACCTGATCAAAGAGCTGCAGTTGGTGTACAACAAAGCTCGTCAGGCCAGCATCACTCAGGAACTTACCGAGATCGTCTCGGGAGCCTCCGCGGTTTAACCAGGCATATATCCCGTCGCGCGAGCGCGGCCGGATATTCTCGTATTAGGTAGAGGATTCAAGATGGCAGCTGGAAAGATTGTCCAGATTATCGGCGCCGTAGTTGACGTCGAATTCCCTCAGGACGCGGTACCGCAGGTATACAGCGCTCTCGAGGTAAAAAATGGTGATGCTCGTCTGGTGCTGGAAGTTCAGCAGCAGCTGGGCGGTGGCGTGGTGCGTACCATCGCCATGGGTTCTTCTGACGGCCTGAAGCGCGGTCTGGAAGTCACCGACCTGAAAAAACCTATCCAGGTTCCGGTTGGTAAAGCAACACTCGGCCGTATCATGAACGTGCTGGGTGAGCCAATCGACATGAAAGGCGACCTGAAAGAAGAAGACGGCAGCGCTGTAGAGGTTTCCTCTATTCACCGCGCAGCGCCTTCTTATGAAGATCAGTCAAACTCGCAGGAACTGCTGGAAACCGGCATCAAGGTTATCGACCTGATGTGTCCGTTCGCGAAGGGCGGTAAAGTCGGTCTGTTCGGTGGTGCGGGTGTAGGTAAAACCGTAAACATGATGGAGCTGATCCGTAACATCGCGGCTGAGCACTCAGGTTATTCGGTCTTTGCCGGCGTGGGTGAGCGTACTCGTGAGGGTAACGACTTCTACCACGAAATGACTGACTCCAACGTTATCGATAAAGTAGCGCTGGTGTATGGCCAGATGAACGAGCCGCCGGGTAACCGTCTGCGCGTAGCACTGACCGGTCTGACCATGGCGGAAAAATTCCGTGATGAAGGCCGTGACGTTCTGCTGTTCATCGACAACATCTACCGTTACACCCTGGCCGGTACAGAGGTTTCTGCACTGCTGGGTCGTATGCCATCGGCGGTAGGTTATCAGCCAACGCTGGCTGAAGAGATGGGTGTGCTGCAGGAGCGTATTACCTCCACCAAGACCGGTTCAATCACCTCCGTACAGGCCGTTTACGTTCCTGCGGATGACCTGACTGACCCGTCACCAGCAACCACCTTTGCTCACTTAGACTCAACCGTTACGCTGAGCCGTCAGATCGCGTCACTGGGTATCTACCCGGCCGTTGACCCGCTGGACTCTACCAGCCGTCAGCTGGATCCGCTGATCGTCGGTCAGGAGCACTACGACGTCGCGCGTGGCGTTCAGTCGCTGCTGCAGCGTTACCAGGAGCTGAAAGACATCATCGCCATCCTCGGCATGGACGAGCTGTCTGAAGAAGACAAACTGCTGGTGGCACGTGCGCGTAAGATTCAGCGCTTCCTGTCTCAGCCGTTCTTCGTAGCAGAAGTCTTCACCGGTTCTCCGGGTAAATACGTGACGCTGAAAGACACCATCCGTGGCTTCAAAGGCATCATGGAAGGCGAATTCGACCACCTGCCAGAGCAGGCGTTTTACATGGTCGGCGCGATCGAAGAAGCTGTCGAAAAAGCGAAGAAACTGTAATAACGGTTTCCCAGGAGGAGTGGTATGGCTATGACTTATCATCTGGACGTGGTCAGCGCGGAGCAGCAAATGTTCTCCGGTCTGGTGCAGCGTATCCAGGTGTCAGGTAGCGAAGGTGAGCTGGGTATTTACCCGGGCCACGCCCCGCTGCTGACTGCCATCAAGCCTGGTATGATTCGCATCGTTAAACAGCACGGCGAAGAGGAGTATATCTACCTCTCTGGCGGCGTGCTGGAAGTACAGCCGGGCAGCACGACCGTTCTGGCCGACACTGCAATTCGCGGTGAAGACCTCGACGAAGCGCGCGCGCTGGAAGCGAAACGTAAAGCAGAAGAGCACATGAACAGCAGCCACGGCGACGTGGACTATGCTCAGGCCTCTGCGGAGCTGGCGAAAGCTATCGCAAAACTGCGTGTCATCGAGCTGACCAAAAAAGCGATGTAATCAGGCTTTATGCGTCACGAAATGCCAGCCCCCGGGCTGGCATTTTTTTTGCCGGCAGCCGGTGCGCATAAATGCGCACCCTACGAATAGCTATGCTAGTGGGCGCCATTCATGGCGACCAAATGTCGGTGCGCATAAATACGCACGCTGTCCAAAACCGCACAATCACCCCGTAGATACCGTCTTGCCGGTTACCTGGCAAGACATATTTCGGCATCGAACGGACGACCCGATTTCAGCACGCCATAAGCCAGCTGCAGCAGCTTCTTCATCGCCGCGCACACCACGACTTTTCCCGT
>NZ_VWXG01000017.1:0-16665 GCF_011752515.1 Pantoea sp. Ap-870
ATCTACGAAGCAGGCTTTATGCCCAGGGGGCGCCCCCATCTCACCAGCAACTTCCCGATGATCAGTCGGGGATCATCATACCCGGAGGAGAATGATCGGGATATAAGGGGCGCCATTTATGGCGACCGAAAATGGCGCAACGCCCTTACCTTATGCCCTCCGCGGCGACCCGTGCTGGCCACTCGCCACCACTCATCCTCTTCCGCTAATTTCGCACGGAGAAAAATGTAGTAATCTCAGGGGTAAACCTTACACTTTCGAAAGCTAAATTGAGTCAGGATAGTTATGTCGACAAGCGCAATGAGCGTGGTGATCCTCGCCGCTGGCAAAGGCACCCGCATGTATTCCGATCTGCCTAAGGTGCTGCACAGCCTGGCAGGTAAACCAATGGTGCAACACGTTATTGATGCCGCTACCGGCCTCGGCGCACAGCAGGTGCATCTGGTCTACGGCCACGGCGGTGAATTGCTGCAGGAGAAACTGGCGCATAACCCGCTGAACTGGGTGTTGCAGGCGGAACAGCTCGGCACCGGCCATGCCATGCAGCAGGCGGCACCGTTCTTCGCCGATGACGAAGATATCCTGATGCTGTACGGCGATGTCCCGCTGATCGCCCAGGAAACCCTGCAGCGTCTGCGCGACGCCAAACCCGCTGGCGGCATCGGGCTGCTCACCGTGGTGCTGGATAACCCCACCGGCTACGGACGCATCGTGCGCGAAAACGGCACCATCACCGGCATCGTGGAGCAAAAAGATGCGTCAGCCGAACAGCTGAAGATTCAGGAGATCAACACCGGCATCCTGATCGCCAACGGTGCCGACCTGAAGCGCTGGCTGGCGCAGCTCAACAACCACAATGCGCAGGGCGAATTCTACATCACCGATATCATCGCCATGGCGCATCAGGAAGGCCGCGTGATCAACGCAGTGCACCCGGCGCGTATCAGCGAAACCGACGGCGTGAACAATCGTCTGCAGCTATCCACTCTGGAGCGCACTTATCAACGTGAGCAGGCAGAAAAGCTGCTGCTGGCTGGCGTCATGCTGCGCGATCCGGCGCGCTTCGATCTGCGCGGTACGCTGCAGCACGGTCGTGATGTCGATATTGATACCAACGTGATCATTGAAGGCAACGTCACGCTGGGCCATCGGGTAAAAATTGGCGCTGGCTGCATCATTAAAAACAGCGTGATTGCCGATGACTGCGAAATCAGCCCTTATTCGGTGATTGAAGATGCCACGCTGGCCGCCGCCTGCACCGTCGGGCCATTTGCGCGCCTGCGTCCGGGCAGCGAACTGGCTGAACAGGCGCACGTCGGTAACTTTGTCGAGATGAAGAAAGCGACGCTGGGCAAAGGCTCGAAGGCCGGCCATCTGTCGTATCTCGGTGATGCGGAGATTGGCGCGGGCGTGAATATCGGTGCCGGCACCATCACCTGCAACTACGACGGTGCCAACAAGTTTAAAACCATTATCGGCGACAACGTGTTTGTCGGCTCGGACACCCAGCTGGTGGCTCCGGTCAGCGTGGCGGCGGGCGCCACCATCGCCGCCGGCACAACGGTGATGAAAGATGTTACCGCTGCCGATCTGGTCTATAACCGCAAAGAGCAAAATCAGAAGTCTGGCTGGCAGCGTCCGGTTAAGAAAAAATAAATGTAAGGGCCGGCAAAGATCGGCCCGGTATTAAAAACCCGAAATATTCCGGTTTTCAGGCAGCTAACGCACCTGCAACCTGGAATAGGAAGGGATATCCCCCACTCTCTACAAGGCTCGGGGAACAATCAGGTCAGATGACAACGCAATGGCCGAAAGCCATGACGTCAGGAAATTACTATGTGTGGAATTGTTGGTGCAGTAGCGCAGCGTGATATCGCAGAAATTCTGCTGGAAGGGCTGCGTCGTCTTGAGTATCGCGGGTATGACTCTGCCGGTCTGGCGGTTGTCGATCGCCAGGGCCACATGACGCGGTTGCGTCGTCTGGGTAAAGTGGCCAATCTGGCAGAAGCGGCGGAACAGCAGCCGCTGATTGGCGGAACCGGCATCGCGCACACCCGCTGGGCGACGCACGGTGAGCCGTCGGAAGCCAATGCGCATCCGCACGTCTCAGAGCACATTATTATTGTGCACAACGGCATCATTGAGAACCACGAACCTCTGCGTGAGCAGATGATCGCACGCGGTTACCGCTTTGCCTCCGAAACTGACACCGAAGTGGTGGCGCACCTGGTGCACTGGGAGCAGAAACAGGGCGGTACGCTGCGCGAAGTGATACTGCGGGTGATCCCGCAGCTGCGCGGGGCGTATGGCATGGTGATCATGGACAGCCGCGATCCGTCGGTGCTGGTGGCTGCGCGTTCCGGCAGCCCGCTGGTGATTGGCCGCGGCGTGGGCGAAAACTTTATCGCTTCCGATCAGCTGGCGCTGCTGCCGGTGACCCGCCGCTTTATCTACCTCGAAGAAGGGGATATTGCCGAAATTACCCGCCGCGAAGTGACGATTATCGATCGCCACGGTAACCAGGCACAGCGCGCAGAGATCGAATCCAATGCGCAGTACGATGCCGGCGACAAAGGCGTCTACCGCCATTACATGCAGAAAGAGATCTACGAACAGCCGAACGCCATCAAAAACACGCTGGCCGGCCGCTTTCATGACGGCATTGTTGATCTCAGCGAACTGGGCGCTAACGCGGAAACGCTGCTGAGCCAGGTGGAACACATTCAGATCATCGCCTGCGGCACCTCCTACAACTCCGGCATGGTGTCGCGTTACTGGTTTGAGTCGCTGGCCAACATCCCGTGTGACGTGGAGATCGCCTCCGAATTCCGCTATCGCAAATCGGCGGTGCGTAAAAACAGCCTGCTGATCACCCTGTCGCAATCCGGTGAAACCGCCGATACGCTGGCAGCGCTGCGCCTGTCCAAAGAGCTGGGCTATCTCGGTTCGCTGGCCATCTGCAACGTGGCCGGTTCATCGCTGGTGCGTGAGTCTGATCTGGCGCTGATGACTAAAGCCGGCACCGAAATCGGCGTGGCCTCGACCAAAGCGTTCACCACTCAGCTGACGGTACTGCTGATGCTGGTGGCGAAGCTGGGCCGTCTGCACGGCATGCGCGCTGACACCGAGCACGAGATCGTCCATGCGCTGCAGGCACTGCCGAGCCGCATTGAACAGATGCTGGCGCAGGATAAAGTGATCGAGAATCTCGCCGAAGGCTTCTCTGACAAGCATCACGCGCTGTTCCTCGGCCGTGGCGATCAGTATCCGATTGCCATGGAAGGGGCGCTGAAGCTGAAAGAGATCTCCTATATCCACGCCGAAGCCTATGCAGCGGGCGAGCTGAAGCACGGTCCGCTGGCGCTGATTGATGCCGATATGCCGGTGATTGTGGTGGCACCGAACAACGAACTGCTGGAGAAGCTGAAATCCAACATCGAAGAGGTGCGCGCGCGCGGCGGTCTGCTGTACGTGTTTGCCGACCAGGATGCCGGTTTCAGCGACAGCGAAGGCATGAAAATCATCCCGCTGCCGCACGTTGAAGAGGTAATTGCCCCAATCTTCTACACCGTGCCGCTGCAGTTGCTCTCCTACCACGTGGCGCTGATCAAAGGCACCGACGTCGACCAGCCGCGTAACCTGGCGAAATCGGTTACGGTGGAATAAGCGTAGCCCGGTCTGGAAACAGGCCGGGTTTTTTAACTCATTGTTGTTCCGATTAAATTAATCGTGAATTCTGTGAACGTTGTGAATTAATTTCTCCCTGATATGTGAAATCAACTTTCATAATTCGCTGGCTGTCCTTCACTTCTGTTTTGTTTAACTTTAATTTAACCTTTCAGTCATAAGCTTTCTGATGCATGTAGCAAGCCAAACTCGTTCTCTGCATGTAGGAATTTATGGCGCGTTATTTCATATTTACTTTTTTGTGTCTGATGCTTTTATCCGATGCACTGGCATCGTCATTCAGTGTGAATATTTCCGGTAACGTGATGGTACCTGCCGACTGTAAAATAAATAATGGTATGCCGATTAGTGTTAATTTCGGCGATGTGCGCACCGATAAAATAGATGGGAAAGCGTATCAGCAACCTGTGTCATTTACGCTTTCCTGCACTAATCTTCCCTCTAATGCGCTTAAACTCCAGCTACAGGGGAATGCAGCCAGCTTTGATAGCGGTGCGTTACGCGCATCAGTCAGCGGTTTAGGTATTGCGTTTTTTAAGTCTAACGCTGAAAGGTTAAATATTAATACCAGCTGGGTAAACTTTACTTATCCCGCGCTGCCGGTTATTACGGCCGTCCCGGTGAAAGATAACAGCAGCAGTTTAACGGGTGGAAGTTTTACTTCAGCGGCAACACTGGTAGTGGAACTGCAATAAATGAAACGTACGTGGTTAATGGCACTATTGCTGCCCGCTATGCTGAAGTATAGCGCAGTGGCTGCTTTCAGCGTGCAGGCTAACTTCAGTGGAAAACTCATCGAGCCGCCGTTATGTCAGATTAACGGCGAAAAGCCAATTATGGTGGAGTTTGGTTCAGTGGTTATTTCCCAAATCAATGGCGACAGCTACAGAAAACCTGTCTCCTGGACGTTAACCTGTAGCAATAATCCCGATAAGAGTATGCGTGTACAAATCAGTGGCACCGGAAGCGCATTTAATTCTGCTTTGCTGGCGACCAGCCAGCGTGATTTGGCGATTCAGATATTAAGCGGTAAAAATGGCGAAAACGCCCTGGCACTGAATAACTGGCTGCCGTTTACCTTTCCTGCGCTGCCCGTCATTCAGGTGGTACCGGTGAAAAAAAACGCCGCGGTGTTAACCAGCGGTGACTTTTCTGCTTTTGCTGCGCTGGTGGTTGAGTACCAGTAGATGATCGGCGTTGACGCAACCACAGGATTAGACCAATGCTAACAGGGCTTGTTTTCCGCTATCTGGCTTTTTTCGCTGGCCTGCTGCTGTTCTTTTCAGCGCAAGCGATGGAAGCCCCGCGCGTGGATGGCATTCGCTGGGTCAACGCAAGCCAGGTTGAAATTACCTGGTCAGTGGTGGATGTCGGTATGATATCCGGCTATGCCCGCTGTAACTCTTCAGAGAGAACCTGCGCAGCAGGCATCGGTGTCAGCGCCTGGTTTATCGGGCATGGCACCGTATTCAGCGCTGCGGGCGGGCCACAAATTTACGTCGATCAGGGCGAGAGCCTGGCCTCGGTGGCTGAACGTTTTATCCGTTTTAATGGTCGGGGTGGCAAGTTTCTGCGTAACTCAGATACCCGTTATTACAGTTCATACTGCGGCAGCTTTGTGACAGCCTCCGCGACCGTAACTGACTATTCCGGAATGGTTGCGCCCTGGGCACCTTGCGTCAACATTCCGGTGGTGCCGGTATCCTGTTCGGTAAGCGGAGCCGCGCTGAATATTAATCATGGTACGCTGGCCCCGGCCGCCGTTAATGGCGCCAAAGCCAGCGTTAACTTCTCGCTTTTCTGCAACCGTGATGTGAATATCAGTTTTGCGCTTGCCGGTGGGATCAATATCCTCAAACTGAGCAACAACATCAGTACGCTGTTATCACTGGCTGACGGGAGTCTGAATAAACCGCGATTAGTGCGGGCTAACGTGACGACGCCGTTCACGCTGATTTCGACGCTCTCCTCAACAACCCCCAGTCCCGGTAACTTTACCGGCAGCACGGTGGTTTTCATTAATTACCTCTGATTTGCCAGCCGACCCGGTTGTCATATAACTGTCACAATTCGTACATTTCACTGTCATCAAACTGTCCTATTTTGCCTCCAGCAGCAATCAATGACTCTTACTAAAACGGCGTCAAGCCTGATTTTTAATCCCCTGGAGGGAACATGACACTGATGCGTAGCACCGTAGCCCGAATTCTCGCCGCCACCTTCGCAGTAAGCGCGGTTTCTGCTTTTGCAGCCACCGACCTGACAGGCGCAGGCGGGACGTTCCCGGCACCGGTTTATGCCAAGTGGGCAGCAGAGTATCAGCAAGCCACCGGTAGCAAAATCAACTATCAGGGTATTGGTTCCTCGGGTGGCGTGAAGCAAATCATTGCCAAAACCGTGGATTTCGGTGCGTCCGATGCGCCGATGAAAGAAGAAGATCTGCAGAAAAATGGCCTGTTCCAGTTCCCGACGGTGATCGGTGGCGTGGTGCTGGCGGTGAACATTCCCGGCGTTAAATCTGGTGAGCTGACGCTCGACGGTAAAACGGTCGGCGACATCTATCTCGGCACCATCAAAAAGTGGAACGATCCGGCGATCACCAAACTGAACCCGGGCGTGAAGCTGCCAGACACCAACATCAACGTGGTGCGCCGCGCGGATGGTTCCGGCACCTCTTTCGTCTTCACCAGCTACCTGTCTAAAGTGAACGAGACCTGGAACAGCAAAATCGGTAAAGGCAACACCGTTAACTGGCCAACCGGCCTGGGCGGTAAAGGTAACGACGGCGTGGCCGCGTTTGTACAGCGTCTGCCGGGCTCGATTGGCTACGTAGAGTACGCCTACGCCAAACAGAACAACCTGACTTACACCAAACTGGTTGATGCCGACGGCAAGCCAGTGGCACCGAGCGAAGCCAGCTTTGCTAATGCCGCCAAAGGCGCTGACTGGAGCAAATCCTTCGCTCAGGATCTGACCTTCCAGAAAGGCAACGATGCATGGCCGATCACCTCAACCACCTTCATCCTGATCTACAAAGAGCAGGCGAATGCGGAGAAGGGTAGTGAAGTGCTGAAGTTCTTTGACTGGGCGTACAAAGGCGGCAGCAAAACGGCTACGGCGCTGGATTACGCCGCGCTGCCAGAGAGCGTAGCGAATCAGATTCGTGCTGCCTGGAAAGCCAACATCAAAGACAGTTCCGGTAAAGCGCTGTACCAGTAAGTGTATGACCCGGCCAGCGTCCGCGCTGGCCAGCCTGATGGGCGGCCTTGTTGCCGCCCTGATTACCCTCTGAGATCGAGAATTCTATGGCTGCCACTAAGCCGACGTTTAAAGCACCGGGCAAGCAAGGCGACATGATATTCGGCGCGCTGGTGAAGCTCTCCGCGCTGATCGTGTTACTGCTGCTGGGCGGCATTATCGTCTCCCTGATTTTCTCCTCCTGGCCGAGCATCCAGAAATTTGGCTTCTCCTTTCTGTGGACCAAAACCTGGGATGCGCCAAACGAAGAATTTGGTGCGCTGGTGCCGATTTACGGCACCCTCGTAACCTCACTGATTGCCTTAATCATCGCGGTGCCGGTGAGTTTCGGTATCGCCCTGTTTCTGACCGAACTGGCGCCAAACTGGCTGCGCCGTCCGCTGGGTACCGCGATTGAGCTGCTGGCGGCCATTCCCAGCATCGTGTACGGCATGTGGGGCCTGTTTATCTTTGCTCCGCTGTTCGCGGAGTATTTCCAGACGCCGGTTGGCGAGGTGCTGGCAAATATCCCGATCGTCGGCGCGCTGTTCTCCGGTCCGGCTTTCGGCATCGGTATTCTGGCGGCGGGCGTGATCCTCGCCATCATGATTATCCCTTACATCGCCTCGGTGATGCGCGATGTGTTCGAACAGACGCCGGTGATGATGAAAGAGTCGGCCTACGGCATCGGCTGCACCACCTGGGAAGTGATCTGGCGCATCGTGCTGCCGTTCACCAAAAACGGCGTGATCGGCGGCGTGATGCTGGGTCTCGGCCGCGCGCTGGGCGAAACCATGGCGGTCACCTTTATCATCGGTAATACCTACCAGCTGGACAGCGCATCGCTGTTTATGCCCGGCAACAGTATCACCTCGGCGCTGGCGAACGAGTTCGCCGAAGCCGAATCCGGCGTGCACGTGGCGGCGCTGATGGAGCTTGGCCTGATTCTGTTCGTGATTACCTTTATCGTTCTGGCGATCTCCAAACTGATGATCCTGCGTCTGGCGAAGAGTGAAGGAGCCCGTTCATGACAGCAATTGAAATGCAGGCGCGCGCCGAGCTGGAAGCCTCGCGCCGTAAAATGCAGGCGTGGCGCAGCACCAAAAACAAAATTGCCCTGACGCTCTCGCTGCTGACCATGGCGTTCGGCCTGTTCTGGCTGATCTGGATCCTGTTCACCACCGTCACGAAAGGGATCGATGGCCTGAGCTGGACGCTGTTTACCGAATCCACGCCACCGCCCAACACCGCGGGCGGTGGTCTGGCGAACGCCCTGGCGGGCAGCGGCCTGCTGATCTTCTGGTCCACCTTCTTTGGCACGCCGCTGGGCATTCTGGCGGGTATCTACCTGGCAGAATATGGCCGCAAGCACTGGCTGGCGGAAGTGATTCGCTTCATCAACGACATCCTGCTGTCCGCACCGTCAATTGTGGTCGGCCTGTTCGTGTACACCATCGTGGTGGCGCAGATGCAGCACTTCTCCGGCTGGGCCGGTGTGATAGCGCTGGCGCTGCTGCAGGTGCCTATTGTGATTCGTACCACCGAGAACATGCTGCGGCTGGTGCCGGACAGCATGCGTGAAGCGGCTTATGCGCTGGGCACGCCGAAGTGGAAGATGATCTCGGCTATTACGCTGAAAGCCTCGGTCTCCGGCATCATTACCGGTGTGCTGCTGGCGATTGCGCGCATTGCCGGTGAAACCGCACCGCTGCTGTTCACCGCGCTGTCGAACCAGTTCTGGAGCACCGACATGATGCAGCCGCTGGCCAACCTGCCGGTGACCATCTTCAAATTCGCCATGAGCCCGTTTGCCGAATGGCAGAGCCTGGCGTGGGCCGGTGTGCTGATTATTACGCTGTGCGTGCTGCTGCTGAACATCGTGGCGCGCGTGATTTTCGCCAAAGGCAAACACTAATTTTCCGGCGCGGCTTCGGCGGCGCTGCACATGAGAGATGAGCAATGAGTATGGCAACTCCTTCTGCCGGTAAAATTCAGGTGCGCAATCTGAACTTCCACTACGGTAAGTTCCACGCGCTGAAGAACATTAATCTGGATATCGCCAAAAACCAGGTGACGGCGTTTATCGGTCCGTCGGGCTGCGGCAAATCCACCCTGCTGCGCACCTTCAACAAAATGTACTCGCTCTATCCGGAGCAGCGTGCTGAGGGTGAAATTCTGCTGGATGGCGACAACATTCTGGCATCGCATCAGGATATCGCCCTGCTGCGCGCGCGCGTCGGCATGGTGTTCCAGAAGCCGACGCCGTTTCCGATGTCGATTTATGACAACATCGCCTTTGGCGTGCGGCTGTTTGAGAAGCTGTCGCGGGCCGATATGGACGAGCGCGTGCAGTGGGCGCTGAGCAAAGCCGCGCTGTGGAATGAAACCAAAGACAAGCTGCACCAGAGCGGTTACAGTCTCTCCGGCGGTCAGCAGCAGCGTCTGTGCATCGCGCGCGGCATCGCGATTCGCCCGGAAGTGCTGCTGCTGGATGAGCCATGTTCGGCGCTGGACCCGATCTCCACCGGACGCATCGAAGAGCTGATTACCGAGCTGAAGCAGGATTACACCGTGGTCATCGTGACCCATAACATGCAGCAGGCGGCGCGCTGTTCCGATCACACTGCGTTTATGTATCTGGGCGAGCTGATTGAGTTCAGCGACACCGACACGCTGTTTACCAAGCCAGCGCAGAAGCAGACAGAAGATTACATCACCGGTCGTTACGGCTGATTCAGGAGAGAAACATGGATAATTTAAATCTGAACAAACATATCTCCGGTCAGTTCAACGCGGAGCTGGAGCACATTCGTACCCAGGTGATGATCATGGGTGGCATGGTGGAGCAGCAGCTTACCGATGCCATCACCGCGATGCATAACCAGGATGGCGAACTGGCGCGCCGGGTGATCGACGGTGACCAGAAGGTCAACATGATGGAAGTGGAGATTGATGAAGCCTGCGTGCGCATCATCGCCAAGCGTCAGCCTACCGCCAGCGACCTGCGTCTGGTGATGGCGATCATCAAAACCATTTCGGAGCTGGAACGCATCGGCGACGTGGCGGAGAAGATCAGCCGTACCGCGCTGGAGAAGTTCGGTCAGCAGCACCTGCCGCTGCTGGTGAGCCTCGAGTCGCTCGGACATCACACCGTGCAGATGCTGCACGACGTGCTGGATGCCTTCGCGCGCATGGATCTCAACGAAGCCATCAAGATCTACCGCGAAGACAAAAAGGTGGATAAAGAGTACGAAGGTATCGTGCGCCAGCTGATGACCTACATGATGGAAGATCCGCGCACTATTCCCAGCGTGCTCACCGCGCTGTTCTGCGCGCGCGCTATCGAGCGCATCGGTGACCGCTGCCAGAACATCTGCGAAATTATCTTCTATTTCGTGAAAGGTCAGGATTTCCGTCACGTTGGCGGTGACAAGCTGGATGAACTGCTGTCGGGCGACGACGGCAGCAATAAACCCTCCTGATTGACGTGATGACTGCCTGTTAGCGCTGAGGCTGACAGGCAGTGCGCTTGATTTCTGCCTGTTCTCAACCTGCCGCTCTCTTTATACTTGGCGCACATTTTTCTGCCAGGTGCTGTTTTATGTCCTCTGCAAATAACAACAAAACCGCCGTTACGCCGGCGAAAGCGATGGTGGCTGCCGTCAGCGGCTATGCCATGGATGGATTTGATCTGCTGATTCTGGGATTTATGCTGCCGGCGATCAGCGTGTCGCTGGCGCTGGATGCGTCGCAGGCCGGTTCGCTGGTGACCTGGACGCTGATCGGCGCGGTGGTCGGCGGCATTGTGTTTGGTCATCTGAGCGATCGCTACGGCCGCATCCGCATTCTGACCGTGACGATCCTGATGTTCTCGCTGTTCACCGGGCTGTGCGCCGTGGCGCAGGGCTACTGGGATCTGCTGGCGTATCGTACGCTGGCCGGCATGGGACTGGGCGGTGAGTTTGGCATCGGCATGGCGCTGATTGCCGAAGCCTGGCCGAAGGAGAAGCGCAACCGCGCCTCGGCGTGGGTCGGTATCGGCTGGCAGCTCGGCGTATTGCTGGCGGCCTTTATCACGCCGCCGCTGCTGAGCGTGATTGGCTGGCGCGGTATGTTCCTGGTTGGCCTGCTGCCGGCGCTGGTGTCGTTTGTGATTCGCCGCAGCATGGGCGAGCCGGAAACTTTCACCCGCCATGTGGAAAAAGCCCCGCAGCTCTCCTTTTCCGCGCGCATTAAACTGCTGTTTGCCGATCGCGCCACCAGCAAAGCCAGCCTCGGCATTCTGATTCTTTGTTCGGTGCAGAATTTTGGCTATTACGGCCTGATGATCTGGATGCCAAGTTATCTCTCTTCCAGCTTCGGCTTCAGCCTGACCAAATCCGGCCTGTGGACGGCCGTTACGGTGGTGGGCATGACGTTTGGTATCTGGCTGTTCGGCGTGCTGGCGGACCGCTTTGCGCGCTGGAAGATTTTCCTGCTGTACCAGTTTGGCGCCGTGGCGATGGTGGTGGTTTACGCCCAGCTGCGCGACCCGACGGTGATGCTGTTTACCGGTGCCATCATGGGGATATTTGTTAACGGCATGATTGGCGGCTACGGCGCGCTGATCTCGGACACTTTCCCACCGCAGGCGCGCGCCACTGCGCAGAATGTGTTGTTTAACCTCGGCCGCGGCGTCGGCGGTTTCGGCCCGCTGGTGATCGGCATGCTGGCCACGCATATTTCGTTCACCGCTGCGATTACGCTGCTGGCGCTGATTTACCTGCTGGATATTGTCGCCACGCTGTTCCTGCTGCCGAAAAGCCAGGGCAATGAGGATTCGCTGGGCGCGATTGGGTGATTTTTTCCCCTCACCCTAACCCTCTCCCGCAAACGGGAGAGGGAACCGTTCAGTGCGGTTTCATAAACCTGTGCTTCACCTTAACACCAGCGCGATCGGCCCCTTCTTCGGCAAACGGGAGAGGGAACCGCTCAGTGAGGTTTCACAAACCTGTGCTTCACCATAACACCCGCTCGATCGGCCCCTTCTCCCGCTGGCGGGAGAAGGCTGGGATGAGGGGGCTGCGCGCACTTACCTGACCACATCCCAGCCACGTGCACGCCACAGCGCTGGCAGCTGCGCCATATCGTCAAAACGCGTTACCAGCGGGTGATCAATCACTGGATTGTGTGCATCGGCACAGTAGTAAAACACCGGTATGCCAGCGGCGATGCCAGCCCGCGCGCCAGCCTCTGAATCATCCACCAGAATGCACTTTTCAATCGGCACCTGCATCTGTTCCGCCGCGTGGTACATCAGCTCCGGATCCGGCTTCCAGTGATTAATGTCATAGCCGCTGTACAGGCGTCCGCTCAGATACGGCAGCATGCCGGTCAGCCCCAGCGAATGCTCCATTTTCTTCACCGTACCGTTCGACACCACGCACATCGGCACCTTCACGCGCTCCACCAGCGCTCTGGCGCCGGCAATCGGCTGCAGATCAAGATCAAACAGGCGCGCCACTTCCGCGCGGTAGGCACTCTCCACCTCAGCCAGCGGCAGTGTTACCTGATGCTGTGCCGTCACATCGCGGATGATGTCGTAAAGCTTCACCCCTTTGTACTGCTCAAACATCTGCTGCAGCGAGAGTTCGATACCGTAACGGGCAAAGGTGTTGACGTAGGACTGCGTGCAGATCACTTCGCTGTCGACCAGCGTGCCATCGCAATCAAAAAAGATACATTCAACTGACATCGCGCCTCATCCTTTTAGTAAACAATAAGCTGTCACTCTAGCGCACTCAGCGCAGAAAGCGACCCCAGGCAACCGGTTGCGAAAAATCAGTGTTTTGCGGCGCTAAAGTCTATAGGATACGCGGCGATAAATTTTTCATCGGAACAGCGAAATGAACGAGCAGGGCCTTTTGCAGCGTATTTTCAGGCTGCAGGAACACGGAACCACCGCGCGCACCGAAGTGATTGCCGGTTTCACTACTTTCCTGACGATGGTGTACATCGTCTTCGTTAACCCGCAGATTCTTGGTGCCGCAGGCATGGACACCCAGGCGGTGTTTGTTACCACCTGCGTGATTGCTGCGTTCGGCAGCATCCTGATGGGGCTGGTGGCCAATCTGCCGGTGGCGCTGGCACCGGCCATGGGCCTCAACGCCTTCTTTGCCTTTGTGGTGGTGGGCGCGATGGGCTACTCGTGGCAGGTTGGCATGGGTGCAATCTTCTGGGGCGCGCTGGGGCTGCTGATCCTGACGCTGCTGCGCGTACGCTACTGGATGATTGCCAATATTCCGCTCAGCCTGCGCGTGGGCATCACCGCCGGTATCGGTCTGTTCATCGCCATGATGGGGCTGAAAAACGCCGGCATTATTGTGCCCAACGCGGACACCATCGTGACCGTCGGCAACCTGGCCTCGCACAACGTGCTACTCGGCGCGCTCGGCTTCTTTATCATTGCGATTCTGGCGTCGCGCAACATCCACGCGGCGGTGCTGGTCTCTATCGTCGTGACCACCGCGATCGGTCTGCTGCTGGGCGACGTGAAGTTTACCGGGCTGTTCGCCGCGCCGCCGACCATCACCTCGGTGGTCGGCCAGGTCGATATCAAAGGCGCGTTCAACGTGAGCATGGCGGGCGTGATCTTCGCCTTCATGCTGGTCAATCTGTTTGACTCATCCGGTACGCTGATTGGCGTAACCGATAAAGCGGGCCTGACCGATGAGAAAGGTACTTTTCCGCGCATGAAACAGGCGCTGTACGTGGATAGCATCAGCTCCGTCACCGGTTCGCTGATCGGCACCTCTTCGGTGACGGCGTACATCGAAAGCTCATCCGGCGTGGCGATTGGTGGCCGTACCGGCCTGATGGCGGTAGTGACCGGCATCCTGTTCCTGCTGGTGATGTTCCTGTCGCCGCTGGCTGCCATGGTGCCCGCCTATGCGGCGGCTGGCGCGCTGATTTATGTCGGCGTACTGATGACGGCTTCGCTGGCGCGCGTGCGCTGGGACGATCTCACCGAAGCGGTGCCGGCGTTTGTCACGGCGGCGATGATGCCGTTCAGCTTCTCGATCACCGAAGGTATTGCGCTCGGTTTTATCTCTTACTGCGTGATGAAACTCGGTACCGGACGCTGGCGTGAAATCAGCCCGTGCGTGGTGGTGGTGGCGCTGCTGTTTGTGCTGAAAATCGCTTTTATCGACGCGCACTAAACGCAACAGGCCGCGGGTGCGGCCTGGTTATCCGGGATGCCTGACTTCCGGCTGACTGGCGACACGCTCGCCGGGCAGGCTGGTGAGGCGCAGGGTGCGCGGCCCGATGTTGGGTTTGCTCATCTCCACATCGCGCAGCGACTGCCACTGCTGCTGCGCATCAATCTCCCACAGCCGTAAACGCTCAGTGCCGGGCGACAGCGCGCAGGACCATACCAGCGTCGGCTCGGCATCACACACCGCCTGAATATCGGGATAGACGCTGGATCGCAGCCGGCCGGCGGCCGGATGCAGCCGCAGCGCATCAATACCGCTGTTGGCTTCGCCGGTCAGTTTGAGGATGCTCTGGCGTAGCGTCCAGATCTGCGTCACCGCTTCCATAAAATCCTGCTGGGCGTTAATCCACGCCTTTTCACCCGATGACAGCCCCTGCGTGAGGGCATCCTGCGCCTGACGGCTATGCGCCCGAACGATTTCCATATCCAGGCCAGCGCGCCCGCCTTCTTCCGCCAGCAGCACGCCGACCATGTTACCGGCATAGGAGATACTGAAGTCAGGCAGATTAGGATCAGCAAAGCAGGGACGACCGCTGCTGCTGGCGATCAGCGGCGGCAGGTCACGAATACCATAGACGCGCAGCATCAGCTGGGCCAGCAGCGCGCGTGCGGCAAGAAAGCGGCCGCGGCGCTTATCAGGCAGGTGCCCGGCGCTGGTCATCACATCCTGTGGAACCCGCATGGTCTCTGGGGTGAGGGGCGGGTTAACCACCCAACGAACAAAATGACTAGCCATCTGTCGCTCCGTGAAAATGGTCGGATAATCATCAGGGCTATTGTAAGAATTTTCTCATGGGTTTGCATCCCGCTTACGCTGGATAGCCAGTAAATTCAGATAAGGACGAGGCGAATCTCATTGCCATGAGCTGCAATTGAATATGAGGCTTTTGCACATTGGTGTCGGATGGGGTGCCGAAGCGGCGGATGTGGTGTAGGATTTGGACAGGAAAGAGCTGCACAATGAAGTGCTTAAATTATTCACCTATCTGCCAATCGTGCGCATCGCAAACCATGCACGTCGGAGTTGTTATGTCTGTTACCTCTCTTGCTCGCCAGGAATCGATCTCGCTGGATGAATTTCGTCACGGCATGCGCCGTCTCACTGCCGGTGTCTCGCTGGTGACCACCTCATCCAGCGGAGAAAAGTTCGGGCTGATCGCCACCTCGGTCAGCTCGCTGGCAGCGGAACCGCCCAGCCTGCTGGTCTGCGTTAACCGCAGCGCATCAAGCCACGATGCCATTCTGCAGGCGGGCTACTTTGCCGTGAACGTTCTGCGCGAGCAGCACGATGACCTGTGCGCGCAGTTCAGCTCGCCGACGCGCCGCGCTGAGCGTTTCCAGAGCGGTGAATGGCAAACCCTTAATACGGGCGCGCCCGTGCTGGCTGATGCGCTGGTGAGCTTCGATTGTCAGCTGGAAAAAACGGTGGAGTGGAACACCCACAGCGTGCTGCTGGCGCGTATCGTGGGTATTGCGCTGCCGGGCGAAGCGACAGCGCCGATGGTCTACTTCAACAGCGGTTTTCACTCGCTGGGCTAAGTCATGGCGCAGCGCGTCGTGCGGCTGCGCGGCTTAACGTATCAGGCAAATTTGCTGGCTTCGTCAAAGCTCAGACGCGGCAGGCGCGGATGCAGCTTGCTGGCTTCGCCATAGCCAAGGTTGATCAGTAAGTTGACCTGCCAGTTATTTTCGCTGAAGAACGCGGCGTTAACTTTAGCCGGATCAAAACCGGACATCGGGCCGGCATCCAGTCCCAGCGAGCGGGCCGCCAGAATCAGATAGCCCGCCTGCAGGCTGCTGTTGCGAAACGCGGTCTCTTTGGCCAAATCCGGGCTGCTGGTAAACCAGCTGCGAGCATCGCCATGCGGGAACAGTTTTGGCAGTGCTTCATAAAAGGTCGGATCCCACGCCACAATCACCGTCACCGGTGCCGCCATGGTCTTATCCACATTGCCTGAGGAGAGCGCCGGTTTCAGCTTCTCTTTACCTTCCTGAGACGTCACGAACACAAAGCGGCCCGGCGAGCAATTGGCTGAGGTCGGCCCCAGCGCCGTCAGCGCATAGAGCTGCTTCAGCACCTCCTGCGAAATCGGTTTATCCTGCCAGTAGCTATGGGTGCGGGCTTCAGTAAACAGCGCGTTCAGCGCCACGCTGTCGAGCGGTGTACTCATGTTTCTCTCCTGTTCAGGCAACAACCTGCGCCTGATTTTTAGCATGAATAATGGATGTGGCCGCTGCGTTTACGCGGCGACCCTCAACCGTTATACGACAAAGGCGAAGGCGCGCCAAATAACAAAGATGTATGTTGGTAGCGATTCCGGTGCGCCTAAATGCGCACCCTACAGCATCACATGAATCCCCTGTAGATACCGTCTTGCCGGTTACCTGGCAAGACATATTTCGGCATCGAACGGACGACCCGATTTCAGCACGCCATAAGCCAGCTGCAGCAGCTTCTTCATCGCCGCGCACACCACGACTTTTCC
>NZ_VWXG01000018.1:0-1648 GCF_011752515.1 Pantoea sp. Ap-870
GTATCTTCAGGTAAGGAGGTGATCCAACCGCAGGTTCCCCTACGGTTACCTTGTTACGACTTCACCCCAGTCATGAATCACAAAGTGGTAAGCGCCCTCCCGAAGGTTAAGCTACCTACTTCTTTTGCAACCCACTCCCATGGTGTGACGGGCGGTGTGTACAAGGCCCGGGAACGTATTCACCGTAGCATTCTGATCTACGATTACTAGCGATTCCGACTTCATGGAGTCGAGTTGCAGACTCCAATCCGGACTACGACGCACTTTATGAGGTCCGCTTGCTCTCGCGAGGTCGCTTCTCTTTGTATGCGCCATTGTAGCACGTGTGTAGCCCTGGCCGTAAGGGCCATGATGACTTGACGTCATCCCCACCTTCCTCCGGTTTATCACCGGCAGTCTCCTTTGAGTTCCCGGCCGAGCCGCTGGCAACAAAGGATAAGGGTTGCGCTCGTTGCGGGACTTAACCCAACATTTCACAACACGAGCTGACGACAGCCATGCAGCACCTGTCTCAGAGTTCCCGAAGGCACCAAAGCATCTCTGCTAAGTTCTCTGGATGTCAAGGCCAGGTAAGGTTCTTCGCGTTGCATCGAATTAAACCACATGCTCCACCGCTTGTGCGGGCCCCCGTCAATTCATTTGAGTTTTAACCTTGCGGCCGTACTCCCCAGGCGGTCGACTTAACGCGTTAGCTCCGGAAGCCACGCCTCAAGGGCACAACCTCCAAGTCGACATCGTTTACGGCGTGGACTACCAGGGTATCTAATCCTGTTTGCTCCCCACGCTTTCGCACCTGAGCGTCAGTCTTCGTCCAGGGGGCCGCCTTCGCCACCGGTATTCCTCCAGATCTCTACGCATTTCACCGCTACACCTGGAATTCTACCCCCCTCTACGAGACTCAAGCCTGCCAGTTTCAAATGCAGTTCCCAGGTTAAGCCCGGGGATTTCACATCTGACTTAACAGACCGCCTGCGTGCGCTTTACGCCCAGTAATTCCGATTAACGCTTGCACCCTCCGTATTACCGCGGCTGCTGGCACGGAGTTAGCCGGTGCTTCTTCTGCGGGTAACGTCAATCGGCAAGGTTATTAACCTCACCGCCTTCCTCCCCGCTGAAAGTACTTTACAACCCGAAGGCCTTCTTCATACACGCGGCATGGCTGCATCAGGCTTGCGCCCATTGTGCAATATTCCCCACTGCTGCCTCCCGTAGGAGTCTGGACCGTGTCTCAGTTCCAGTGTGGCTGGTCATCCTCTCAGACCAGCTAGGGATCGTCGCCTAGGTGAGCCATTACCCCACCTACTAGCTAATCCCATCTGGGCACATCCGATGGTGTGAGGCCCGAAGGTCCCCCACTTTGGTCTTGCGACGTTATGCGGTATTAGCTACCGTTTCCAGTAGTTATCCCCCTCCATCGGGCAGTTTCCCAGACATTACTCACCCGTCCGCCACTCGCCACCCAAAGAGCAAGCTCTTCTGTGCTGCCGTTCGACTTGCATGTGTTAGGCCTGCCGCCAGCGTTCAATCTGAGCCATGATCAAACTCTTCAATTTAAAGTTTGATTTGCTGCAACGAGTGCAGCGATGCTCTGTGAATTAAACTTCGTAATGAATTACGTGTTCACTCAGCAAAGACTTGATATTTTTTA
>NZ_VWXG01000019.1:0-1495 GCF_011752515.1 Pantoea sp. Ap-870
GGGCGTTAAGTTGCAGGGTATAGACCCGAAACCCGGTGATCTAGCCATGGGCAGGTTGAAGGTTGGGTAACACTAACTGGAGGACCGAACCGACTAATGTTGAAAAATTAGCGGATGACTTGTGGCTGGGGGTGAAAGGCCAATCAAACCGGGAGATAGCTGGTTCTCCCCGAAAGCTATTTAGGTAGCGCCTCGTGAACTCATCTCCGGGGGTAGAGCACTGTTTCGGCTAGGGGGCCATCCCGGCTTACCAACCCGATGCAAACTGCGAATACCGGAGAATGTTATCACGGGAGACACACGGCGGGTGCTAACGTCCGTCGTGAAGAGGGAAACAACCCAGACCGCCAGCTAAGGTCCCAAAGTCATGGTTAAGTGGGAAACGATGTGGGAAGGCACAGACAGCCAGGATGTTGGCTTAGAAGCAGCCATCATTTAAAGAAAGCGTAATAGCTCACTGGTCGAGTCGGCCTGCGCGGAAGATGTAACGGGGCTAAACCATGCACCGAAGCTGCGGCAGCGACACTATGTGTTGTTGGGTAGGGGAGCGTTCTGTAAGCCGCTGAAGGTGTGCTGTGAGGCACGCTGGAGGTATCAGAAGTGCGAATGCTGACATAAGTAACGATAAAGCGGGTGAAAAGCCCGCTCGCCGGAAGACCAAGGGTTCCTGTCCAACGTTAATCGGGGCAGGGTGAGTCGACCCCTAAGGCGAGGCTGAAAAGCGTAGTCGATGGGAAACAGGTTAATATTCCTGTACTTGGTGTTACTGCGAAGGGGGGACGGAGAAGGCTAGGTTATCCGGGCGACGGTTGTCCCGGTTTAAGCGTGCAGGTGTGAAGACCAGGCAAATCCGGTCTTCTTTAACACTGAGGCGTGACGACGAGCCGCCACGGCGGTGAAGTAACTGATGCCCTGCTTCCAGGAAAAGCCTCTAAGCTCCAGGTAACACGAAATCGTACCCCAAACCGACACAGGTGGTCAGGTAGAGAATACCAAGGCGCTTGAGAGAACTCGGGTGAAGGAACTAGGCAAAATGGTGCCGTAACTTCGGGAGAAGGCACGCTGGCGCGTAGGTGAGGGGACTTGCTCCCGGAGCCGAGGCCAGTCGAAGATACCAGCTGGCTGCAACTGTTTATTAAAAACACAGCACTGTGCAAACACGAAAGTGGACGTATACGGTGTGACGCCTGCCCGGTGCCGGAAGGTTAATTGATGGGGTTATCCGCAAGGAGAAGCTCTTGATCGAAGCCCCGGTAAACGGCGGCCGTAACTATAACGGTCCTAAGGTAGCGAAATTCCTTGTCGGGTAAGTTCCGACCTGCACGAATGGCGTAATGATGGCCAGGCTGTCTCCACCCGAGACTCAGTGAAATTGAAATCGCTGTGAAGATGCAGTGTACCCGCGGCAAGACGGAAAGACCCCGTGAACCTTTACTATAGCTTGACACTGAACATTGAGCCTTGATGTGTAGGATAGGTGGGAGGCTTTGAAGCG